>JADFFQ010000015.1 GCA_022568135.1 Planctomycetota bacterium | reverse complement strand
GGCGAGTCCGCATCGAAGCGATAGTTATACATCGTGCCCCACCGCAGCGCGTTGGCGTTGGGGTTGAAGGTGAAGTCATCGGTTGACCAGCTCACGTCACCGCCGCCCACGGTCACCGGCCAATCGGTGCCGTCGTAGGGTTCACCGCTGTGATAGAAGACGTCGTGGAATCCTTCGTTGGTCACGGTCACACAGGCAGGGATCGGCACGGAGAACGACTGCCCGGAGCGATCCGAGTTGAGATTCAGCAAGGCGTACTCGTAGTGCCAGGTCCCGTCGCCGTTATCGGTGGCTTTGTAGCCGAGGATGAACCGGCCATCGTTGGCGACATCGATATTGCCGAGGCCCACGCTCGGATCCTGATCCTGCCAGGCCTGGATGGCGGGGTCCTGCTGATGGGTGGAGCCGGTGACGCTGGCGTTGAGCGAGCCCGCATCGATCGTGACGGACCGGTAGGAGGCGTTGTTGTTCTGGTTGCCCCAGGCGGCATCGTCGGCCGTCACATAATGCCCTTCGACGAAGTACAACGCACTTGGATTGGCCAGATCGGCTTCCTGGACCTGCAAGCGCTTGTAGATCGTGTTTCCGGTCTGTTGCCATCCGATCACGTAGGGATAAGGATAAAACCCGGTCGCTGCGTTCACCTCAGATTTCGGACCCAGCAGCGACTGGCTGCCGTTGAGGCCTGCGCCGTACGGATCCGAGCACCCTACGCCGAGCACGCTGCCGAGGTTGCCGTTGCATGCGCCGCAGATGCCGTCGTTGATCGCGGTGAACGCGTGCTTCAGCCAGGACTGGCCAATCTGCTCGAAACGACCATTGGTCAAACGGAACATGTTCTGGGCGATCACGGGGTGCTGGTTGGTGTTGGCAATCCAGAGCAGATCGGTGTCCCCAATGTTGCACGAAGTCGTGGCAATCGAATAGGAATGAATGGTGCCTACCGACCCCCAGTGGTGGACCGACGGCACAGCCCCGACGATCACGTCCGGACCGATGCTCGGTGGTGGAGGCGGTTCGGCGACCGAGACGGTGATGGTCCCGCTGCCCTGATCGCCGGACTGCCAGCCGCCGACGCGAATCAAATAGCAGTTACCCGCGATGACCAGTCCCCTCACCTCGGACGTGAAGCCCGCACATCCGCCGGTATCGTCGTTGCAACCGAGCAGCGACAGGTTCAAGCAGTCGCAGCCGTTGTAGATCACCAGATCGGTGTCATAATCGGCCTGATTGCAGGTGCTAACGGTCAAAAGACCGTCTTGGGGAGCCGTGAAGTCATACCAGATGTCGTGGTAGGTCTGACCATCGAACTCGCAGGAAACGTGGGCCGGTCCGTCGGTGTTGGCACCGATGGTGCTGAAGCCGGTGACGCCTTCGAGGATGGTTACGTGGGCGGCGCAGTTATCATTGGTCGGTCCGCCTCCGGCGCGCCCGCCGCCGGCGCTTATTTGACCGACGAGAACCGCGATCCCGGCCAGACCGGCCGCTGTCAAGATGACTCCAGACTTCATTGAAATGCTCCTCCTCGCGCTTTGAGCTTTTTTCCCTGTCATGCTATGCGCGACTGACGCGATGCGATCGCATATCCAGCTCAGCCGATCCCATCGCCCCAAAGATACGCCCGAATCGCACCTGTGGGAACAGGTTCTTTGCGGAAAATGGCAGATTGTGGCGGTTCGCCAAGAGAACCCGACCCTTCACAGGGCCGCAGGAGCCGCCCGTGGGTTGCCCGACTCACGAGCCGGCCGGCCGTGCGGCCATCTGCCCACCGTCGAGAATGAGCACAACCAGGGCCCGCATCCACCGTCCGCGCGGCCGGAAACGCCGACCGGGCCGCACAGGCCGAGGTGGGATTCGAACCCACGAATAACGGATTTGCAATCCGTCCCCTTGGACCACTTGGGTACTCGGCCGAATGCGAAAGAATAATCCGCTATCGTAGCCGAGACAATGAACCCATACGCGATTCTCGTGGGGCCGCAGGATCCTTCAAGCAACAAACACTCACCAGCCGTGGGATCGTCGCCGCCCGTGGTGTTCAGCCATCCTCCTCACCAACGTCCACGAGAACCGTGTCACCGGCGGGCGCCGGGCCGTCGGGCGATGCCGGCTGGTCGCGCGATAGGAATGCACCCCGCAGATCGACCTCGACCGGCGACTTGCCCAACAGCCACGCGGTCGAGGACTCTTTCCCCACCCGGTTGATTCTCACCATGAGCGGTCGGCCGGTGTCGGGATCGTAGACCGGGCGGGGCGATGCTGCCGTGGCGACTTCATCGGGATGTGCGGCGTAGAGGTAGTACTTCTGTCCCTTCGTGAGGCCCCACGCCCAACCGCCAACCACGGTGACTTTGCGCATACCGTCGTGCTTGACGATCCTCGGGTCACCGGCATATGAGGGAAGCTTCTCCCGGATTCGAGCCATGGTCCGCTCCACGGCCTGGCGGCTTGCCCTGCCCAGCGGCGTGCTCCAGAACAGGTAAGAGCCGAACGCTACGCCGCTGTACATTTCCTTGATCTGCGGGTCCGTGCCCGCCCTCGCGGTGCCGTAGATGTGATCGGCCGCGACCACCCGCCGGGTTCGCGCATCGACGATGCTCCACTGGATGGCCACCACCGCCTCGCTGCGCGTGCCGAAGAGACCCCGGCGAGACACTTGGGCGGGAAGCGCCGCGGTGTGGTGAAAATCGGTCACCGTTCCGGTCACGATGAAGTCCACGTTCGCCGCCGAGCCATCCACCTGGCGCTGCCGGGGCGCGGATTGCGAAAGGAGCCTCTCGATCTGCGGGTCGATGCGCACCTCGAACTCCCCTTCGTTGAGCAGCGCGCGACGCAACGCATCGCTCATGCCCGCCCCGACATCACGCCACCGAAGCTGCGACGCGCTGGGATTGCCAAACCGAGCGACGGCAATCACCGTCCGGTCGCCCCGCACCGGACGTGCCGAATCGCCAGCCGCAGCAACCGCCGGCGGGCGATCAAAACTCCACGGGTTGGATCCCCAAAGGCTGGAGCATCCCCCAACGCCGCCGGCGACGATCGCCAACCATCCACTAGCCAGCCAGGCTTGCTGACGCATCTCTCCTCCCCATCGGCCACCGGGCGCGCCGAGCTTGAAATCCATTGCGATGCCGGCAAGCTTCATCCGCCACCCCCCGCGCCCGGCCAACTTGTTCGGTCAAGTGATGATGTTGAGTCAGCCTTCAAGACGATCGATCAGCCCTTGGCGGGTATCATCGCTTCCGGACGAGCTTCCATGATTGCACCGGTTGTGAATCACCGACCGCTTCTCGCAGGATTGCTGGCCGCCGTGGTGCTGACGAGAAGCACGGCTGGAGGCGTTGCTCATCTCAACGACATCGACTCGAACAACTCCTGGGCTCCCCAGTTGGAATCGCCGACGACGACGCCACTCCCGGCCGACCATGCTCGTGGAGATTTGCCTCCACCCGGGCGGGGCCCGCTGCTTGCCGAAGGGGGATTTCTCATCCAGACCAGGGGCACCATGCATCACCACGAACCGACCGGCTGGTGGCGCTTCCGCATCGCCCGCGATGATCCACGTCAGCCACGGTATGAGTTGACGATCCTTCCCTGCGCGATGCTCAGCGACATGCAACAGATCGTTGAAGCCGCCAAGGGCCCGCCGCCCCGTGAGATTGTCTTTGAGCTGACGGGTCAGGTCCTTCGCTATCACGATCGCAACTATCTTCTGCCGACCTATGTGCCACGCGTCGACGCGGATAAGCAGCGCGCCGCCACCACACGCAGTGATGAGCCCCGACCCCAATCACCCAGCTCCGACAGCGCCGAGGAAATCCTGCGCCATCTTGATCGGGCCGTCGGCCCGGTGGCGCAAGGCCAGCCTGGCGGCCGCGCGCACCAGCCGGCCTCGCAACCGCCTCCGCCACCAGGCGCAGTGATGCTCTGGCGACGGGGTTGGATGATCCGCGAGGCAGGCGGGGCGTGGTCGTGGGTGTTCGATGCCGACGCCGAGGGCCTCGCCGACCCGCCGATGATCCTTCTACCATGTCGCCTGCTTCAACAAATGGAGCAATACCCCCAGCGGTCCCGCGCGCACACGCCCATGGTGATCAGCGGCCGAGTCTTTCGCTACCAAGGCCGCCGCTATCTTCTGCCGACCTCATTTCAAATCCCACACGACCGAACCATCCTGCACCCATAGGTCGGATTGGTCATCACCACAGAGGCACAGAGAACACAGAGGTGCAATAAAGGGAGGGTACGAATGAGCAAGCTCAGGAGCCAAGCTCACACAATGCGCGACCGCTTTACCATCTCTTCCCCTCACCTCCGTCTTCCTCTGTGGCCTCTGTGTCCTCTGTGGTGAATCTTCCTCTGCGTCCTCTGCGCCTCTGCGGTGAATCTTCTTCTCTGCGGTGAATCTTCTTCCTCTCGCTCATCTGAGCATATGCTACCGCTATGGACGATCCCGCCGGCGTCTCGCGCCTGCTCTTGGAGTCCGCGACCACCCTGGCTCAAACCACCAACGCCCGGGCGATCATCGTCTACGTCGACGCTCTGCCCGAGCTGGAAGCTGTCCCGCCACGCACCGTGCTGGTCGCTCGCGACAAGCACGATCTCGATCGCATCGAGAAATTCGCTGAATCCAACTCGCGCACCATCACCGTCCCCAACGTCACCCTCGACCGCTTCGGGCAGGTCAAGCTGGCCGCGATCATCGCCTTGTCCAATCGCATCATCGACCTCGGCGACACGGTGATCTTCCTCACCGGCCCGTTTCGATCACTCACCGATTCGATCGTGGTGATGACCATCGGAGCCGAGTATGAGCTGTTCGACACCACCGAGCAGCCTTCGATCGACGAGCACATCAAACGGGCGGTGTTCCATCGAGTGCTCTCGATCGCGCTGGACCTCGGGCAGCACGGCCGCGAAGGCAAGCCCATCGGTGCTCTGCTGGTGGTCGGTGACGCCAAGCACGTGCTGGAACAGTCCGAGCAGATGATCCTCAACCCGTTCAAGGGCTACCACGAGAAGCAGCGGAACATCCTTGATGAGCAGATGACCGAGACGGTCAAGGAGTTCAGCTCGCTGGACGGTGCGTTCATCATTCGCGGCTCAGGCGTGATCGAGACCGCCGGCGCTCGCCTCAAAGCCGGTATCTCCGAGGGTCTGCCGTCTGGCCTGGGTGCCCGCCACGCCGCCGCCGCCGGCATCACCGCCAATACCAAGTCAATCGCCATCACCGTCAGCCAATCCGATGGCGCCGTGCGCGTCTGGCGCGCCGGCCGAATGGTCGCCAGCTTCGAAGCCCCCGGCCGGTAGGTCTTCCCATAGCCCCCGGCCCCGCCGGGGGATCATCGATCATTGGGTCAGCCCCGCCGCGCAACCCCGGCGATGCCATCGCCGGCTTTACCCCGTGATGAAGGGATACGGTCGCGCCGCTTGCCCCCGACGGAGGTTGTGCGTTTCGATGTATCGAATCGTGTTGGTCCAATGGGATTCCTCGAAGATGAAGCTGCACCAGTGTCCCTCCGCCCATACGGGGCCGACATGATCGGTTTGACGATGCACGGCTTTGGTCGTCTGCTGGGCCAGCCATTTCACCGTGCGCTTGATGTCGAGGCCGCTGGAGGTGATCAGCAGATGCATATGGGTCGGCTCGATGCAAGCCGCCACGATCCGCCAGGGGGATGCCAAAGCGCATTGATCAACGGCTCCGACGACCGCGTCGATCATCGGCACGGTAAGGTGAACGGGATCATGTTTCATGCGTTCCTGGGCCATGCGCAGGCGCACGTCGTCACCCTGGTGCAGCGTATGGGGGTCGAGGTACCCGACTTGTTCGTCCCAGGCCTCAGACCATGACCCGCGGACATCACCCGGCAGCCAAAGCCCAAAGGCCGACTTCACATAGTGGTACCCCAATGTCCGAGGCATGTGGCCAGCGTAACCCCTCTGTGTAAAGCCGGCGATGCCATCGCCGGTCTTGCAACCTCTGTACCCCGCCGACGACAGACGACCCGCCGGCTTCGAAGCTTCGGCCGATCCTCAAATGCACTCATGGCGGGATTGTAAGCGAATCGCGACTTGCTGAAATGTGACATCGGGCGGAAGTGTCTGCACTACCTTGTAATGTAGCAGTTCGGCAATGCCTCCTTGAGCTTCGCCACCCCCGCGTCGCTAACCTGCGTCCCGTAAAGCCACAACCTCTGAAGGCTGCCCAGCCCAGCAAGGTGCGCAAGCCCCGCGTCGCTGACCTGCGTGCGGGCGAGCGACAGCATCTGGAAGCTGCCCAGCGCAGCCAGGTGCGCAAGCCCCGTGTCGGTGACCTGGGTGCCCTCGAGCGACAGCTTCTGGAGGCTGCCCAGCGCAGCAAGGTGCGCAAGCCCCGCGTCGCTGACCTTCGTGCCGGCGAGCGACAGCATCTGAAGGCTGCCCAGCCCAGCAAGGTGCGCAAGCCCCGCGTCGCTGACCTGCGTGCGGGCGAGCGACAGCATCTGGAAGCTGCCCAGCGCAGCAAGGTGCGCAAGCCCAGCGTCGGTGACCTTCGTGCCGACGAGCCACAGGCTCTGGAGGCTGCCCAGCCCAGCAAGGTGCGCAAGCCCCGCGTCGCTGACCTGGGTGCCGTTGAGCGACAGCTCCTGGAGGCCGGTGAGTCCAGCGAGGCGCTCAAGGCCCGCATCGGTGACCTTCGTGTTGTCGAGCCACAGCGTCTGGAGGCGGGTCAGTCCGGCGAGGTGCTCAAGGCCCGCGTCGGTGACCTTCGTGTTGTCAAGCGACAGCCATTGGAGGCTGCCCAGCGCCGCCACGTGCTCAAGCCCCGCGTCGGTGACCTGGGTGTTGGCGAGCACCAGCTTCTGTAGGCTGGAGAGGGCGGCGAGGTGAACCAGGTCCGCTAGACCGTCAGGTCTCGATATGCATTTGCAGCCGGTGAGATTGAGGGTTCGTAGATTCGCAAGAGATTCCAGTCCGTCCAGACTAATGATGTTGTTGAAGCCTCTCAAAGATAAGGAAGTCAATCCAGTCAACGACGCGAGAGGCGACAAATCGCTCGCACGGCGTATGGCGACCTCTACGGATTGGGGATAGGTCTCTTGCAGTAGCCACTTCTGTACTTGGGGGATCGAAAGGGGGTTGAGCGGCGCGCAGGCGCAAGCTTCGACAATAACAGTAGCGCGAGTATCGCCGCCATAGCCGTTGGGATCGCTCAACAACTCAGCCGCCGCATGTGTTCCCACGCGCGCAATCGCGTGCGCACTCAACGCGAGCGCCCTATACCCTGCGGCCTTTATTCGATGGTACTCAAGGTGAGGTAGAAGTGCGTTTCCTGCGGCGGCCAGCGCTCGGGCCGATTGCTTGGAGTCTGGGGGAACAAGCTGATCCAGTTGGTCGAGAACCTTTCTTGCGATATCAGGCTTAATTTGCTTTCCCGTCTCCAGACACGCCAACGCGAGAGCGCGGCGCTTGTTCCGCGCCTCGGGCGCCTGGAACTGCTCTGCTTCTCTTAGGAGAGCTTCGATCAACCTGTTGCCGAACGAGCTTCCGCCGACGTCGGTGCCTGCGGCGAGAATGATGGTCTCATGCCACTGATCGCTCTTGGCGTGCTGGGCAAGTTCCCCGGCGTCGTCGTGGTATCCGGCGGCGCATGCCGCGAGGTATTCCTGGAACGTTCGATGGGGAAAATCCAGTTTTCCTCTGGCGGGTTCGCGCAGCAGACCGCTGCGGTCGATCAAATGTCCAAGCACGGCATCAGCAGTGCACACCCGTGCATCGGCGTTCTGGAAAGACGAGATGTGAGGCTTGATCCAGCGGATGGCTTGTTGGCGTGTGATCTCCGTTCGCTGCTCTTCCTTGGACTGACGTACATTGCGCATCATGCTCCAGGCGAGACGTTCAAGCACCATTTTCTTGTCAGCAAGACTCATCGCACGAAGGGGACCTTCGGGTTGCGGTATTTCGCGTTTGCGATCACGCTCTTCGATCAGCATGTTGCAACAGCGCTCGTAGAGATCGACTCGACGGCTTGGGAGATAGCCTTCCTCACGCCAATGAAGCGCGCAAATCAGGCCGCACAGCAGCGGCGTGCGACACAGATCGCGCACGCGCGCATTTGCGGGATCACGCAATTTCTCGGGTAGAGCCTTGGCCGCCCTCTCCAGATTCCGCCGCTCGTCTCGGTCTGTCTCGGTCTGCATGACTGCGTCGTGCCACTTCCGCACAAACGCGGCAATGTCGCCGTCTGTCATGTCGTCGAGTTCGGCTCCCCGAAATCCGGGGTTGGGATTCCATTGACGAATGTTGTCCTCTCCCTTGTCGGCGAAAAAACGTGAGGTCACGTAACACCGCGCGCTCGAATGGTCTTCGATCCAGTCGCCGACCCATTCCCAAAAGTTGGGGCGATGGTCTGGTGGGAGTTCGTCCACGCCGTCGATCAGGAGGACGGCGCGGCCGTCATTGATGACCCGCTGTAACCACCCCTCAGGAGGCGACAGGGCAAGCTGACTGATGTCAATGCTGGTTTCAACCAGGCGCTTCACGCTAGGGCGCCCTTCCTGCGACTCCTCCAGTGACCTAAGTGGGACAAAGAATGGGATACCTCCAATCCAAGGATTGGCATCATCATGTTGACCACACTGAACAGCGATCCACTGGAGCAGTGTGGTCTTACCGGATCCCGCCGGTCCTCGAATTGTAAGAAGTGGTTCAGCCGCCACTACCGTTTCGGCGTCTATGAGATCCGGCGCTAGTGAATCTGCGCCCTCGCGCTTTAGGTTGAGGGAGATGTAGGCTACGGTGAGTTCCTGGCGAACATCGCGCAACTCACGGACACCCATAGTCTTCAGCCGGCCATAGGTCTTATCTATCTGCTGTAGATACGCCTTCTCAAACTCAAGGTCCCGAGAATCGACGCGGTGTGCATCAAAGTCGAAGAGGTTCTGCAGAACGACATCGCCGAGTTGCTCGGGCAGCCTATCTAGATAGTCCGTTAGATCCCGGTCCAGCCGTGCCAACTTTTCCGTAACGGCGATTGATGCCAACCCGCTAGTCCTGCTTAACAGTTTGATCTGTTTCTGGAGGTCGGTCTGCAATTGCTCGGAGGATTCAAGGCGATCGAGAAGCTCTTTGTGGTTCTCTCGCCGCAGGAACTCGATGTAGTCCTGAACGGTGGCGTTGGGGTCGGCAGCAGCCTGGCTCGTCTTCCATTGAATCAGATTCGCAGCGAGGCCCGCGATGGAAGCAATCGAAGGAATAAGTGTGATTGGCATGGATCAGTTCCCAGCGACTTCGAGGTGAAGGCCGCCCTGTCGCAGTAGAGATTGTACCGGTTCAATGATGAGGGTGAGGTCCGGGTGGCTATTGGTGTCGCCTGCGCAGGGGACACCGCTGACGATTAATGACACGCAGGACTTCGGTGTTCGTGGCACTTGACGGGACGCGGCTAGCGATTTTGATTGGGTGATACGAGGGATGGGATCAAGGGCCGGGGATCCCGATGGAATCGGGACCGGGTTCGCCCCCGGTGCATTCACCGGGAGCTGAGTGGTGGTGCGGTTGGTTGGGGTGCGTGCGCTCGACGTCCCCCACTTAGCCGACGCCCCAACAGGGGACACAACATGACGTCCAGATCGGTTGCGATACACTGCGGTCAAAGCGACCAGCGGCCAAGAGCCACGAGCCACGCTTGTGCGCGCGGAGTGGGTTGCGGGCGCGCCGGGGGGCACGAGTTGGTTGAAGTTATGGCTCGATAAGGGTCGGGAACGCGCGGTTAAGCAAAGTTAAGCCGAGATGAGCCCCGGATAACCAAAGTTATGGCGCGCGCGGTCGCCCGGGTGCGCGCATCGGAGGCCGCGCGGTCGCCACGGCGCGCGCAAATCGGGGTCAACCCTCGATTGCAGCTCACCAATGAGGATCATGCATTGCGCAATCGCGCTCGCCCAGGTCGTGCGCGCGCTGCCGAGGCGCTGGGTAACCAGCCACACTTGTGCGCGATCGGCCCTCACCCGACCACTTCCACAGAGGGGAAGGGGTGAGCACGCGGCGGGGCAAGCCCGCCGGCGAAACATCCCTTGACCGCAACGATCCCCCGGCAGAGCCGGGGGCTAACGGAGGGCGGCTCGCTATCATGCGGGCATGACCACTTCGGCGAGCATCGTCTCCACGCGGCTCAAGATCGGCATGGAGATCCACGTCGAGTTGGCGACGAAGTCCAAGATGTTCAGCCGGTCGGCGAACGTGGCCCATCCCGATCATTACGACGCTGCACCCAACAGTCTGGTCGATCCAATGGTGGCGGCGCTGCCGGGGGTGCTGCCGGTGATGAACAAGCAGGCGGTCGAGATGGCGATGATGGTGGGGATCGCGCTGGGCTGCACCATCGCTCGGGTCAGCAAGTGGGACCGCAAGAATTATTTCTATCCCGACCTGCCCAAGGGATACCAGATCAGTCAATACGACCTGCCGTTGTGCTGCGATGGCGAGCTGCACATTCCTGGGGCCGACGGCACGACGAAGCGCATCGGAATCATCCGGGCGCATCTGGAGGAGGACACAGCCAAGCTCGGGCACGAACTGCCCGGCGGCAAGCCCTACAACGGCTCGCTGGTCGATCTGAATCGAGCGGGCACCCCATTACTGGAGATCGTCACGCATCCGGCCCTGGAATCAGCCCAGGACGCGGTAACGTTCGGCAAGGAGCTGCGAAACCTCTGCCGGTTCCTCGGTGTGAGCGAGGGGATCATGCAGCGCGGCCATATGCGCTTCGAGCCCAACGTGAATGTGATCATCCGCACGGACGACGGGAACGAATTCGCCACGCCGATCGTCGAGATCAAGAACCTCAACTCATTCCGAGCCCTTCGCGGCGCGATTGAGCATGAGCATCAGCGTCAGGTCGAAGCATGGGCCAAAGACGGCGTGGTTCAGGCGCCCGGCCTCAAGAGCACGCGTGGCTGGGATGATGCCAGGCTCATCACCGTCTTGCAGCGCGAGAAGGAAGAGGCCGACGACTATCGGTATTTCCCCGATCCAGATCTGATCCCGATCGTTGTCAGCGATGAATGGCGGCAGAACGTTGCGGCGCGGATTCCCGAGCTGCCCATGCAGAGGCGGAGGCGGTACCAAGAGCAATACAAGCTCTCAGCCAAGGATGCCTTGGCGTTGACCGACGACCGTGATCTGTGCATGTTCTACGAGCAGTGCGTTGATGCGTGCGGGGCGGGCCGCGGGTCGCAAGCCCAGGTCGGCTCAGCATGTGCGAAGCTGCTGCTCAACGCCGGGGCCAAGCGGGCCAACGAGCGCGGCTGCGGCGTGCATGAGCTCGGCATCAGCCCCCGGCAGGTCGCCCAGATCATCGAGCTGCGCGACCAGGAAGCGATCGGCTCCACCGCGGCTGACGAACTGTTCGGATTGCTGTGCGACAGTGATGACCATGCCGAGGCCGTCGCCGAGCAACACGGTCTGCTTCAGGTGCGCGATGAGGGTCAGCTGGATCGGTGGTGTGAGGCAGCAATCGAAGCGCAGCCCCAGGCCGCGGATGATTTCCGAAGCGGCAAGGACGCTGCGATCGGTCGGCTGGTCGGGCAGGTGATGAAGGTCAGCCGTGGGCAAGCTGATGCGAAGGCGGCAAAGGAGAAGCTCACCCAGAAGCTCGGCCGTGGCTAGCCTGTCGCGCTTCCGGTTCGCTGCCGGGTCAGGGCTTGCGCATCGGAAAGGCCAGATCGGGAGCGACGGGATCGAACACGACCGGGCCAACCGCCGGGCGAGGCTCGATGGTCACGAATCGAACCGAACCGTCCAGGAAGAGCAGATTGCCAGCGTGGGGCGGACCGTGCCAATTGGCGCTCCGGCCGGTGCTCTGGCTCACTTCGTACCACACCGGGTCACCCATCACCACCAGCCGCGAGGGGGCGGTGGTAATCTCATCGCGCCCCAGCCCATACTGCACCTGCCCCGATTCATTTTGATCCGGCTGAGGATTGAACAAAGCGGCATTGGCCCGGTAGCTGGTGCCGAAGGCTCGATAGGCGGAACGTTGACCGGTGCCGATCATGCCATCCTCGTCGGTGATGCCTCGGTCAGCCGGACAACGAAAGACATCTTCGCGCGGCAGGTCAAGGTGGCGGTCCGGCAGAAAGTGGTTCAGCGGCCGATCGTAGTCCAGGAAGGCGTCGCCATCGACGGATGAGAAACGCACCCCGCCGTAATGCCAGGCCGGCTGAACGTACAGTGCCGGGAACCGCGCATTGTTGCTTTGCAAATACGCTTCCCACGCCTGACCGATGAACCGTTGGTTGCCCGCACATATCGCTCGACGGCTCAACACTCTTCCCGACGACAGTGTGGGCAGCAGAATCGCCAGCAGCATGCTCGCCACCGCCAGCGCGACGAGCATTTCGAGCATCGTGAATCCGGAGCGAGACCGGTGCCTGGCCATAGCACAAATACTATACCTGCTCCACGAGCGGGTCGGATGCAGGAAACTGAGCACAAGCCATCAACCACGAGCCGCCATGAGCGAGGGCGACGTCTGGGAGAAGCGGTAAGAGCCCGGTCCGCTTGCTGCTTGTCTCCTTGGGTCACATGATCGCATCGTCGCTATCATCTGGGTGATGACCCCAAAGGAGCTCGCCAGGCGAATCGCGGAGATAGCCGTGCTCCGCGGGACATTCACGCTGCGCAGCGGCCGAACGAGCACCTATTACATCGACAAGTATCTGTTCCTGAGTCAGCCGGAGATCCTGGCCGAGCTGGCCAAGATGCTCGCCGAACGCCTGCCGAAGGAGACAACCCACCTGGCCGGAGCGGAGCTCGGCGGCATCCCGCTGGTCACGGCCGTGTCACTGGCCTCGGGGCTGCCGTGCGTGTTCGTGCGCAGCACGAAAAAGGATCATGGCACCGCCAAGCAGATCGAAGGCACGCTTCAACCACACGGCAAAGTTGTCATCGTCGAGGACGTCGCCACCACCGGCGGCCAGGCGATCGAAGCCGCGAAAATCATCACCACCGCCGGGGCTGAGGTCCTGAGGATCATGGCCACGATCGACCGCATGGAAGGTGCGCGCCAAAACATCGAGGCCGCGGGCTATGCGTTCGAGGCGCTATTCACCGCCGGTGATTTGGGGATTGATACGAACGGGGGGCTGAACGTAGGGTAACGCAAACCTGCTCACATCCCACAGGCAAGTGACGTGCGGTCGCAACTGCGCGGACGCTCTACCTGAGGATCTGGATAACCCCATGAGTGGGTGGCTGAATTGGCTCATTCTTCTTGCCGGGCTCGGCACGGTATTTGTTGCTTGGAGTTGGGTTCCACTTGAGCGCTTGGACCGTTACTGGTCGTGGAACAATCCCATCGGTAGACCCCTCGCGGACACCTTGGTGCTAACAGGTTTACCAGCCCTCTACGCTAGACTGACTGACACTCCATGGCCGTTATTGCTGATTCCCATCACCTTTTTCCTGACGCAATATGCTGTGCTAAGCGGGCGGTTCCTGCGAAAGCAATTCGTCATAGCTGGCTGGGTGTTGGTTCTCGCTACTGTAGCCATTTGGATACTATTCTTCTTCACCTTGTGATGCTTGCCACCTTGTTGCGCTGAGGCACTCCAAAGCAACCGCCGGAGTTGATCTGATCATCTCGCGGCGGGCGATCATTGGTCGTACAGACGGCGTAGCCGGGACACGTAACGATGCCCTGCATTTCGAAGTTCTTCGGGATCGCCATTTATATGTACTATAGCGATCATGCGCCACCCCACTTTCACGCCATCTACGGGGAGCATGAGGCGGCCGTAGACATCCATACGGCTGAGGGTCTTACAAGGAAGTTTGCCGCGCCGGGCGCTTTCTCTGGTAACGGAGTGGGCTACGATATATCGGGAGGAGTTGCGAGAGAACTGGGAACTGGCTCGGGCTAGCGAGCCGCTGAAGAGCGTTGCGGCACTTGATTGAATCGAGGGAAAGCTGATGATTCTGCACGTCGAGATCGCTGAGGTGTGTGGGGCTCACTCGCTACGGTTGACTTTCAACGACGGGACGAGAAAGACGGTGGATCTCGAGCCTTTGCTGAACGGGCCGATTTTCGAGCCGCTGCGAGACGCGGCCTATTTCGCTCGCGTTTCGGTAGACCAAGTTTGCGGGACGGTCGTATGGCCCAACGGTGCCGACTTCGCACCGGAGGCGCTATACGAATTGTCCGCTCAAGAAGAGACAATGGTAACGTAACGACGACCGTGGCGGTCCGCGCGTTGCAGGGGGAGCGGCCATGATGCGTGGGAGCCAGCGACAGTGTTGCCGACCCGGGCTGAACGTGGGCGGATGAGCAGGGATCACGAATCTGCGTCTGGTGCTGACCGACGGCCGTGGCGCCCGGCGAGCCAGGCGATGCCCGCGAGGCCGAGGGTCAGCACAACGAGCACTTCTGCGGCGCGGTTGAGCAGGTCGGCGGTGATTCCCAGGGCGATGATGGCGTCACCGCCGACGAGGATCGGTGTGGCCAGGCCGATGGCCCACTCGCGCAGGCCCAGGCCGTTGCCGAAGAACGGAACCAGCATCGTGATCATGCTCAGACACGCCAAGGCCAGCGCACTTTCAGCGGCGATCGGAGCGCCGATGAGGGCGAAGGCTGCGTGGTATCGCACCGCCCACACCATCACTTCCAGGTATCGAAGGAGCCCTGCGGCCACCCAGATTCGGGTGCCGGGGCGAAGGGTCCCCACCGCCAGCAGGGGGATCGGCAGGACCACTACGGCCCAAATCGGCGCCCCGAGCTGTGACGAAACCACCAGGGCCGTGGCAAGGTAGCCTGCCACCACCACGCTGAGGATCATGGCCTGTACCACGGTTTTCACCGAGGCAGCCGCCGGGATCGCGTTGAATGTCCGGTGATAGGCGATGCGGCCAAACAGGCCGGGGCGAAGCGGCAGGAAGTTCAGCAGGGTGGCGGCGGCGATCAGAGCCTGCATCTCCAGCAGACCGACCTTGCCGTAGCGCGAGATCAGCACGGTGAAAAGCAGCCCGGTGAGCAGGAGATTCGCCAGCACCGAACCAAGAAGAAGGCAAAGATGCGACGCATCCGGCTGCCGAATGGCGTCCAATGCCTGGCCGATCGCATCATGCTGCCGGACGACGACGACGACTGCCGCCGCCAGCAGCGCCGCGGCGATGACAACGCCCGCCCACCGAAGCGGTCGTGGTCCAGGTGCACGCGATCCCGGCGATATCGATGGCGACGGATCGTCGGCCATGTTCACTGATCCGCCCGGGTCGCTTCGCGAATGAGTCCAAACTCCATGAGTTCGGCCACTCGGCGAACGTCCGGATCGCTGCCTCGCTTGGCGGCGTCGAGCATTGGATCATTCAGGCCGGTCAGACCATACAGCAGGTAGGCGATCCGCACGAGTCGATCTTGGCTCTTTCGAGCCATGGCCAGCAAGGGCTCCAGCTCCTCGTCGCGGGGCATCACCGCCACAAGCCAGGCTTGCGATGCGGCATCCAGCTTCGGGTACGCTTCCGCCAGGGCTGCGGCGACGGCGGTCATCTGCTGGCGCAGCTCATCCGGTATCTCTTGGGCCTGACCAGCGACCACGTGGCTCAGGAGACCCATGGTTTGGAGAACCTCAGGCGAGTCCGGCTCAAGGATGGCCGCGATCGACTCGGTAAGCCAACCCGAGGTCACCCGCGCGCCGTCCACTCGAATCGGCTGCGAGGTGTATTGACTGCCCAGGATGCCGGGACGAATCACGCCCGACGACGTCAGCGTAAAGTTGATGACCGCTTTGACCTTCAACGTTGCTCCCCGTAAAGCCAGGCTGTTGAGGACCTGGTTAAGGGCACTACGGCGAAGATTGACGGGCACAACCAGCCGCTCGTGTGGTTCCAGCCGCAGCCTGCGCCCGATGTCGACGATCATCGGAGGCAGCGCACTTATCTTTGGCGCGCGGCTGATTTGCGCCGTCGGAAGCAAGGCGATCAACGGGCGGATCGGCCCACCACTGTCAATCGCCAACGGAAAGGGGGCGTGGTTGGTGATCTCCAGGTTGACGATGATCGGTTCGTAGGGGTCAAATGTGGTCTTGGTGGAGATCACCCGCACGCTCACGGCCAGGGTCGGCTCATCGGGGAACCGATCGACCACCCGGGGGATGGTGCGGATGAGTTGCTCCAGTTGGGCGGCCTGCTCGGTCGGTGGGATGCGCTGGTCGAGCAGCTCAGCGAGCACATCGGCTGCCCAGACGCCCATGAGGGTGCCTGGCTGCCTGCGAGCCACGGCCAGCAGTCCCCGAGCCGCGTCCCGGTGTCGGCCTTGCTGAAGCTTGGCCAGTGCCAGGCCGAGCCTGGCGGTCGGATCACCATTCGCAAGCGGCTCGAGCTGCTCGACTGCTGATTCCAGGGCCCCTTGACGCAGGGCGATCCAGCCGTCGAACCTGGTCCGGGCCGATTCGCTCAACCCGCCCTCACTACAGGCCTGTTCGGCCGATTCAAGAAAGCTGCTGGCGCCGCTGGTGTCCTTACCCAGCCACAGAGCGACCCAGGCCGCTTCGAGATAGCGCTGCGCCAGCTCGGTGGAGTCTGAGTCTTGCCGGGCCGCAACCGCAGCGAACTCGAACTCGTACGCGGCGATCGCGGTTCGCAACGTCGGGCCGGCCTGCTCGTCCCCGAGCCGGTTATGTATCGCCGCTCGGACCGTGGCCAGAGTGCTGCTCAGCGGTGCATGGCGCCTGGCCAGATCCAGGGGAGTGAGCTGCGGGTTCTCCTGCTTGAGCCTGAAGCGATACACATCGTCAACCTGCCGTTGGCGCTCACGAATGATCACCAACGCTTCGGCGGCTTCACCGCGACCCCACTGTGCCACCGTGCGATCGGCGAGCAGCCCGCTGGGGGGCGGCTGACCCCATGCAGCATGGGTTCGCATGGCCAGGTCATAGAGGCGAACGGCCCCTACATACGCCCCGTGCTCCAACAGCAGCTCACCCAGCACAACCTGGGTATTCACGTCGGTGGGATCAGCCAGCACCATGCTCGTCAGCAGTTCTGCCTCGGCGAGTGGATCCGCCACGTTCATGCGGAAGAACCCCGTGGCCATCGCAACGGCGGTCCGATTGGACGGATCCAGCGCTACGGATTCAGCGAGCCATCGGCCGAACCCCTCAACATCGCCCCGGCGTTGCAGAAGTAGCGCGAAATCGGCTGCCAGTCGTGACACCACGATCGGACCAAGCTTCTCTCGGGAGTCTGGCGAAAGCAGGCTTTCGTACCCCTCGATCCGCTCCTCGATGGTATGAGTATTTTCGATGGCCTCGTTGATATACTGGAGGCGCATCACATCGTCGCGTGAATCAAGACCGACAAGCCGCCTCAAGGCCGTGCTCTTGAGGTCACTGCGCTCGGCCAGCGTGGCGATTTCCAGCACGGTTCGCCAGACCTCAGGGTTATCCGGGTCAAGCTGGGCCGCGTATTGGCCAAGTGATACAGCACCGTCGAGGGCTTGGACCGTCAGCGGCTCCGCTTCGATCACTGCCGCGGCGGCACGGAGGAATTGCCCCGCCAGCCGATGCCGGGGCGTCACTTCACCGGCCCATAATGATGTGTGTGCCGCGAACAGGGCGACCAGCAGTCCAGCCACCCTCTGGTAGGGACGTACAAGGCCCCGTGCCCGACGCTCCCGGCGTCCGGCAACAGCCCCCGCGAAATCGCGAAACCGGAAGGGGCGGACGTGTCGTATAGTACAGATCAAGGCCGCTACGGTGGGGTAAGGACTCGCGTGGGGGCGGCCGGCAATGAAGGCTCGGCGGCCATCCTCAGCAAACCGCCAATCAACAGGTAATGGCATCGACGTGGACCGGCATCGTCTTGAGCAGATCGTTGACACTATCGACCCCCGCTGCTACGGTCGTACACTGGCGAGGTTCGGCAAATCCGGCTTCCCACCCCAGTTGGAGGGCCAAGGCAGCAATGCGTAGCCGTTGGGCTATCTTCTGTACGCTGCTCATGTTTCTCGCGGTCGGGATCGCCTCGCTCGCCTGGGGCGGCCCCCGACCGATCGGCAGCGGGCTGCCCGGCGCGGCCAACCTGACCTCGAAACAGCGAAGCAACATCCGTGAGTATGCCGGCTACTGGTGCGATCAGCTTGCCTCATCCGGCCAGGACGATGTGGCCAAGGCCCGGCGGAATCTCGTCGAGCCGCTCCGGGCCCCGCGCGTGCGCGACGTATTCCGTTACGAATACGCGCAGGCCGCCCTGCCTCAACTTCAGGAGATCATCAGCGGCGACAACCCTCTCACCGCCGTCAACGCGATGCTGGTGGTGGGGTTCCTCGGAACCGAGCGGGCACTTGAGACCATCGTCGATCACTGTGACATCGAAGACGAGCCGCGGTTTCATGTTCGCTTGTGGGCGGCGAAGGCCTGGGTCATCGCCGTTGGGCAAGGAAGCATCGCCGAAAGAGATGTCAACCGGGCGTTGCGGAGACTCGGCCACGCCGCCGGGCGGGAAGAGAAATGGCTGATCCTGCGCCGGCAGTTCCAGGCGCTGGCCTCAGTCAACGGCCCGGTGTCGCGGGAAGTGCGATTGAGCGTCCTTAGCAGCACGACCGATCAAATGATGCACAGCGGCATCGTTCCTTGCGAGCTCATGCAAGCCGTGTATCCGGCGCTCAAGCGCATGCGCGACGATTTGATCGTCCTGGCGCGGGACGAACAGCAGAGCTTCGGTCGAGCCCTGGCGCCCGTCCTCTGTGATATCTGCAGTGTCGCGCAGGCGCACTGGGACAGCGCACAGGACGACCTGGTCGCCAAGATCGCTTACGGCGGAGCAGTTCAGATCAGCGAAAGTATGCTGCAACTCATCGACCCCGAACTGCGACCCGGTCAGCGGGCTCCCAAGACTGCGCTGGGCCGAGCCTGGAAGGATCGAGACGAACCCCGGTTCAGTGCCGACCACGACAAGTGGCAATCCATCATCACCAAACCGCCGTACCAACAGCCCTAGAGCGGTTCCCCAATAGCTGGAACGTCCGTGACGGGCCGCGACCGTAACGGAGCAGGGGTTGGCTGGGGCTGAGCGAAGCGTGCCCCAGTCCTCTGCCCCTGTGGCCTCGAAGACTTAGCCACAGCCACCGCTTACCGACGTGCGCGGCTCGTCGGCTCCCGGGCGTCTCCTTGGGGGCGAATGGGACTACACTGCCCCACTGATGAAGCTGCTCGCGATGTTCGGGCTCATGCTGGCCGTGCTGGCGGCGGTCGCGTATCTCGATGACCCGCCGACGCGGGCTGAGCTGGTCTTCGTCAACCGCAGCGAGGTCTTCACGCTCGACCCGCAGCGCATGAGTTGGCTTCAGGACTTCCGCATCGCCTACGCCCTGTACGAAGGGTTGGTCAGGTGGGACAACGACGACTTCAGCATCGAGCCGGCCGCAGCTGAATGGACCCTCAGCGACGATCGTCTGAGCTACACCTTCGCCATTCGCCCCGATGCGAGGTGGTCAAACGGCGATCCGCTGACCGCCCACGATTTCATCTACTCCTGGCAGCGGGCCATCATGCCGGACACCGCTGCGGACTATTCCAACATGTTCTTCGTGATCGGGGGTGCGGAGGAGTTCTTTCGTTGGCGTGCCCACGCGCTGGACAAGTTCGCCGCCGCCAACGCCCAGCTCGATCCCGATACCCGTGCTGCAAATGCCTTGGAATTGTGGGGGGAGACGATAGCCCGCTTTGAGGAAACGGTCGCCCTGAAGGCCCTGGACGATTCCACATTGCGAGTGACACTCGTTCACCCGACCACGTACTTCCTCGATCTTGTCGCGTTCGGCGTGTTCCACCCGGTCCATCGGCCGACGGTCGAGGGCTGGCAGGTTGATGAGGCGACCGCCGCCAAGTTGCGCGAGTTCGGCTGGTCGAACCTCTCCCCGCCGAGCTTCGCTAACCGCCGGTTCGTGAAGATCAACAGCGACACCGGCCGGTTGGAGCAGAAGCACGGCTGGACTAAGCCAAAGTACCTGGTGTGCAACGGCCCGTACGTGTTGACGCAGTGGCGGTACAAGCGCGGCCTGCGCCTGGAGCGCAACGCCTCCTACCACAGCCCGCAGCGCGTACACAGCGCTTCAATCGAATGTATCTCCATTGAGGACACCAACACCGCGATTCTCGCCTTCGAGTCGGGGCAGATTGATTGGCTCAGCGATGTCAGCGCCGAGTACCAGGCGGACATGCTGGCCCAGCGCCAGGCCTATGAGCAGCGCTACGCACACCAGATCCAAGAGATGCTTGGAGAGGGTCGGTCTCTTGACGAGGCGCTGGCGGCGCTGCCGGAACCACAAGCAGGCGAGCGCCGCAACATCCACGTGTTCCCTACGTTCGGCACCGATTTCTACAGCTTCAACTGCCGCCCGATCCTGTCTAACGGCCGGGTCAACCCCTTTGCCGATCCAGCGGTGCGCCGGGCGTTCGTGATGAGCGTGGACCGCCACGCGATAGTCCAGCAGGTGACCCGCCTCAACGAACCTGTGGCCACGACGCTCATTCCGCCGGGATCCATTCCGGGCTATCAAAGCCCCGCAGGATTGGAATACGCGCCCGACGACGCGCGAGCCGAGCTCAAGGCAGCCGGGTGGGAAGATCGTACCGGCGACGGGCTCATCGAGGACGATCAAGGCCGGCCCTTCCCCGTCGTCGATCTGCTCTTTAGCACCAACACCCCCAGATACAAGAACATCTCGATCGTTCTCAAGGACATGTGGCAGCGGGAGCTCGGCGTGCGGGTCGAGCTGCGCGGTAAGGAGAGCAAGTTCTTCAAAGAGGACCTGATCACCGGCAACTTCATGATTGGTCGCGGTCGGTGGTACGGCGACTACGGCGACCCGACAACCTTCCTGGACCTGTTCAAGACCGGCGACGGCAACAACGACCGCGGCTACTCCAACGACTACGTGGACGAGCTGCTCCAGCGGGCGGCCCGCGAAACCGACCCGCAACGGCGGATGCGGATCCTCGAAGAATGTGAGCGGTTTCTGTTCGCCGAAGAGGTCCCCATGCTTGTGCTCTGCCAGCTCGTCCAGCTGTACATGTACGAACCCGCCAAGGTGACGGGCTTGAGCCGGCATCCGCGCCTCACCCAATACCTCTGGCAGATGAAGGTCCGCGAACCATGACCGGACTGATCGTCCGCCGACTTCTCCAGATGCCGATCATCCTGTTCGTGATCTACACAATCACGTTCAGTCTGGCCTGGCTGATTCCGGGTAATCCGCTGGAAAATCCCGAAGGCAGGCGACCGCCGCAAGTGATCATGCAAGCCATGCTCGAGCAGTACAAGCTCGACAATCCGTGGAGCTTCTATTGGGATTATCTGGGCAAGGCAACGGGGGTGAGTTGGTTGCTTGGCGAGCACGACCGGCCGTTCGATCTCGGCCCGAGCCTCACGCATCAGGACTGGACGGTCAACGAAATCCTCGCGGCGGGTTTGCCGGTGTCGATCACGCTGGGGTTGCTGGCAATTCTATTGGCTTGCGCGATCGGGTTGACGGCCGGGATCATCGGTGGGATCAGGCCGGGCTCTGCGGCCGATCTGGCCACATTGTTGGTCGCGCTGGTGGGGATCAGCCTGCCGTCGTTCGTCATCGGCACGCTGCTGCTGGTGATCTTTGGCGTGTGGCTGAAGGTCTTTCCGATCGGGGGCTGGGGCAAACTCTCATACACCTTTCTGCCGGCGCTCACGCTGGCGCTGCCCTTTGCGGCGTACATCGCCAGACTCACGCGATTCGGCATGATCGATGAGCTTGCGACCGATTACATCCGAACCGCCCGGGCCAAGGGTGTGCCTCAGATGCGGGTCGTGCTCAAACACGCCCTGAAGAACGCGTTCCTGCCCGTGTTGAGCTTCCTCGGTCCGGCGGCAGCCATGGCCATGACCGGCTCGTTTGTCGTCGAAAAGGTCTTCGCCGTGCCCGGGATCGGAACCCACTTTGTCAACGCGGTCCTCAGCAAGGACCTCACGCTCATCATGGGCGTCGTGCTCGTCTATTCGACGATGCTGATCCTGTTCAACCTCGTCGTGGACGTGCTCTACCGCTGGGTTGATCCGCGCATCGAGCTATCGTAAAGCCCATGCCGTGCACGGCATGGGCTTTGGCCGCGACGCTCATGGCGCACCCATTCGATAATTCCATACATAACATGCACCTTTGTCGTCGTGATCGAGAATGTATTGATAAACGTTTGTTTGATGCTTGCGGTCCGCGATCGGCAGACATCGACAGCGCTTTGCCCACACCGGCGCCATCAAGCTGTCCGCATGAGTCAACAGGAATGACGCATACTGTTTCGCTAGCCCAACGTAATATCGAGGTCGATGATCGGGGATTCGCCCAAGCAAATGGAAATGATAGGCGTTGACCGTAAGGGCAAGAAGCTCGATCTCCAGCTTCAGCAACCTGTGGACCATCGCAACCCCGGCCATATGCGTCTGTTCGTCAGTCAAGTAGACCGCAGGCTTCCGCATCAAGCGCTTGGAGCGCTGCCGCAACGGATGATCCTTCTCGGGGTGCGGCGGACTCTTATAGTCGCCCTCAACATGTCGGCGATGGTGCCGCTCGCGATACCCCAGCTCGCTTCCACGGAGCCACGTGCCGTACGTATTCCCGTTGCAGTGAAACCAGTCGTTCCACGGCCGACCCATGACGCCGACCGTAGCTGATCACACCTGGGGATGTAAAGCCCATGCCGTGCACGGCATGGGCTTCGGCGCCGTGGACCCTCGCCCCAAAACCCCGCACCTGGAAGGGCGGAGTCATGCCGCAGCCTGCTAATGCATTTCCGCGTCGTTGTGCTGAGCGACCTTCTGATGCTTAAGGGCTTTGCGCTCCAGCTTCCTGAGCTGCTTCTCAATCACACGGGCCATTTGTTTCGGAGTATCTTCTTCGAAGCCCTCGTGACGGTAGACGGCGCGGCCATTTGCACCAATAACGTAGAACGTGGGAATCTGGGTGACCTGGTATTCCCGGGCAAGCTCGGTGCCGTTGAGCAGCAGCCCGAACGTGTAGCCGTGCTCCTGCATGTAGGATTCAGGGTCACCGCGCTCCCAGGCGTTCACCGCCAACACCTTGACCCCGCGGTCCGCGAAGCGCTCCTGCAGTTCCTGCAGATGAGGCGCGGCCTCCTTGCACGGATCGCACCAGGTGTTGGTAAAGCCAAGCACCACGACCTGGCCGTGATAATCAGAAAGGCTCTGCTTGGCTCCGCTGGCACTGGTATAGCTCCAATCCGGTACCCGCGAGCCGCCGCACCCGCCCAGACCGGCGCCCAGCAATACAAGACCCAAAGCAAGGCCGATCGAACGGTTCACGATGCGCTGCATGGTTGTCCCCTTCTATGAACAATGCTCACCAGACAAGACCGCATCGGCTCGATGGATCAGCGACTTGACCCCCCCAGCTTCGGTTTCGGGGTCGCGTGTCGATTGGAAAGTCCGCGGCGGCGGCGGGCCAGCGTCTATCGTATGCAGGCCGCGCCAAGGCTTGCGGCACATTGAAAGGACGGAGCTCTCTTATCGGTCGCTCGTGGTCGCCCTCAGACCAAAGCCCATGCCGTGCACGGCATGGGCTTTCTCTCGTCCTGAGATCTCGTACCATTATTCGCGTGCCCGGCCCCTGGAACGACTGGTATCGCTGCAATGGCAACACGTATGGCACATGGCTCCGCGGGAGCGATCGAGGATATCGCCAGCGCCATCACCGGCGACACGTTGAGGGTGACTACAAGAATCCGCCGGCGCCCGGAAGGGATGGTCCGCTACGGGATAGGTCTCGGCGCTTGATGCGTAGGCCCCCGGTTTACTTGACTGCGAGTCAGATGCGTGAGGCTGGTCAAGCCTTGGTTTGCAGGTTGCTGAAGTATGATGTCAGCCGATCGTAGATCGCACGCATCAGGTCAACGCATATCAATACATTCTCGATCACAGATGCAACGGTGCTTGCTTCTTGTGGAGCTATCGAATACCTCAACCCTGAGCCACTCGGCGCGAAAGCCCATGCCGTGCACGGCATGGGCTTTGACGGGTTCGCGTCGAACATTGAGGCCAGGCCGCACACAGCGTGGGATTCTCGATCTACCATCCCCCACCGTAGATCGCGCGATCGCCCAGGTCCTCGGCGATGCGCAGCAGTTGGTTGTACTTCGCGTTGCGGTCGGACCGGCAAGGCGCGCCGCTCTTGATCTGCCCGCAGTTGGTGGCCACGGCGATATCGGCGATCGTGGCGTCCTCGGTCTCGCCGGAGCGGTGGCTGATCACCGCTGCGTAGCGGTTCCGCATCGCCAGATCGACCGCGGCGAGCGTTTCGGTGAGCGTGCCGATCTGATTGACCTTGATCAGAACGGCGTTGGCGCAACGTTCATCCAGGCCGCGCTGAATGAACGTACGGTTCGTGACGAACAGATCATCACCTACCAGTTGGACGCGATCTCCCAGCCGTTGGGTCAGCTTCGCCCAGCCTTCCCAATCGTCCTCAGCCAGACCGTCCTCGATCGAGCGGATCGGGTAACGGTCGCACCAGTCAGCCCAGAGATCGATCAGCTCGTCAGTGCTGGCGATACGATCAGGATCGGACTTGAAGAAACAGTAGCCTTCCTTGCCTCTGGACTTTGCCTCATTGGCCAGCTCGCTTGTCGCCGGGTCGAGGGCGATGAAGATTTGGTCGCCGAGCGAGTAGCCGGCTTGTTCGACCGCCTGCTCGATGAGGCGAAGCGCTTCTTCATTGTCTTTGAGATGCGGCGCGAAGCCGCCCTCGTCGCCCACTGCGGTCGAAAGGCCGAGATCTTGCAGGACGCGTTTGAGGCTGTGGTAGACCTCCACCCCGGCCCGCAGCGCCTCTGCGAAACTGTCGAAGCGCCACGGCTGGATCATGAACTCCTGGAAGTCCACGGTGTTGTCGGCGTGCTTGCCGCCGTTGAGGATGTTGAACATCGGCACGGGCATCGTCTTCGCCGCGGCGCCGCCGAGATAACGGTACAGCGGCTGGTTGGTCGCATCGGCCGCAGCATGCGCGACGGCCAGGGAGACGCTGAGGATCGCGTTGGCCCCGAGGCGGGCCTTGTTCGCCGTCGCGTCCAATTCCAACAGCAGACCGTCGATCATCTCCTGGTCGCGTGCATCCAGGCCGATCAGATTGGGGCGAATCGTCTCGTTGACGCCGGCGACAGCGTTGAGCACGCCCTTGCCGAGGTAGCGGTCCTTGTCGCCGTCGCGCAGCTCGACCGCTTCATTCTCGCCGGTGCTGGCCCCGGAAGGCACGGCCGCTCGTCCGGTCGCCCCACCGGCCAGCGCCACTTCGCATTCCACGGTCGGGTTGCCACGCGAATCGAGGATCTCCCGGGCGTGGACGAGTTGGATGTCAAAGTCCATAGCGAGGTCTTGTACGAATTGAATGGACGATTGCGGATCAGCCGCAGGCTGTCAGCCTGCGGCTACTCCAAACGCTGGAATGTGGATAATACCAAAGTCTGCGGCGCACACCGCCGCACCGAGAGTAACAAGCGATGTCCCCAGCCGACAACGATCAATCGGAGGCTGAACTGCTCAAGGCTCTGCTCGCCGAGCGCGATCTCCCCTGTCCGGTCTGCGGCTACAACCTGCGTGCGATCGCATCGAGCAACTGCCCGGAATGCGGGGCGAAGCTCGACCTTCGCGTCGGGTCAACGGATCTCCAGCTCGGCCCCTGGCTTGCGGCTCTCTTCGCCGGCGCTTTGCCACTTGGAATTGTATCCTTTGTTCTCGTGATCGGACTCGGCGCCGGCGATCCAATCTTGTTTGCGGTTTTCTTCGTCGGCGCATTGGCGTATACCATGCTGCTCGCCGTGCTGGTACGCAAGCGCCGCGCATTCTGGAAGCAACCGAGGAAACGGCAGTGGTGGCTTGCGGTTTGCTCTGCCATCGTATCGCTTGTACTTCTCCTGGTTGTCATCATTATGTCCGCCTTCCTGTTGGTCTAAAGGACTCGGCAACACGCCACCAATCAGGGTGCGGGGAACTTCGGCATACGCCCTTCCAACACCGCGACGACATCCTTGACCACCCAGCTCATGTTCAGCATCGCGCGCTCGGTGCGGCTGGCCAGGTGGGGGTACAGTCGGGCGTTGGGCAGACCCAGCAGCGGATACGCCGCGTCGAACGGCTCGCGGTCGTGGACATCCAGCAGGGCCTGGGCCTGGGGATGCTCGCGCAGGAATGCGGCCAGCGCCACGCTATCCACAACAGATCCACGGCTGGTGTTGATCAGGATCACATCCGACTTCATACGGCCCAGGAGCTCAGCCCCAACAAAATGCTGATTGCTCTCCCGGCCGTCGATGTGAACGCTGATCACGTCGCTGTGCTCGAGGAGCCGATCCACCGGCGCCAGCTCCGCCCCGAACCGTTGGCTGGGCGGGATGTCCAGCAGGTCGTTGTAAATGACGGGGCAGCCGAGGGCCCGGGCGACCTCGGCCAAGCGCTTGCCGACCCGTCCCAGCCCCAGAATCCCCAGTGTCAGCTCGCTCATCTGTCGCCTGCCGAGGGTCTCCGCTCGTAGGCGCTTCCACTGTCCCGAATCGACCGGCTCGCTCAGCGTGATCCTCGGCCGAAGGACATCTGCCAGCAGGCCCACGACATATTCCACAACTGCTTGGGTGTTGGCATCAGGCGTATACACGACCTCGATCCCCCGGACTCGACACGCCCCAAGATCGATATTGTCCAGTCCCGCACCCGCCCGGCCGACCACCCTCAATTTCGGCGCGGCCCTCAGAAGCTTCTCATCTACATCGGTGTATGTGCGCACCACAAGCCCCGCGGCGTCGGCAAGAACGTCGGCGAATGTCGGGTCGTCGTACGCACACACGATGAGCTTGCATCGTCCGGCGAGCCACGTGGATGCTTCCCGGGCCAGATGCTCGGTCTGAACGACAATATCGGCGATGCTCACATGGACCTCCGGTCGTGCGTGATCAGAGTTGGCGGGGTGTGATCAAGACCCAGCGGCGCACTTGCTGTGCCGAGAGAAGCGATTGACACGATCCTCCCGCCACCGCGGCTTCGGGACATGTCAATCCGGAGAAATTGGTATTGACAGCGCATCGGGGGGAGGTACAGTCGTGGCCTGCACCTTGAGGGGCCAACCCAGATGGCCGGCGCGGCTGTCGTATCGTGCAACACCCAAGCTACAGGAGTTTGATCCATGAACAAGGGCCAACTCATCGAAGCTGTCGCTTCCGAACTCGGCGGATCCAAAGCCAGCGCCAATCGCGCGATCGATGCGGTCATCAACTCCATCACACAAGGAATAAGAAGGGATGATGCCGTGACCATCGTCGGCTTTGGAACGTTCTCCAAGAGGAACCGCCCAGCCCGCACCGGTCGCAATCCCGCCACGGGCGAGCCCATGACGATCAAAGCATCAAGGACCGTCGGCTTCAAACCCAGCCAATCGCTGAAGGCGTCGGTGTGACGATGATCGGCCGTTGAACGTTGCGGACCCGACAATCAATCTCTCCACGGGCCCAAGCGCGCCGGCCTTGCTTCTGTGCGGTGAATATTCCGGGCTAGACCACAACGAGCGGACACGACGCCACTTCATCATGCTGCGCGCCGCCCGAGGCTAGTGTACTTCGCATCAACACAATTCGAGGCACCGCAAACGAAGGGACGGCGATAGATAGATCGACGGCCGGGATCACCGCGGGGGCTTTGAACCGGCACAATGTCAGATGCGGGCGGAACCGATCGCTGGGCGACCGCCTCGGCTGACGAGCCAGGCGTGTCGCCAACCGGCGCTGCAGCTCGATCAACGTCGGCGGGCTATCCGTCTCGGCAGCAACCAGTCGCGCTGGACCCCGCTGCGGCAGTGAGATCACCCGACGCGGCAAAAGCTCAAACGGAGGCAATCCACCGGCCGCCCGCTGCACCGTTTCGATCGCTGCTTCCAACCCGGTCACGAGCGTGTCGCCGATGAAGTGCAGCGTCAGATGCACCTGATCGGGTCCCACAAGACGATGCGGCGGAAGCTGGAGACCGCCCAAGGTCCCAAGAAGCGCGCGAGTGATCTCCGGTGGCGGATACACCGCTACAAACAATCGCAGATTCGCATGCGTTCGACCCATGCCGCCCCAATCATAACCAACGAATGTTCCGCACGATCTGCTCGAAGCGCACCCGCTGGGGTGCGGCCGACGGAGCCAACCGATTTCCTACCGCAGGGCTTGCTCGGTGCAGCAAGCGTGATGTCGATACACTTCTCCCAGCGCGGGCGGGCGTCGCCGCCGGCCTTGGCGCGGGAAGCGTTGGTACGATGACCGATCAGCAGCGCACACTTCGTCATGACATCCTCCAGCGAATGCTCGAGGTCGCCCAGCATCTGAGTGCGTCGGCGAATGTCACTGACATCCTCGCGGTGATCGTCAACGCGATGCGCGACACGCTCGACGCCGAGCGGGCCACGGTCTTCGAATACGATCCCGCAGGGAGAGAGTTGTTCTCGACCGTCGCCCACGGTCTGGGCAAGGCCGGGTCCGCGTCGATCCCACCGGACGACGCAGGCGACGGACCGTCGGCCATCGACGAGATCAGGATTCCCTGCGACTTCGGCCTGGCCGGCCAGTGCGCACAAGAACGGCGCATCATCAACGTGCCGGACGCTTACGCTGATGACCGCTTCAATCCCGAGATCGACAACCGCACGGGCTTTCGCACCAGGTCAATCCTCACGGTTCCGTTGCTGGCGTATGACGGCGAACTGATTGGGGTGGCCCAGGTGCTGAACAAGCGCGGCCGGGCGTTCGCCGCAGAAGATGAACAGATCGCGGCCGCCCTGGCGTCACACGCCGCGGTCGCGATCAAGCGCGGCCGGCTGATCGAGGACCAGCTCGTGCGCGAGAAGCTGCAGCGCGATCTGCAACTGGCTCGCAGCATTCAGCAAAGCACATTTCCAAAGTGCTTGCCGGCACTGGCTGGGTTCGCCATCGACGCCTGGAGTGAACCGGCCGAGGAGACCGGGGGCGACGCCTACGACGTTATTGGATATCACGCGGACACCACAAACGCGCCGACTCTTGCCTCGGCCCACGACGCCAACCGAGCGGTGCTGCTGCTGGCCGACGCCACCGGCCACGGGATCGGGCCCGCCCTGTCGGTCACCCAGGTGCGGGCGATGCTTCGGATGGCCGTCCGGATCGGGGCAGGGTTGCCGCAGATCGTCCATCACATGAATAAGCAACTGTGCGATGACCTGCCGCCCGGACGGTTCGTCACCGCCTGGCTTGGCGAACTGAACGCGACGGACCACACGTTGAGGAGTTTCAGCGCTGGTCAGGCGCCGCTGCTGCGGTACGACGCTGCCCGCGACACATTCGACAAGGTTGAGTCGGACGCACCGCCGTTCGGCATCATGAGCGACTTGGACATCGAGATCGCCCCACCGATTGCCATGCGCCCCGGGGACATCTTCGCGGTGATCTCCGATGGCATTTTCGAAGCCGTGGATCGTGGGGGCAGGCAGTTCGGCGCCGACCGGGTGATTGACCTTCTTTCCGTGCATCACCACCGGTCGCCGCGGCGGATCATGGAGGCGGTCAGGGACGCTGTCAACGAATTCACCGACGCAAGACCGGCCAGCGACGACCGTACGGCAATCATCATCAAGCGCACCGAACAGTAGCGCAAAGAAGGGCTCATACCGATTCGGATTAGAGCGGTTATACTGATTCTGCTCATGACATGCACGGTCAGTGAGAAGGCACCAAGGCATCGAGGCATCAAGGCAAGGGTCGGCAAGAGAAGTCGCCACGGTCTCTCCCACTCGATTCCTGGATGCCATGGTGCCTCGATGCCTTAGCCTCAGACGCGCAGGATCAATTCGGGACGCGTATTATTTCTCGTGCAGGCGCAGCGCGCCGTTGACCACCAACGCGGGATCGGCGATCGCCCGCAAATAGAACTCGGCCAGCTTGCTTGGGCCGAACGTGTCCGTGAGCCGTCTCCACGCGGCTGCACTGGCCGGGTAATCGCGGCGGGCGAACGCCTCAACCGCCTGTGTGGTCAGCTCAATCATGGTTGAATCCGCGTCGCCGGGCAGCAGCTCGTACACACTCGCCGCGACCGTCTGCCCCACCACGATGATTCTGCCTATCGGCCGTGTTCGAAATTCGTCCCGGCCGATCTGATCGCGTGTCCGTTCGGTGATAAGAATGCTGGTGCCGAACTGCTTGTTGGCCGACTCCAGGCGCGAGGCAAGATTGACCTCGTTGCCGATGACGGTGTAGTCGTTGAGCTGGGGAGGCGCGCCACAATCACCGACGATGACCTGCCCGGTCGCGATCCCGAAGCGCGCCGACAATGACGGCAGGTGCGCGAAACCTTCACTACGATTCAGCCGCTCGAGACCATCACGGCACTCAAGAGCGCTGGTGCAGGCCCGGACCGCCTGATCGGGGTCCGGGCGAAACGCCGACCAGAACGCCATCAGCCCGTCGCCCAGGAACTTATTGACGTACCCTTGGTTGAAGGTGATATGGCTGGTCAGCTCGCACATGCATCGGTTGAGCGCGCCGACCGCGATCGCTCCGTCGAGCGATTCGGTCATGGCGGTGAATCCGGCGAGGTCAAGAAACATGACGGTGACTTCGCGCTGTTCGCCGGCCATGCTCACGGCATTCGGATTATCAATGAGGTAGTCCACCAACTGGGGCGAGACTCGGCTCTTGAACCGCCGGGTGATCCGCCGGCGATCACGTTGAAAGAGCGTTGCCTCAAGGGCGGTGCAGGCGATCCACGAGCCGGCCCCGGCTGAGATGGGGGCCACCATGGGAAAGATCGCACCCGTCGATCCGAAGAACCACCATCCCGCCACAGCGACGTATCCCCCAAGCATCACCAGGACGAACATCGTGGAGAACGCCGGCGTCAAGCGCGCTGCCAACGATGTGCACAGCAGTCCCAACAATGCCGCCAGCGCCCAACCGGTCCACGACGGCGCCGGTCGAACCCGGCGCCCGGTCAACGCCATATCAGCCACGACGGCGTGGACGACGACGCCGGGCGTCTCGCTGCCCAGCGGTGTAGGAACGGAATCCGCGGTCGCCGCGGTCGCCGTCAAACCGATGAACACAAGCTTGTCTCGTAGCTCAGCGGTCAGTCTCCTCTGGGCTTCGGCGATCCGCTGGGTTCCCGTAACGACAGCCTCTTCCAGCAAACGCCAATGCTGGTGGTCGGCAATGTCGGATTCATCCTGCTGGGTCAGCTGCGCGCCGCCGTCAATCAACTCCTGCATGGAATCCAACTGGAATTGGACCTCGCTTCGGACCTCCTGGAGCAACTCTTGGGGAAGCTCCCCCGCCGGCAGCGTTTCACGGTTGAGGATTGCCCGGGCAAGATCCCGTAGGCCATCCTTGTTTCGGGCGAGCTTTCGACGCTGCTCGGCGAGGCTAATCAGCGCGGCGATGGAAATCCGGCCAGCGGTTGGATGCTCAGTCTCAGTACGTCGAAGCGCGCCGGACCAATCGGTCTCGGTCGTCGGCCAGGCAAGCCAGAGCTGACCCGCAACAAGCGGCAGCTGGTTTCCACCGATGACCGCACGGTCATCATCAATGTGAATCGCGCTCGGCCCGACGCGCAGATGTAGAGCAGCAGCTGCAAGACCGAATTGCAGTGCGCTACCGCCGCGTACCGGCCGCAGGAGCTGCAATCTTCGGACCTCGCCGTCCGCATCCTCTTGGCGATTGACGAACCCCATAAGGTCGGCGTGCCTGACGAAGATCGGCAACGGGGCTTTGTCCCGGTACGAGCCCGCCGAGGGCCCCGGGAGCAGGAGCGGCGCCGCGAGCCGCCACGCTTCGTGTTGGGACCACGCATTGCGCAACAATCGCAGTTGGGGAAAATCTCCGATGTGCTCATCAACCCCCGGGGCAACGGCCCCGACGAACTGCTCGAACGTCAACTCGCTATCGGGTTGCGCAGACAGCCGCCGCAGCGCCTCGTACGCGGCCATTTTCTTGAACTCCAACGGCCTGGCGCCGAAGCGCGTGTGCCGCTGTCCGGTCAGCTGGGCCTGCTGGACGGCCTGGCTGGGTTCGAGTTGGATGTCGCGACTGAGCACATCGAGCAGCCGCCGACGCTCCGCGGCACCCCGCCGGGTCTGCCACAGTGCATCAAACGGCTCCCGGTCCGCGACCCGGACCGCCAGAACACATCGCGCCGCCGAGAGCGCCTCGGCCAGGTTGGCATCGTGGTCGATCGCATCGGGGTCCTGGGCATCATCAAGGAGTACATCAAGCGCGATGGTGCGCGCTTGGGCCCGGCCCAGCTCGTTGATGGCGTCCGCGAGCCTGGTTCGCGGCCACGGCCACCGCCCAACCGACTCCAGCGCGCCATCATCGATGTCCACGAAACGAATCTGATCGGACAACGGCTCGCTGCGCCATCTGGCGTGGGCAAAGCGAAGGTCGATCGCCTCTCGCTCCAAAGCATCAAACGCTCCGAGCAGTTCAATAACGACGACCAGGAAGGTGACGGTCAGCCCGAGGATAATTGCCTGGCGAGCGTGGCTGGTCACGATACGCGGTTGTCAGTTCCGTCAGGGGTGCAAATACTCGCGGTTGGCGTCCACATCCACCAATCGTCCGAAGCAGCAACAGAACCGGCTTCGCCCCACGGCCGAGCCGCCATGCTCATTCCTACAGGCCGTCGTCGGCGAAGCCCTGGACTAGATCATGGAACAGGCTGATGCACAGCTCGACCTCGGGCGAACTTGAATCGTGACCTGCTCCTTGGCCGTAGGTGTGACAGAACACAGTGACTTGCTTGACGACGAACTGGAACGGATCACCGTCGAACTGCTCCAGTTGTTCACAGAACGCTTGAATCTCATTCACCAGCTGGGAGAACTGAAAGACCTGAACGAGGCTGTTGAAACCCAATTCGCTGTCGAGCACGTTCTGATACGCGACGAAGAACTCGTTGAAATTGTCGCAGACCAGCATGGCTAGGAGAAAGCCCTCCGGCGGCATCCCATTAGGCTCATCCATTGGGGGCGGCTCGAAGCTTGAAACGAGCGCCACGGTGGATTCGAGGCCGATGAGGCTGTAATCAACTGCTCGTTCACTCTGCAATGCTGCAAGGAATTCAGTCTCGCTGAGGGCCCCGGAGAGCGGGCGACTGACCGTCTTGGCGAGTGCCGCCTCAACCGGGTCAGGTTGGCTTTCGCGGCTGACGGCCTGGCCGGAGAGGTAGTAGCGCAGCTTGGTCAGCAAGTATCGCACCTCGATAGCATGAATGACGTTCGAGGCCAGAGCTTCGATCTCGACACCTTCCAAGCCGCCCCACTTCACCGCGAAACCGGTTCCCCGCACGGCCAGCGTTGTCGTGGGGGTGAGCACCGCGAAGTCATTGGTCAGGCCGACCAGATCGACCTTGAAATCAGCTCGCCCCCTTCGGACCGCGGCACGAGTTCGCAACACTGCCCCCTCTTGCAGAATCTGTGGCAAATCCAATCGGGTTGACCGGCCGACGAGGATCGTGGCATTCTTGCCCACCCGCATTGTGATCGAGGAGCGGAGCCCGGTTCGGATGCCGGCTCCGGGATCAAGCAGGTCGTTCACCTTCGCATTCTTCCACGGCGCGGTGTCGGAGGGCCGCCACTGAGCACGCCCCTGCACGTCGATGACCAGGGCCTGGAGGCGCTTGGTCTGGCCATCGGGCAACGCCAGGACGGGTCGAGGGACCCGCGGCCCGAACTGCTCCGGGGCCGCCTCAGCCGGAGTCGTCTCCTTGTGATCGGGCCTCACAGGCAGAAGTCCCTGGCCGTTGGTCACGCCGCACAGGATGAGCGACGCAGCGCTCACGACCACGCTCAGCCCGGCGCAGCGAGTTTGCATTCCTTTCATCGATCACTCCTTTGCACTTCCCGACTCCTCGGCGAGGCGGTCTTCTATCCGGCCGACCAGATCAATAAACTCTAGCCCGGATAATGACTGATGCTCAGTTCGTTGCGGAAGAATGTCCATAAAGATCAGCTCGCGGGTGCAGTAGCGGGGCGAAGGGCCGAATAACCGCATCGTCAGCCCACCCTTGACTGAAAGGATGTCGCAGGCCGCCACGGCCATCATGCCGATCGCAGCGGACTCGTTGGCCCCAGGCGCGGCATCGCCGGCTATCCACGTGCGCACCCTGGCGTCTGCAAGGCGCTGTTCATACGTCTCGTGAGAATCGGCGCCATCGGCCAACATCAGCAGCCCGTGTAGCGCATCGTGGTTCGTCACCACCCGCTGCGATTCAAGATGCTCCCAGTAGTCCAGCTCAGCTCCGTCACCCGACCATTCATCGACCGCTGACGAATCGAGCACGGTTCGGGCGCAGCCGGTCATGCCGGCTGATGCCAGGAGAAGAATCGCCAAAGGCACGACGCTAGAACGCATAGCCAAGCCCCGCATAAAGAAAGTGCCTGGGATCGTCCTCACCGGAGGGTATGGCATTCCCGGGAAGAAACACGCCATAGCGCACATGGGCGTTGAGGTCGGACGTGATTCGCCAGTCGAGGAAGAGATCGATCTCGCCTCCCAGGAATGTTGAAGCGGTGGTGCTGATGTTGAGAGGGGCATCTTCGTCGATCTTCGCAAACAGAAAGCCGCTCACCCCGGCCCGCACCTTGTCGAAGCCTTTCACTCCCTTGAGCGGTGAGGTGCTGAATCCCAGGCGCAGCGCAAGAAGATTGGATGGCTCCGGGGCCAGGGCGAGACCAGTGTTGACGTAACCGAGGCTGTTGAACGCGTGGTCATCGGTTCGGCTACGGTTACCGCCGAACGTATCAGCGGAGTCGAAACGATCTTTGTCACCCGATCCGCCGATCACCTCCAAATCGATACGGGAATCGGCTTCGTCGCGAAGAAGGTAGCTCACACCCAAGAGTCCGGCCCACGCGTCGATGTCTTCAGTGGTCTGGGAAACAGCCAGGCCGGTCGTTGTATCAAACGAGTTGCTCAGCCCCTCGCCGAACTCGTGCACAATCTCCACGCGATAGCGGAGGTTGGCCCCGACACTTCCCCGCGAGCCGGCTCCGAGGTAGGTCGAATCGTAGTTGAACCGCGTGGGAATCGGGCCAAAGGGACTGGCGAACGTCGCAAAGTCACGATCGTTGTGATCGCGCTGTGCCAGCAGAAAGACATAGGGCCGATGGTTGGCCGACCGTCGATATTCCAGCGCCCCGCCGAAGAACACACGGTCGGTGTCGGTGTCGAAGCCGGGACGCGACCCGTCGAAATCCACCGTATCCCCCGAAGGCGTCATGCCTACCAGGCCGATCAGGCCAAAGTCGGCCAGCTCGACGTTCAGCAGGCCGGCGTACAGCGCGTGGCTCAGTGTGAGCCCTGATCCCCAGGTGACAAATTGTTTGCCCACCTTGATGTTGACGTTGTACGGCACATGTTCTCCGCGGTCGGCGCGGATCGCCCCACGAAGATCAAACTGATACCAGTACCGATCTCCAATCGGATCTACCAGCTCGTCTCCTCGGCCGTCGAACGAATCGCCCCCGTTCCAGTCATTGTAGAGGAATCGAAGCCGGCCGAAGAACCGATGCGCGCCATCCAGCTCGGCCCGCAGGTACAGCCGAGCATCGCTCTGTCGCAGGATGCGGGTCTCGCCGGAGGGTGCGTCGATGGCGTAGAACCCGAACCGGTACGTGCCGCCGAAGTCCAGCAGGAGCCGCTCGGCGATCGGCTGATCCGAGGGGATCGCCAGCCGATACATCGAATCGAACTCGCGGAGCTGCCGTTCGAGCCGCCTGACAACATCAGCATCTTGCTGGCCGAATGCAGGCGTCATGCCCCAGAGCACAAGTGCCGCGATCAGCCGGGGTTGACGCGAAGGATGCCGCAGAGTCCTCAAGGATTCGTCTCCCACCGCCGCCTCGCCATGGGCAGGCTCCAGCAATTAGACCGCGCATGTCTCCCATATGCAACATACAGTGTGGACGATCTGCGGTTTGGATCCCGTCGGGGCGGGAAAGGGTTTTCCAATGGCGAGTGCGTACATCCCGGGATGAGGGCTCAATCATGCGGGCGGTAATACTCGGCGTTGGCGACGCCTTCACGCGGCTGCATTTCGGCTCCAGCGCGCTTCTCGAGGGGCCGGATGGCTTTGTGCTGCTGGACTGCCCGGACCTCGTTCATCGGGCGATTCGCGAGGCGACGGCGCGTGTCGGCTGGCGCGTCGATGCGTCCGCCATCGATGACATCATCATTACCCATCTGCACGGCGACCATTGCAACGGCCTGGAATCGTTCGGCTTCGCGCGCAAGAGGAAACGTGCTTCTGATGAGGCGCCCACGCGCCCGAGAATCCACACCAGCCGCCGAGCCGCGGACCGCTTGTGGGAACGTCTGGCCCCGGCCATGGACGCCGCCGGCAGCGCGAACCCCCCACGTACCCTCCAGGACTACTTTGACGTTCGGGTGCTCGAACCCCAAGCGCCGGCTGCCGTCGCCGGGCTCACCGTGCGGTGCCGGTTCACCACCCATCCCATCCCGACCATCGGCCTGCTTATCAGCGACGACCAGGCCACGCTCGGCTGGTCCAGCGATACCCCGTTCGAGGCGGCGCACATCGATTGGCTCAGCCAGGCCGACGTCATCGTGCACGAGTGCAACCTTGGGCCGCCCCACACGCCGATCGAGTCGCTGAATGCTCTGCCTGATGAGCTTCGAGCGAAGATTCGGCTGATTCACCTTCCCGACGACTTCGATCAGTCCTCAACCGACATCAGACCGTTGCGCGAGGGCGAGTTGTTGGAGATGTGAGAATCCCCAAATTGACGGCAGGGAACGGTGATCCCGCGAAACATGTTCAAGCCTCAAGCCTGTTCCATCACGCGTAGCTGTGCAGGCCGACGATCACAAAATTGATGAAGATCCAGTTGAACAGCATGACGGTGAACCCGCCCAGCGCCAGGATCGCCGTCCACAATCCTTTGTCCTTGACCTTCAGCCGAGTGTGCACCAGCAGGGCGAGGACGATGAAGGTGTTCAGCGCGAAGACCTCCTTGGGGTCCCAACCCCACGGCCGGCCCCAGGAGTGATCGGCCCAGATCGCCCCCATCACCAGCCCGGTCCAGAGCATGACAAACGCAAGCTCCATCAGCACCATCGTCGCGCCGTCGAAGACTTGTCCGGCAGATGATCCGGTCTCACTCAGATGCGATTCGCCGGTCGGTTTGGAGAGCATCAGCGCCCCGGCTCCGCCGACGCGCACGTAATCGGCCTTGCCGCCGCCGACGCGGTATACCACATACAAGAACGCCGACACCGCGGCCATGGCAATCAGGATGTAACTGAAGATGATGACGTTGGTGTGGATGTAGAGCCAGACATCGTGCAGCACCGGCATCTTGTTGGAGATGTTGGGGTTCAGCTGAACGGGGAGGAAGTGGACGCACATGAGCGCGATCATCGACGCCACGCCGCTGCCGAGGGCGAACTGGTTCCGCATCGCGGACCGGCGGGCGAGCACTTCCAGCACGATGGCCAGGCACCCGCCGAACCAGGCGGCTGTGGTCACCGCCTCGAACATGTTGGAGTTCGGCCAGCGCCCCGAAACATACCAGCGCAGTAGCAGCGCGAACGTATGCAAGGCGAACGCCAAGCCGAAAACGCTCAATCCGAGCCGCCGTGCCGGCGTCCAGCGATACACGACCGACATCACCAGCAACACCACGCTGAGCAGGTAAACGATCCATACCCATGTCATGTTCTTGATCTTGAAATACCAGCTCTCCCAGGACAGCCTTGCCTGGTCGGGATAAAGCGCGGGTGAGATCTGCGGCAGCAACTCGGCCAGTTGAACCACCGCATCGTTGACGCCAGCGGCATTCTGGTTCTTCCACCCCAAAGTGAGCATGTCCCAGGCCCCAAGGACAGCGTCGCGCAGCGCAGCGTCGGACACCTCGGCGATCTGATCCGGACCAAGCCGTGCAAACTCTTGAATCGTCATCCACCCATCGGCAAACCCGTCGCCCGGCGGCGGCACGATGAACAGGCGCAAGCGAAGCTCCTCGGGCTGCATCATCGCCAGACCGAAGCGGATCTGCTGCACGACGGTCGCCGTCCGCATCAGATCACTTGACTTCACGTCCAGCAGAGCCTGGACGCTCGGATCGAGAAGCATTGCACTCGAGATCAGTCCCGTTGTGAGGAACCGATCCATACGCTGCTCGAACTGCTCGCGGACGTGGTGCTCAACCAGCTCCGGATCCGCCGGCCCGCGAGTGTCTCGCAGGATGGCCAGCTGCCCGGGCAGTGTCTCATCCAGCGATTGACGAAGCGCGTCGGCGATCTCTGGGCGAATCGGCCTGTTCTTGACGTAGATCGCATCGGCGTCCTCATACTCCTGGGGTCGCCACATCAGGTCCAGGTAGCTGAAGCCGTCTGGATTCCCGTTGATCGCGTGCGGGCCGGAGACAAGGTGCATCATCGAGCTGGCGAAGGAGTCGAAGGACTTCAACCGGCCCTGCTCATACACCCCAATGCGCGCAAGCGGCGCCAGGTCCACCTCCTGGGCAAACGCCGACCGCTGTGCCGGCTCGGGCCGGCCGGCCAGTTGGCGATAGGTCACGGCCGCGACCACGAGCAGTACCAGGGCCGCTGCAACGATCGAAACAACCGCCATGCGCTGAGTCATGGTCCCTGCTCCTTCGCGGCGCCGACCGGCTCCACCATCGGCTGTGAAGTCGGTACGTCACGCACTCGCCGTTTGGGGTGACGATCAGCGGCAACTTGAGCGTAGACCGCCTGCTGCCGTCGCCGTTTGATCAGCGGTTTGATGTAGAACGCGTAGATCATTCCGAGCACGGCCAGGCAACAACCGAGCAGCATCACGTTGACGCCGTTACGGTTCCCCACGCCGAGCACAGTGTAGTTCATCCCACCGTAGCCCTCTTGCGGCACGGGTGGATCCCATTGCGCCTGGAAGTACCAGAATCCGCCGAACTCTTGCGGATCGTTGACGCTGACGTGAATCGGCTCACCCCAATCATTACCGTCACGGAACCGCACGACGCTGGTCCAATCACGGACCGAGAGATTCTGTCCGGTAAAGCCGCCGGCATGTGCGGTGAGTATGAAGTCCTCCAGCGCCACCGGAGCCGGCAATCGCTGGCGTTGTCGGGCAAACATGAATTCGATACGCCGCCCATCGGGAAGATGCACCACACTCGGACGATAGCTGAACCGAGGCAGCTTATGGTTGGCGTCCTCGAAGACGAAGTGGTGGTACGGCAACCACAGCGACTGTGTGATCCCGCCACGCTCTAACTGCACCAGCACCATTGAGAATTGCTCACGCGCATCTCGCTGACGCCGCGACCTGGCCACGATCGCCGGCCGCGTCTCGACGTATGTCCTCGCCGCGAAATGAAGCACGTTCAGTGTAATCCCCTTGTCAATCGGAACTGTTTGGCCGACCTCAATCCGCTCAAAGCGAGGCGGTTGCGAGCCCAGCGTCACCATCAGATGCAGATCATCGTCACCCGGGCCGGCAACGAGCAACACCGGCGGCGGAAGATTGCCCGGCACAAATTCCATTCTGATATTCTCATCAAGTGGCATTGATCGCTCGTGCGCGGGATCGGGGCCGGCGTCAACGGGCAGATCGCGGTTCAGCGACGGATCACTGAATACCCATCGCGTGAATGTTCGGTCGCCGCTTTGAATCTCGACGCTGGCCATCGACACGACACGTCCCGGCCCAAGCAGCAGCTCATCCTGGAAGAACTGTACGCGATATGCATACGAGGTACCCTCGATCGTGCGAAAACAGAGGCCAGGATTCGACCGCGTCGTCTGCCTCACCGGCGCCTCGAGCGCCGCGGGTGGATCAATCACGTTGATCCGGATCATCGGCAGCTTGACCTCGGCCAGTCGCAACCGTGCGTCTTCGGAATCCACCCACTGAAAGCGAAGCCGGCCGCTCTCGGTGGCGCTGGCGATTGGATCCAACGCCACGAGCTGGTAATCAACGGTCCCGCGGGCCGACGACAGCCGAACCGCCGCGGTCGGATCCAGCTGGTCACCGCCGGGCAATCGCCGCTCATCAACAAACGCGTATCGCAGGTAGCTGGTGATGCGGATGTTCGTCTCGCCCAACGGATCATTCTCATCGACGGCCGGCACCGTCACGTCCAGCGGATTCGGGCGCGTAGCAGCTAGCTCCGGCGGCAGCCAGACCTGTGATCGATCCGCAAAGTAATCGTTGTAGCGAGGCAGACCGTGAATCGGCCGTTGCACCCACTCGGTTTGCCCGACCTCACGGAGGTACAAGGCCCAGCTATTGACGATGTGAAAGTATCGCTGCCGTTGATAATCCAGCGAGAGCTTGATGTCCTCGTTGACCAGCGGCTTGCCGTGAATCTTCCTCGCCCTGGCCATGGGCTGGTTTGGATCGCCCGTGGGAACAATGTCTTCGGTGTACTGGGGATACCCGGCCAGCAACTGACGGATGAACATGCTCGAACCATCCTGCACGGCGACATTGATGGCATAGGCGCGCTTGCCCGCGTCATCGCCGGAGAGGATCTCCCAGCTCGGATCGATCGAGCTGACTTCAAATCGAAGTGTTCGGTCGGGCGTTCGCACCGTTGCCGCGCTGCCCGGCACAGCTGGAATCGCCGTCGGCTCCGCGCCGGGCACTTCGATCAGAACCTGGCGGCGCAGCACCGGTGCTTCGCCTTCAATCTTGGTGCCGAAATACCAGAAGCTGCCCAGTGCGAGGATGATGATGCCGCTGTGGATCATCCACACGCCGTAGTTGATCGGCTTGAAGGGGATGCGCCGGATCGTAGTCACCACCAGGGTCACGCAGATGAGCGCAATCAGCGTCTTGAACGGCCAGTAGTGGAACCACTCAAACTCCGTCATCTCGAAGATGCGCAGTTGGCGAAACGCCGGTATCGCGCTGCCCACCGAGCTATAGACAAACAGCATGGTCAGCAGCGCGATACCCGTCCAGATGGTGCTGAACAGGTCGAGTAGCCGTCGGAGAGGTCCGCGCGGGCCTCGTGACGAGGTGGCTGGGCTGGGCAGGTTGCGAGGATTCATGTCACATACGCACTATCGGCCTCACCGGACACCGGATCAGGCGAATGCGCTGCGGCGCCGGCCGACCGGTCCGCCACGGACCGCGCATTCGGCGAATACTACGCCACCGCCCCGCAGCCGATCCCCCTTGTCACCAAGAGTTTATGCTTTTGCCCGCGACGCCAGTGAATCACCGACGTGGCGTCTCACGACATCGCGGGAGCACGCCACGAGCACCACCTCGCCGAGAGCATGTTACTTCTGCGAATACTCGTACACCCCCCGGCCGGTCTTGTCGCCGAGGCGGCCTTGCTCGACGAGCTTCAAGAGCTTCTGGCAGGGGGCATACTTATCGCTTCCCAAACCGTCGCGCATGACGTTGAGGATCATTACGCATACGTCCAGGCCGATGTAGTCGGCCAGGCGCAGGGGTCCCATGGGGAAGCTGCAGCCGAGCTTCATGATTTCATCAATATGCTGCGGCTCGGCCACGCCCTCCATCCACGCATAGAACGCCTCGTTGATCATCGGCATCAGTACGCGGTTGGAAACAAACCCCGGCCGATCGTTGGCGGGAATCGGCGTCTTGCCCATCTGTTGGGCCAGCGCCATCGTCCTGCTCGTGGTCTGCTCACTGGTCGCCTTGCCCTTGATCACCTCGACGAGCTTCATCACCGGCACGGGGTTGAAGAAGTGCATGCCGATGACTCGGCCGGCCGCTTCGCCCACACTCGCAGCAATGTCCGAGATGGAAATCGACGAGGTATTCGTGGCCAACACAACGTCGTCGCGAAACGTCTTCTGCATCTGCCGGAAAACGTCCTTCTTGAGACCGATCTCCTCGAGCACAGCCTCAATGGCCCAATCGGCATCGCCGGCGTCGGCCATATCGGTGTGATAGCTGATGCGCGACGCGGCCTCGTCGGCCTCGGCCTGTGACATGCGCTGCTTCACGACGCTGCGGCTCAACGTCTTGGCGTGATAGGCCTTGGCGCGGTCGAGCTGCTCTCGAGCAACGTCGATTAGATAGGCCGGGATTCCGCTCGTCGCCGCTGCTAGAGCGATGCCGGATCCCATCGTCCCGGCGCCGATGATGGCCATGCTGTTGACTTCTTTCATCACGCACCCTCTGTCCTTTGATGCGAGGTGCATAGTAATGATGGAGGCACGAGGGCACAAAGGCACGAAGGCATGTTGGCTGCGGTGGACCGATACCCGGACCTTCCTCGCTCGCTACACCCGGACCTTCCTCGCTCGCTTCGCTCGCTCGTCAGGTCCGGCTTGAAGCCGCATCTGACGACCAACGGGAGGTCGAAGATCCGCCGTGGCGGGAAGAGCCGGGTCATCGGGTCATCGGGTCGTCGGCTCATCGGATCGCGACGACGATGCGGCCGTTAGCGGTCTTGGACCGCCGGCTCCCACTGCGATAGATCGATCGGCTCGGGATTTGTAAAGACCGATTCGGGCAGCTCATCGGGCACCGCGATGTCGGTCAATCGCGCCGGCCGGCCATGCCGCTCGCCGCGGTCACCTGACAGCATGATTCGGCCGAAGCGCTTCCATTTGCGCCATGGCGCGCTGATCCTCGGCGTTGGATCATCAGAGTGCTCGTAGTAATCAAACTGTTCAACGAGTCCAGAATCTTTGGCGACGTAAACGTGGTACTTGTTGTTCGGCGTTCGCCCGACGTCCTTGAAAGTGAGCTGCAAGACGTCCGCAATTCGACCACCATCCATCTCGCGCTCGCCCAGGTACTTGAGCGTCACGCCGGCGTCCTTGAGCTTGTAGGGCATGACCAGCCAGTAGCTGTCGTTGATCCACATCGCCTCGGCCTGATCCATCATCCGAGCCAGCTCATCGGGATTGGTGACCGCTTGCCCGCCCTTCCAGGCCCGGCCACTCTGGGTGTCAATGTTCAGCACATAGACGTGCGGCACACCCTCGGGGCCGTCGAGCTCAATACGGACCCTGCCTTCACGTTTGTCCCACACGTGGCGACGCTTTCCGAAAAAGTTCCACACGATGTAGCGGGTCTCATCCCACGCCCTGCGCCCTCCCAACTTCGCCATGACAGCATCGGCGATTTGGATCGCCTTGGCGTCGGAGCCTTCGAGATCGAATGCCGGTCCGGACGCGTTGGGTTGGGCAGCGCCGGGCCGGGTCGCCGGTTGTGTCGACGGGGACCGGCCAAGTTGCGTCGTCTGCACCGCACAAGACGTCCCGACGATGGCCGAGGACCAGCAAGCGCTGAGACAAACAACGGACCTGGGAACCTTCACGGGGATCTCCTTCATCCGGAATGGCGTCGGTAGTATACTGAAGGCGTGACGAAGCCCCACGACGATCCGCAGATCAAGGACCTCGTCAAGCGGCTTCGTTCGGCGTTCGACCCGTGCACGATCTATCTCTTCGGCTCACGGGCCGCAGGTAATGCTCCTGCGGACAGCGATTTCGACGTGATGGTCGTCGTCCCGGAGACGGAGGAGACGCATTTCGACCGGCAGGGGCGCGGTCAGATGGCGCTCCGAGGCTTCGGCCATTCAGTTGACCTGCTCATCTACACCCAGGCCGAATGGGATTACCTGTCGCCGAAGCGCTACTCCGTGGCCCGCCAGGTGAGGGATCGGGGGATTATGGTCCATGCTGCCTGATCCGGACGATCCCAAGACCTGGCTGGCGAAGGCTGTGTCGGATAGCCGGGCGGTGAGTCAGCTGCTTAACGCTCACCCTCCGCTCACTGACGCCGCGTGCTTTCACATTCAGCAGGCGATCGAGAAGTCACTCAAGGCAGTCGTGGTGGCCAAGCGATTGCCGATGCCATTTACTCACAGCATCGGAGAACTTCTAGATCTGCTGCGGCCAGATGCAACGCTGGATCGGCTTCACGAAACGCTGGCCGCGACGACCCGATACGCCGTGGAGCTACGATATCCGGGGACGGATTCACCGCCTCTGGCCGAGGTGCGCCGGGCGATGGACGCTATGGAACAGCTGTTCGAGTGGGTGCAGCAGCAGATCGATTCTCCGCCCTCGGCCTGAAGCGCAATCAAACGAGGTCCGCCAAAGACCGTTCGCGTCACCCGTCCTGCCACTTGCGCAGCGCCGGGCCAGTGTAGCTGGCCAGGGGGCGGATGATGCGGTTGGACGCGTGCTGCTCCATGATGTGGGCGCACCAGCCGGTGATTCGGCTGGCGACGAAGATCGGGGTGTACTGATCGACGGGAATGCCCATCACGTAGTACGTCGGGCCGCAGGGGTAATCGACGTTGGGGCGGATGTTCTTCTTCTGGAGCATGATCTGCTGCACCCGATCGCCGATATCGAACCACTTCTTGAATTCAGCCCCGCGCTGCTCGGCGACCTTGAGTCCCAAGGAGCGCAAGATCCCCGCCCGGTGATCGCCCTGCTTATAGACACGGTGGCCGAAGCCCATGAGCTTGCGCTTCTCGGCGAAGGCCCGGTCCATCCACTGCTCGATCGTTCCGCCGGTCTGCACGAAGGCGTCGATCTCCTTGAGCATCTCCATGGCCTTCTCGTTGGCGCCGCCGTGCAGTGGACCCTTCAGCGCACCAATCGCGCCGCAGACCGATGAGTGCATGTCCGCCTCGGTTGAGGCGATCACCCGGCCGGCAAAGGTGGACGCGTTGAAATCATGCTCCGCGTACAGGATGAGCGAGACATCGATGACCCGGCCGTAAAGGTCGGGGGCCCTTTGGCCCGTCATGCACCACAAGAGGTTCGCGGCGTGGTCGAGCGTGGGGTCGGGATCAACGGGGTCATTACCATCGCGCACCATCTGGCCGTAACCGATGATCGTGGGAATCTGCGCGAGCAGCCGCTTGGCCTTGCGCAGCCCAGCCGGCGGGGAGTTGTCCTCGGCGTCCGGGTCAAAGTGCGACAGATAGCTGACGCCGGTGCGCAGGATCGCCATCGGATGCGCCGCAGGCGGGTCTGCGGCGATGTCGCGAAGCATGGCCTTGAGCCCGTCGGGAATCCGGCGCAGCGAAGCCAGCTCGTCTTTGAATGACTTGAGCTCGCCGGCTGAGGGCTTCTGCCCAACCAGCAACAGATAGGCAACCTCCTCGAACGTCGCGTTCTGAGCAAGGTCGGCGATCTCGTACCCGCGGTAGATCAGCTCGGTCTGCGAAACCCGGCAGACCTGGGTATCGCCGACCGTGACACCTGCCAGGCCCACGGCAGTCGGCGGTTTCACTTCAGTCGTACTGGCCATCGGCGCCTCTCATAAACGGTTCACGGCGATGGCGCGGCGAGCCGTTCGCACAGCCACCGCGACAACCGTGGTTATGGTAGTCGATCAGCTGGCTTCGCGCCGCCGGGCGACCGACCGTGGGGAAAGTTCCACTGCCTGCCCGCCTCATAATCCAGCAGGTCGTACAGCTCGGCTCGGGTCTGCATACGGTCCAGCAGGCCCGCCATCGTCCCTTCTTCCTTCAGTTGTCTCAGGCCGCGGATCACATGACCCATGGCCAGCCGCAACATGCTCAGCGGATAGATCACCAGTTGGTATCCCAGTTCGGCGAAGCGGGCGGCGGGAATATCCGGTGTCTTGCCGAACTCGGTCATGTTGGCCAGCAGTAGGCCGGGCGAACCCTGTGCGAAATCCGCAAACTCCCGTTCACTCTCCAATCCTTCCGGGAAAATCATGTCCGCTCCGGCCTCACGATAGATGTTCGCTCGATTGATCGCGTCTTCGATCCCCGCCACGGCACGGGCGTCGGTCCGCGCGATCACGATGAAGTCCTTGTCCAGCCGATGCTCGCAGGCGGCCGCGACCTTCTCCGCCATGGCGCCGGGGGGAATCAGCGTCTTGCCTTCCAAATGTCCGCAGCGCTTCGGGAAGACCTGATCTTCGAGATGCAACGCAGCCGCTCCGGCCCGCTCGTATTCCACCACGGTGCGCATCACCGATTCGACCTCGCCGTAGCCGGTGTCGGCATCGACGATGGTCGCAAGACCGCAAGCCTGTGTGATCTCGCGGATGCTGCGGCACATCTCCGTCAGCGTGATCAAGCCGACATCGGGATAGCCACAGGTGTTGGCGGTCGCCGCCCCGGAGATGTAGCAGGCCTCGAAGCCGGTCGCAGCCACGGCCCGCGCCACCAGCGCATTGAACGCACCCGGAGCAACCACCGTCCCCTGAGCGAGTCGATCACGAAGTCTTCGACCGGGATGGGGTGCGATCATCGAATGAATCCCACAATCAGCCGGCCAAGGCGGCCCCAGTGATGCAGCATTACAGAAAGTGTAGCAGGCGTCATGGTTCACGCAGCCCTTGGCTGGTCGGAGGCGAGATCGGTGCAACTGTCTCGCCGCCAACGAACATCATCTTCAATCCGGCGGCTATCAACACGACGGCCAATGCGCGACGCAGGGAGATGTGGCCCAGTCTGCGGCTGCCGATCCCCGAGCCGACGAACCCGCCGACTAACACCGCACATGAGAAAATCGCCATCGCCGCGGGCTCAACCGGCAGTGCGTGATGGCGAGCGATGAACCCAACCAGGCCCGAGGCAGAGTTGAGAACGATGAACGCAGCGGAGATGCCGGCCGTCTGCCTGGCTGTGGCCCATCCGGCCAGCAGCAACAGCGGGCTGAGAAAGATTCCTCCGCCGACGCCGACCAGCCCGGACAGCAGCCCGATCGCGGCGCCCCAGAGCAACCCCCCCGGCAAGGGAACCGATTTGACCGGCTCGGCCGACCCCCTTGTCGGGATCTTGAGCGCTACGCAAATCGCTGCGAACACGAGCACGACCGCGACCAAGCGCTTATACACGGTCGGGTCGAGCTGCGCTGCGCCGCCGAGAAACGCGCAGGGGACCGAGGTGACAACAAACGGCCAGAGCGTCCGCCAGCGAAACCCACCGGCACGATAGAAGCGAAGTACGCCCGTCCCAGCCACGACAAGATTGAGGATCAGCGCGGTCGGCTTCATCACCTCCGGACCCAGCCACCCGGCGAGCCCCATGACCATCAGGTACCCCGAAGCTCCGCCGTGACCGACCGTCGAGTACAGCGACGCGATCAGCAGGAACCCTGCGGCCAAGAGAGCGATCTGCATCGTGGTCATGGTGCAGAGGTCCGGTGCCGGAGCACTATTGACGGCGCGCCCGGGGGTGGGATGATACCGCAGGGCATCGTCTTTGCGACGGGCCATCGCCGACGCAAATCAACAGCCCAAATCGGCGATGCGATGCTGCATTGAAGGCGCGGAATGTCCGATCCTGTCTATGCAACTGCCGTGAGCCCCGGTGAGCACTTCGGAGTCAACCACAGTCCATGACGCCCGCCTCAGATACCCCAGCGCGCCATGCTGCCCGGCTGCCGATCCGCCTGGGCGCCGCGATCCTGATCGCGGTCATTCTGTTCCTGCTTCTGAGCGGGTCGGATAAGACCCACAGCGTTTCGCATGTGATTCGGGAGATCCACAAGATCGTCCTGGCAAAACCCCAGGGCGGCTCCATCGGCCCGTGGTGGGTCTCCGCGGCGGGGCTTGACCCATTGACCGGAGAGCTCAAGGCATTGAAATTGGAGTTCGGCTCGGTTCACATTGCCGCAAAGACCGCCAAGGTGGTCGTTGACCCCGAGACCGACACCTTCCAGTTCGAGATGCGGAATGTGGTCATCGCCCGTGTCAGCGAGACCGAGCAAGCAGACGCCGAGCACGCGCTGCTCGACCTGGACCGCTACTCATTCGGCCCGATGCGCTGGAGCGTTGACATTGTGCCGGACAAGGACACAATGCGATTGCGCGCGTTACCGCCGCTGCGTGCCGATCGTCGGCAGAAGAAAGATTAGAGCACGTTGCAATCGCTTGACCGGTTTCGGGATGGGTCGGTAGCCGCGGGTGCATACCCGCAGGATTCATCAGGATGACCAGCCGGACTTGCTCAGCGTTCCTCGGAGTCAGGAACCTGCTCATCGACATTGTCATCTGTCGGAACGTCCGGCTGCGGCGACATGGGGTCCGCCGACGGCCCCACGACGATCCGAGTGACGTAGGGCTCGTGCGACTCGCCTCCGCCCGGGCTCGATGAGATGCGGAGGATACCGGCAAGGTTGTACCGCAGAAGCGTCTTTAGCAACAACGGCGGCATCGGCTCACCAGGATCGACCATCCCCGCTGGAAGAGACTTGCGAACAGCGACCTCGGCATCCTGGTTGTCGATGAGGACAACCCATCCCTGGTCGTGATGCTCCTGCACAATCCGATTCACTTTCGCCTGCACCGCCGGATCGGCCGCGGCTGGATGATCGTTGACCAGTAGGAGCGACAAACCTCGACCACTCGTGTGAGCGCGAGCCGCAGCCACGGCCTCCGCCAGACGCGCGAGCTCTTGGGCCTCTGCCCGACCCGCACGCTCGGTAGTCAAAGGCAGGAGCAGGAAAGCACCGCCCAACAAAACCGCAACCGCCAGGAACGCAAGCACGGGTGACGGCCGTCGCTGGTCCAGGGCTTGGCGACGATGGTTGCGGGCGGCGCGGTGCATTTGGCGGGCTCGCGCCCGTGCCGCCTTGATCTGCTCCCGAGCGGCCCGCCGGGTGCCGACTGCCTGGTTGCGCCCTCGGCAGCGCAGTATTTCGGCCTGTCCACGGAATTCGCGGGCAGCCCTCCCAAAGGCCGGCACAGCGGCGACCGGGGCAGCGGCAGCGGCGCCCGCAGCGGTTCGGCGATCCTGGGCCTGGTAGGCCCCGGTCCACCAGTTGGTGACACGAAGCTTCGGCCGACCGGCTGCAACCGGCGGCTCAGGGGCTGGAGGCTTCGGCGAGCCTGCCGACGCGACGGTTTGAGCCTCAACATCGTCGCGCGGCTCAGGATCAACGCTCGCAACGGCCGATGGCGCGGCGCCTCGCATCGACGGCAGCTCGGCCGGCTTCACCGCGAACGGATCGGCCGCGGCGCGAACGATCTCAAGATCAGCGAGCACTTGCTCGGTCGTCTCATAGCGGTTGTTGTAATCGGCCATGGCCCGGCGAATGATCCACCGCAACGCCTCGGGGCTTTTCTTATCAAAGGTGCTCAGCCCGCCATGGGCGGGAAAGGTGTTTTCAATTACGAAGTACAGCACCGCACCGACTGCATAGATGTCGAACTTCGCTCCATCCACCTGGTGCACCTTCACGCCTCGAATCGCCATGCGCACCATCTCCGGATCGCGGAAGTACTCCGTGCCGTGCGTCGTGAGGGTCATGGCCGATCGAAGCGGCGTGACCAGCCCTAAATCGACCAGGTGCACCCGCCCGTCATGGACGATGAGGTTCTCCGGCTTGACGTCCTTGTGCCACAAGCCGCCCCGGTGGTATCGCGACAATGTGCCCAGGAGATCCTCGATGTAACCAATGGCCTCAGCCAGCTGTCCCCGGCCCAGACCCTGACCGTCCGATTCGCCGTGAAGCTGGCGGGTGATGATGCCCAGGTGGTCGCCGTGATGGTACGGCATCACGTAGAAGAAGCGATGCTCGTCCATGTCGTGGTCGAGCACGAGCCCAAGCTGCTTGGCCGCCTCCAACGCCCGCGATTCGCGCACGATCTGCGGCAGGGTGGACCCGTCGCTGAGCGCAAATGACTTGATCACCACACGCCTGGGAAGACCCCGGCCGCCGGCAAGGGTCTGCTTGTCCGGCTCGGCAATGTAGAGCTTGGCGCCGGAGCCGCCGCTGGGCAGCGACCCGACGATGGTGTAGCCGTCAAACTGTCCGCTGCGCCACGCGCGCCGGCTGGGCTGGTCGGCGGGCGGCACAGCGACCGCCGCCTCGTCCACGCGCTGCTCGAGCCCCTCCAGTAGGCCGCCCAACAAAAGGAACCGCAACGGCCGTTGCAGCACGACGCGATACAGGCACGCCCCGGCTACGCTGCACTCCCGCTTCATCGACCGGCCGAAATGACCTGCGGCGGACCATCGGCCGATGACGACGTTCAGCAGCATCATCGGAAGAAGCACAACCCCCGCGATCAGCGCCCCGACGAACCGCACAGTGTCCCTCAACATTCCGCTGATGAACTCGAAGACATGCCCAATCAGCCAGCCGACGCCCTTGAAGAACCCGCCGATCAACCAACCAATACCGCGCAGCAGTGGCACTACGAGGAAGAGGACCGCCAGGATCACCACCACGATGACAAAGCAGAACACTAATATGGGAATGATGCTGGTCACCATGGTGTGATCTCCTGAGCCTCCCGAGCTGTCGGCACCGTCAAGGGGGCCTCCAAGGGCCCAGGATGCTAGAACGCTTGTGACGCGGCCGCCTCATCCTCGAGGATCAGCCGCGATTGTTGGTGGTAGATCTCCCCCAAGGCGTCGTCGAACATCAAGTCGTCATCGCTGAGGCCGGCTTGCTGCACCTCGCGCTGCTCGTCCTTGGTGAAACTATAGGTCGCAATCGTCTCGGCCAGCCGCCGGCGAAGCAGGTCGCGCACGCGCTGAAGATGCCGGCTGACCGTCGGTTCACTGACCCCCAATTGTTCGGCGACCTGTTTGCCTGATTGCCCGTCGAACACACGCATGCGATAGACCTGAAATTGCAGAAAGTCCACCTCGGGCTCGGTCTTGCGGATCGCCGCGTAAACCTTGGCCCGAAAGACATTCTGCTCGTACACACGATCAGCGTTGATGCCGGAAGCCTTGGCCATGTAGCGCTCGTCAAAGGCAATTGCCTTGCGGCCGGCCCCTCGCTTCAGGGCCATGCGCCGATCGATCTCATCGCCCAGTGCGTGCTTGGCGATCGCCAGCAACCACGTGCTGAACCTCGCGCCTCGGGTCGGGTCGTAGCGGTCAATCGAGTCCGAGAGTGCCGCGAGCGTTTCCTGGGTCAGGTCGCGCACTGTCTCGACCCCGATGCGTCCGCGGCCCCACTTGGAGAGCTGTACTCGCAGCACCGGACCGAAGACCTCCCACAGCTCGAACCACGCTGCGTCATCGCGGTCCCGCAGCCGCTTGACAAATGACGTTGTGAGCGTATTCATCACCTCCCTGGTTTCTTGGGTCGCCTGGGGCTTTCCTTTCAGCCCACCTGCAAAGCTGCGGGCAATTTCTGAGGCGATTCGCACCCAAGTCTACGGCCCCCAAGCGCTCCGGAGAGGTCCCAACCCGGCCATTTCCGGACGCCAAGTGTGTTTTCCGCCCGCCAGGCCGCCTTTCCCGAGAATCGCGCCACCACGACAAGCCTGTCGAGGCCCGATCGGCCCGGAGCAGAAAAAAAAGAGAGCGCCTCACCTGAAAGCCAGGCCCGCAGACTCCCAATGACATCAGCGGGACACCTGAGCCCGACACCCCTGGCACCCCAACGGCCGCGAGGCTGGAATCTGAAAGGACACAACCATGCATTGCTTTTCACGTTGCATCTTGAGATGGGGGCTGATCAGTGCCCTGGCGCTCGGCGGAGCCACGCTACTGTTTCCGCATCACGTGAAGGCGGGTCTGGCCCACGTTCGCGCCGGGGCTCAATCGGTCATCGATCGGGCCGTGGACAATCCAGTCGTCTTGCGGCAGCAGCTTCAGGAGCTCGCCGATGAGTATCCCACGCGGATCGCCACAGTGCGCGGCGAGATCGCCGAGGTCGAGCACCAGATCGCCCAGTTCGAGCGCGATTGCGAGGTATCGCAGCGGGTCGTCGCCATGACCGCGGACGACCTCGCCGAGCTGAAGACGCTGATCACCCGCGCCGAAGAAGTGCGGGGCAAGGCCACTGCCCGGCTGGTCGCCATTCGTTTTGAAGGTGTTCGCTTCGACATCCACCAGGCCTACACCGAGGCCCGCCGTATCAATCACGTCAGAATCACCTACCAGGATCGTCTGGCCTGCAATCGGCAGCAGCTGGGCGTGCTTGGGCAGCAAAAGGCCCGGCTGGTGGAGATTCTCAACACCCTTGGCGACGAATACGCGACCTTTCAAACACAGACGTGGCAGCTCGACCGGCAGATCGACACCATCCAGCGCAACCAGCGGCTGATCGAGATGACCGAGCAGCTCCAGGCCACACTCGACAGTTACGATCGCTGGGGCAAGATCGGCAACCTCAAACAACTCGAAGCCAAGCTCGCCCAGCTTCGAACGATCCAGGAAGCGCAGCTGGTCACGCTGGCGCAGCAGGGCATCCGCCACAGTTATGAAGAGAAGGCGAGGTACGAGCTGGAGACCAACGACGCCGCGATCGACGATCCGTTCGGTGAGCTGCTGGAAGATGTTGACACCGAGCCCGATCCGAATCAGCCGGCGCCGTCTGCCGATTCCATGGCCTGGATCGGGCCGATCATCGTCCAATGAATCCGACACAACCGACCCGCACTGCATCGGAACCGTCAAGCCCGCCTAGCTCAAACGCGGGCTTTTTCTTTGCGCAAGTCGCAGTGTGCAGAAAACAGCCTGATCGGGTATGATGCCCGGTCAGGCCGTGTGGGGGAAGAGGAGAAGGATCAATGCGAAACCAGGAAGCGGTCACCATACCTAACGCAGCAACAGGGCGAATTGTTGCCGCTGATCTGCAGAAAACTGCTCGATTCCTTTCTCGTCGGCGATAAGCAGGGCCTGGGTCGCATTGACCTGCACCACTGCGTTTCGGCTCGCCGCCAACACCGCCCGCAGATCCGCCCGCCCATTGGCCAGCTCGAAGTACGCCTCCGATCCGAAGCGGACGATGATGATCTCGGTCTTTTCGTCCACATCTTCATCGACCAGGAACTGACCGATCCGGTGGTACCACCGGTTGTTGAACTGCTGGACGGGGAGCCGGTTCAGATCGAGCCGATCGTCATCGCGACTGCGCAGCTGCTTCAGCGCAACGTTCTTGCGGGCGATGATGTTGGCCGCTTCGCCGACGCCGCTAGTCACGAACAGCTCCGCGCCGAGGATCGGTATCTCCCCGAGGAGGTCGCCGTATCTCCCATCACCGTCGCCGCCGAAGCCGCCGCCACCCTCACGAATCTCGACGCCTAGTCCTCGGAGGCGCTGGCCCTGGATGGCACGGCTGCCGGGCCCGGGTGGAAGACGCGGCATACCAGGCACCGGCCGCAGGTGTCGCACCAGGAGCTCTTGCTGTTCGGGCACCACCAGCCAGCTGGTGTACGGCGTCTGGATGCCATATTGCTGACTCAGCGCGACGATCTCGGCGATCATCTCCTGCGATTCGCCGTGAGTCCGGATCTGATCGATCAGGTAGGAGATCTTCCGCCCGGCCCACACCGCCGGCACGTAGGTCGCTTCGGCGGTGCTGGTAAACGCAACGCTCGGCCAGGCGTACTCAATCTCCTTCCCGTTGCGCGTCGCCATCAGCTTCACCGGCCCGGTGATCGGCGTCCGGAACTGGCCGGCGATGATGAGCTGCTGGCCGTGATACAAGTCGCCGAGTGTGGCGGGGAATCGCTCGGTGACGCCGACCGCGGGCAATGCCAAACGGAGATTCGTCAGCACCGGTTGGCTGACAACCGAAAAGAAGTCGCCCAGCACCAGCTCCAGGTTTTCGCCCGGCTGGACGTAGGTCGGCCGGCCGGTGAACTCGTTGGCCAGCCGATCCAGCAGGATCGTGTTGACATCGTGGCCCACGCCGAACGGAAATATCCGCAGCCCCACGCTCGCCGCCGGAGCCTGCGCGAGGATCGTCATGATCTCATCGGGTTCCCGGTTGCCTCTCCCATCGGTGAGGAACACGACGACAAACGGCCGAGCCACTGAGGCATCCTGGGCTTTCGGCCTCATGGTGAGCACGTGTTGGAGCGTGTCGGCGATGTTGGTTCCGCCGGCTGCCCCGAACTGCTCGATCCAGTTCTGAGCCTCGGCCCGTTTCTCCTTCGCGGCCGGGACAAGCTCCCCAAACAGCACGTCGTAGCCGGTGGAAAATCGCACCACGCTGAATCGGTCGCCCTCATCGAGCTTGTCGATACAGAACTGAAGGGCCCGGCGGGCCTGTTGGATCTTCTCGCCGGCCATCGACCCGCTGGTGTCGATCACGAACACCACGTCCTGCGGCTGATACGCGGACTTCGGCCAAACCTGCTTGGGCGTGAGCATCAGCACAAAGTGGCCGGGCTTGGATTGATCCGGCTGGTAAGCGACGACCGACAGGCCGAGATCACTCGAATCGGTGTCGTACAGCAGCAGGAAATCGTCTTCGAGGCTGCCGCCGGACGCTTCGTAGCCGATTCTCGCAGCGTTCTCGCCTTCGCGGACGATCTCCACCGAGTGGCTGGGCGACCAGATGTTCTTCAGCGGAGCCGTGGTGCGAAGCGAAACACTGAACCGCACCATGCCATACGCCTGCCCGGCCGTCTTGCGGGTTCGTAGCGGATAGTGATACCCGTGCATCCCGCTGATCGGGCGAACGACCTGCTGATACCGCAGCTTGATCGTGGTGTCGCTGCCCGGCTCGATCGGGAACACTCGCATTTGCAGCAGCCGCCGACCGATAAACTCGATCAGCCCGGGGTCCTTGGTTCGCCGGACGATCGATTCATAAATCTCCCGTGCCTTGTCCGCAGGCAGCACCTCGCCTTGGACAAACTTGCCGTTGATGGTCATCTGGAAATTTGTCAGGTCCGCGTGTTCCGGCAGCGGAAACAGGTAGGTGGCTTCCAATCGCCGGTTCGTCCCGTTATGAAAGGTCTGGGTCACCGATGTCAGGGCCACCTGATCGTGAATCTCCACGTCCACCAGGTGATCGGTGACACGAAGCGGCGGCAGCGTCTGATCCTTCGGGGCAAGCAGACCCGCCGCATTGGCGCTGCTTGAAATCAACCCAACGGTCAGTGGAATCCAGCAATGTCGCATGGCAATTCTCCGTTAGAACCTACGGGCGGTATCCCCTGGATATACATGGTCCGACGCCGGGGTTTGTCTCCTGTTCCGCGGCCGGTATTTTCTCAGCGTGGGGCGAACCGGCGGCCAGGGCGTTTCGACCCATATCATTGATACAGTCGTCCCCTCATCCGCCCGAATCGCCTTGGAGGCTGAAACCCTCACAGAATGTACATTCCTCCCGGATAACCATGACTGCAATTGAGCACATCCTCCGACGAGCCCGATGGCGAGTTGTGGCTGACCGGGCGATCCGCCAGGCCGGGGCCGGGTTGGCTGTCGGGGCCGGGATCGGGCTCGGCGCGCTCGCGCTCGACCGGGTGATCGGTTTCGGTGTGCGATTGGAGGTCTTCGGGATCCTGGCCGGCGTCGGACTGCTCATCGGCGCGATCCATGCGCTGCTGGGCCGCCTCAGCACCTTTGACCTGGCGGTGCGGCTTGATCGGAAGCTTGGGCTGCGCGATCGCCTCGGCACTGCGGAGGTGATCCGAACCGGGCAGGTTCCGGATGACGACTTTGCGGCCCTGGTCCGCCAAGACGCCCAACGTCTGGCTGACTCAATTGACCTCAAGTCCGCCACGCCGATCCGCATCACGCGCATCTGGGCCGTCGCCGCCGCGATGGCTGCAGCGCTTGGGCTGGGGATTGCCTATCTGCCCACCTTCGCATGGGTGAACCATACCCAACCTCCTACAGGCGCCGCAGAACTGGATCAGCAGCGACGGCGAATCGTCCAGGCTATCGGCGACGCAGTTGCTGATCTGAGCGATGAGACCCTCGATGAGCAGTCGCGCGACGATCTGGATGCACTGGACCGCCTCGCACAGCAACTCGCCAACCAGCCATCCTCGGAAACCGAACTGGCGCAGGCCCGCGACCATTCAGCTGCCCGGCTCGACGAGCTTGCGGCCCGGCTCGCCGACGAGGCCCAGAGTCGTTCCGACGCCGCCGACGCGGTCGCGCGGCGCTTCGCGGGCATTGACACGCCCGATGCGCCGATGTCCGCCGACCAATTCACCGAAGCGCTTCGTCGAGGAGAGTTCGGCGAAGCGGCCAAGCTGTTCGACCAACTCATCGCAAGCCGCGACGAGATGCCGCCTTCGACTCGCCGAGAGCTCGCCGAGCACCTGCGACAAATCAGCGAGCACCTCAAAGAATCGCAGGGCTCCGCACAAGCGGAATCAGCCGAGCAAGAACAAGCGCTTCGAGAGGCGATGCGCGACCTGGATGTCAACGAGCAGACCATCAGCGATCTGCTGGACGAACAACGCCCCCAAGGGCAGATCGAGCAGAGACTCCAGGATCGCGACCTCGACGAAGAGATTGCTCGCCGGCTCGCCCACGATGTCCATCGCCGCAATGAGCAGCAGCAGTCGCAAGCGCAAGCCGACGAACGTGCCCGCTCGGTCGCTGACGCCCTGGAGCAGGCCGCAGATCAGATCGAACCGGCCGCAAGCGAGGATCGCATCGACCAAGGGCGAGCCGATCAACCGGACCAACAGGCCATCGAGCAAGAGCATCCCGGCATCGGTCAACCGCCATCCGCTGAGCCGGCTCAGCAGCCGTCACCGGATGCAACCGCACGCGCGAGCGAGGAATCTGAGCCACGCTCGATTGCCCGGCCGGAAACGGCGCCGCAGCAGCCCCCGGTGATTCAACCCGGCGAGCGACAGGAGCAAGACCTGCGGGATCGTGGACCAGAATCGGTCGGCGAGGCGCTTCGCCAACTTGAGCGTGCGCGACGGTCCGCCAATGACCGCCGCGCCGCTAGCAAGCGGGTCAGGCAGGCCGCGCGGAATCTCGCGGACACCCTCACCGAGGAACAGAGGCAGCGCCTCGCCCAACAGTGGCTGGGCAACCTTGAGGATCAACCCGGCACCAGCCCAGGCGACATGCGGCGCACTGAGGACCGTGCCGTCGGACCGTTTAGCGAAGAAGAGATTCTCGACCTCCGTACAGATGCAGAGGCAGACATCGTCATCGCCCAGTGGCTGAGCAAGGAACCCCGCGCCGGCGAACCTCGACGAGTCGGCCGCACCGCGGCGCCGGTGAGCCGGGCTCGGGCTGCGGCCGAACAGGCCGTGGAGGATTCGGTCGTGCCGTCGCGGTACCACAGCGTCATTCAGCGCTACTTCGGCCGGCTGAAAGACACCGTCGATCGAGCTGCGGCACAATCCGCTGCCGAGGAATCACCGCGAACCCCGGCCGCGCCCCAAGACGACGGCGGATCGTGAACCTGCGCTTTGACCAGCCTGAACTGCTGGTGCTGGGGCTGCTTTGCGTGCCCCTGGCCGTGCTGGGATGGCGGTCGCTGGTGACGATGGATCGGCTGCGCCGTACCACGGTGCTGCTTCTGCGAACAGCCGTCATCTTGGCGCTGGTGGTGATGCTCGCCGGGCCTCGAACGGTCCGCGAACACCACAACCTGACGGTGATCGGCGTGCTGGACCTCAGCGGGTCGGTGCAGCGCTTCGCGCAGCTGTCGGGGCGTGCCGATTCGCAGTGGCGGTCGAACGTGGAGCACCTGCGGGAATGGTTCCGCCTCGCCACGCAGACCAAGGCTCCCGACGATCGCTTCGGGCTGATCGTGTTCGACGGCCGGGCAACCGTCATTTCCGTGCCTGTCAAGGGACCCTACATCGACGACAACCTGGACGTGCGTGTGCTGGAAGGGACGAACATCGCGGATGCGATTCAGCTGGCCCTGGCGATGTTCCCCGCTGATACCGGCAAGCGGATCGTGCTGGTCAGCGACGGCAATGAAACGCAGGGCAATGCGCTTGCGGCCGCAAGACAGGCCGCCGCCGGCTCATTGGCCGATTCCAACGCAGCCGAAGGCGCCCGCTGGGTGGTGCCCATCGACGTGGCCCCGATTACCTACAGCCTCAGCGGCGATGTGCAGGTGGTCCGGGTGGAGGCGCCCCCGACTGCCCGTCCCGGCCAAACGGTCACCCTCCGAATCGTGCTGAACGCGACGCAACCGATCGACGGCCGGCTCATCCTGCACCACGAAGGTGAGCCGGTCGATCTGAATGGTGCTCTTGTGGGCACCTCTCGGCCGATCTCGGTTCCATCCGGCCAATCCGTCCATTTGGCGCAAGTGGTGCTGGGCGGCACTCCGATCAATCGCTTCGAGGCGGTCTTCGAGCCGAACGATCCGGGTGACGACATCCTTCTAGACAACAACCGGGCCGAGGCGTTCACGGCCACCCCCAGCCGGGGCATGGTCCTGGTTCTCGACCGCCGCGCGCGCCAACGGCCGAACATCCTGGCCCGAACGCTTCAGCAAGCTGGCATTCCCGCCCGGGCTGAGCCGCCTGATGCGCTGGGTGAAGACCTGCTCTCACTGCAACGCTACGACTTGATCATCCTCGACAACGTCGCCGCCTACGAGCTGAGCACCCGCCAGCACGAACTGCTGGGCCGCTACGTCCATGACCTTGGGGGCGGATTGATCATGATCGGCGGCGAGCAGAGCTTCGGCGCAGGCGGATGGAACGGCACGGCTCTTGAGGCGGTCTTGCCGTTGGAGCTCGACCCGCCGAAGGAACTCAAGCTGGCCAGCGCCGCCCTCGTGCTGGTGTTGGACAAGTCCGGGTCGATGAATCAGCAGGTCGCAGGCGCGCGTGCCAGCCAGCAGCAGATTGCCAACGAAGCTGCCGCCATGGCCATCGAATCGCTGCACAGCGAAAGTCTCGTCGGCGTCGTGACCTTCGATTTCTTCGCCAAGGTTCACGTGCCCTTGCAGCGCAACGACGATCCGCAACGGATCGCCCAGAAGGTGCGCGGAATCACATCCGACGGCGGAACCAACCTCGCCCCGGCGCTGCGCGAAGCGCACCGGATGCTCAACGACGTCAACGCCCAGAAGAAGCTAGTCGTCTGCCTCAGCGACGGCCGGTCTCACACGATGGACCTCGACGACATCGTCAACGCCATGGCCGCGAGCAACATCAAGCTCACCACCATCGCGGTGGGAGACAACGCCGATGAGCAAACGCTGCGACGCCTTGCTGAGCTGGGCGGCGGCAAGTTCTATCTCGTCCGCAATCCCCGCACACTGCCGCGAGTGCTCGTGGATTCGGTGCAGGTAATCAACAAGCCGCTGCTGAAGGAGGTTCCCTTCGTTCCGATAGTCCAACCGACCGGCTCAACGCTGGCGATGGGGATGGGCTCGGCTCCGATCCTCGACGGGCTCGTCATCACTGCGAGGCGCGGTGACCCGACGGTGACGGTCGAAATGACCCACCCCGACGGCGAGCCGCTGCTCGCCCACTGGCAGGCGGGGCTGGGGCGCGTCGCGGCGTTCACATCCGACGCCGATGGGCATTGGTCCCGCCGATGGATCGACTGGCCGGGCTACGCGACGTTCTGGGCCCAGCTTGTTCGCACCATCACTCGACCCCCAACCAGTCCGGACACCGAGCTGATCACCGTGATAAAGGATGGCCGCCTGCTCATCACCTTGGAGGCCGCAACCAAGGACAAAGGGTTTCTCAATTATCTTGAGGTGGACGGCGTGGTCTACCGGCCCAAGGGCGACGCGCTGCCCGTTCGGCTTCGCCAAACCGCCCCCGGCCGATACGAGACGTCCATAGACGCAACAGCGCCTGGCAGCTACATCGTCGCGCTTAGCCCACGACGAGGATCCCGGCGAATGGCGCCCGTCATCGGAGGCGCAAGCCAATCGGCACGGGCGGAGTTCCGGCGGTTTGACTCAAACACCCCCCTGCTGGAGCAAATCGCCCAGATCACCGGCGGGCGACGGCTGGATATCTCCCAGCCGACGAAGTTGGACCTCTTCGATCGCAGCGCCATGCCCCCCAGCCTCTCGGCCCTGCCCGCATGGCAAATGATCCTGTGGTTGGCGCTGGCTCTGGTGCTGCTGGACGTGGCGAATCGGCGGCTGGCATGGGACTTCGGACTGCTGCGGCGACTTCTGCTGCAAGCGGTGGCCCGGGTTGCGCCAGGGCGGCTGCGCGGTCGCGAAGCCACCGCAACACTCGCCACGCTGCGGCAGGTAAGCGACTCCGTCGGACGGAAATTCGATGCGAAGCCGGCAGACAGCGTGCGACAATCCTCTTTACGACACCCCGATACACAGCCCCAACGACCGCCGACGACCTCCGCCCGCCAGCCACCCGAGCCGTCCAAGGTTGCAGCCGCCATCGACGCCCTGCTCGGCAAGACCATTTCCACAGCAGCCCCGCGATCCACGCCGCCTGAGCCGCCTTCGGCTGACACCGGTCCGACCGACACTACCCGCAGCCTGCTCGCCGCCAAGCAGCGAGCGCACCAAAGACTGCACGGCAAAGAGTCAGATGACCAATCCAATCCCAACCAGGCCGATGGCGCAGGTTCGGATTGACCAGCGCACGCGAAAGGTACAAGGTTGGATACCAGCGCAGGTTCAGGCGTACGCCTGGACCAGCTCGTTCGGATCTCGCCCAAGGTCGGATCGCTTGTCGCTTAAACGGTTGGGCAGGCCCGATTATGGCGCGCCGCATTGAAGAAGCCCACAGCCTCAACCATCCATGCCAGCTACAGTTGCCTGGCTTTGGAATTGGCTGTCATTTCGGAAGGGTCTGCCATCGACCTGCTCAACGATCAATTGGCAAATCGGCTTGTGCGGATGCAGCATAATCGGGATGGTACCCAAGTTGATTAGTTCTAGCGTGATCGGGCCGTCATAGCCCGCATGGATCGTTGGTGCCGTGAAATGTACGAGCAGCCCGCAGCGAGCATACGAGCTTTTACCTTCGATCCGAGCAGCGAGGCATGGGGCGTCATCGATAAGCGGAAGATGAACACGCTCCAACATTTGACCGATGACCATTTTATGCGGCAGAAGCCGGTATGGCTGTTCTGTCGTGATTTTGCGATTCTCTGAGTTTTGGCCGAACGTTCGACGGTAATCGCCTTGCGTCAAGTCAATGTTGAACGCCATGTCTTCTTTGAAATAGGCGATTTCGTCGGCTAGCTGGAGATCGACCGAACTGGTCTGATAGGGGCAGTCTGCTCCATCCTCAGGAAATCGAGGGACTGGCTCGGGGTTTATGATGAGCCAGCCAGAGTCAAGGGCCTTGTGTATGCTTACGTTCGAGAGAATCACGCTGGAACAAGGTTCTCATCGGCGATTGGGACCGTGTCGGCCGTTGGTGTGGGAAGCACGACCCACCGTTTCCCTTTGTCATCAAAGACCCGGACCTTGACTTTCCCCTCTCCGTCTATATCTCCTTTCACCACCTCCTTCGGTACAAAAACGGATATTTCTTCGCCAGTCTCCGATGTGAACACGACGACCAACTCGCCGCTAAACATGCCTTTAGCGACAGTACATTTGAGCCATCTTTCAGTCATTATTCACTCCCTGACCCGATCAAATCCAAAAACCTCTAACATCTACAATAAACTAGATATCGAACCGAAACAAACGGAAAGGGTAATTTTCCACAACACAGCAGAATCTGCACCATTCAAATTGGGCCACTACTTCATTTCGCAAGCGCGAGTTCAGGCGTATGCCTGGACCAGCCCAGCGCCGGGGTAGTACCAGGCCAGAATCGCCTGGTGGTTCTGTCCCGACCGGGCCAGCGCTTCCGCCCCGTACTGGCACATGCCGACGCCGTGTCCATATCCTCGACCCTGGAGCGTGGCGGTCCGGCCGTTGAACGTGACCGTGATGTGCGATGACCACACCCGCCGCTTCGGCGCAGAGAGCCCCGGCCCAGCGTAGTTGGCGGCGGACTGAAGCTTCGCCGCCGACAGCTCCGCGGTTCGCCGGTTGATGTCGGTGACGGTGTATCGCCTCGGCCGACCGTGCCGGTTGCGGGCCGTCGCTTCGATCGAGGCGATCTGCGCCAGGTTGGCCAGATCATCTCGCCCGCGCCGTTTGCCGTACGCGATCAGGCGGCGGGTCATCACCGCCACCGGCCGTTCGATCGTCCATCGCGCGATCCTGGATTCCCAACACACGTCCCGGCCGGTATGCCCGCGAAGCGAGGCGATGTCGTTGACCGGACTTGATCCAATCGCGTCAACCGCGACGGCGGCGAGTCCTCCGCAGCAACTGCAGTAGTACCCCGGCACGAGCAGACCCTCGTCGGCCAACACCACCCCTCGCGTCATCGCCACCGCGTCGATGGAGTCCTGATGGCGGACACTGCCCAGATAGACCTGGGAAGCGGCCGTATCGGTCATGTCATAGGCTCGACGAGCTCCATAGAACGCATGTTCGCTGCACGCGAAACTCCTCGCAGCGATCGCCTGAGCGGCGCGGGTCTGCATGCGCCAGTGGTCGTACAACTCACCGGCCACGACCCCGGGCAGGTACGCCTCCAGGTCAACCACGTTGATGACGTCGAATGCGCCGGCGCCAACATCGGTGCGGGCGACCAGCCGCAACGGCCCGGGATACCTCCGCTGCTGGAGCTTCAGCGGCCCATCGGCCTCAGGCAGCGTCGCAATGTCCAATGTCATCATGCCATCGGTTGGAGCACGAATCCCGTTGGCGTCGATGATGGAAAAGCTCTTAGGCCCAAGCCTCGCACGCAAGGGGCCGCGAAGCACCACCTCCGGCGTCTCCAACGAATCCGCCCCCAGGCGCAGCCACTGCTGATCCTCGCCGATGCGAATCGCCGGCTCGACTCCGCGGGCTTTGAATACGCGCACCCGCACCACCGGCTCGTGAGCGGGCAAGGCCGGTCGAAGCTGCCGACGTGCTTCGCCCTGGGCGCCCGGTTCGCCGCGATGCGGCCCGGAGCTTGCAGTCTTGTCCCCGGAAGAGGAATCAGATCCGCAGGCGGTCAGCGCCGCGGGCGGTACCGCCACAGCGATCGCCGCCAGTTGCGCCATGAATGTCCGCCGCGACGACACATGGCCTGGAACCTCGGGGCGGCTGATGACCCGAATCGCATCGCTCAGCTGGCGGGTGCGTGTCACCGTGAAAAGGCTACTCAAGTGTTCGCAGGTTCAGGCCAAACTCAGTAAGCTTCAACGTAATTTCGGTGAGACTCGTGGCGCCGAAGTTCTTCACACCCATCAGCTCCGCCTCGGTTCGAGTCGCGACATCTCCCAGGGTCTGAATGCCCAGGTGCTGCAGCGCCTTTCGCGCACGAACGGAAAGCTCCAGGACCGAGATCGACTTGCCAAGCAGCCCCTCGGGAGCCCTGCCCCGAAGCTGATCGTAGATCTGCTTGCGCGCCCAGGTGTATTGCCCTTCGAGACCCTGGCCGAGCCGAAGTCCCTTCACCGCGAGCATGGTCCGAATCTCCGTCAGCGAGGTCTCGCCGAAGTTCTTATAGCTCAGCAGCTCGGCCTCGCTGATCCGAAGCAGATCGCCCAGTGAGCGAATCTGCATCTTCTTGAGGCAGTTGCGGGCACGAACCGAAAGCTCGAAATCGGTCACCGGCGTGTCGAGCAGAGCATTGCGCTTGGCCAGGTCCCGGGCGTGCTCTTCATCATAAAACATGTTGCGGGAACCCTGCACGTCCTTCATGAACTCGCGGGCCCGCTGGTGATTCGGGTCGGTGTCCAGGATCTGCCTGAGACATTTCTCAGCCTCATTGATCTGGCCGCGGTCTTCATAGACCACCGCCAGGTTCAGCAGGGCGTTGATGTGTGGCTGATCACGAGCACAGAGCTGCTCATACACCGCGACCGCCTCGTCCTCCTCGCCGACCAGATCAAGAAGATAGGCCAGCTTGAACTGATGCTCCGGATTGTCGCCGCGCTGCATGGCCTGGCGCAGCTCGTCGATGGCGGCCTCGCGCTGGCCGTTCGCCTCCGCGGCAAGGGCAGCCTGGTAGTGGGCCTGCGCCGCCTGGGGATCAGCCGCCGCTTCACGAGAACCGATGATCGTATCAAGTACGTCTTGAGTCACAGCCAGGCTCCGATTTCGATTTGGTCAAC
>JADFFQ010000057.1 GCA_022568135.1 Planctomycetota bacterium | reverse complement strand
CTCGACTGAACCACTGGCCTGACCTTACCGTCAGCTTCAACTACAACCTGGTCGACAGCGAAGGACTCTCAAGGATCGCCAACGGCGACGATCAATGGTGGTTCGGCTTTGGGATCAACCTGCCGATTTGGACGGAGAGACTGGATGCCGCGGAGCGCGAGGCGCTGCGCGGAAGATTGGAGAACATCGCTGCGCTTGGTGATGAACGCAACCGTGTCGATTTTCGTGTTCAGGATGCGTTCGCGAAGGTCCAGAGCCAGCAGCAACAGGTCGTTCTTTTCCGCGACGTCATCGTTCCGCAGGCGCAGCAGACCGTCAACGCGTCATTGAGCAGCTACCAAAGTGGAATGGTCGATTTCCTGACACTTATCGATAACTGGCGAAAGCTGCTGGTATCTCAGTTGATGTATCACCAGAAGCTCGCGCAATTCGAGCAGAGCTTCGCTGAGCTTCAGCGGGCGGTCGGGCATGACTTGAACCGTACTACGCCACCGTCGGATGCGACGAATCCGACGCCCGTTCCTGGAAACAGTTCGACGCGCGATGAGGATGTAGACCCATAGGTGCACTAATGAAGCAGACTCCACACACCAAGATTGCCAACAGCGCCGAGAGCAACGTCGCTACGACGACCGAGGCTCCACAAGAGAAGACCGAGAAAAGGCCGCCGCCAAGCCCGCCTCCGCCGCGTGGCCCAAGCACCCACGGTGATGCCGCGATCCCAGGCTGTGGCCACTGCCTGACGACCGGGAGAGCTCAGCGACAGAGTTGGGCAGCGTTGCGGTTCAGGCTGGCGTCGCTGGCCACCCCTGGTCACGGGGCGGTCGCATCCATCACCTACCGCCCGCACGCTATCACATCCCAAAGAGCTGCCTTCTGTATTTCTGATAGCGGGGATCGTCATAGATCGTTATGCGGGGGTTTCTGATCAGGGTCACCTTCCCTAGTTCGGAAGGTCCCTGCACGGCCGCTCGATCGAGTAATGGAACACGACGGCGTTGACGAGCATCCTTTCGACTTCTCCTACGCCGATTTCACCGGCGACGGCATTGCCGATCTTGCCGTCATTGGCAATGGCGCGCCGCCCATGCCGTCGTCATCCTCTCGGCGGTGCAGCATATATGGTGGCGCAGAGGTAGTTCCATGCCTTGCCCAACGGCCCCTGCGGTCAGGGCTCACGAAGCGACAACTGTCCCTTGCGCGCGTAGTTGATCGACTCTGCCAGAAGCCGCATGGCTTCCTGGTCCGCGTGGAAGCCCATCGAGTTCTCCGATTCGACAAAGTCCAGTAGAAACTGCGCTTTGCGCTGAAAGTCACGAGCTTCGGCAAGTTGTTCGTCGGTTGCTGCAGACTCGCGAGCCGCCTTGATGTCATCGATCAAGTCCATGAGGGCGTCCATGGTCAGGTTCCGCAATTGAAACGTGCGATGCTGAATCACCTCGGCTCGGGCTTTGAGTTCGGCCTCGGGAACCTTGTGACAAGTCTGACAGGCGTTGTTGATGTTCAGGAGCGGACTGCGCACATGGTGATCACTGATCTTGAGCGCACCGACACGCTGGTAGGGCATGTGGCAGTCCACACACGCCACACCCGCTCGAGCATGAATGCCCTGGCTCCACATCTCAAACTCCGGATGCTGAGCTTTCAGGACGGGAGCGCCGGTCTCGGCGTGCGTCCAATCCTTGAACCCCACTTCGTCGTAATAGGCAAGGATCTCGTCGGCCTTGAGGCCCTTGGACCACGGGTACGTGAGGCGTTTTTCCGGGCCCTTGAAATAGTATTCGACGTGGCACTGCGCGCACACGTAGGAGCGCATCTCCTGGCGCGTCGCCATCGTATTCACATCGTAGTCCTTGACGCCCTCACCAGCCTTCACGACACGGATGCCTTCCATGAAAGCGGGACGCGTGACGCGCAGCTGCATGGTCTGCGGGTGGTGGCAGTCAATACAGCCCACGGGATGGCGAACATGTTTGCTGGCCTCCTGGTAGGACATCTGGTTGATCTTCTCGAAGCCTTTGAGGAGATCGCCATCGCCCAGTTTCATGTACGGCACATACAGGGAGGCGTGGCAGTGCAGGCACGTGCCGGGCTGCGGCGCCGCCTGCTGCCGCCCGGTGTATGTCTGATCTTCGAGCATATACGCATGGCCGCGCTCCTCGCGGAAGTCAACGGCGAACGGATACCCGGCCCACATGCGCCTCAGACGAGGGTCTTGCTCGATCTTTGATTGTGCGACAACCGACCGCGGGTCAGCGTCCGTCGGAGTCCGCGGCATCGCCTCACTTCCACCGAAGCGCGTTCGCTGCATATCCACTGTGCGCAGGTAGGCGTCGTACTGCAGAGGGAAGTTCTTGCCCCAGAGTGAAGGGTCTTCGGTTTCGTCCGTAAGCTCAACGACGAGGAAGAACGGGTTCTTGGCATCCTGCTTGTGTTGGAAGATGCTAACGAGCAGCCCGACCAACCCGAAGGTAACCACCGCTGCCAGAGCAACGATCCCTCCGAGGAATACGAGAGACTTGCTCCGCCGGGGCCCTTGGTTCTCCGCAACAGAGTCCTTGGTCTTGTCAGTCATTTTGGCTGCCTTGCGCAATTAGGTTCACCGCCCTTTTCCTTTATCGTGGGTGTCCAACCTCCACATGGCATCGGACGCACGACAGGGCGTCTCCTTGCCGAGGCGAACGGTCAATCGCGTGGACAATATACTCGTGGCAACGGCGGCAAGCGCTTTCGACGATTGCCTGATTGCGCGGCGTGATCTCGATCGGCTCATGGAATCGGCCCGTGGTGAACGCAAGCGAGTGATTGAAACCGTTTGCCGCTTTGGTCATAAGCTTGCCGAGGGAATCGTGCGGCGTGTGGCAGTCGTTGCAGGTCGCAACCGCGTGGTGGGTCGATTTGACCCACGCATCGTAATGCCCGCGCATCACGTGGCAGTTCGCACAGGCGGTGGGGTCGTTGGTCAGATACGATGCCCCCTCAGCGTAGATGAACGTGTAGGTGCCTATCCCCCCGGCACCGCCCACCACGACCGCCAGAACAACACTGATGATGCTTGCGGAGCCGGTGATCGCGGTTATTCTTGCCAATCGCCTCAACATGGTGGCCAAATCCGATGGATCGGCCCGGCGAGCACAATGCGTCCTTTCACCGCGCCGTCGGGGGCGTAGCGCCCATTGGGCTGATCGCGTGAGTGACACGAGCGTATCCGCATGCGGAGAAAAGTCGAGCTAGAACCATGACACGAATGCGCTTGATGCACCGACAAGTCAACCAGCACAAGTGGCGAGTCGGGTCGTCCCGGGCTATCCCCAGTTGGCCAACAGCGCCAGCAGATCGAGGATGCCCACGTCGCCGTCACCGTTCAGGTCGGCCGAGCAAGGATCCGGCGGATCGGAGCACGGTCCCCAGTTTGCCAGGAGAGTGAGCAGATCGATGATGTCCACATCGCCGTCGCCGTCGAGGTCGCCGGGGATGGCGGCAGCAGCGGGCATGAACCAGGCGACCGCAGCATCCCATTCGGGATAGGCGAGAAGGTTATCGAGTCGCAGCAGCTCAAGGACATACTCGCCCCGCTGTAGGTCGAGAATGTAAAGATGCTCGATGTTGTCTACCGGGCTTTCGCTGACGACGTTGCCGCCGGCGAAGTAAGGCAGGCCTGCGTCGCCGACGAGCGTCGCGAGCTGACCGTCGTTGTCCACTCGCCAGAGGATGAGATCGAAGTCCGCAACGAACGAGGCGCTGAACGTGCCATTAGTCTGGCGATGCCATGTGACGAGGATGGAGATCTCCTCGGCCGGCTGGGCGACGTCAAACCGCCAGAATCGACTCTCTCCCACGCCCACGGCGACGAGGTCCCATCCGGTGTGCTGAGCGTTGACGGAAGCCGGTGGCGCGTCGGAGCCGTCTTGCTCGGCGCCGGTGAGGATCAGGTGGCTGATGTTGACGTTGACGGTCCCGACGCCGACGACATCGTCGATCGGCTGGCTGGTAACACCGCGGTTCGGTCCGGAGGTCTCGGGGTTGTTTGACCATAGATCGTCGTGGGCATCGACATGGGCGGCCCCGGCTAGCAGCACGGCCTTGATGACCTCGATCCTTTGGGCGTTGGGATTGTCGCCCAGTCCAGGCGTGGTGTGCGCGGTCTCGATCATCAATGCCGCCGCGGCCGCGGCAACGGGCGTCGTCCAACTCGTGACGCCGCCGGGCGCGACAATCTCCGGTTTCATCCGGCCGGGGCCATCATTGCCCGGCAACGTTCCGCCCGACTGATGATTCCGATTCGTCTTGCCGACTGAGATGCCGTTGTACACGTGGCTCAGCAGCGGGTAATTGGGATTGCCATTATTGACACCGGCGACCATCAACACGTCGTCACGGCTGGCGGCGAAGTCGGCGCGGCGCAAGGCGGCGTTGTCGAGGGACGTTGAGCCGAAGGAGCCGACCCAGCTGTGGTTGAAGATCCTCAGTCCATCAGGCGTCGGTTTTGGGGGGGTAGATGAAGGGCCGGTCGCGCGCAAATACCCGTTCGTGGCCCAGTGGCCCGCAGCCCACAGATAGATCTCGCTGATGCCGGGCGCGATGCTGATCGTGTTGCCGTAGAAGTTCCGCGCGACATTGGTGGCGTGGTTTGAGACCTCCGCGGCGCCGCTCATCTCGATGAAGGTCTTGCCATTGAACTCTGCGAGCCCCTGGTTGGGGCTGTAGTCCTGGCCGGCCGTTGCTTCGATCTGCCCCACCGTTACCCCGGCCCCGGTGGGGATGTTCTCGAGTCCGATGCGTTTGATCAGGTCATCGAGGCCGACCTCCGCGCCGTCGTTGGAGCCGGCGCCGGCCAGCAATGGGTTCGCCCACAGCGCCGCGAGCCCGACGGCGAAGGCAAAACGGGTGGGTACTCGGAACATCGCTTTCTCCCTGGCGGCGCCTTTGGGCGTCCGGCGTTCCTTATGTACAAGCGGGCTGCTACAAGCATATCACCGCTTCGGCCCGGGGGAAGCGCAAAGCCGCCGAGAGATCGGCCCGCCGCACTGCATCGCCGGCACAGGGGCCTCGTTCTGAGTTGGCATCGCCCCGGGCCCAGAGCGATCCGTCAGCGCCCGGCGCTCGATTCGCCCTGGCGCCGGGCTTGGCGCGTGAGGTTTCGGTCAATGGCCACAAGCAGTTGACGTTCGGCCGCCGCGTCGCGCGAGACCGGGGTCCACCACAACGACGGCAGTGGTTCGCCGTCGAGTTCGGCGGGCGCGATGGTGGTTCGTGTCGTCTTACGCCGCGTCCAGGTGTTGCGGCGAATTCCCGGCGAGTATGCTCGCTCGACGAAGACCCACACCCGCAGCTCCAGGTCGCCGTGGTACTCGCTCAGGTCGATCTGGGGCTCGTTCGCCCCGAGCAGATCGGGGCCGGAAACGCCCGGCGGGCCGGCCGGGGGCGGTGGGTGATCGTCGGCCGCGACGAACTCGAAGCGGGCGCGGCGCCGTTGAAACGCGATCGTGCTTTCCAGGGCCTGCCCAAGCGAGGTGTTGCCACGGCGCCATGGTTCGAAGATCGAGGGAGCGATGCTCGGCTCGGTTTCGATCACGCCTCGGCGCCGATCGCGCAGCGTCGGCGGCATGCCATTTCGACGGGCCGCGTCCATCGCGGCGTCGAACGCAGCGTGATACACGCTCGAATCGATATGCAGGACGTCGGGCCGTGGGGCTGAGCCGCATCCGCCGACCAGCGCGCAGCTCGCCGCCACAATCGCCCCGACCAGGCGCGGCGTCAATACAAATGCCTGACTCGCACGACGTGAATGCATCGCCTCGGCAGTCTAACCCAGTTCGCAGTCGCGTGGCGCTCGCGGCGACCGCAATGCCGCGGGGGTGAGGTTCGTCCGGGCCGGCAATCTTCGGCCCGCGGATATGCATTCGCGGCTATCAATCCGTCTCGAAACCTGCCAGGCGATTGCAAGGTGCTCTAGCGATATCCCTGGCGGGCGCGGCGCCGGGGGGCGGATCGGTCTGTGCGGGCTGGGCAATTCAACGGCACCCGAGTCACCCAGCCCGGCGGTTGGGCATCAGGGCATGCGGATTTTCGTTGACGCGGGCGAATGACCGCGTAGAGTGGATTGTGCGCGGGTTTCGGTGGGTTGTGTGCTCGGTAATCGCGCAGGGTGAGTTTCCCCCATAGGATTACCGGCAACGCTGAGCGGTCGAACCATGCGGCGGATGAAACCGTTCCGCGTGTCGAGCCGGACCCTCAGGAGGAGTTGATCGATGCAGTTGGGCCGCAAGAGCCATTGCCGGGCGATATTGATGACAGTGGCTGTGATCATGGCCGCGTTGGCGGTCGGGCCGATGCGGACGGTATCCGGGTTCCGCGACGCCGGTCCGCCGGGCCTTCCCATCGGCACCACCCTCGAGGATTTCTTTATGCCGGGCACGCAGCCGGATCCGAGCGGCGCGGACCTGACGCCGATCGTCTCTGTCTTTGATTGCCTTCTCTGCCACGCTGATTTCGGCGATACCGATCCGCCGCTGCCTTTGGATGCGGAACCCTATCGCACCTGGAGTGGCAGCATGATGGCCCAGGCCACCCGCGACCCCGTATTCTGGGCCGCGCTCACCGTCGCCAATCAGGACGCGGATTTCGGCGGCGACCTCTGCCTGCGATGCCATACCCCGGCCGGCTGGTTGGCCGGTCGCTCGACGCCCACCGACGGCTTGGACCTCGTGCACTTCACCGCCGACTTCGAGGGCGTCAACTGCAACTTCTGCCATCGGATGGTCAATCTGATGTACATCAAGGGCAAGAGTCCCCTCGAGGATTGGCAGATCCTGGACGACCTGGACATGGAAGGTCTCGTTCCCAAACAGCCGGGCGGGGGGCGGTATGTCGTTGATCCGCAAGATCGCCGCAGGGGTCCATACGACCTGGGAGATTCTTTCCCGTTTCATCTCTGGCTGCAGTCGCCGTTCCATCAGGAGTCCGCGCTGTGTGCGACGTGTCATGACGTCAGCAACCCTATGTACACCCGCCAAGGCGACGGCAGCTACGTGCAGAACAATCTGGATGCCCCGCATCCCACGATGGACAAGTACGACATGTTCCCCATCGAGCGCACCTTCGGGGAATGGACCGAGAGCCAATTCGCCAACGGTGGCGTCGTGTTCCCCGACGGGCGCTTCGGCGGCAATCTGCCCGATGACATTCCGATCGAGAGCTGCCAGGACTGTCACATGCCGGATCAGGTGTCGCCGGGCTGCCGCGTGCCGGGGTTTGACGATCACCCGGACATGGCGGCCCACTTCCTCACCGGCGGCAACACGTGGGTGATCAAGGCGGTCAACACGCTGTATACCGACGGCGATGGCGGACTCAACGACCCCGTGTTCCTGGATGAGCCCACCGGCCTGACGCAAACAATCATCGATGAGTCAATTGCCCGGGCGGTCCAGATGTTGCGCGACGCTTCCGACCTGGAGCTGACCCAAGAAGGCAATCTGCTCAATGTTCGTGTTATCAACTTCTCCGGGCATAAGCTGCCCACCGGGTATCACGAAGGCCGGCGGATGTGGATCAACGTCATGTTCCTCGACGAAGCCGCCCAGGTGGTGCTCGAGCACGGCGCGTATGACTTTGCCACGGCCGAGCTGACCCCCGGAGATACTAAGGTGTATGAGGCGAAGTTCGGACTTGATGCCGCAGCGGCGGCGAAGACGGGTCTGCCACAAGGGCAGTCGTTCCACTTTATCCTCAACAACGTGATCCTCTTTGACAACCGCATCCCGCCGATCGGCTTTACCAACGCCGGCTTTGAGGCGGTCCAGGCGGAGCCGGTGGACTACACCTATGCCGACGGCCAGCACTGGGATGACACCGAGTATCGCATCCCCCCCGGCGCGACGCAGGCGCTGGTCACGGTGTATTACCAGCTCACCTCCAAGGTCTACATCGAGTTTCTGCGGGACGAGAACACGACGGACAATCGCGGGCAGATCGCCTACAACCAATGGGTGCTTCACGGCAAGAGCGCCCCGGTGGATATGGACTCGGCGTTGATTGACCTGGTGCCGAGCATCCCCGGCGACCTGGACGGCGACGGCGATGTGGACATCATCGATCTGTTGATCCTGATCAGCAATTGGGGGCGGTGTGCTGAGCCTTGCCCACCGGCCTGCTTCGCCGATCTCGATGGCGACTGCACCGTGGGAATCCTCGACCTGCTGGCGCTGCTGGCCAACTGGGGGTAGTTGGGTTGTCTGCTATCAGCTCTCATTAGCCGGGACGCTACGCGTCCCGGCACCGGCGGGCGTAGCCCGCCGGCTATGCACTTTGCTCATGACAGCACTGCTTCTATTCAGAATCGGTGTGGTATAATGTGCCAGGGCTTGCGCTGACCTGCGACAGGGGCGCGGCACACCGACATGCATGGACGCGCGGGGCGCCTGGACCTTGTGATCGATCTCAAGGAAGGCAATGACATGCACGCGAACCGTCATTCTCTGACACTCTTCGGCATACTCGGGGCCGTTTTCTTCGCCGCGGCACCGGCTTCGGCCCAGTGCACGGAGCAGTGGCTCCCAGGCGAGGGCGTGCCGGGGCTCAGCGGCTCGGTGAGCGCCGTAACGGTCTATGACGACGGCAGCCGCCCGGCCCTGTACGTGGGCGGCGGCTTCTCGCTCGCGGGCGAGGCGCTTGCCAGCAACATCGCCAAGTGGGACGGCACGAGATGGTCGCCACTGAGCAGCGGGATGAACGCCGGCGTGGGGGCGCTGACTGTGTACAACGGCGAGATGATCGCCGGGGGCGGTTTCACCACCGCCGGCGGGAAGGAAGCCAACCTCATCGCCCGCTGGGATGGCACGAGATGGTCGCCGCTGGGCAAAGGGATCGAAGGCGTTATTTCGCCCAGCGTGCACACTCTGACTGTGTACAACGGCGAGTTGATCGCCGGGGGCCGGTTCACCACCGCCGGTGGAATGGAAGCCAACTACATCGCCCGCTGGGATGGCACGAGCTGGTCGGCATTGGGCAGCGGGACGGGCGGTAGGGTGCGCGCGCTAGCCGTGTACAATGCTGAGCTGATCGCGGCGGGCGAGTTTATCACCGCCGGGGGAGCGGAAGCCAACCACATCGCCCGTTGGGATGGCGAAACCTGGTCGCCCCTGGGCGACGGGATGAACAGCACGGTGCACGCTTTGACCGTGTACAACGGCGACCTGATCGCCGTAGGCTCTTTTTCCACCGCGGGCGGGGTGAGTGCGAACCATATCGCCCGCTGGGACGGCGCCACGTGGTCGCCACTCGGAGTCGGGATGAACGGTTGGGCGGTCGCGGTGACCGTGCACAACGGCGAGCTGATCGCCGGGGGCTGGTTCACCACCGCCGGCGGAACGGAAGCCAGCCGTATCGCCCGCTGGGATGGCGAAACCTGGTCGCCCCTGGGCAGCGGGATGAACACCGTGGTGTATGCCCTGATCGTGTCCAATGGCGACCTGATCGCGGTGGGCAACTTCACCACCATCGGGGGGACGCTGGCCCACCGCATCGCACGCTGGGATGGCGCCACCTGGTCACCCCTGGGCAGGGGCAGTAGCGGGATGAGCCACGTCGTGCTTGCTCTGACCGTATACAACGGCGACCTGATCGCCGCGGGCTTCTTTACCACCGCGGGCGGGGTGAGCGCGAACTACATCGCCCGCTGGGATGGTACGAGCTGGTCGCCCCTGGGCAGCGGGATGAGCGACTTGGTGTGGACCGTGACCGTGTACAACGGCGACCTGATCGCCGCGGGCTTTTTTCCCACCGCGGGCGGGGTGAGCGCGAACTACATCGCCCGATGGGACGGCGCCACCTGGTCACCCCTGGGCGGCGGGATGGCCGGTGAAATCCCGTTCGTGAATGCCCTGACCGTGTACAACGGCGAGCTGATCGTCGGCGGCTGGTTCAGCACTGCCGGCGGAACGGAAGCCAACCGCATCGCACGCTGGGATGGCGAAACCTGGTCGCCGCTGGGTAGCGGGATGGGCGGTGAAGTCCCGTTCGTGAATGCACTGACCGTGTACAACGGCGAGCTCATCGCCGCCGGCAACTTCACCACCGCTGGCTGGACGGGAGCCAACTTCATCGCCCGCTGGAATGGCACGAACTGGTCGCCCCTGGGCAGCGGGCTGAACGAAACAGTGTGGACCGTGACCGAGTACAACGGCGAGCTGATCGCCGGGGGCTGGTTCACGACCGCTGGCGGAACGGAAGCCAACCGCATCGCCCGCTGGGATGGCGAATCCTGGTCGCTCCTGGCCAGCGGGATGACCAGCGGTGTGATGGCTCTGACCGAATACAACGGCGAGCTGATCGCGGGGGGCTTCTTCCCCACCGCTGGCGGAATGGAAGCCAACTCCATCGCCCGCTGGGAGGGCACGAACTGGACACCGCTGGGCAGCGGGATGAACAGCACGGTGCGCGCTTTGACCGTGTACAACGGTGAGCTGATCGCCGGAGGCTGGTTCACCACTGCGGGCGAGCATGTGTCCGCCTTCTGGGCCCGCTGGGGACCCGACGTTCCGGTCGGCGATCTCGACGGCGACTGTACGGTTGGCGTCTTTGATCTGCTGATGCTGCTTGCGAACTGGGGGCCGTGCGGCGATTGTGAGAATTGCCCGGCCGATCTCGACGGCGATTGCACCGTGGGCATCTTCGACCTGCTCACATTGCTCGCCAACTGGGGATGAGGCAGAGGGGAAGGCTTGAAGGCTTGAAGGCTTGGAGGCTTGCAGGCTTGAGGGTTGAGACTTGATCCTTCGCGGATCAGGTTTCCTGCCCATGCGCCCGCTTGAATCGCTGGGCACTCAACTGCGCGTCGCATGTGTGCCGATACAGAACACATGCCCACAAACGTCGAGTCGATCCTGAAGCTGGAGGTTCCCCTGATCGTTCAGATCGCCCAGCGCTCGATGCCCGTCAAGGAGGTGTTGGCGGTGGTTCCGGGCTCGATCATCGAGCTGCCCAAGCCGGCCGACGGCGATCTGGAGATTCTCGTCAACAACAAGCAGATCGGCACCGGCACAGCGGTGAAAGTCGGCGAGAATTTCGGGGTGCGGGTTTCCTATCTCGGCGATCTGCCCCAGCGGATCGCCGCCATGGGCGATGAATCTGAATCACCCGGCGGCTGACCTGTCGCCGGCGAAGCGGCGGAGTAACCCACCGGCGATCGGTCGCCCATTACGGTGCCGGGCGCGACTCAGGGATCGCGCCACTTCAGCGAGGCAGTGGCGGCGGCGGGGTGATCGATTGGGAGCGTTGCAATATGCCGCAAGCAAGCCGGGTGCGGGCGAGCGCAAGGGGCAAGGCACTGCGCCCGAGTCTGACTATTCTTGATTGGCGCTGAGACGCGATTGGTCGACGGCGTGAAGCGGGCGCTCAACTGCACGCCCATCTCGTCCGGAGATGTCGGGACCGCCTGATTAGAGCCGGTCCCGACTTTCCTCCCGCAACTTCTCCTCCCGTCCGGACATCATTGCCGGTTCAAGCGGGCTCTTGCGGCCCGGGCCGGCTGACGGCGGCCAAGTCAATCCTGCTCGAAGTCACCCGCGTCTTGGTGCATCCGTGGCGAAAGCCCCACACAGGCGAACGCCGAAATCAGCTGAAACGTGAAATGCATCTGGCACGGGGAACATTTATCGAATGGATCGTTGCAAGGCGGGCAAGCTCACCATTTCAAAAGCACCTACGCAAAAGTAACACAAGTTCTCGATGAAGGAAGCGCATAAATGACAATTTGTCCACATCGGGGTCTGGGCGGCGTCAATCCTGAGGCGGTAGCGCGCAACAACTTGTTATGCAATAGGTTGTGATGGTCAATCAGGGACCTGCCTGTGCGGCTGTCCAATCCCCGGGGCATTGTTATTCACGAAGCCCGACCAGGCTATTGGACGTTGGCGGGGCGGCGGGTGATCAACACCTCGCAGCAGGACCCGCGTCGCCTCCACAGGGCCCCAATCGCCACCTCAATGGGCGCTTCTGTGGCCGGCGACTCGGCCGGCCCAGGGCGATCAGCGGGAGGTTCTTGCGCGGAAGTGGGCATAAGTCATTGCACACACGTGATTTGTGAAATTCTCGCCAACGTGGCGATCGGACGTTGACCCAACCGCGCCGACGAGACTACTGTGGGAAGCGGTTCACGTGGCACACCAAAAGACGCGGCCTTCGGGTCGTGGCGCACCGCCGTCCGGGAGTGTCGGAGCGTCCGGGCGGCGGACTTTTTTTCAACGTTGCCGCAGCAGCTCTGGTGGCGGCGGTTCACCCGGATGCTTGAGAATATGCCCGGCGAGGCGATCGGCAAGACCGAGTGCAGCCTGCACATCCCATCCCGCCAGCACCCCGTGCAACAATGCGACAATGCTCGCCTCGTGCGCTTCGGGGCGATGGGCGTGCCCCGACCAGGACGACTTCGCGCTGTGCACAACCATCGGCTCACCTGGTTGGGCGATCACCACCCACGTGAGGTTACCGAGGCGTAGCAGTTCAATCGCAGCCTCCCGCTGCGGCTTGTCAACACCGCCGGGCAACAGCACGTTGCGGGCGAAGTCATCGACGACCAGGGTACTGGCAAACTTCAGCCCAGACATCGCCCGGCTCCGATCGAGCTGGTTGTCGGGGCGGTTGGTCAGATCAAACACGCGCAGCGCGAACTTGCATTCAGCGAGGAATCGATCGCTCACCGATCGGGCCTGCCCGGTTCGCCTGGCCAGCGCGCCGTAGACGACGGCGTCTGTTCGCTGCGCGACGTCGGCAAGATCAAAGTCCCACTGCAAGTTATCGAAGGCGGCTTCCGAATCGAGGCTATGGAAGGTCTCTGCGCCCATCGTTCGCACCAGCCGACGCCCCGTGGCCAGATCGGGATCGCTTTGCAAGTGAGTGACATCCACCCCGAGCGCCCGAAGCTGCGCGATCAGCTCCTGGGCCGCCGGGTCCTGGCCGAGGCGTGAAATCGCGATGCCCTCGTGGCCGAGCAGCACGGCGTATCTCGGTATCAGTAGTGCTAGGCCGGCCGGCTCCTCTCGGTCGGGATGCTCAGCCAGCAGCGCTTCGCCGAGGCCGACGATGGTCCGTTGACGTGCCATGAGCCGGCTACTCTAACGCATAGTCTGGAAGAATCACCACGGAGAACACCGAGAGGACACCCAGAAGAGGCAGAATCTGCTCAGATAACGCGTCGGTCTCGATCTGGGTCGGCGCAGTGTGCGCTGGTCGGGCAGCGGCTCCGCCTCAACATAATTTTCTCAGCGGTAATCCTCTGTGTCCTGGGTGCCTCAGTGGTGACGAGTAATCCGGGCTGGGCGGCCATCGACCAGGGTGCCGATGACGCCCAAGGGGCAAGGCGCGAGGAGACCCTTCGCCCGCCGGCCTGGCCTCGTCGCAGGATGCTGCCGGGCGTCGACGCAACGGCTTGCTCGCCACCTTTGGCCGGTGCAGGCCGCCCACGCCGATCAACTGTTGATGCGCGCGTTGTGGCGATGGAGCGTGCCGGTCGCGCGGACCTGCCTGGTGGTCCCGGCGGTTCTGGCAGCACGCTATTGCGTGGCCGAGACGATCCCGGCAGCAATGAGCACGTTGACCGGGCTCGAATTGAAGTACGCGCCAATGGCGGCGACCGCTGTGCCTTTGGCCGGGGCGCTACCAAGTGTCTCGGCGGCGAGTGAGCCTGCGCCCCCATTCGGCGAGAAAGGGTCCTGGCGGTGGAACCTCACGGAAGGTTTCGCCACGGATGTCGCCGACCATCAGAACCGCTTCGGGCTGCTCGGCGGAGGGCTCAGCTACTTCATGATTGACAACCTGAGCCTCGAGCTGGAGTTCAACGCACTGTACGTCCATCAGGAGGGTCCCAGCGCGGTTGGCGCGAACTTCAATCTGCTGGCTCGCTGGCATGTGGTGGCGAAGGAGCAGTGGTCGTTGTACGTCGAGGGCGGGGCGGGACTGCTCGGCACCACCGAGCGGGTGCCTGCGGCGACGCCTGACTCGGCTGCCGGCGGGCGATTCAGCTTCACACCCCAGCTCGGGCTCGGCGTGAGCTACCAGATCACCCTCAACACCCGCGTGCTGGTCGGTGCTCGGCTGCATCACATCTCCAATGCGCGGACCCGCGCGGACAACCCGCCGCGCAACAGTCTGCTGCTCTATGCGGGGCTGAGTTTACCGTTCTAGGCTGCATCATTCATCACCGCTGAGGCGCAGAGGGCGCAGAGAGTTGGAAAGGCGAAGCCTATCAACGCCAACGCTTATGGCGGGGAGAAGCAAGTGCCGCAGGGGTTGCCGCCCGCGACGGAGCACCAATCGCCCAGCAGCTTCGCCAGGTCGAACGCATCGACGCACCCATCCGGCACATTGGCCGCACCGGAGATGTCTGCGACGGCGAGATTCGCCGGGGTGCAGTTCTCGCACGGCGGGCTCGGCGGGTTCGGGTCGTTGACGTCCGAGCACCACGCACTGAGCAACGCGCCGAGGTCGTACGCGTCAACGCAACCATCAGGCGCACCGCGCGGGCCGCTGAGGTCGGCGGGGCTCGGCGGTTCGCATTCATCGGGAATGCCGTTGCCGTTGCAGTCCTGGCTGGTGCCGTCGTCGATGTCGCAGAGATCAAGCGCCCCGTTGCCGTTGCAGTCCGGTCCGCCCACGATGTCGATATCGCATCCGTCGGGAATGCCATCGTTGTCGGAATCCTCGTCCAGATAGTCAGGTATCCCGTCGCCGTCGGCATCGCCATCGCCTTCCTGTGAGTCGGGGATACCGTCACCATCCGAGTCGGTGTCCAGATAGTTGGAGATGCCGTCGCCGTCTGGATCCTGCAGCGGCGCAGCGTCCTCATCGCAGTTAGAAATCCCGTCGCCGTCGGTGTCGCCAACGTACGGGGTCTCGTACGCACCCATATCGACGCGACACGACTGAATCCGGTCGTTGCCATCGAGATCGGTGGCGGGCAAGTTTGGCGCAGCGTTATCTCCGGCGTCGATGCAAGGCGATCCGGCCGTGAGGTGATAGTCGTCATTCAACGGATCTACGAACAGCGGATCAGCGTCGATATTTCCCGTGCCGGTGTAGCCTCCTTGGATGCAGCTGTAGCGCACGCTCGCCAGGCCGCCGCCAATCTGATCATTCAGGTTGCCCCAGAAGATGCAGTTGGTCACCGTCAGGATGCCGCTATCGTAGTACATCCCGCCGCCGGAAACGGCCGTGTTGCCGCTGAACGTGCAGTTGGTCACCGTCGGGCTGCCATCGGTGACCATCCCGCCGCCGGAAACGGCCGTGTTGCCGCTGAACGTGCAGTTGGTCACCGTCGCGTTGCTGCCGTCGATGCCCATCCCGCCGCCCTCGAAGGTAGCCGTGTTCCCGCTGAACGTGCAGTTGGTCACCGTCGAGCTGCCGAGGACGTCGCACATCCCGCCGCCGCAAGTCGCCGTGTTGCCCCTGAACGTGCAGTTGGTCACCGTCGCGTTGCTGTCAATGCCGCCCATCCCGCCGCCGTACACGCCGGCCGTGTTGCCGCTGAACGTGCAGTTGGTCACCATCGGGTTGCTGCTGAGGTTGAGCATCCCGCCGCCGCCGAAGCCGGTGGCCGTATTCCCGCTGAACGTGCAGTTGGTGACCGTCGGGCTGGTGCCAAGGTTGCCCATCCCGCCGCCGCAAGTCGCCGTGTTGCCGCTGAACGTGCAGTTGGTGACCGTCGAGGTGGTGATTCCCAGGGTGAACATCCCGCCGCCCATTCCGTTGACGGTGGGATCGGGGCCATCGGCATTCCCTGCAGTAATGGTGAAGCCGTCCAGAATGGCCGTTTGGAAGGTGTTGAAGGCGGTGGTAACGTGGTAGCTGTTCTCGTCGTTGTTGGTGAAGTCGGGGCCGTCGTTGTCGAGGAGGTCGCCGGAGAGGATCGTTTCGTAGAGCTCGATGTTGCGCTCATCGGGGTCCGGGGCGCCGATACCCGCATAACCGCCCATGAGTGACACGTCGTTGATGAGCTGGAACGTGGCTGTACGGTCACAGGGGCCCGGATCGCAGCTACCGGCGGGGTTGGCTTCGTCGCGGTCGGGCTGGTACATGCCTTGCCCGACGCGGATCTCGCTGATGCCACCCCCGGAAGCGGCGGTCAGCGCATCGGCAAGGAACCGGTAGGGGGTGCCCCAACTGAGTCCGTCGCCGCCCTGCGGGGCATCGTCATCGACGTACAGCACAGGGCCGGCCTGGGCTGCGGATGAGACGAGAGCGATGAGCACTATCGGCAATAGTTGGCTGTGGAGCATGGGCAGGCCTCCTGCGGTTGCAACACGGTTCGGAGAGCCGTGGCGGCATGAGAGTCAACCGGCTTGAGACAAGCCGGCTCGCTCAAGCCGTCCCTGATGCGGTTACAGCGATATCAGCGTACCACGCTCGGTGGGGGTGGCACAAGGAAAAAATCGAAATGTTCGCTGCGGCTGGGGTGACACGAGATCGGCCCCGATCCACACGGCGGGGGGAAGGAAGACCGCGACCACCGGTCGCGGCTTTACAGGCAGGGCGCGGCGGGGCAAGGTGTGACGGCGGAACACATCACTCATCACTGATCGCTTTCCGGCTCACACGCCGTTGTATCGGCCGAACGCGAGGCTGACGTTGTGGCCGCCGAAGCCGAAGGAGTTGTTCAGCGCGTAGCGCACGGGGCGCTCCTGCGCGGTGTTGGCGGCAAAGTCCAGGTCGAAGTCGTTATCGGGACGATCGAGGTTGATGGTGGGTGGGACGACACCGTGGTGAACGGCGAGGACGGTGATGACCGATTCGATACCGCCGGCTGCGCCCAGCGCATGGCCGGTCATCGACTTGGTCGAGCTCATGACCAGCTTGGGGGCGTGGTCGCCGAAGAGTTGGTTGACGGCACGGACCTCGGCGGTGTCGCCCAAGGGGGTGGCGGTGCCGTGGGCATTGATGTAATCGACCTGGTCGGGGCTGATGCCGGCCTCGGCGATGGCGGCTTGCATGGCCCGCACGGCCCCGATTCCCTTCGGGTCGGGGGCGGCGATATGGTGAGCATCGGCGGAGGAACCAAAGCCGAGCATTTCGGCGTAGATTCGCGCCCCGCGGTTCTTGGCGTGTTCGAGCTCTTCGAGCATCATGACCGCAGCGCCTTCGGCGAGCACGAAGCCGTCGCGATCGTGATCGAATGGGCGGGAGGCCTTCTGGGGCTCATCGTTGCGGGTGGAAAGGGCCTTCATTGCGGCGAAGGAGCTGATGCACAGC
>JADFFQ010000085.1 GCA_022568135.1 Planctomycetota bacterium | reverse complement strand
GGAAGCGCCTCACCAAGTCGGATGCGTTTGCCCGAGAGTGCGATGAACTCGATCGACTCCTTGATGTTCTGTACGGTCTTGGTCCCCATGCGCGGCAGCTGCGCAAGTTCGCCGGTGTTGAGCTTGGCCTTGAGCGTCTCCACATCGGTAACACCGGCTCTTTCCCACATGAGCTTCACCGTTTTGGGGCCCAGACCGGGGATCTCCATGACCTCCAGCAGACCCTTGGGGATCTCTTTCAACAACTCGTCACGCTCTTTGACCCGGCCGGTCTTGAGATACTCGACGATCTTCTTCGCTGACGCCTCGCCGATGCCGTCGATTGCGGTGAGCTTGGCCGGGTCGTCGGCAAGCTGACTGACATCAACAGTGAGGTCGGCCAGGATTCGGGCCACCCTCCCGTGGGCGTTGACGCGGAAGGGATTGGCCCCGGTCAGCTCCAGGATTTTGCTCATCTGCTCAAAGATGCGCGACAAATCGGCGTTGGCCGGCATGTCGGCAGTGTATGCGGTGAACAAATCCCCCGGACTCCCCCGGATATGCATTCGGGCCTACCAACAGCGCGCACATCACACGCCAACCCCAACCCCCTAACTCCCAACCCCTAACTCCTAACTCCTGACTCCTGCCTACGCCACGTCCCCCAACCCCAGGGCCTGGCCGTGGGCTTTCAGCAGCCGGCGGCGCAGCAAGGCATCGCGCTGGCCGTCGAGCATGGGATTCGATGCGATCCAGTCCTTTGCGTCCCGTCGTGCCATTTGCAGGAGATCCAGGTCGCGGGGCAACTGGGCCACCCGAAATGGCGCCAACCCGGACTGCCGGGCCCCGAACAGTTCTCCCGGACCGCGAATCTCCAGGTCCTTCTCAGCGATCTCGAAGCCGTCGGATGTTGAAGCGATCGCCTCGAGCCGGGCTTCGGCTTCTTTGGTGGTCGGATCGCCCAGCAGCACACAAAGACTGCGGCGGGAGGCTCGCCCGATGCGCCCGCGAAGCTGGTGCAACTGGGCCAAGCCGAACCGCTCCGCGTGCTCGATCACCATGATCGAGGCGTTGGGCACATCCACCCCGACCTCGATCACCGTGGTGCAGACCAAAGCGTCGATCTCGCCGGCCCGGAAGCGGCTCATGATCTGCTCACGTTCGTCGCGGTCGAGCCGCCCGTGCATGGCGGCCAGGCGTCGGCCTCGCAGGAATCCCCCGGCCAGCCACTCAAGATGGGTATGGACATCTTTGAGCCCCCGATCGGATTCATCAATCACGGGCACCACGATGAACGCTTGCTCGGCGGTGTTCAGACGCTCAGCCACATGTTGGTAAACCTCCTCGGCCTTGGACTGATCCGTGATCCTGGTGGTGATCGGCTTTCGCCCCGGCGGCAACCCACGGATGGTCGAGATGTCCAGATCGCCAAAGACCGTCAGCGAAAGGGTGCGGGGGATGGGCGTGGCGGTCATCACCAGCGTGTGAGGAATAGTGTTGGGATCGTTGCCCTTGCTTCGCAGCCTCGCCCGCTGGTGAACGCCGAAGCGGTGCTGCTCGTCGATGACCGCCAAGGCCAGACTCTTGAACTGCACGATTTCGGTGAGCAGGGCGTGGGTTCCGATGAGGATGTCGATCTGCCCGGACTCAAGCCGGGCGAGGATCTCGCGGCGTTGGGGTAAGGTCTGGGAGCCGGTCAGCAGCTCGATCGACACGCGGGCGCCGGTGAGCATCTGGCTGATCGAGGCGTCATGCTGCTCGGCCAGCAATTCCGTGGGGGCCATGAGTGCCGCTTGGTGTCCCGAGGCCACCGCCATCAGCAGGCCGTAGAGCGCGACGACGGTCTTGCCCGCACCGACATCACCTTGAAGCAGACGGTTCATGGGGATTGTGGATTGCAGGTCCGCGGCGATCTCATGGATGACCGCACTCTGCGAGCTGGTCAGCTCAAACGGGAATCGCGCGGTGATATGGGCGTTGATGGCGTCATTGTGCTTCAGCGCGACCGCGCGCTGAGCTTCGCGGCGGTGCCGACGCTTCAGCATCACCGCAAGTTGCAGCAGCAGCAGCTCATCGAAAGCCAGGCGGCGCCTTGCGGAGACGGGCTCGTCGGCGTCGGCGGGTCGATGCACCATGCGATAAGCCTCGGCCAGGGTGGGCAGAGCTCGGGCCTTTCGATACTCGTCATGCAGATGGTCGTCGAGCTGGGCCAGGGCGGCGTCGAGAACCGCCTGGACTGCCCGCTCGATGGTCCGGGAAGGCAGCTCTTCGCTGGCCGGATAGATTGGCCGATGGCGCTGCGGCCGGGGCACAATCGGCTGATCGGGGTCGTAGGCCTCCCAGCGGGGGTTGACCATTTGCACCAGGTCGCCATGCCTCTTCGCCCGGCCCCACACCAAAACGGTCAGCCCGGGATGGATCTTCTCGCGAAGCCAGGGTGAATTGAACCAGATCAGCTTGACGGTGCCGGTGTCGTCCTGAAGCGTCGCCTCCATCCGCGGACGACGAGCGGGGATCCACCGCACCGTGGCAATCTCTCCGCGGAGGGTGATGTTGGCGTCAGCGCCGTGCACCGGCGAAATCTGCTCCGAGGCCGCAGCAATAGTTTGCTCGGGCAGCTCATGCTCATACCGCTGCGGCAGATGAAGGACGAGATCTGCAACACAACGAATTCCCAGCCGGCGGAACGCTTCGGCGTGCCTGTGGCCGATGCAGGGCACGTCGGCGATGTTGGTCGTCAGCTTGTCCAGAGCCTCGGTCGTCATCACGGTATCGCCGGTGTTATGCCCACCATATCATTGCCGCATGCAGCGGCTGCCATTCGATCCCGACCAGGTTGCCGGTCCTGAAGCCGAGGCCCGGCCGAGCCCTCGCCGACGACCTCCCGACGGCGAGCATCTGACCGTTAGCCAGGCCGCCGAGCTGATCAAATCCACACTCCAGCAGCACGTCCCGTCGCCGCTGCGGGTGATCGGCCAGGTCAGCAATCTCAGCTGTGCCAACCACTGGTACTTTTCGCTCAAAGACGAAGCGGCGGTGCTGAATTGCGTGGCCTGGGCGTCGTCGGCCAAGAGCTTCGGCTTCGTTCCCGCGGAAGGCGATGAAGTGATTGCGGTGGGCCACCTGAGCCACTATGCGCCCCAGGGTCGCACGCAATTGTACGTCAAGCAGCTCAAGCCGGTGGGCGCCGGGGCGCTGGAGGTTCGGTTTCGCGCGATGTGCGAGGAGCTTCGCCGCCTGGGGTATTTCGATGAGGCTCGCAAAAAGTCGCTCCCGGCTTTTCCGAGGCGTATCGCGGTGATTACCTCGGCAAGCTCGGCGGCTTGGCGCGACGTGATGGCGACCGCCGCGCAGCGTTGCAAGGCGGTGAGGCTGCTGCTGATCGACGTGCGGGTGCAGGGTGAAGGGGCCGCCGAGCAGGTGGCCGGTGCAATCCGCCGGGTCGATCGGCAGCGAGCGCGGCTCGGCGTGGATGTGATCCTGGTCACGCGCGGGGGGGGATCGGCTGAGGATCTGTGGACGTTCAACGAGCGGGTGGTCGCAGACGCGGCATTCAAGTGCACCGTCCCCGTGGTGGCGGCCATCGGGCACGAATCGGACACAACCGTGATCGAGCTGGTGGCGGATTGCCGGGCGGCCACGCCTACCCAGGCGGTGATGCGGCTGATTCCCGCCGCCTCGCAACTGCACGAACAGGTCAGCCACCTTCAGCAGCGGCTGG
>JADFFQ010000084.1 GCA_022568135.1 Planctomycetota bacterium | reverse complement strand
GGTGGACGGCGGCTGGTTCTTCAAAGAGTTCCTCATCGCCGACTTCGTCGAGCTTACCGATCAGTTCCGCATTCGCTTCATCGCCTCGGATACCGATCCTCAGTCGATCGTCGAAGCCGGCGTGGACAACGTGCGGTTGAAGACCTCACCGGAAGGATTCAGTTGTGACGCGATCCCCGGGGACCTGGACGATGATGGAACGGTCGGCATCTTGGACCTGCTGATCCTTCTCGCCGATTGGGGTCCATGCCCTGATCCGCCCGATGGGTGCCCCGCCGACCTTGACGGCGACGGCAGCGTCGGCATCCTTGACCTGCTCACCCTTCTCGCCAATTGGGGCTAGGACGGTTGCAACTCAAGTGTTGTGGGTCGTCACGGACGCTACACCTGCTCAGTAAGCGCTCCAGGTCCGGCAACTCCGAGGCACCAGGCAACGCAGACTGTATAGGCGGGCTCGCGGATCAACGTTCCGGCCTACTGTCTCTTGCCCAATGCCTACTGCCTTTCCAGGTAGACGTGTCGCGATTATCGGTGGCGGCCTTGCCGGCATTGCGGCTGCGATCCGGCTCGTCGAAGCCGGATACAAGCCCATCGTCATCGAGAGCCGAAAGATGCTCGGCGGTCGGGCGACAAGCAACGTCGATCCACGCACCGGCGAGCTCATCGACAACTGCCAGCATGTTCTGCTCGGTTGCTGCACCAATCTGATCGACCTCTACGACCGGCTGGGCGTGCTCGACAAGATCCAATGGCACCGGACGTTGTACTGGACGCACGCCAACAGAGAGATCGATCGTGTCAGGGCCGCGCCGCTGCCGGCGCCGTTTCACCTTCTGCCTTCATTGGCGCGCATGCGCTTGCTCAGCCGCGCCGAGCGGCGAGAGGTGCGGCGCGTTATGTGGCGGATCATTCGTCTGGGCGGCCCGGGCCGGTTGGCCTGGAGTGGCCGAACGTTTGGCGAGTTCCTGGACCACTGCAAACAAAGTGACTCGGTGACCCGCAAGTTCTGGAACGTCATCATCACCAGCGCGTGCAACCTCGATGTCAAGCGAGTGGGCGCCGCCTACGCGATTCAGGTCTTTCAAGAGGGATTCCTTGCCAATCGTTGGTCGTACACCATGGGGCTGCCCACGGTGCAGTTGGTGGCGCTGTACGAACCCGCGAAGGACGTGCTGAGAGCCAACGGCGGCGAGGTATGCCTCTCAACGTCCGCCAAGGCGATTGCATTCGACGGCCGGGGAGTGACGGGCGTGGTCACGGCGGACGGATTCATCGAGGCTGCAGCGGTGGTCAGCGCCGTCCCCTTCGACCGCCTCGACAAGCTCGTCTCCAACGCGATGCGCACCGCCGACACGCGCCTGCAATCGCTGGGGCGGCTTGAGGTCAGCCCGATCCTCGGAGTGCACTTGTGGTTTGAGCATACGGTCATGGATCTGCCGCATCTGATCCTTGCCGGCCACGATGTGCAGTGGTTGTTCAACAAGGGAACCGATGAGCTCGGGCGACAGCACATTCACGCGGTCATCAGCGCTGCCGATGAGTGGATGGCGCTGACGGAAGATCAAATAGTTGAGCGGGTGGTGCGCGATGTGCATCGAGCGCTTCCGAGCGCGGTGGGCATGCAGCCGACACAGGTTCGTTGCATCAAGGAGAGGCGGGCGACGTTCGCAGCCACCCCGGGGTCGGAATCGTATCGCCCCTCGGCCGCCCCTGGTTATGCAGGCGGCGCAGGAATCGGGAACCTCTTTCTGGCCGGCGACTGGTGCGACACCGGTTGGCCGGCCACGATGGAAGGCGCTGTCCGCAGTGGCTACGCCGCCGCCGCAGCGCTCAGCAGCGTCGCAGCCGTCATCGAAGACGTACCGCCCGGATACCTTACCCGCAAACTTGGCTTGAGATGAGCCACCCCGTCCTCCGCGCGGGTTCCGCCCCTGCTCAATCCTCCCCCGCCAACGCCCGTACACGGTGCAAAACGATGAGAATCTGGGAAATAAGGGGATTGACTTTTGCCGCCGAGGTGGCACACTCATCAATGCGGCCAACACGAACGCGACCCATCGCATTTCTTGCAGCGTCCCGGCCGGATAGCTGATTTCGAAGTTTTTCTCACATCTTCGCGCAGGATCGGAGCATTGGCGGCATATATACATAAGGAGGCCAGGAATCAACCCATGCTTACCCTGTTCGCAAGACGTTTGGGTTCGCTCATCACGGGAAGTCTGGCTGTCCTGCTCGCAGCAACGGCCGCGCGGGGGCAGTGCGAGGTGGCCCAGCTTCAGGGCTCAGGCGGCTTTGGCGGGGTGAGCCTCGATGGTGATGTTGCCGTCGTTGGTGATGCCGAGGCGTTCGGATCGCTCGGGGCGGCGTACGTGTTCCGCCGCGGTCCCGGCGGGCCGGAGGACTGGCAGCTTGAGGCGGTGCTCATGTCACCCGAGCCGGACCCTGACGACTCCTTCGGTCGGGTCGCGGTGAGTGGGGATGTCATCGTGATGGGTGCTTCCGGGGCAGCGACTCCGGAGTTCCAGAGCGGCGCCGCCTACATCTACCGCTACGATCCTGCCACCGGTGGATGGGAGTATGAAGCGACGTTGACCGCTTCCGACGGAGATGCCAGCGACATTTTCGGATGGTCCGTTTCGATCGACGGCGATGTGGTTCTGATCGGCGCTCGTGATGATGAGAACGACGGTATGACTCAATCCGGCTCGGCGTACGTCTTCCGCTACAATGCCGATACATCGGCATGGGTTGAGGAGGCCAAGCTGAGCGACCCCGAGGGCGAGGAGTACGACCTCTTCGGCGTGTCGGTCTCGGTCCGGGGCGACGTCGCGCTCATCGGCGCTCATGGCAACGATAACATTCACGGCGCGGCATTCGTGTTCCGATACAAGCCCGATCGACTGGGCGAGTGGGTGCTCGAGACGGAACTAAATCATTCGGATCCCCTGGGGCAGGACTGGTTTGGTTTCTCCGTCTCGCTGGGCGCAGATGTCGCTGTCATTGGCGCATTCCAGGACAACAGCACCGACAAAGGAAATGACGCCGGATCGGCGTACATCTTCCGTTATGACGGTGTTGATTGGATCGAGGAGCAAAAGATCACCGCATCGGATGCTGACCCGCTTGACTGGTTCGGCTTGTCCGTCTCGATCAGCCGGGACGGCCAGACGGCGGTCATCGGCGCCCCTGACGATGAAGTTCAGGGGTTTGAGTCGGGGTCCGCATACGTCTTCCGGCACACCGAACAAGGTTGGGAGGAGGTTATCAAGCTCCTTGCTTCCGATGGCGGGCCCTCGGACATTTTCGGCGGATCGGTCTCAGTGAGCGAGGACTTTGCCCTGATCCACGGCGCCGGCAAGGGCTACGTATTTGCGGGGATACAAGGCCTCGACTGTAACGAAAACGGCGACCCCGATGCCTGTGACATCTTCGATGGAACCAGTGACGATCAAAACGGCAACGGTATCCCGGACACCTGCGACGCCGACCTCAACGGCGATGGGGTCGTCGGCATCCTTGACCTGTTGATGCTTCTCGCCGCCTGGGGGCCGTGTGACGAGCCTTGCCCGCCGGCGTGCGCCGGCGATCTCAATGGCAACTGTACGGTCAACGTCTTGGACCTGTTGATCCTCCTGGCCAACTGGGGCTGAGGCGAAATGAGGTTCATCAACCCAAAGGAGATTGTAAGAATGAAAGACAGGAACACAACAACTTTCGTCTCAAACGGGCCTAGGTCCTGTCTGACGGATCAAGAACGCGTAGGCATCGCTGAATCATAGCGAGCTTGACCATGGCCAGGAAGTGGGTCGCCAGCTTCTCGTAGCGCGTACCGATCCGCCGACAGCACTTGAGCC
>JADFFQ010000014.1 GCA_022568135.1 Planctomycetota bacterium | reverse complement strand
ATGAGCAACGGGCCGCCGAGGTCGCCCGCCGGCTCGACGCCGGGATGATCGGGATCAACAAGGGTTGTGGCGGAGCGACCGGCTCGCCCTGGGTCGGGGCCAAGCAATCCGGCTTCGGCTACCACTCCGGCAAGCAAGGCCACCGCCAGTTCACCCAACCCCGCGTGGTCACCGTGGCGAAGTAGCGAGGAAGCGGCAGGGTTTTGTTAGCCGCGGGTGGAAACCCGCGGAGTTCAACCTGAGCCGGGACGCGGCGGCCTGGCGGCCGTGGCTAAACATTCACAGCTCGACCACCGCCATGTCGGAATCGATCATCTCAATCCCGGCCGGGAGATGCACGTCGGTGAGGAACTCCTTGAGGCCGTGCGTGTCGGCCATGGCCTGGCGGGTCGCGGCGGGGTTGAACACGGCCGGGGGCTCGCCGAGGCAATCGGCGGTCAGGTCCAGTGCGATCTGCGCTTCATTCTTGCAGTAGTCCATCGGCTCGATGGCTCGCTCGAACGCCTGGAGCCGGCCGTTGACGTTTTCGAACGTGCCCGCTTTCTCGACCCAGGTCGCGCCGGGGATCAGCACATCGGCCCGCTCGACGAGGGCGTTGGGCAGCGTGTCGATGAGCCCGACGAAACGATCATCGGTGCTGTCGATCGCGTCCAGAAACTCATCATTGACCCAGTTGCTGGTGTAGTTGCCGGTCAGGAGCATGGCTTGGATACTGGAATCGCTGCGCAACCGGCCGAGGAGGGCGTTGAAGTCGAGCACGTTTGCGGTGAACCGCTCAAGCACGCGCCGCACGCCCCGGGCGTTGGGGGCCTTCTCGGCATACAGGGTGAACCCGCCGGGAAACGTCTTGGGCTCGCCGTGGCGCGGGATCGGGCCGAGGGCGAAGGTGGCCTCGGCGTCATGTTGCAGCACATAGGTTGCGAACAAATACGCCTCTTCACAGCTCAGCATCGGGCTGATCATCACGCCGATGTGGTTCGCCCGCTGCAAGGCGTCGTTGACTTTCGCATACGCCGCTTCGTAGGCCAGGGGCGCTTCGGTGGCCTCGTATTGATCCTCGCCGCGCACGGCCGGCAGGGTCAGGCGGCTCTCATCGTGCACGAACTTCCAGCCGTAGCGGACCTCGTCGGTGATCCACCATTTGTTGATTTCCAAGTTGGTGCGAGGCTTGATGCGGTAGACCCGACCCTTGTTGTGCTCGATGAAGATGTTGTCGCCGGAGCAGGTGATGCCGTCGATCGAAGGGGTCTTGGTGAGGTACCACACCCGTTGCTGAAAGAGGAAGTCCTTGTCGAGAAGAGCTCCAACCGGGCACAGGTCAATGACGTTGGCGCTGAGCTCGTTGTCCAGGGCGAGGCCGGGAAATACGTCGATCTGCGAATGCGCGCCGCGATCCTCCACGACGATCTCGCTGGTGCCGGTGACCTCCCGGCAGAACCGGACGCACCGAGTGCACATGATGCAGCGGTCCATGTATAGCAGGACGTTGGGGCCGAGCTCCTTCTTGGGCTGTTTGATCTTCTGCTCATGGAAGCGCGATACGCCCCGGCCGTACTGATACGAATAGTCCTGAAGGTAGCACTCCCCGGCCTGGTCGCAGACCGGGCAGTCCACCGGGTGGTTGATCAGCAGGTATTCCATGACGGCCCGCTGATTGGCGATCGCCTTGGGGCTGTCGGTGTAGACGACCTGGCCTTCGCCGGCGGTGGCCTGGCAGGTCGGCAGCAGCTTGGGAATGGGCTCGAGCTTGTGATCGTGGCGAGGGTTGGGGGCCCACACCTCGGCCAGACAGATCCGGCAGTTCGCCACGATCGACAGCCCGGGGTGGTAGCAGTAGTGCGGGATCTCGATCTCATTGTCCAGGGCAACTTGAAGAATCATCTGCCCCGGCTGGAAGTCGCAGACCTTGCCGTTGATGGTGATGCTGGGCATGCGCGGCCTCGAATGATGGCGAATCGCAGTCAGTACGCGAGCCTGTGAATTGTATCACGAACCATTGAGATAGGTGTCTCCGCCGGATCGCCGTCTGGCGCAGATTCCCCGCGTCGCGGATCGCAGCGACCTTCCTGAGAGCCATCGCTCATGGCTGATGGCTCAGGGTGACCGCTTCGCCCGCGGTGACGAATAGCACGAGCATTCTCACCGCTGCAGGGTCCGTCCGAAGCATCTCGGCCGCGGCGTCTCGATACGCCTCCAGCTGCGGTCGATACCGCTCGGCTCTGGCTGGTGCCTCGCTCGGATCGATGTCGTCGATCTTGAAGTCGATGATCGTAGCCGCCCGCAGCTTCCCCTTGTCGATCCGGGCTTCCAAGCGGTCGATCGCTCCGCGCTGTACCGCGCCATCAACAAGCCGGGCGTACGGATGCTCGCGCCATAGTCGAAGGGTCGACGGTTCACGATCGCCGTACGAGAGGGCCGCGTGTACTGCCGGGCGTTCGACCATCCGCAGGAACGACTTGACCTGCCGTTGTGCCCAGTCCTCGCCGCGCCGCGGGGCCCCTCGCCTGGCGATCATTTGCAGCGAGTCCTGATTGGGGTGCCAATCCTCAAGCCACTCGACCTGTTGGAACATGTCGTGGATGGCCGCGCCCCGCTGAAGTGCTTCGTCGTCCGGGAAGCTCAGTGCCGAAGCCAGGTCCTGCTGGGCAAGCTTCGAAGGGCTGACCGCCCCATGCACAACCGGACCCGTTGACGGCGCGAGGCCAATCGTGATCTTGTCGGTCGGTTCTGGTTCAATGGGCGCTTCGGGACGTTGGGCAGCGCCGAGCCAGTTCGGGTCACCGTGGACGTAGGCACATTGCCCCGGCTCAAGCGGACCATCGGCCAAGGCGCTGCGCAGGACACCGGCGAGTGTCCTGGGGATCGACCTCTCATTGGCGCGCGGGGGATCGATCACGATGTGCAAGGCGTGGCGGGCGCGGGTCATCGCCACGTAGAGAAGACTCAAGCTCTCGCGCACCGTCCGCATGGTGTGCCGATCAAAAAGCGGCTTGAGCTGGGGCGCCAGCGCCAGCGTCTCCTTGTTCATGTATCGGCAGATGCGGGTGATCGGGCCGGTCTCGCCGTCGCGCTCAAAGACCACCGGCGGCGGGCTCCCTCCCGAGAGCTTCCCATCCAGTTCCGGCAGAACGACGATGTCAAACTCCAGACCCTTGGCCTGGTGGACCGTCATCACCTCGATCGTAGATGGCGCGGCATCGGGCATCTGCCGCAATTCAACGCAGGCGACAAAGTCGTCCGCGCGCTGTGTGCTGTCGGCGTCATACAGGCCGGCCAACTCGACCAGCTCCAGGAGCCGCCGCAGTTGGCGTTGGTCGCACGCCGGCGCGATGTGGCCGACCCATCGTGCGATGGTCAACGCGTACCCGTCGGCCAGCAGATCCCGGCGCACCTCGCGGGCCACCGTGTGGCAGCGCCGCGGCTCCAAGGTCGTCAACCCGATCAGCGAGCCAAGGGGCGAGTGCCGCACGTTGTACGCCGAGATCGTGTCGTCCGGGTGGTCGGTGAGACGCAGCAGATCGAGCACCGTGTTCACCGCGGCCGAATCGGTCAGGGGCAGGCCTCCGCGGCCGGTGGCGGGGGTGTTCCGGCACGTCGGGCCGAGCTCGTACATCATGCGGGCCACGCCTGGGTTGGTCCGCGTCAGCACGCCGATGGATCGCTGGGGCGCTGCGCGGTGAAGCTTCGCCACCAGATCAGCAGCACATTGAAGACGCACGAGATCCTGCTTCTCACCTTCGCCAGCTTTCGGAGCTACAAGGAGTTGAGCATAGCCCGGCAGCTCCTTGGCCGTCTCGTGCTTGCGGAACTGTTCTGCCCAAACGTTCGCCGCGTCCGGGTAGTCGTTCAGCGCGGCGTTGTCGGGAAGCGTGCTGAAAACGCGGTTGACGACGTCGATGATGATCTGCGAGGAGCGGTAGCTCTTGGCGAGGTGCCGGTCCACAACGGCGCTACGACCATCGGGTCCCCGCAGCAGGCGGGGAATCTCGTCGAGGACCTCAGGCGATGCGTCGCGCCAGCCATAGATTGACTGTTTGACATCGCCCACGCAGAAGAACGTACGCTTGGTTGTCTGGTGAGAGATGATCTCGTCGACGATCGGTTGCAGCGCCCGCCATTGCTGAATGCTCGTGTCCTGGAACTCATCCAGCAGCAGGTGGTGCAGTTTGGCGTCGATACGGAAGCAGATTTCATCCAGGCTGCCGCGTTGGTTGGCCCCGGCCATGGCTTGGGTCACGTCATCAAAGGTCATCGCCCTCCCGCGGCGCTTGACCTGCTCGTAGTGATGGTGGTACAGCTCAAGCAGCTTGCGTGTGGCGATGGTCTGGTCGCGCACGCGACCGAGCAGCACAGCCTTGGCGTGCCGAAGCAGCGGCTGGTAGGCCTCGACAAGCTGCGAGTTGATGTCCAAGCCGTAATAGTTGGTCTGTCGGTGGATGATCTTCGAGCCCAACCCTCCGGCCACAAACCCTTCCCAATCGCGTGCCCACGCTCTGCGCACGTCGTTGGCGTGTCCCTTGGCGAAGTTCTTGTGGCTGGGTACGGCGCATTCGGCAAGATGGTGGATGGCGTCGTTGACTTGATCCTCGCGCAGCGGCGGCGGGGCCTCGATTTGCTCCCATGCCGATTGATCGGCCTCCCGGTACAGTGCATACAAGCCCTCGACGGTTCGATCGATGGCGTGCAGGACGCTACGGTCGGAGGTGCCCTGGGTGAGCTTGCGCAGCAGATCGACGAGGCGCTGGGGATGTCGCTCGTCGAGCGTCAGCCGAACGGCTTCGCGGCGGTAGCGGCGGCCCAGTTCTTGCTCGACGATGCCGGCGTCGGCGCCAATTCCCAACTCCAGCGCAAAGCTTCGCACCACCGTCGCAAAGAAGCTGTCCAGAGTGCGGATTTGCAGCCGGTGTAGTTGCGCGGCCAACGACGCCAGGATCTCCAGCACGTCATCCTCGCTCAAGGCCGTCTGGTTGAGTCGTTCAGCCAGAGCTCGTCGCTGGTTGGGGTCGATCGCCGCCTCCGCCAGATCGCGCAACAGGCGATCGCGAATCTGGCCGGCGGCCGCCCGGGTGAAGGTAGTGGCGAGAATGGAGTTCGGATCCGCCCCGGCCGCCAGGAGTTGCAGATACCGCGTGGTCAGTTGGTACGTCTTGCCGGAGCCCGCCGAGGCGAGGATCCGCAGGTGCGGCAACCGGTGGGTGCTCATGGTCCGCCCTCTTGGCGGTCCTCGTCTTCGGCGAAGACGAACGTCTGGCAGATGCGGGCGAAGTCGTCGAACCGCTGGGAGTACTCCGAGTTCATCTCGAATCGGCCGGCTCGAATGTCGCGAACGATCTCGCGGGCAATCTCGATCGCGCCGGCCAGATGATCCTGCCCCCACCCAGCTGCCAACAACGTGACCCCGTCGGTCTGTTTGGGAAGCACGATGTAGGCGAGCTGGACGTCGCCGGTCATGCCGCGCTGTGCCGCGAGGTAGTGGTACAGGGGCAGTTGCAGGTCCTGCCACTTGGGGTCACCCTCTTTCGGGAGGGTCTTTCGGCCGTGATGTATCTCGTAGGGCGACTCGCCAGAATCGCCCGTCTTGTAGTCGATGATGCGCCACGCGCCGGTGCCTTCATGCTGGTCAATTCGGTCGATCCGTCCGCGGATCGGCATGGGGGCCTGCCCCGGAACATCGAGGCAGTTTGCCTCCGTGAACTTCAGTTCGCTGTGCTGGATGATCCAACCGGCTTCGCGCTGCTTCGCCTGGAACCTTGCGAACGATCCAAGGCGATGGGCAAGCCGGGCGATTTGGACGTGCACCGCCGACATCGGATGCTCGCCGAATCGCCTGCGAGCTTCCTTCTCGAGCGCATCCAGAAGGAACGCCTCGATCTCCTGAGCATCGGCGGAGCTCACAATTGCCTCTTCTTCGCCGAATGCCCGCAGCACTTCATGGGCCAGATTGCCGAACTGCGACGGGTCCAGCTCCATCGCGGTGTCGGTCATGCTTTGCAGCCCCACCAGACGCCGCAGAGCAAACCGATACCGGCATCGCAGGTATTCGCCGAACCATGTCACGCGCATCACCTGCGGCGGCTGGAGGTCCGGTGGCAGTGGCGGCACCTGGAACTGCGAGCTTGGCGCCGGTGACGCTATGCCGACCGGCTGCCGCCAGGTTCTTGCCTGCTGCTCATCGCAAACCAGTTTGATGCGGGCGGGAAGTTGCGATCTCTCGCAGGCCAGCAGCAGCCGGCTGGGCACCAGCGGTTCGCCCTGGGCCGTATGCCGACCCATGACAATCGTCAGATCTTTCCGGCTGTGGCGAAGCGCTTCAAGGATGTACGCGTCGCGGGCATAGCGCCGCGTGTTGTCGGTCAGGCCCAATCGCCGCCGAAGAGTGTCGGGCAGGAACGCATCACCGGTCACCGCGGCGGGAATGCGTCCATCGTTGAATCCCGCCACGATGACCGCCGGGGCAACGTCCAGGTGAAGCTCCAGCCATCCGAGCATCTCGATTTCGCCTCGGCGACGCTCCACCGGAAGCCGCTCGGTTGCCGCGCGGGACAACAGCAGGCGAACGGCGGTCCATCCTTCAGTGGTCGCTTGCAACGACGATTGCGCCGCCGCGACCTCGGCGCAGACATCCCGAATGGCGGCGCACGCTTCCACAAGCCCAGCGTCACCCTGAGCGTGGGCGTCCTGGGGAAGTGAACCGTACACCTCGCGCAGTACCCCCAGCACGCGTTGGGCCCATTCGCCAAGGGTCCGGCGGCCCGGGCCCCGCAGCGGCTCATAGAGCGCATTGATCGCGTCATAGACCGCTTTGAGGCGCTGCTGCCGAGTCGGATCGCCCAGCCACTGCCCGTCGCACCGCTCATGCAGGTATTGCGAGAAGTACTCATCAAGCAGGGTTTGCCAGCTTTCAATCGCGGTGGCTATGTCCGGCTGATGGTTCATTAGCCAGGCCTCGAGATCAGGATGGCGAACCAATGCGGCGAGGTTGGCGAACCGCTGGTCGGCGAGCCAGTCGGCGCCTGCGGCCAGCAGACGAAACTGGCCGGTGCGGCGCAGTGGCCGGCCCGCGGCCGCGTGCAAGGTAAGGCCGGCCCATCGACCCGCGCGGGCGAGCGCTTCAGCCAGCGATTCGTCGCCAAGACCAATGGTGATCTGCTCCGCCGCGTGTCGGCCTCCAAGATCGGCGATCGCCCCGAGCACCGCCTGGGCCTGGTCGTCAGGCCGATCGGCGACGACGATCTGTTCATCGGGAACGTCGAGGATGGCCTTCTCCCAGCGGGTCGGATCAACGCATCCCAGCTCGTCGAAACGGTCGCCCAGCGAGGCGGGGGCATGGATCAGGGCGGTCATCTGCTCAGTCCGCTCGGAGACCGCCGCCCGCTGCATCGCGTTCAGCTCAAGCACGCCGATGAGCACCACATGCCGATGGTCGGGCGCATCGCTGCCGCGGATAGCCTGCCACCGGGCCTGGTGAGTATCGACCAGGCCGGCTTCAGCGAGCACGGCCCGGTAAGTTTCGTCCAACGCTTCCAACGCCCGCCAGCGATCGCCCTCGCCGAATAGCTCCATGCGCTCCGCCTGCTCGGCGACGTCGGCGAAGGCGACTCCTTCTCCGGCCAGTTCGTCGGCCAGGCGGGCGATGGTCGCGGCGAGGTCGTACCACTCGAATAGGTCGTCGGCAGCCGGGGGGTGTGGTAGCAGCGGCTTGATCGAGGCCTGATCGCTGCTACGCAGCGCGGCCATCCACGCCAACACTTGCTCATACCCGGTGGCCGTCGGCACATCACCGTGGGGGGCCAACGTATCGACCATCTGCCCCGGGGTGCGGATCAGAGGTGGAGTCAGGTGGAGGCTTGCCCCAAGACACTGCTCGACAAGCTGCCGTAGAAGCAGTCGTCCCGCTCGCAGCCCGGGGACAACGCACACGACCCGTTGCAGGTCGCATTGGGTGTCATCGCCTCCGCCAGCGTGCAGTATCAACCACGAGGCAGCGGCGGGCAGAGCCGGCCGGGTCCAATCCAGCCACTGTCGCCCAACTGCAGCCGGCTCCGTAGTCGGCAGTAGTTTGCTTGACCGGCCGATCCCACCCATAGCGGCACTTTATCCGGCTGGGACCAGCCGCGGCGGCCAAATGTCGGCTGACACCGCGCAATTTGCAGGGCGATCTGAGCTATTTGCGTTTGCTCAGGGCCTCCGGTGTGGTATGGTGAATGAGGCAAGGAAGCGGGGGGTTCAAGATTTCTTCTCCGCGGTGAATAACAGGATTGGGCTGGTTGTGGGGGCCGGCCTAGTCCTGTTCTTCTTTCGGTTACGGGAGCGGTCCGGACCGTCTGGACTGCCTGCGGGCGATGGTCTCGCATCGCAGGGTCAATGTGCCCTTGCCGCATTCAACGTCGAGCAAACGCACGCGGCGGCCGTCAGTGAGCGTCAGCGATGGATCGATGCGCAGCTCACCCGAGACCAAGTGAATTGTCGCCTGGACCTTCGGATCATCGAGAAAGCCGGCCGGCGCCGCGGCGTCGAGGCGGTCCAACAGCGACTGCACCGGCCCGCCTGGAATCCAAAGTCGCCCCAGCGACACGCGGTCAACGGACAGGGCAAGTTCACCGTTGACGATCGTAGGGATAATGCGGGCGACGATGAAGCGGGACCGGCTCGCCTCGCGGAGTTCCAAGCCGAGGCTGATGCCGCCGGTCTCAAAGCGCAGCTGCCCGGCGCCGAGCTGCTGGGGCCAGTGCAGCTCATGGGCATGAGCGATCCACGCCTCCAGCCGTCCCGACAACCACGCATTGACCTGGCGCTGGGTGACCTCGATACGCCAGGGTTCGCCGCTGGGGCGAATCTTGTGGGCTTGCTCAATGAACCCATACTCGAAACCATCGGCGAGCGCCGCGGCCCGCTCATCAGTCGGATCCGGCGGCGCCCACCACCCTGGAGCCATCCAGGTCATCCGCCAGAGGGTGAGCCCGACGACAAGGGTGACCAGCAGCAGCGTGACCAGGATTCGGCGAGTTGCTCTCATTCGGCGCTCGAGAGTGTACCCACAGCCGTCCCCGGCAAGATGCCGGGTCTATATAGCCGCGGCATCTTGCCGCGGAGTGTCACCATCCCGACCACGCCACGAGCCAGGGATACGGGTCCTTCGGCAAACCAGCGCGGAGATTGTGCCGCCGCACATATTCAATCGCGTTGAGCACATGATTTTCATCGAAGAGAAACCGTGGGAACGGACGCTTGGTCCACATCGTGGGTCCGGCATTGTGCCCGCGCGAGCGACGGGCCGACAGCACAACATTCGACGCCTGCTTTTTCAGGCGCGCGACGACGATTGAGAAGGGATCGCCAAGTGGGCCGAACACCACGTGGACGTGCGTGGCCCCAATGGTCGCCGTAAACGCGCGATACCCGTAACTGCGGATCGTTCGGCCGAACGAATCCGCAACCATGTCCCTCTCGCGTTGATCGAGCACGACCGCGTCGTGCGACATCAGGCACTGGCTTTGTTCGTGCAGGAAGGGGTCCGGCCCAATGAGTTGGCCGTCCTTCCACGAGCCTCGTGGGTCTCCGTGCAGCCAGGTGCCGTATGTTGTCGCGATCCAATGCGTGCCGAGGGTCTTGGCCATCAACCGCATGATACCCGGCAAGATGCCGGGTCTATATAGCCGCGGCATCTTGCCGCGGAGTGTGTAGGCATCTTGCCGGGGAGTCCGGCTGCATTCTCGCGTCGGCTCACACTTCCGCGGCGATGCGGTCGGCCTTTTCGCGGGCGTCGTCGAAGGAGCCGACGTACATGAACGCGGCTTCCGGCAGGTCGTCGGCTTCGCCTTCACAGAGCCGATCGAAGGATTTGATCGTCTCGGGCAGCGGGGTGGTGACGCCGGCGTATCCGGTGAAGACCTCCGCGACATAAAACGGCTGACTGAGGAAGCGCTCGATCTTTCGGGCCCGGGCCACGGTCAGCTTGTCGTCTTCGGAAAGCTCGTCCACGCCGAGGATGGCGATGATGTCTTGCAGATCGCGGTAGCGCTGAAGGATCACCTGCACCTTGCGGGCCACGCGGTAGTGGTCTTCGCCGAGGTACTGTGGTTCGAGGATACGCGAGGCGGAGGCCAGCGGATCGACAGCGGGGTAGATGCCCTTCTCCACGATCGACCGCTCCAGGACCACGAACGCGTCGAGGTGGCTGAAGGTTATGGCCGGGGCGGGGTCGGTCAGGTCGTCTGCGGGCACGTAGATCGCCTGCACCGACGTGATCGCCCCTTTGGTCGTGGAAGTGATTCGCTCCTGAAGCTGCCCCATTTCCGTTGCCAGCGTTGGTTGATAACCCACCGCCGAGGGCATGCGACCCAGCAACGCCGACACTTCGGAGCCGGCCTGGACGAATCGGAAGATATTGTCCACAAAGAGAAGTGTCTCTTTGCCGGAAGCGTCGCGGAACTCCTCGGCGATGGTCAGGGCCGACAGCCCCACCCGCAGCCGGGCCCCCGGCGGCTCGTTCATCTGCCCGAAGACCATCGCTACTTTGTCCATGACCTTGGCGGTCTGGCCGTTCTCGTCGGTGTACTCAGCTTCCTGCATCTCCAGCCACAGGTCATTGCCTTCGCGGGTCCGCTCACCCACGCCGGCAAAGACGGAATAGCCGCCGAACTCCCTGGCCACGCGAGCGATCATCTCCTGGATGATGACGGTCTTGCCCACGCCCGCCCCGCCGAAAAGCCCGATCTTGCCGCCGCGGACGAAGGGGCACAGCAGGTCGATGACCTTGATGCCGGTCTCAAGGATCTCGGTCTTGGGATTCAGATCGACGAACTTGGGCGGGTCGCGATGGATCGGCCGAAGGGTCGCGCCGGTGACCGGGCCCTTCTCGTCGATAGGCTCGCCCAGCAGGTTGAAGACGCGCCCCAGTGTGGGTTCGCCGACGGGCACCCTCACCGGACCACCGGTGTCGGCGCACGGATGGCCGCGGCGCAGGCCGTCGGTTGACGCCAGGGCCACGCAGCGGACCTGTCCGCCGCCGAGATGCTTGGCCACCTCGCCCACCAGAACGGTCGGCTGGCCTTGGACTTCGATCTCGCATCTGACTGCGTTATAGATCTCCGGCAGATCGTTCTCGGGAAACTGGGCGTCGAAGGTCGAACCGATGACCTGAATGATCGTCCCGGTGCTGGCCATTGGGGGAAATCCTTGCGAGCAAGGTCGGCAACGCCCCTTTGCACGGCGTGCGGTCGACTCGCCGACCAAGCGTGATGAATCCGGGTACAATAGCTGCTTTGGTCGGCGGGTCCAAGCCGCGATGGGCGGACGCTTGGCCGTTGGCCAACGAGCAGCTTTATGAGTGTCACTTCTCGAAAGAAACGCCCCGCCTTGCGACGGATCGCGATCATCGGCAACTCCCTGCCGCGACAGTGCGGCATCGCCACCTTCACCGGCGACCTGTCCGACGCTCTAGCGCGTACTTTCCGCCAAGCCGAGGTCTTCGTCGTCCCCGTCAATGACATCAAGGAGGGATACGACTATCCCGACCGCGTGTGGTTTGAGATTACCGAGAAGGACGTTGCGTCCTATCGACGAGCCGCGGACTTCCTGAACATCAACAATGTGGACGTGGTCAACCTTCAGCATGAGTTCGGGATCTTCGGCGGTCCGGCGGGCAGCCACATTCTGATCCTGCTCCGCGAGCTGCGCATGCCGACGGTGATCACGCTTCACACGATCCTCCACGAACCCGAGCCCACTCAGCGGGCGGTCATGGAAGAGCTGGCCGAACTCTCAGACGGCTTGGTGGTGATGACCAATCGAAGTGCCCAGCTGCTGCGCGAGGTGTACGGGATAGAGGAGCAAAAGATCGAGATCATCCCCCACGGTATCCCCGACGTGCCGTTCGTCGATCCCAGCTTCTACAAGGACAAGTTCGGCGTGGAGGGCAAGAACGTCCTGCTGACGTTTGGACTACTCGGGCCGAGCAAGGGCATCGAGTGCGTCATTGAGGCCCTGCCGGCCATCATCGACCGCCATCCCGACACGGTGTACATCATTCTGGGCGCGACGCATCCGACGTTGAAGCGACACCAGGGCGAGATCTACCGGCTGGGCCTGCAACAGCTGGCCCGGGAGTGCGGCGTGGAGAGCCGGGTGATCTTCCACAACCGCTTTGTGAGTGCCGAGGAGCTGACGGAGTTCCTGGGCGCGGCGGACTTGTATGTTACGCCGTACCTCAACACCGCTCAGGCTGTCTCCGGTACGCTCGCCTTCGCGGTCGGGGCGGGCAAGGCCATCGTCTCCACACCGTATTGGCATGCCGAGGAACTGCTGGCCGAGGAGCGGGGCGTCCTGGCGCCGATCGGCGATTCCGACGCGATCGCCGAAGCCGTGATCGGCCTGCTGGATGATCCCGTTCGCCGAGACGCCATGCGCAAGCGGGCCTATTTGTTCGGCCGGGACATGATCTGGCCCAAAGTTGCCCGCCGCTACATGGAAGCGTTCGACCATGCTCGCGACATGCGGCTGCATCGTCCGCGACCCGCGTTCGAGGCCACCACGCTCGACAAGCGCCCGGGCGAGCTGCCGTTGCTGAAGCTGGAGCATCTTCGGCGGATGACTGACGGCACGGGGCTGCTGCAGCATGCGACCTTCGGTGTACCCAATTATTCTCAAGGCTATTGCACGGATGACAACGCTCGCGCGCTGATCTTCAGCGTCCTGGTCGACGAGGCCGCTGACGTATCATCCGAAGAGTTGTCCGGATTCGCGTCGCGGTATATGGCGTTCATCCAGCACGCGTTTCATCCCCGGACCAAACGTTTCCGCAACTTCCTCTCACACGATCGACGGTGGCTGGAGGAGGAGGGCTCCGAGGACAGCCATGGCCGGGCGATGTGGGCTTTGGGGACGGTCGTCGCCCGCCGGCAGCAGCAGGGAATCCGCGAGTGGGCGGGGCAGCTGTTCGAAGCGGCTTTGCCGCCGACTCTGCAATTCAAGAATCCTCGGGCCTGGGCGTTCACGCTGCTTGGAATCCACGAGTATCTCACGCGGTATTCAGGCGATCGGATTGCCCAGGACGCCCAGCGCGTCCTTGCCGAACGCCTCCTGGATATGTACCAGCCCGGCAGTGATTCCGATTGGCTGTGGTTTGAGAACGTCCTGACCTACTGCAACGCCAAGCTGCCTCATGCCCTGCTGGTGTGTGGGCGATCAATGTCGCGGGACGACATGGTCGAAACCGCCCTCGAGTCGCTGGAGTGGTTGGTCCAGATTCAACGGGCCGATGCTGGGCACTTCGTCCCCATCGGGTGCAACGGGTTCTACCCCCGAGGCGGCGAGCGGGCACGGTTCGATCAACAGCCTATTGAAGCCCATACCACGGTCTCAGCGTGCCTGGAGGCGCATCGAGCCACCGGCGATGATCAATGGAAGGTCGAAGCTCAGCGGGCCTTCGATTGGTTTGTGGGCCGAAACGATCTACGCACCCCGATCTATGATCCGAGCACGGGCGGCTGCCATGATGGACTTCAGCCGGACCACGTGAACCCCAACCTCGGGGCGGAGTCGATGCTGGCTTTCCTGCTCTCGCTGGTGGAGATGCGCCTGGCCGAAGCCGCCATCGAAATCCCCGCGGCCCAGGTCCTGGCGACCGCCGGGACTTAAGGTCCGCCCTTCCCTATGCCGAAAAGACCTCCGGAGCAGCCATGGAGCATGCTCGCTGGGGGGATGCCCCGAACCAAGCAACCGTCTGCACAGGGATGTCGCCTTGATGCCAATACACAATGCCCATCATGAGATCCTGTTCCACCGTTACGACGGCAATCCGATTCTGACCGCGGCCCATTGGCCGTACCCGGCGAACAGCGTCTTCAACCCCGGGGCGATTCGGTTGGCGGACGGCACGACGCTTCTGCTTTGCCGAGTCGAAGACCGGCGCGGACACTCGCATTTCTGTGCGGCCCGATCTGCCGATGGCGTGAACAACTGGCAGATCGATCCCCAGCCGACCATGGCGCCGGACCCTCGACTGCACCCCGAGGAGCTCTGGGGGATCGAGGACCCGCGGATTACCTACGCCGCCGAGCTGGGCAAATACGTCGTGGTGTACACGGCGTTCTCGTGGGGCGGGCCGGGTGTCGCCCTGGCGATGACCGAGGACTTCCGCCACTTTGAGCGCTGCGGGGTGGTGATGTCGCCCGAGGACAAGGACGCCGCGCTGCTGCCGAGGCAGATCAACGGCCGGTGGGTCATGATTCACCGCCCCTCCACGCCGATGGGCGCGCACGTCTGGGTGTCATACTCGCCCGATCTGCGCCATTGGGGAGACCACAAGCTCGTTCTGCGGGCCAGGCGCGGCGGCTGGTGGGACGCGAACAAGATCGGCCTCTCACCTCCGCTCATCGAGACCGAGAGTGGCTGGCTTATGATTTACCACGGCGTGCGAACCACCGCGTCGGGAAGTCTTTATCGCATCGGCCTGGCCCTGTTCGATCTGAATGATCCTGAGGTGTGCCTGCGACGCGGCGATACCTGGGTCTTCGGGCCGGAAGCGGACTACGAGCGCGAGGGCGATGTGGACAACGTCGTCTTTCCCTGTGGCTTCACCGTGGCCGACGACGGTGACACGCTCAACGTCTACTACGGCGCCGCCGATACCTTCATTTGCCTTGCCACCGCCAGCATCCGGAAGCTGTTGGATTGGCTTGACCAGCAAGGGCGGTCCGACGCCGAGATCATGCCGTTGGCTGAGCAGAGCCCCCCGGCGCTGTAACTCGCGGCGTCCCCGCTGTGATCAGAGACCGGGCCTTGGGTGGCGAGTGACACAGTGGCGATGACGACGTTGGGTCACCCCACGACATCGATCATGCGGCCAAGGTGCACGGCCACCGCTGCTTCGACTTTGTCGGCGGCCCGCTTGTAAAGTGGCAGCGTCGCGCCGACGGGCGTGCCGGGTTGCGGTTGGGGCCCAAAGGCGATGGGCCCGCGAACAACTCCCGCCACCAGCCGCGCGACCGTCCGGTCCAGCCGAGGTGGTTCGGCTCGCCCGCCCGCTTCGTGCGGCCGGTGTGTCGCGGCGGATTGGTCCGGACGAGCCAAGCCGCTCGGTTTGATTCCATAGAGCTCAACCAGTTGCGCCGGCTGGCGGAAGGTGATCCTCATGGGCAGCAGTGTATCGCCTCTCACACCGACCTCAAGCCGGGCGATGGGTGGCTGTGGCTAAGTCTTCGATGCCACAGCCTCAGAGGACTGGGGCACGCTGCGCTTAGCCCCAGCCACCCGCCGATCACAAGGCAACGGCGCTGAGCGTTTCGACCTGCCTACAGGGACGAGGCAGTGGTCCATCGGCCGCTGATCGCGTCGATCCGGTCCACCAGGTTCAATTGGGCGATTGCTTCCCGAATCTCGCGGACCTCGTCGAGGTCCAACGGCCCGCGCACGACACGATACAGCACCGATTCCGCTGCAAGCACTGCGGGGCGATCCGCTACGGGAAGGTTGCGGTGGGCGTCGGCTAGCCTGGGAAGCAAGTGATCGTACTCGGTGATGCGGCGGACCTGCTCGACATCGGCGAAGCTGCGATCATCAGCCTGCGCGAGCATGGCCAAAGCCAGGGAGACCGAGTCGAGTGTTTCGGCATCGTCCCGGGAGATTGTCAGACCAACGGTTCGCTGCTCTTTTGCCAGCTCCTGCGGTGCAGTGTCGTGTGTGAGGCCCGTGCTCAGCGCTGCATCGGAAAGAATTAGGGGGACGTCGCCAGGGAATGCACGGTCGAGGGTCCACGATTTGATCTCCGGCCCGGTGGGGTATGAGGCGGCTCTGATCACCGGGGCGCCTCGGCGGATGCCTTGCGGGATGGACCCCGAGAGGCTTGCCCGCCGGTCAAGCTCCCAGATCGAGATCGCCAGAAAAAGCGCGGCCGCGGCGGCAAGCCAGCCGACCCAGGCCGTCCATCGGTTCGCCGCCGCCCGGCGCCGCTGCGCATACACTGTGCGGCTCAGCACCGCGGCCTCGAGCTCCTGCTGGGGGTGCTGGGGCGAGCCGTGGCTTGCGGCCTCGGCGGCTATCAGCGCTTCGTTACGCTCCGCTTCGCTGAGCAGCTCCCGGCAGGCGGGGCACTCAGCGAGGTGTCGTTCAGCGAGATAGCGAGTCTCGGCAGCGACCTGATCGTCCAGCAGCCCCGAGAGCATCGCCCGAATGTCCGTGCAGTCCATAGTTTCAATAGGCTTGTCGTTCATGTTGTTTCCCACCGTTGCGGCCCGCGGCGCATCACGCCTCGCGGTACTTGCGGATATCGAACACCAATGGATCGTCCGTAGCGTGACGCAGGCCACGCTTGAGCTCTTCCATGAGTGCGATCCGAGCGCGATTCAGGCGGCTCATCACGGTCCCGACCGGCACGCTGAGGTGTTGGGCAATCTCCTCATAGCTGAGCTGCTCGTAGGCCCGCAGCACGAGGATCGCCCGCTTGGATTCATCAAGCCGATCCATCGCAGCCTGAACTCGCTGGAGGCTCTCCTGGACATCGCCGCGCCTTTCATGGCGCTGCGTTGTGCGCAGAGCGGGGTCGTTTGAAAATCGCGGCAAGGGGCCCGGCCGGCGTGTGCGCTGCAAGGCGTTTATCGAGAGATTGGTCACCACCCGTCGAAGCCAGGATGCGTAGGCGATCTCGCCCGCCTCGGGCGGCTGTCGCCAGAGCTTGATGAACGCCTCTTGTACGACTTCCTCAGCCCGATGCCGGTCCCGGCAAATCGCCGTGCTGAGATTGATCAATCGCCCAGAGGCTTTCCGCATCCAGGTCCGGAGCTTTGAGTTGGTCATGCCCTGAGCCATCGCTGGGATCCCTCAAGGATAGGTGGGAGCGACCACGTCGGCGAAGACGGGCTGCGCCCTCTTGAGAAGACCACAACCATCCCCTGCGGATTCCCCCGAAACCGTCTGTCTCGACCGGTTTTTCAGCGCCCGACAAGCCCCAAGCCTCAAGCCTCAAGCCTCAAGCCTTTCTTTATAGGGCGTTGGCTCCGAAAAGTTCTGCTAGTGGCTCCGTCGGCTTCAGATGCTCATCTAATTTCGGATCGACAATGGTGATCTGGGCAAAACGCCCTTCGCCCGGCAGCGGTCCCAGCGCTTCGCGCAGATCAGGGGGCTCCGCTGACCACCACAGGTTCTGATGCATCCCGAACCGATCGGCTTCAACACCTTCAGCGACGTACGCCAGGCGCTGAAGGTCGCCCGGTTCCCAGACGATCAGGTTGGCGCCGAAGACAGCGCGCGTCGTCGGCGCGAAGCGAGGGTCGTCCTGTTCGTCGAGGATGCCCAGCACCCACCGCTGGGGGCGAACGATCGTGTTGTTGCGCACCAGGGTGCTGTCACAATTGCTCAAGGCGATCGGGCAGTTGCCTCCGATGAAGGTGCAGTGCTGCACCTGAACGTAGCGAGCCTCAAATTGCGAGCCGGGGGGCGCGTCGTCGGCCAGGGTCGGCCGGAACTCGGCGCGGGCGCTGGCGCCGCCCACGTGGAGCACGAGGTCGCCGGCATTCTCAAAGCGACAGTGGTGGATGGCCACATATTGGCTTCCGCCACGGACCTGAATTGCCCGTAGCTGGCTGTGGTTCTTGAGGCCGATGAAGCGGCATCGCTCGATTCGTACCTTGTGGCATCCGACCAACTCGAGGCCCGAGCCGGCCCAACCTTCGATGCGCACGTCCTCTATGCGAACGTCCTGAAGGCCCCCAAGCTCGATGGCGTGGCGCTCGCCGCGCGGCCCGGTCTTGGTCACCGAGACGTGGCGAATCACCAGGTTGGCCGGCCACGGGTCTCCACGCGGCGATTCAGTGGCGCCCGAGCCGTCAGCATCATCGGCCACGATGCCCGCGATGGACGCCCCGGTCACGATGAGGTTCTCCAGCACCACGTGCTGCGGGCGATGCAGGGTGATCCCTACCCGGTCGGCCGCAATGACGGCGGGGTTGGCGCGGTTGATGCCGCGGATCGTGATGGGCTTGGCTCGCGTGCCGTGCAACATCGTGAATGAAGCAGGTCGATGCTCACCCGGCATGAGGATGATTTCATCGCCGCTGCGCAACCGGGATGCAAGCTTCTGCCAATCATCGCCGGGCGCGACCAGGTGCTGGGTGCCCTGGGCCGATGACACCGCCAGCGCCAGGACCGCCACAGGAAAGGTTCGATGCTTCCAGTTGGAGGTCATGCGATCAGACCCTCGAGGGGTGAAGGCAGGGTTACGCACAGCAGGGTCGTCGCCCCCCGCAGCGACGCAACGGAATCCCTCAGCGACGCCGGCATGAGCACCGTGGTCCCGGCCGATAATCCGACGGTAGGGGCATTGGGTGTCTGGATTTCCCCGCCGCCGTTTAGCGTCATCCATATCATCGGCATGCCGGAGGTGACGATTTGAAGGCTTGTGTCAGCTTGGGTCTCAATTCGTTCGATCTCGAACATCTCGGTTTTCAGAAGGGGCGTGGATCGAACTGCGCCGACGACAATCGGCCGGCCCGGCGGCTGGGGCCCGCGTAGCGCCTCGCCGAAGGCCATGCACTCCAACGCCTGCTCGATATGCAACTGGCGATCGCTCCTGCCCCAGTCGTAGACGCGGAAGGTGGTGTCGCTGGGGGACTGGATCTCGGCCACGACGACGCCCGCCCCCAAAGCGTGACATGTGCCGCTGGGCAGGTAATGGCATTCGCCGGAGGTGACCGCCACGGCGTTGAGGTCGTTTACCACCTGCCCGGTCTCGATGTTCCGGGCGAATTGCTCGCGGGTCACCTGCCGCTTGACCCCTTTGTAGATTACCGCCGTCGGTTCGGCCTTCACCACAACCCACGCTTCGGACTTCAGGTGCGCTTTCGGATTTTTCTTGACATACGCATGGTCGGGGTGCACCTGCACCGAAAGGTTCTCACGGGCATCGAGAAACTTGATGAGCAATGGGAAACCCCCTTGCGGCGTCAGCGGCGCCGGGCCCATGATTGTTTCGCGATCGGCGGCGATCGCATCGTGAAGCGTTCGGTTCGCCAGCGGGCCGTTGGCGATGACCGACCGACCGGCCTCGACTGTCAGCGGCAAGTCCGCCAGCTCCCACGACTCGCCGATCAGGGCGCCCAGCGGCAGTTGCTTGCCCAGGTCGGCAAGGTTCCGGCCGCCCCAGACCTTCTCCTTCAGGATGGGCGTGAACACCAACGGATATGAATGCATAGGTTTGAAGGAGAATCGTCCAAGTCAGTGAATCGGGATTGGCTGAGGCGTGTCGGCGTAGAATACCGCCGCTTGCTGCGTCAGGGGGCGGCAGAAAGTGGTACTGGGAGGACCCGCCAATGCGAAATGCCACTCACCTTACCGTCGCGGGACTGATCTTCGGATGGATGGTCTCGGTGACCTATGGCCAGGTGGTTATAGACCTGCCTGCGCCGAAGAAGACCGCAACGGTGGTCATGACCGCCGGGGGGGCGCAGCCGGCGCCGGACGCTGCGGCCGAGGTCGGCGAGCTGGCCCTGGCCCGTTACGCCCGGGCGCGGTCCCGGCCTCGGGATAGATACCCTCGCCAAGGCGAGCTCTGGTGGTCGTACGACTTCTATGGCAACGTCGGTTATTCCGGATATCGGGGCTCCGGCCGGCTGTTCGGATGGCGCGGGCCCGTGATCTTCGGCCGCCATCACCATCATCATCACGACGTCAAGTTCAAGAACAGGTTGCAGAAGAATCACCCCAAGCACAAGAGCGGGTGAGCAACGCGCGTTTGCACGACACCGGTCCCACGAATGCGCAAAGCCGCTAACCCCTGCCCCCTGACTCCTGACTCCTAATCCCTGACTCCTTCCCCCTACATCGCCATGCCGGTGATTGTGGCTTCGAAGACGATATTGCCGTCAACCATGGCCTGGGCGTTGCTGATGAACCGTCGGGGGCGAAAGGAGATTTCGTGGCCCAGCAGGTAGAGGGTGTCGCCGGGCACAACCTGCCCACGAAAAGCGACGTTATCGCAACGGGTGAAGCCCAGAAACCGCGATCGGTCGGCGGTGGGCCTGACTTGGTGCAGCAGGCTGCATAGCTGGGCCACCGCCTCAATCATGAGCACGCCGGGCAGCAGCGGCCGGCCGGGAATGTGTCCCGGCACCCAGAATTCGTCATCTCGGACGTATTTCACCCCCAGGCCCATGGTTGCGTCCTCGTTCATCCAGATCACGTGGTCGAGCTGACGCATATGACCACGATGGGGGTTGAACTGGTCAATGCGCTGCGGCGACATGGCGACCTGGCTCAGATCGATGCGGGAAATGTCGAAGAGCGGCTGTGCGGCCACCTTGGGTTACTCCGGCGGGGCGGTCCCGTACGGAACCCCATCCTCTGCGCGGCCGTGACAGCATATCGCTGGATCGCGGAGGGGTCACGGGGGCGTGTCGGCCCGGTTCACAAGGATTGCAACAACCGGAGGCCGTATGGGGATGGCGCGTGCCTGAGGCGTGTCGGCTAGCCGCCGCCCTCACCGCGGGCTCCCAGTATCGCCACCCGCACCTCCTGGGCTGTCTGTTTGACCTCTTGCATCGCCTTGCGGACCCGCGTTCCGGCGGCCTTGTTGCCGCCCTCCGCTTTGTTGACCTCCTCGGCGGCGTCCTGGACGAGCTTGACGAGCCGGTCGTATGCTTCCATGTTCGGCCTCACTGCTGCTGGTGACAATTTGATTTCGATCTTCAATCGGGTCGGAGGGCCCTTGATAAGGTCCCCACCCACCGTTGCTGGCCATAATATCGGTTTCCCCTCCCCACCACCACCAGCCCGACTCAGCGAGATTCCGCTGTTGTTCGTATTCTGATTGGGTAGTTAAGAGGATCGCCACTCGCGTAACCGCCTCGACACGTGGTTGGGCGTGGCGTGCGATGGGCCTCTCCCGGGGCCTGATCCCCGTCGAGGGGCAACCCGTTGCTGCATCACCCTCGGGGTTATACCCCGACCTCGGCCTTCTCTTGGAGTTTCTCTGCGTACCGGAGGCGGATCGGCTCCACCACCTGTTCGATGAGCCGATCCACCTGTCTGGGGGCCAGGCCGATCATGGCCGACAGCTCGAGCGCAGCGTCGAGATCGACCTTTGCAAACATGGGTTCGCGGCGGAGGCGCTCCAACAGATCGTTGGGCCCGCGTTGGGTCCTGATACGCTCGGCGGCGGCCCGGCTGTGCCTGCGCAGGATCTTGTGCGCCTCCTGGCGATCAGCCCCTTGGGTGACGGCCCCGATGAGGATGTTCTCGCCCGCCAGGAACGGCAGCTCGGCCATCAAGTTCGCACGGATCGTTTCTTCGCAGACGACCAGGCCCCTGGTCACCTGGTGCACCACCTCCAGCGCTGCATCGAGGGCGAGAAACGACTCCGGCAAACTCAGGCGACGATTGGCCGAATCATCCAGCGTCCGCTCAAGCCACTGCGTGGCGGCGGTGTTGAGCGCGTTCGGAGCCATGGCCATGACGAACCGGGCCAGGCCGGTGGCCCGCTCACAAAGCATTGGATTTCGCTTGTGAGGCATCGCCGACGAGCCAATCTGCTCATCCTCGAACGGTTCCAGGATTTCCGCGCGGCTAGCCAGCAGGCGGATGTCGTTGCAGTATTTGTGAACGGCCGCCGCGGTGACCGCGAGCGTGTTGAGGACCTGTGCATCGACGAGGCGCGGGTACGTCTGTCCGGTGACCACGTATCGCCGCTCCGACGGCCAGCCCATCTTCTGCGTGATGAGCTTGTCCAACTGCTCGACCTTCTCGGGTTCGCCGTCGAACAGCCGCAGGAACGAGGCCTGAGTGCCGGTGGCGCCCTTCGCACCGCGGAAGCGAAGTGTCTCCAGACGGTACTCGACCTCTTCCAAGGCGATGGCGAAGTCATACGCCCAGACTGCGGCGCGCTTGCCGACCGTGGTGGGCTGAGCCGGCTGCAGATGAGTAAGACCAAGTGTCGGCAGCTCCCGGTACTTCGTCGCAAAGGCTCCCAGCGCGTCAACCACTCTCGCCACCCTTATCGCGATCAGCTGCAGGCTGTCTCGGATCAGGATCAACTCGGTGTTGCAGTTGACGAATTGGCTGGTGGCCCCGAGGTGGATGATCGGGCGGGCCGCCGGAGCGACGTCGCCCAGGGCGTGGATGTGGGCCATCACGTCGTGGTGCAGGTCCGCCTCGTACTTGGCCGCCGATTCGTAATCGATGTCGTCGAGGTGCGTGCGAAGCTCGTCGATTTGCTGTGGAGTAATATTCAGCCCGAGTTCGCGTTGGGCTTCTGCCAAGGCCAGCCATAACCTTCGCCAGGTCGAGAATTTCCGCTGGGGCGACCAGATCTTCCGCATGGCCGCGGATCCGTAGCGAGTCTCCAGGGGTGAGCGATAGCTTTCCTTCGGGTTCATCTGGGCTTGGCGGGGACCGTGCAAACTTCTGCGGAGGTCGTGTCTCTCAGTCGGCGGGGAACTTCCCGCAATCTGCATCGTACATCTTCGAGGTTACTACCGTGGACGCAGCAATGGCCAAGCCGATCCCACCGCAGGATCGTACGCACAGTGCCGCTGCGGGCGCATCGCCTCACGCCGCAGGTCGGATCACCCCCCTACGTGAGCTGGAGCTACTCGAAGCCCACCGTCAGGGCGATTCCGGGGCCATCGGCGAACTGCTGCGGGCTTATCAGGGCCGCATCTACAGCATCTGCTACCGGATGGTGCGTGATGAGCATGACGCACGAGATCTCACCCAGGATACGATGCTGAGGATCCTGCAAGGTCTCGACAGCTTCGACCATCGGTCGAAGCTGAGCACCTGGGTGATCCGTGTGACGATGAATTGCTGCCTCAGCCATCTGCGGAAGCAGCGCCTCCGCCGGCACAGCAGCATCGATGCGGTGGATGGTGCCAATGGGCCAGCTCATCCTCCCAGCAGCATGACGACCGGGGAACTCTCAGCCCCGCGGCGCGTCGAACAGGCGGAGATGCGGTCTATGCTGCTGCGGGCCCTGGATAGTCTGGATTCACAGATGCGGGCGGTACTGGTGCTTCGTGATATGCAGGACTTGGAGTACGAGCACATCGGCGAGGTCTTGGGGATCCCGCTGGGAACGGTGAAGTCGCGGCTGTTTCGAGCCCGTTGTGCCCTACGCGCCGCAGCCGAACTGGAACTGGATCGTCCTTTGACCAAGGATGATCAGTAGCCGCAACCGCCGGACTCGTTCAACCATGTTGATGATTCGGATTCCATCGGAACCGCTCGGAACTTTGTGATGTTTGAGAAGCTCGACGAAGCCCAACTGCTCGCCTTGGTTGAGGGCGAGCTTGATTCACAAGAGGCCGAGTCGCTTCGTCAACGGCTGGCCGGCGATCCTGAGGCTTTGGCCGTCATCGAGCGGATGATCGACGACCGGGCGCTGATGCGGTGCTCGGAGGTACCCGATCTTCCCCGAGACATACTGGCTGAACTTGAGCCGCAGATGGCTCGGCCGATGCTGGTGGGGCCGTCGCCGGCTGATCTGCGTCGTCGCTACCGCCGCCCCCAGCGCCGCTGGCGTCGATACGGCGCTATGGCCGCTGCGGTCGTGGCGATTGGGATCTTGGCCGGGGTGTGGGCGACGATCAATGGGATATTCTCGACCGGCGTCCAGCCCGGGGTACGCCCACCCATGCATGCCGAGAGCTCATCCACCGCCCAATTGCCCCCAGACCTGCGCCCTCGTGGCGAAACGGACAAGCTTGTGCTCGCCGGCGACGATGATCGGGGGACCCGGCCGCCCCCCAGCGCCGCGTTCGCTTTTGCCAAGCCGCCCCGCAGCACGATCGGCGATGCTCCCAGCACCGCAATTCCGGTTGGCGGCAAGGGGCCTATGGAGCGGCCCAAGACCGGCGATAATGCGGGTCAAGGGGCCGATGAAATCCTGCTTGCAGCGGACTTCGCCTTGGTGCTCGAAGCCGGCGACCTGACCAGCGCTCAGGAAACCCTTCAGCAGTTGGTCACCGAGCTCGGGCCACGCGCCGCGCTGGTGCGCAACTTCAGCTATGAGGAAGCCCGCCGTCTGGAGCAGGAATGGTTGTTGTCGCGAGTCCGCCGGCCCGGCACCGACCCCGCCGAAGTCACCGCGAGTGTTGACGGTCGCAACGATGCGATCGCCCGGCGGCGCAACCTTCGGGAGCTGGCCGATCGGGCGCGCAGGCAGCTCGTTGTCCGGCAGCGTAATCGGCCGGATACCGACGCGCCGCTCAGCGAGCAGCTGTATGGACCCAAAGAGCTGGCCCCGTCGTTGGAGCAGCAACTGGAGTTCTCCGATCGGGGCGCGGCATACACGATCAGCGTTCCCGCGAGTCAGCTCAGCCGGGTGCTGGCGCGGCTTCAAGTAGATCAACGGCACTCAACAGTCCTGCAGATGCTGCGAAATGTTGATCGTAAGAGTTCCGGCGAGCCGAGCGAATCGCCCTTGCACTGGCTCACCGACTACCCGCACGTCCTTGCCGCCGCCCGACGCCTGCAGGATCGCCGTGACGGCGTGATCCTCCTTCCGGTGGTGATTGAGCAGCCCAAGACAAGGTAGGCGGACCAAGGATCGGATCGGGTGTGCCCGGACACCACGTGCTGAGTCGGCCGCGTCACCGTTTGGCCGCCGCCTCCGCCACCATTCGCGCAAACTGTACATCTGATCTGTCAGCCGCGGCCTGGTCCGGTGTGTCGGGAATGGTGTCCAGATCCGTCTGCGTCGCCAACAGTCCGTTGTCCTTCCACCACAGGATCACCCCGTCAACCCTCATCCCTTCGTGCTCGATGGACAAGGCCGTCTCGATGATTCGCCGCTGGACGTGCGGCGGGGGAATCATTCGGATAGGTGTACCAGCCTCGTCGCGCAGGATGCCTCGACCTACCTTGACGTTGTGGCGCTTTGAGAGCACGGGGAGCACCTTGAGACTGTACTTCTTCTTGAGCGCTAGACAGGCTTTGAGTCGAGACTGGTGGATTTCGATTTGGTGATCGAGGTTGCGGTAATCTTGGCGCAGGTTGGAGAACATCGGCACGCTGATGCCGTCGGCGAGCCGCACAATCTGCTCGATAAGCTCACCGCTGCGGCCACCCAGCGGCCCGCGCACCAGGCCGAACCAACAGATCTTCGCTTTGGGCCGCAGCCTGCGAGTGGCGGCGATCAGATTCTTGTAGTCCGCAACCCGACGCCGAACAGTCTCGTCGTCGAAATCGTCCGGGCGAAACAGGGGGTCCCACTTCTCCAGGTCCAGCAGAACCCAGCCGTCGTAGCCCGGCGGGATGCCGTACCGTTGCGCGCTGCCGAACGCTCGAGGCACAGCACCTTCGTCGTTCGGCGTCCAAATGAAGCGCTCGTAGCGAGCAACGTCAAACAAGTTGGTTCGGTTGCTCCAAAACCGCTTCGGGGTGATCTGGACCAGTGTGTCATAGCCAAGCTCTGCGAGTACCTTCTTGACCGCGGGCGATGGCCAGAACGCCTCCAGAAGCACGAGATCGGCCGGCTCGACCGGTGGCGGGGAGGGTTGCGTCGGGCCGTGGCAGAGCTGAGGCGTGGCGGCAACGGCGATGACGAGACCGGCTACCCATTGCGTGATCGTCCATGTTGTTCGCATGAAAGAGTCCTTGCTCACGGCAACGTAGCGAAACGCTTGACGGTTTCTAGATCACGGATGATTCGGTGTATCCTTGTGTGGATTGGAGCTCAGGTGCTGGTCTTAGGCGGCTGGGGTGGCGAAGCCGACGGCATAGCTCCCCGGCGGGCGCGGCCGCGGACCTTCGGTTCGAGGCCCCGGCGCAAGCGGGCGATGTTCGAGCGGTGCTTGTAGACGACCAGCAGAGCCATGGCGGTCGTGACCAACACTGGCGGCGAGCCATGGACCACCGCATCCAACGAATGCGCCAGCGGCATCTCCAGAGCGTCATTGGGAAGAACCGAAAGAAGATAGCCTACAGGCATGCTCGCCGCGGCGAGCATGCTAGCCACGGACACGTACTTGGTCAGTCGCAGCGTGCCATACCACACGATCATCGCGCCGAGTGCCGCCGGGGTGAGCAGCGGCCACATCGCCGCCATCGCCCCGAACCCCGTGGCCACGCCCTTTCCGCCGCGCCACTTCAAGAACGGCGAATACATGTGGCCGAAGATCGCTGCGCATGCGACTGCCAGCCACAGCCACATCTCCTGCTGATGCAGCATCGCAGCTGGGCGGTTGATCACGTTGTTCACGACGCCCCCGATCACGACCGGCAACGCGCCCTTGCTCACGTCCAGGAAGAAACAGAGAATCCCCAACCTTCGACCCAACACTCGAGTGACGTTGGTGGCTCCGATGTTCTTCGAGCCATGCTCGCGGATGTCGATGCCCTTGGCCCGGCCGATGATCACCCCGAACGGAATCGATCCGACCAGATACCCGCCGACAATGCACGTCAACCAGCCAATCATGATTGAGACCTATCCGTAGCACTCCGACGCATGATCTGCTGCTACTGGGGTCGGCAAAAGAATAATGAACCGAAGGTGTAGGGGCGGTCGGGGTACTTGCGGTCCAGCCGGTAGCGTGTGCCGGTGTCCACGAACGAGTCGTTGACCATCAGGGGCAGCCCCACAGCCTGGCAGATCTCCTGCACCTGGGCGGCGTCTTTGAGCGGCGCTTCGGTCGGCGCGTGCTCGCCGTAGTCGAATGTGACGCACATTTGCCCGCCGGGCTTGAGCAGGCCGGCTATCCGGCGAGCAGCGGTCTGTTGTCCCGGGGGAGGAATGTGTTCAATCACGCAGAAGCTGTAAGCACGATCGAACCCGCCCTCAACGCCGAGGTCCTCTGAGGACGGATCTTCATCGACAAGATTGGTTGTCCGGGCATCGACGTGCAACCCTCGCCGCCGTGCCGTCCCATTCGTCTGTGCCGTCAGCTTCTCATCGATGTCGAGGCACACCACGCGGTCGCCTTGTGAAGCGAGGTAGAACACCGGCGCCGTCATCGCTCCGCCTACCTCCAATACCGTCATCGAGTTCTTGGTGCGACGGACGGGGGCGGAAGCACCAGTCAATGCGAGCCCTCGTGCGTACTCCCACATTTTGTGCTTGCGGATATACAGTCGTCTCTTGACGTGCCCGTTGACCGCCAACCGTTCCCCCCTCAGCAGCCAGTTCCACAGCCAACGGTGAAGCGAAGCGACGGTGGGTTGAATCTGGGGGGACCGAAGGTCGGAGAATTCGAGCGTCTTGTTGATGATCGGTGCCGAACTCATCAGGGCCTCACGATTGCGTCGATTCGTTTGTGTCGTTGGCCGAGAGGTTGTAGCGAATCGCGGCCCGATGGCACAGCGTCAGCGCGACGATAAGCGTAAACAGCCCGAACATGTGACCGTTGAGGTGATACGCGTCAAACACCGCCCCGATGAGCCAGCTGATGAGGACGAAGAGCGTACCGTCGGCGTAGAGATGGTCCGGCGGATCGAGGAAGGATCGCCGCAGGCTCAGCCCCACGACGGCGAGCAGAATCAGGCCGCCGAGAGCTCCGGTCGTGGCGAGTTGATGTAGATACATCGAGTGGGCATGGTGATCGCTCGGCGATAGCTGCCCATAGCCGAGCTTTTCGATCGCTTTGCGATATCCGCCTGCCCCGGCGCCGGTAAGCGGCGCATCGGCAAACGCGGCCCAGGCGCCTGACCACCACCACAAGCGCCGGCCCACATCCGTGTCATATTCTCCATCCCCCGCTGATTGGAGGTTGGTGATCGCCTGATTCACGCGCGACCGTATGAAGTCGTCCGCGATCAGCCAAGTCGCGGCGGCGCCGAGCAGCCCGGCGACCATCACCACCAGCACGGCGCGCCGCGCCCAAGGACGCCTGATTCCCATCATCACTAAAGCGAGCGGTACTGCCACGGCGGCGGCAATCCATGGGCCGCGACTCCCGGAATAGACCAGGCCGGCTGTAGCCACGATGAGTCCCGCCACAGACAACCAACGGAACCAACCCTTGCCGCGAACGACCGCGGACATATGCCAGCACATCGCGGCGACGCAGAAGGCCCCGGTTTGAATCGGATGAATGAGCCCGGGCAGCCGCTGATTGGCGCCCGGTTTGAGGCCGAAGATCTCCAGCCCTTGGCCGGCCTGCACGAGGTTCTGCCCAAAGACGCCCGCCAGGAATGCGCCGATCAGCCACGGCGCGCGGTCCAGCACCGGCCAGAGCATCAGGGGCGTAAGGATCACACGACATGCGCCGAGCTCCTCGAGCCCTGCGACCCGATCGGCGCTCCACAGGATGCTCACCGCGTGCCACACGGTCCACGCCACCAGCAGCCACATCAGCCGGTTGCGGAACAAGGCGGCATAGCACGGCCAGATGTGCGGCAGCCGGATGACCGTCCACCCCAGGAGGAGCGCCCACGCGAAGTCCTTCGGCGTCGTCGCCAGGGGCAGCAAGAGCAGGTACACCATCGCCAGGGCGGTGTGAACGTGGTGGCCGATCGGGTCGCGTTGGCGTGCCTGCCGAAGCGCTTCCAGCATGCCTTCCCGTTCGTATGGTGACGAGGGGGCGTTTGTTGTCGATGATTCATTAGTTGCTAGCATGGTCAACGGATCATCTTCTCTTCGAGAGACGTTCGGCCGCAATGAATGAGTGCTTCAGCATCGTATAGTTGAACGTCATACCGGCTGCGATCAGACCTCGAAATCCATCCAGGAACGCCCGCTTGAGGATCAACTGCTTGAACATGGCTGCGGGCGGGCTCAACAGGAGATTGAATGTCGACCCGCCCCGAATCCCGGAGCGCACCGCTTCCTCGGCATAGGCAATCTGTCGCAGAGCCAGATCGCGAACATCCGACCAGGAATCATGTCGGCAGATTCCCTTCAAGCGGCGGGTTCGTCCCGGCACCTCGATCTGGTCGTGTACTCCGATACCCGTGACGCGACCCCGGCCGCTACGGAACAACCGCAGTCGCCATTCCGGTTGGAACGTGTGGTGAAGCCAGCCGCCCAGAAACCACACCTTGCGGTTGAATGCCCATCCATCGTAGATTGGATCATCCTCCAAAACCACGTCACCGATCGACTCGATCAGTTCTGCCTCCAGCGACTCATCGGAGTCCAGCAACATGATCCATCCTTGATCCCGACATTGATCGATCGCAAACTGCTTCTGCGCGATGTGGCCCGCCCAGGATTTGTGGATCAGCTCAGCTCCGAGCGCCTGGCATCGCTCGATTGTGCCGTCGGTCGAGCCGGAGTCCACCACGACGATGCGGCTGGCGATCGGCTGAACGCTGCGCAGCGTTCGCTCGATCGTCCGCATGTTGTTCTTGGTGGTGATGGCGACGGCGAGATCAAGATTGCTGGAGACGTTGGTCATATCTGCTGCAGGAGATCGGCTGCTTACGCCGCGCGAAGCGTTGGCGAGTTCTGACGGTGTGGCGAAAGGAGCTCGATAATACCGTTGAATTCGTAAGGCAACCAGTCGTCCGGCAGGGAATCAGACGCAGCGCCGTTGCCTTAGAAGCTGTCTCGCTCTGTTAAAACCGTTTCAGCCAGCGAGGGGGCTCGGAGATGGCCGGAAATCTGCCCACAACAACAGCCAAACGCGTCAAGTTGGTCTCCGAGGGATCAGCAAAGAATAGGTTGGCCGTTTCAAGACAACTGGCAACTTGATGGTCGCTAATGACTCGCAAACTTACATCCGTGGTATCGACCCATCCCGCAGTTCGCAATACAGCTGCTTCGTCTGCTCAACCAGCGCCGTCGTTGAGAAATGTTCAACGGCACGAAGCCTGCCCGCTTTGCCCATCGTCTCGCGTCTGGTGGGGTCATCGAGCAATGCTTGTATCGCTGAAGTGAGTGCGTCAACATCATCCGGCGGGACAATCAGGCCACAATCCGGCGTGATCGACTCCGGCATGCCGCCGACGTTGCTTCCGATCACGGGGACTCCGGCGCTCATCGCTTCGATGACCGCAGTCCCGAACGCTTCCTGGCGTGAGACCATTACGAAGATATCAAAGTGCGGCAGCACCGCGTGGACGTCACTCCGATGACCGGCAAACGAAACGCGATCGGATATACAAAGCTCATCAACCAGAGCCTTCCATCTTTCGTGGCCTGATCCGAGAAGAACACACCTGAGCCGATAGTCCGCGTTTCTGTGAAAAAGTCGTTTCATTGCCTTGAGCAGAGTGTCAACGCCCTTGCTATCAGCCAGCGACGAAACATGCCCGATCACCACTTCGCTCGCTTGGATACCCAGTTCTGCAGCCAACGTTCTGGAGCGCCGCCGTGGCTGAAATCTCTCAACGTCGACCGCATCGTGGATCGTTCGAAGTTTTCTTTCATCGATCCGATCTTCCAGTGATAGCCGCTTCACATAATCAGAAACGGTCACCACGGCTGAACAAGGCCTGAATACCAAACGGCTGAGCGCACCAGATCTTAGGTGCATGTAATTGTGTCTTGTTCGCACAAGGTGTCGTACGCTGCCCGCACGTTTGACCAGCACGGAAAGTAAGTGATCCCGTGCCCCATGACAGTGAAGCACGTCCACACGCTTCAATCGCAGAAGCTTCGCCAGCGGTACGATCGACGCATACATTGCTGTGCCATAGAGCGGCATTTCGTGAACATCGATTCCGGCTGCAGTCGCTCGCTCGGCAAGTGCGCCTCCCTGGTGTGCGATGAGGTCCGCCTGCCAACCCGAGGCTTTCAACCCCATGACCACCTGGAGTGTTCGATTCGTTTGACCTGTCCAACCCCGCTGGCGATCGATATGGACAATATTCATGAATACTCCTGATGCAACACAGATACACGACTGCTCACCTAGCTTGACGAGTTCGAGCGTCCCCTCCGGTGCCGGGCCGAGGTGAACGCACATCAAGCTATGCTGTGTCGGATGATACCGCTGCGATTCACTCCCGAATTGGGCAATATACTTGACGCATCATGCGTGGGCAATCGACTTCATTCGACCGCAACACGCCTGATCACGCCCTGCGCTGCCTCAAAGCCGCCGGCCGACAGAGCGTCTGGCTGATTCAACGACCCGGCGAGGCGTTGCGGACGGTAAAGTCCTGGCCGGTCACGCCGTTGATGGCGCTGAAAATGCTCCTGTGGCAAGCTCAGCCCCAGCGACAGCTTCGCGGCGCGCGGACGCTGGCCCGTTTGCTCATCAACACACCCCAACCCATCGGCCGGTGGCGCGTGCGCCGGGATGGCTGGCGGCTACTCGTTCAGATCGAGCTGCGGTTCGTACCCGGTCGATCAGCACTCGAGATGCTGCATGACGGCGAGGTCAACGAGCAACTTGGCCGACGGTGCGGTCAGCAGATTGGTCGGATTGTGCGTACCCTCGCCGGCGCCGGCGTCCTTCACCGCGATCTCAAGCTCAACAACATCGTGATCGCCCAACCCCAAGCCCAGCCGGTGGTCTGGGTCCTGGATACCGTGGGCGTTCGGCCGATGATGGATCGGTGTCGGGCGCTTCTGCGGATGTTCGATCGATTGCTCGTGCAGGCCACGGACCAGCCGGTTACGAAGCAGCGCTGGGCCTGGGCGCCGCTGCTGCGGGAGGCCCTGGCGGACCTTTCACGCCCGCAACGCCGAGCAGTGCTGCGGCAGCTGCGAGAACGTCACCAACCATGATCTTCTCTATCGCACAACGTTGCGGATGATCGTCGGCGATCAATGGCTCTGGGAGGAACGGGTCCGCAAGGACCATTCGCTCGTGCGGACAGTCAATTGCCGTCCAGCGCCAATCCGTCGGCCCAAACAGCGTCACCACCGGCGTGCCCAACGCCGCGGCGATATGACGCGGGCCCGTGTCGTTGGTGATCAGCAAGCTCGCTTCTTCGATGACGGCCTTGAGGCTTCCCAGGCTGATGCCGCGGTCAACCAGATTGTGCACTGTGCACCGGGCTGCGGTGACCATCGCTGCGACCACGTCTCGGTCGCCAGGCGATCCGGTGGCGGCGGCGGCCAGGCTGTGGCTCTTCGCCAGGGCGTTGGCGACCGCCGCGAACCGCTGGGCCGGCCAGCGCTTCTTCGCCTTGTTTGCGCCGGGGTTGATGAGCACAAATGGTCGCTCGACGCCTTGGAGCAACTGCTCGCCGGCTTCGCGCTGGGCCTGGGTGACCGCCAGCTCCATGTGTCGATCGATGCGATCCAGGCCGAGCGCAAACTCGCCCAGGGCTGCGTAGTACTCGACCAACGACACAGGCAGCGTTCGGCGGCCCGACGCCAAAGCGTCCGTAAGCAGCACGCCGCGGCCGTCACGCTTGTAGCCGATCCGCCGAGCCGCGCCGCTGAGCCGCGCGATCAATGCCGACCGGAAACTGTTGGGAAGCACCAGGGCGGCCTGGGGCTGATGGGCGCCCAGTCGCCTGGCGATGCGTAGCGGACCCAGCAGCGCCTTGGTTTGCTCCACCACTGTCTCGTCCAGCCAGGGTGTTCCCGCCAGCAGCTCGTCGAGCCCGCCGCGCATGGCCCCGATGATGCGCGCCCCCGGCAGCGCCGCCCTCACCGCCCGCAGCAGGGGCGTGGCCATCACCGCATCGCCCACCCACGACGGGCAGATGATCGCCAATCTCTCTATGGTCCGGGCAATCGGAGCAGTGCTCATCCGCGTTTCCACCGGTCGCTCTTTCGCATCCCGAGCGCAGTTTGCAATCGCGCCGATCTGCTCCAATCCCTTCCTCTTCTCCTTCTCTGTGTCCTCGGTTTCTCTGCGGTGAATCCTTTTATGATCGTACGGTCTCCCAGCTCCATCTTGCTTGACGAGAACCCCGATCCCTTTCTCTTTTCTTCCTCTGTGTCCTCTGCGCCTCTGTGGTGAATCTTCTTTGCCTTGGGCTGGTTTAGCTTCTTAGGTCCACCAGCAGCATCGTGATCGTGACCAGTTGGAGCAGGGCTGCCCCAAGCATCCATTTGACAAACGCCTCCATGTCATCCAACTGAAGCAGCCCGAACAACGCCAGCAGCACCACGAGCAACTGCCCGACGCCCGCCACCATCCGCAGCGTGGTCAGCTCGACGCGGCGCATGCGGTCGCTGCGCAGCTGCTCGGTGAGGTCGAGCATCGCCCGGCGAAGCTCGCTGAATCCTGATTCGATCGGGGCCGCCGGGGTCTTGCGCACCGCCGTTGGGGATTCACCGGCTGTGCTCGCCGCCGCCGGATTCGATGATGGTGGCGACGGCTGAAGATTCTCCCTGTCCGAATCACCGCTGCGAAGGATGTGCTGCACCGCCTCAGAGAACGTCTCGACCACCGCTACGGGCTTCGCCTGCTCGATCAGCTCGCGGTCGTTGGAGACCATGACGCTACGGCAGCCGGCCGCGTGCCCGGCCGCAACATCCCGCGGTTGATCGCCGACCAGCCAGCTTCGCCTCAGGTCGAGGCCCAGGTCGCGCCCCGCTTGCAGCAGCATCCCCGGCTGCGGCTTGCGCCACGGATGCTCCCGCCGGTATCGCGAGCTGGTGCCCTGGGGGTGATACGGGCAATAGTAGAACCGCTCGATCAAGCCCCGGCACTTCGCCGACTCGTCGATCAGCGTGGCGATCCGCTCGTTGACCGCATCGACCTCGGCTTCGGAGAACTTCCCCCGGGCCACCCCCCCCTGGTTGCTGACCACCACCAGCCGGTACCCGACGTCGCGCAGCTGCAGGAGCGCCGAAGCCACGCCGTCGATGAGCCGCACCTGCGCAGGATCGCCTAGGTCGCCGTCGTTGGCGATCAAGGTGTTGTCACGATCGAGGAATACAGCCGCTTGCACACGATGAGGATATCGCGATCCCCAGCGATCAGCCATCCGCCGTCCGTGCCGTTGGGTCCCCCTGCCGCCGGGGGCGGCCCTTGGCGGCTTGGAAGTGGCGCGGTAGCGTCTGTGCGGCCTGTTCGACCGATGCAGATGCTTGTCCTTTTCATCCTCATGGGTGTGCTGCTGGTGGTGGGCGTCATGTGGCGCCGGGTGGAGACGATCCGCCGCCGGCAGCGCCGCCGGCTCCGCGAGCTGGAATCGGTCCAGCGGGCGCTGCTGTGCCACATCCGCGCGGATCGCCAGGCGCAGATCGAGCGCGAGTTGCGTGCCCGGGGGCTGACACCCGCGCTTCCGATCGAGTTCAGGGCGAGCCAGGGCGAGGACTTGTTCCTTTGGGATCTTTTTCGTGGGCAGGAGCGCGGCTTCTTCGTCGAAGTCGGTGCCTACGACGGGTACCACTACAGCGTCAGCTCGATCTTCGAGGCGGTGGGTTGGACCGGCGTGCTCATCGAGGCCCTGCCCCAGCGGTGTCGGAAGTGCGCCGAGCGCCGTCCGAACAGTCGTGTCGTCCATGCGGCGCTCTCTCGCCGCGGCAGCGCCGGCACCACGAAATTCATGGTGTCGGGCGCCGACGACCTGAAGCAAGACACATCGTTCATTGTGGGCGGGCGGTTTCAGCCGCGGGCGATCCGAAAGAAACTGGGCGGGGCGTCGCCGATCGAAGTGCCGGTGTCCTATATGGACCAGGTGCTGGGCGATGTGGCGGCTCCCGTGGATTTCGCCGTCCTGGATGTCGAGGGCGATGAGTTGGATCTGCTGGACGGGTTCGATCTGGATCGCTACGCGGTCCGGGTGCTTCTGATCGAGGAGCTGACCGCCGGGGCCAATCCACGCCTGCAACGCGAGATGGCCAGCCGTGGCTACGAGCTGGTCGTCCGGATGGGGCGCAACGACGTCTATGTCTGCTCCCGAGAAGAGGCGCTGGTGCGGCGGGCGAAGCAGCTGGTGCAGCTGGTCTGACGTGACGGCGCCGTCGGCATCCTCGACCTACTTATCCTGCTGGCCAACTGGGGCCCGTGTCCATAATCGTTGAGCCCTGGCGGCCGTATAGCAGGGTCTCGCCCCGGCTTTGTGAAAAAAAAATGTCCAACGCGCGCAGGATCGGCCGGCGAACGGCATATCTACCCATGAGGGGGCGTGTACGTCCCACGCACCCGTCATAGGATCAACCCAGCCCCTGGCGAGGATTCACATGCCAGGCCTGGGAACGCCAAACGAACAGGAGCCTTCCCATGAGATCTGTCGTTGACGCCGGCCTCCCCCGCCGCAAGGTAGCGTGGTTTGTCTGCCCCCTCGCACTTGGCGTAGCCTTTGCCCTCGTGACTGCAAGCAGCGCCCTGGCCGAGCCGCCCACGGCCGGCCCTGGCGGGCCCGGCTGGGTGCTGTCGCATCAGAAGATCAGCGACACCCAAGGCGGCTTCACCGGCACGCTGGAAGACGCCGATAACTTCGGCATCAATGTGGCCGCGCTGGGAGATCTCGATAGCGACGGCATCGTCGACCTGGTCGTGGGGGCACAGCACGATGACGACGGGGGCGATGCCCACGGTGCGGTGTGGGTGCTGTTCCTCAACGCAGAGGGAACGGTGAAGTCCCACCAAAAGATCAGCGACACCGAAGGCGGTTTCACCGGCACGCTGGATGATTTCGACGAGTTTGGCCGCTCGGTGGCCTCGCTGGGTGATCTGGATGGTGACGGCGTGGCCGACCTGGCCGTGGGGGCATTCCTCGATGACGACGGGGGCAATGCCCACGGTGCCGTGTGGATCCTGTTCCTCAACGCCAATGGGACGGTGAATTCGCACCAGAAAATCAGCGACACCCAAGGCGGCTTCACTGGCATCCTGGAGAATTCCGATCTCTTCGGCATCTCGGTGGCCACCCTGGGTGATCTCGACGGGGACGGAGTCGGTGACCTGGCCGTAGGGGCACCGCTCGATGACGACGGGGGCATTTTGCCTTCCAACGACCGCGGTGCGGTGTGGATTCTGTTCCTCAATACCGACGGCACAGTCAAAGCCCACCAGAAGATCAGCTCCACCCAAGGCGGCTTCACCGGCACCCTGGATAAAGACGATCAGTTCGGTGTCTCGGTGGCCTCGCTGGATGATCTGGATGGCGACGGCGTGGCCGACCTGGCCGTGGGGGCATTCGAGGATGACGATGGGGGCGAGAACCGCGGTGCCGTGTGGCTGCTTTTCCTCAACACCGACGGCACGGTGAAGTCGCACCAGAAGATCAGCGATACGGAGGGTGGCTTCACCGGCACACTGGATGATTGGGATCTCTACGGCAACTCGATGGTCTTGCTGGGTGATCTGGACGGCGACGGGGTGGGCGATTTGGCCGTGGGTGCATACCTCGATGACGACGGGGGCGGCAGCCGAGGCGCGGTGTGGATCTTGTTCCTCAACACGGACGGGACCGTGAAGTCCCACCAGAAGATCAGCGACAGGGAAGGCGGCTTTACTGGCATGCTCGATAATGGCGATTTATTCGCCTTCTCGGTGGCCGCCCTGGGCGACCTGGGTGGCGACGGCGTGGCCGACCTGGCCGTGGGGGCAGCCAACGATGACGATGGGGGCTTCAACCATGGCGCGGTCTGGGTGCTGTTCCTCGACGGCGTCCCTGTGTTGCAAGATTCCGACAACGATGGCATTCCAGACGACGAAGATGCGTGCCCCGACTCCGATCTGTCGGGCACGATCGTCATCGACGGTTGCGATAGCGGCGTCGGGAACCTGCTCTTCGAGGACGGCTGCACCATGGCGGACTTGATTGCCGAATGTGCGGACGGTGCGGCGAACCATGGAGCCTTTGTGAGCTGCGTGGCCCATCTCACAAACGAATGGAGCCGCGCCGGTCTGATCACCGGACAGGAGAAGGGGGCCATTCGGAGCTGCGCCGCCCAGGCCGACATCCCGTCGGGGGCAACAGGGCGACTGTGTCGGCGGGTGGTTTCTGTCCGGCCGACTGCGACGGCGACGGTACCGTCGGCATCCTCGATCTGCTTGCGCTGCTGGCCAACTGGGGCCCGTGCGTGTGAGAAAAGGGCTATGAGCCAGGAGACAAAGCCCAGGGAAAGCTTTCCCTGGGTTTTCTTCTGATGGGCGGGGGATACGAAGCCACGCGGTATTCGGGGGCCCACCGGGGCGGCACGCTCCGGCTCACTTTGAGCTGTCTTGTCACCCTGCGAGCGGGCCCGTGCCGGGCCGGAGGATGCGTGCTGTGGGGTGGCCGCGTTCGCGCGCGGTGGGTCGAGGACGCGCCCGCGTGCGCAGAGTCTGCCGCGGCGTGGACTCTGGGTGCACAGATCATCCTTTGTCGCCGAAGCAGGTTCGCACCGCCCGGGCGGCGGCGAGCAGCGGATCGTCCAACGGCACCAGGCGTTGTTTGTCCGCGGCGCAGCGGATGTCGATATCGCCCAACCGGCCGTCGCGCATGACGACCATTCGATTGCGCGCCCCGCTCATCATCAGCTCCACGGCGTGATGGCCGAACTGGGTGGCCAGGACGCGATCGGCGGCGGTGGGGGTGCCGCTGCGCTGAATGTAACCCAGCACGGTCGTGCGGGCCTCGATCTGGGTGCGCTGAGCGATCTCCTGGGCCAGGCATTGCCCGACGCCGCCGAGCCGCACCGGTTCGGGCTTGGTGGGATCGACGTCGGCCACCACCTGTCGGCCGTCCACCGCCCTGGCCCCTTCGGCGCAGGCGATGATGGAGAAGCCCCAGCCACGATGCATTCGGCGTTCGACGAACTCGCAAATCGTCTCGATGCGGTAGGGGATCTCCGGGATCAGGATGACATCGGAGCCCGAGGCAAGCCCGGCATGCAGGGCGATCCACCCGGCGTTGCGCCCCATCACCTCGCACACCATCACCCGGTGGTGGCTCATCGCGGTGGAGTGAAGCCGGTCCAAGGCATCGGTGGCCGTGGACACCGCGGTGAGGAATCCGAAGGTGATGTCGGTGCCCACGACGTCGTTGTCGATGGTCTTGGGCACGGCAATGCAATCCACTCCGGCCTCGGCAATCGGGGCGGCGCAGCTCATCGTGCCGTCACCCCCGATCACGATCAGCGCATCGAGTCGGTTCGCCTCGATTGTTTTCAGGCAGCGGCCGGTGACGTTGGTGAAGATCGGCTTGCCGTCTTTGTCGTCCCCGGTGTAGTACCGGGTTGGGTTGCAGCGGTTATTGGTTCCGAGGATGGTTCCCCCGCGGGTGAGGATGCCGGACACGTGTATGCTGGTCAGCTCGCCGATGCGGTTCTCGACGAGGCCGAGGAAGCCGTCCTCGATTCCGAAGACGCGGGCCTTGTAGCGGTAGATGGCGGTCTTGGTGACGGCGCGAATGACGGCGTTGATGCCGGGGCAATCACCCCCGCCGGTAAGCACGCCGACGCGCTGGATCGTCTTGGGCATGGTGCGCTCTTCGGCTCCGGCGAGACGTTGAGGTCAATTTCGAGCAGCGGACATGCGTTTGCGGTCGCATCTCCAAGGCCTGCGGTCAATACCGCCCGGGGCTCCTTGCAAGACAGGTTCGCGCACCGCAGGCTACCATCGTAGTCCCATGGCCGACGCTGCTGAAATCTCGCCCGGGGCTTGCGATGAGGCTGAGCCGGACCAGTTGCAACGCGCCCGGCTCGACAAGCTTCGTCGGTGGCGCGACCAATACGGCATCGAGCCCTACGGCCGCCGAGTCGATGGGCTTATCTCGCTGGCCGAGGCTCGGGCGATCTTCGATCAGGCCGCGCATGAGGAATATGGCCGGTCCCGGGAAGCTGTAAAGACTGACCCGAGCGCGGCGGCGGTGGATCAGCGTGCCCGGGCCCGCGTGGCCGGGCGGTGCATCCAGCACCGCGCGATGGGCAAGCTGGTCTTCCTCGTCCTTCGCGACCACAGCGGCGATTTGCAGATCAGCGTCTCCAAAGCCGACCTGGACCCGCCGATGTTCGAGATCGCCAAGACCCTGGACTATGGCGATATCGTGGTCGCCGAGGGGCCGGTGGGCATGACGCAAAAAGGTGAAATCTGCATCTGGGCCGACCGCTTTGACGTGCATTGCAAGTCGCTCGCGCCGCCGCCTGAGAAGTACCACGGCCTGGCCGATGCCGAGCTGCGCTACCGCCATCGTTACGTGGATATGTATGCGAACCCGCAGACGATGCGCGTGTTTGAGCTGCGGTCGAAGCTGGTCAGCCGAATTCGGCGGTTCATGCACCAGCGCGGGTTCATGGAGGTGGAGACGCCGATGATGCAGCCGATCGCCGGCGGAGCTGCGGCCCGGCCGTTTCGAACGCACCACAACGCGCTGGGCCTCGATCTGTACCTCCGGATCGCTCCGGAGCTGTATCTCAAGCGCCTCCTGGTCGGCGGTCTGCCCAAGGTGTATGAGATCGGCCGCAGCTTCCGCAATGAAGGCATCGACCGCCAGCACAATCCCGAATTCACCCAGATGGAGGCATACGAGGCGTTCGGCGACTGTTGGTCGATGCTGGAACTGACCGAGTCGCTGGTGCACGACCTTGCGATTGACGCCCAGCAAGCCGGACCTGACGAGTCCGCCGGAGGCGGACGAGGAAGGTCCGGGTCGCCGAAGACGGACGAGGAAGCCCCGGGTCATAGCCACAAAGCCACGAACGCACCAAGGGACGCAGCGGTAGCCCTGCCGTTTGGCGAGGTCATGATCGACTATCGCCGACCCTTTGAACGGGTCAGCTATGGAGACCTTTTCGAACGGACGCTGGGCTTTGCGATGGGCGACTTCAACAAGGTCCGCGCCAAGGCCCGCGAGATGGAGCTTAAGAACGAAGCCAGGCTCGACGATTGGCTTGTGGTCAACGAGGTCTACGAGCGATGTGCCGAGTCGGCGATCGACCCGAGCCGGCCCACGTTCGTGACCGACTACCCCAGCGCCGTCTCGCCGCTGACCCGCCCTCAGCGCGATCAACCGGAGCTTTGCGAGCGATGGGAGCTGCTCATCGGCGGCATGGAAATCGGAACCGCCTACACCGAGCTCAACGATCCCCAGGTACAGCGGGCGAAGTTTCTCCAGCAGTTGCGGGGGGCGGATGAGGAGGTGCAGACGTTTCGATCCCGTGACGAGGACTTCCTGCACGCGCTGCGCGTGGGGATGCCCCCGGCCGGCGGCTTGGGCCTGGGTATCGACCGCGTTGTGATGCTCCTGACCAACTCCACCAGCATCCGCGATGTGATTCTGTTCCCTCTCCTGCGTCCTCAATGAATGCCTGATGCCCTACGATTCCTCTGGAAAACCCCGCGAAAAATGAACCACGGAGAACACGGAGAACACAGAGGGAGACTTCCTCGACAAGAAACGAAGCGGATGCGAGGATCTGTGCCCAGGGTAAAGATGAGCCGAAGCCATGGTCTTTTCTCCGTGTCCTCCGTGTTGAGTCCTCTGTCCGTCGGGAACTCCTAATCTTCGGAAGGCGAGCCATGACCCGTGATCGACATTGGACAGCCATTTGCTTGTGGTTGCTTCTGCTGGCGGCTTCTGTGGCGCCGGCATACGCCCAGGCCGACAACACTGTTGCCGACTGGCAGCTCGTCCAAGAGCATTGGTACACGGTCCAGATGGCCGGCGCCAAGGCCGGGTGGATGTTCAACTCCGTTCACTCCGATGGCGACCGCTATCGCACAGCGACCGAAGTCCATCTGCGCATCGGTCGCGGGAGCACCCAGACGAATATCGAGCTTCGGTCAACCTTCCTTGAAACGCACGCGGGCCAACCCCTCACCATGCGGTCCGTTGGAACCACCGGGCTGCAACCGGTCGATACCGAGTGGCGGTTCGAGGAGGACCACGTTGTTCAGATCACACGCCAGGGAGAGCGGGAAACGCGCAAAGAGCGACCGCTTCCCGAAGGAACCTGGCTGCCGCCGATGGCGGCGCAGCGCTATTGGCTCCAACGACACCAAGCCGGGGCGAAGCAGATCACCTATCGCACCATCGACGCCCAGAACGGCCTCGATCCCTTTGAGGTTCGCCACGAGTACGTTGGCGTGGAGGAGTTCGAGTTCGATGGACGGACCATCCCCGTCAACGTCTGGACGACAACCAACAGTCTCCTGCCGATCCCAGCCCTGGAGAAGTACTCCACCGACGGATATCTGGTCTATGAGGAGCTGCGGGTCCCCGCGTTTGGAAAGATGATCACACGGATCGCGACGAAGGCTGACGCGCTGGCCGAGGGCGGGGGAGTTGAACTGTTGGTCAAGACCTTCATCAAGCCCAAACCGCCCATCGACAATGCGCGGGCTTGCACGACCGCCACGCTTCGGCTGCACGTGCAAGAAGGGACGATGCCCGAGCTTCCGACCGCCGGCGCCCAGCGGTTTGCGGCGGGTGACGACCCAACCACGGCCACGGTCACCATCGACATCAACCACAACCAGCCGGCCGGCGCCGCCGAGGCGAGCGACGCGTCGTATCTGGAGTGGTCCGCGATGGTCGATTCGACAGACGACTTGATTCAGAAGCTGGCAGCCGGTGCGGTCCGTGACGCCGGCGACGATCCAATGGCCAGGGCGGAAGCGATGCGGGCCTTGGTTCACCGCCACGTGAATGTGAAATCCCTGGATACCGCGTTTGCTACGGCCTCGGAAACGGCTCGGATGAAGACCGGCGACTGCTCCGAGCACGCGGTGCTCCTGTGCGCGATGCTGCGGGCCCAGAAGGTTCCGGCCCGCGTCGCCATCGGACTGATCTACGTGGATTCGTTCCTCGGCGAGCGCGACATCTTTGGCTGGCACATGTGGACCCAGGCACTGATCGACGGGTCATGGGTTGATTTCGATGCGACGCTTCCGAGCCGCTACCACGCCGCGCACGTCCTTATCGCGACCGCTCGCCTCGGCGACGGCGGGCTCGGGTCCGAGCTCGCCTCGACCCTGCTGTTGATGGGCAATCTCGAAATCGACGTGCTCGACGTCGGCTATGAACAGGCGAAAGACCCCCCGGCACCGTCGGATCAGACCGGGTGAGCATTTGGTGCCACGGGTCCGGGGACACCGTGCCGGAACACAGTCATGGTGCCCCGACGGGCAAGGCACTTCCGTGCGGGTGGATCCCCGGCCGTGACACCGCGGTTGCCGGACCGTCCGACAGGCGTCCGGCCGGCACCATCCTCGGGCTGCGCTGGCAGATCTGCTGGGGTGTTCCTTCAAACGAGCTGAACTGGTACGCTTGCAACACCCAAAGTCCTGATTGCGGCAGCACGCGTCTCCGACAGCCCGGACCTCCCGGCGGCGTCAAGGCAGCCCAAGGCGAGCCCCGGGAAGGGCCCGGCGGACGACATTCAGCATCGGACAAATGCAGACGATGTAAACCGATGGGGTGACACGGTGTTGGCACTGCAAGAAAAAGAATCTCAGCTCTTGCTCAATTGAGCGCGAGGATATGACCTGCGTTCTTCCCCCACTTCCGCCGCGGCCGGGTGATGGGCATAAGGGCACGTTCGGGACGGTGTGCGTTCTGGGTGGCCAGGCCGCCGCGCCTCGAGTGATGCTGGGCGGGCCGGCCCTGGCTGCCATCGCAGCGCTTCGGACCGGCGCCGGCCTGGCGGTCCTGGCCGTGCCCCAACCGGTGCTGCACGCCGCGCTCTCGGTCGCGCCGTCCGCAACCGGCCTGGCACTGCCCGTGGATCGACACGGCCGGCTCCAGCCCAGTGAGGTCGCTGAACTCTTGGATCAGTACCTGCCTCAGTATGCGTGCCTGGCCGCCGGCCCGGGGTTCGGCGCTGACGAGCCGCAGCGTCGCATTATGGTCCGCCTCATTACTCGCGCCGATCTGCCGATGGTCATCGACGCTGACGCCTTGAACGCCTTGTCACAAATTGCGGAGGTTCAACGCGACTTTCGAGCCCAGGCCGTCCTGACGCCTCATCCCGGTGAATACAAGCGGCTGGCTGCGGCGCTGAGAATCGACGCCGATCCCGTCGATCGCGCCGCACGGCCGGCCGCGGCACAAGAGCTTGCTCGGCGCCTCGGGTGCGTCGTCGTGCTCAAAGGCCCCGGCACAGTGGTCAGCGACGGCATCAACACATGGACGAACACCACCGGCAACGTTGCCCTGGCCACCGCCGGCACCGGCGATGTGCTCACCGGCGTGATCGCAGCATTGATCGCCCAACATTACACTGCACATCAGACAGGCGGCTCCGCGCCAACCACTGCCGAGCATCCCGATGCGCTGAGCTTGTATGACTGCGCCCGGCTGGGCGTATATTTGCACGGGCTCGCGGCCGACCGCTGGGCGGCCCGTCACGGCGCCGCCGGCATGCTCGCCACGGACCTGGCCGACGAGATTCCCGATGCGCTCGCCCAGATGCGCCCCGCCCAGTGACCGAAACGCCGACGCGTCGGGACGCCGAACTTCTTCCATAAAGCCGCGACCACTGGTCGCGGTCTTCTCTCACGCGCCGCGTTGATGCGATCGTCGCGCACCGAGTCGCGCCGTCCCAGCCCGATGTCCCGCCAAACGCCAGCCGGAGCCGCCGCCAACCCTTATGTCGGCTCAACCGCGATCCAGGCATTTTTTCCTTGGCGCGGCACCAGCCGGTGAGTAATGTGGACGCCGGCATCGGAACCTCCCCTGCGGCTCGGGGCGGCCCGGCGGCAGGTCAGGAGGACAAGCGATGATTTGGAGACTATCTCAAAACTGGTGGCACGGCCGTCTCGGCCGTGATGAATCGCACGGGCGGGATCCCGATTCAATCGGGATGCCACCCCGGCCTGCCCCCGGCTGTCTGCATGACACCCCACGCGGCTTCAGTGAAAGGGGCGCAACGATGAGCAAGCGCATCACACCGTTGCCAGCGGGTCTTTGTCTGTCGATCCTCGCCGGCCTCACGCATGGGCAGGAGGCATTTGCTATTCCAACGTCTGTCGTTATGCAGACAGTTCCTATTGATGCTGTCTGGACTGCTGATGGTGTCAATGCTTACAGAATGGATGTAGTTTTCGACGCAAGCACTTATCCAGAGCAGGTTTCTGCATTGGAATGGACGATTACTTTTCCCGATTACATAGTTTTTGACAGTGCTGCATTTCCTCTTCCACGAGAATTCTTTTTTGGGAACTTACAATTAGCTCCTATTTCTGACCCCGCTTATCAAGTAACGAGCACAAGTGTTTCAGGAAGAGTAGGTCTTACTGGCAGTGAAATTCCTAATGCTCCAATAGGCGCTAATGGGATTGCTGCGAGTTATTGGTTTACTGTCTCTCTAGATGCTACACCAGGACAGCATACATTTGACGCGAGTTCTGTTTTGATAACTATTTATGATCCTACTTTTACTCTTTGTGGTAAGCCAATCTGTGTTGGTGATCCTGAGAGTATTGAGAACCTGCCTTTTGAGATTGTGGCCCTCTCCCCGGCCGACCTCACCGGGCCGCTCGGCCCCGGCTTCCCCGACGGATGCGTTGACGCGTTCGACCTCGGAACACTGCTGGGTGCATGGTGTTCCGCCGCGAGCGACCCAGACCCGCGCGGCGACGTAGACCCGCCTTGCGAAGCCTGCACCTCCCCGAACTTCGCCCTGGCGGACATCTCCGGTGCATCCAATGTGCCTGATGGGTGCGTCGATGCGTTCGACCTGGCGAAGCTGCTGTCCCAGTGGTGCTCGGTCGCCGGCGGCAACCCCTGCGGTACCTGCCAGTAGAACGAGAATCAAGAGTCAACTGATGCGCCAAAGCCCAGGGAAAGCTTTCCCTGGGCTTTCTTGTCATTCTCGTGGGCGGCGAAAGCGTGGGGTATGCGGGGGTCCACCGGGTTCACAGAACCCGGCTCGCTGTGGGTTTCCTCATGCACGTGCGGGTGAGCCGGCGCGTCGGGTGTCAATCGCGGCGGCACGCCGCGGCTCGCTCCTTTCGCTACACTGATGCTGATTCATATGCCTACGTCCGCTCGGCCACATACCGACATCCGCACGTTGCCTCCATCCGGCTACGTCGAAGGGGTGTACAGCATCGTCAACCCGCAGGTGGGGACCACCCGAGCGGGCAAGCCGTACCTCAAGTGCCTGTTGCGCGACGCCACCGGCGAGGTTGTGGGCCGGCAGTGGAGCTTCGATGAGAAGATGATCGGCGAGCTGAGCTCCGCCGGCTTCGTCTGGGCCGCCGGGCACACGCAGCTTTACAACGGCCAAGTCCAGTTCATCATCGAGCAGGTCAAACCGGTCGAGGTCGGCGAGGATGAGTTGGCGGCGCTGCTGCCTACGACACGGCGCAACATCGACGAGATGTACCAGGAAGTCCGCGGAATCCTCGGCACCCTCAAACACCCGGCGATGAAATCGCTGGCGGATGGGTATCTGGCGGATGAGGAGCTGATGGCCGGCTTCCGCAGAGCTCCCGCCGCGATCAGCCTGCATCACGCGTTCATCGGTGGGCTGCTTGAGCACACGCTGCAACTGCTCAAGCTTGCCGACGTCATGCTGCCGCTGTATCCGGCGCTCAACCGCGACATCGTGCTGATGGGATTGTTCCTGCACGACCTGGGCAAGACCGCAGAGCTGAAGTGGGAGAAGGGCTTCGATTACACCGCCGACGGCAATCTGATCGGCCACGTTGTGCGGGGGGCGATCTGGTTGCAAGTCAAGGCGGCGATCGCCGCCAAGCAGTCCGGCCATCGGCTGCCGTCCGATGCGCTGCGTGTCTTGCAGCACATCATCATCAGCCATCACGGCGAGCCGGAGTATGGAGCCGCGAAGCTGCCCAGCACGCCTGAGGCGATCTTCATCGCGATCCTTGATAACCTCGATGCGAAGACGCACATGGCCCTGGTCAACGCGCGCCCGGACCAGGGGCCCGCAGTGGGGTCACGAGGCGAGTTCACCGACAAGCTCTGGGCGCTGGGCACACGTCTCTATCGCCCCGATCCGCTGGCGGGCGAGTAGCCGTGCGCGTGCAACGTGGGATGGCGACTGTGGGCCTCAGAGGGCTAGGGAATCTAGGATGCCGCGGTTGCTCCCTGAAACTGAGATTGCTGACTTGCTTGCTGAGCAAAAGCCGCTTCCAGGTAATTGGCGGACGCGGCTTGCGGTTAAACAGAAGGCGGATCAGACATTCCGTCAGCGCGACCTCGAACTCAAGGGGCAGCAAGGCCACACGTTCAAACTGATTCTGCGATCAAATTTCCTCAATCCTCTTGACTTCTCGATCGTATTGGTGTTCGTGGACGATGACGGGACCCAGTACCGCTTGGTCCGATATAACGGCCGCCACCCTTCACAACACACGAACAAATGGGAGAAGATCCGACAGCTACCGAACGCGGCCTTCCGTAACCGATTCCATATCCACAGGGCCACAGAGCGGTATCAAATGGAGGGGCTTGAGATTGACGGATATGCCGAAGTGACGGAGTCCTATGATTCATTCGAGTCGGCATTGGAGGAGTTTGTCAAATCGAACGGTCTGATAGTTCCGGAGGCGACTGGGTCAGGTGACCCCACGCTGCCATGGGAGTTGGCGAAGGAGTCAGGAGAATGACGACTGAGGACATCATCCGGTCATTCCGTCAGAAGGTGTGCAAAGAAATCGAACTCGAGGGCGAGGGTCTCAATCGCTACATCGTATATACGCCGTTCATGTTCGACGACGGCGACCACTTCGTCATTGTCCTTCGGGAACAGGAGGGTAGATGGGTGCTCACCGACGAGGGGCACACCTTCCTGCACCTCAGCTACGGCGGGCCCGATCTCACCCGAGGAACACGGGGCAAGGTGATAGATCAAACTCTGGACACTTATCGCGTTGCCAACGAATCGGGTGAACTACGGCTGACGGTTCCCAATGGAGCATACGGTGATGCCCTGTTCTCCTTCGTGCAGGCGATCAGTCGGATCGCGAGTACGGCTCTTTGGACGAGAGAGCGGGTGGAATCCACATTTCGGGACGACTTCCGAGAACTACTGGAAGCTACTGTGGCGAAAGAGTGGCTTACGTTCGAATACATCGATCCAGAGATCGATCCAGAGGGTAACTACCCCGTGGACTGCCGGATTAACGGGCGGACTCGACAATGCTTCATCTTCGCTGTGGCGAATACAGATCAATGTCGCAACGCGACCATCACCGTGTACCACTACGAACGGCACGCCCGTGTGTTCTCTAGCTTTGTCGTCTTTGAAGATCAAACATCAATCAACCGCCGGGCTCTAGCCCAGCTTTCAGACGTCGTTGGAAGACAATTCGCCTCACTTGCCGCCAAGGATCGGATCACGGATTACCTGACGAAAGAAGTGGTCGGGGCAGATCACTAGGCGGGGCATTGCCCACTGCCACCCTGCGTTGGTTGTCCGCCGTACGGATTGTGCTCACCTCAGAGCTTCGATACGTTCCAGCAAGCCTAGCGGTAGTTGAGGTTCAGGGCATCGACCTCTCCCAGCCTGCCGCCGCCCGGCGGACCACGGTCAAGTCTCAGCGGTCTTGGCGTCGTCGGCGGGTTGCGGCGGTTGATCCTGGGCGAAGTGTTGTAGCACGGTCTTCTGCATGGCGTCGGCGGCGGCGGTCTCGTCGCAGATGACATGATCAGCGCCGTGCCCGGCGGCGGCGGAGGCCCGCCCGGCCGTGCGGGTCCGGGCGGTGATGATGAGGTTCGGTGCAAGGCGGCGAGCCACCGCGCACGTGCGAAGCACCGCCTCCTCATCCGGGATGGTGATGACCAACGCATCGGCGTGTTCGAGGCCGGCGGACTTGAGCACCTCTATGTTCGACACGTCGCCGAAGACGATTGACTCGCCGCGGCGAGATTGTTGTTGCACGGTCCCCGGGTTGACTTCCACGATCGTGTAGTGGATTCCGGCGGCGTGAAGTCCCTCGGCGACGAGCCGGCCGATCGGGCCGTAGCCGCCGATGACAACGTGCCTTTGCCGAGGGGCGGGTTGGGGACCATGTGGGTAAGGCGCTCCAAGGACCGATGAGGCGAACCAGGGCGCCGGCCTGATCCCCCAGTCCAGCTGGCCAAGTCGCCGGCCGAGTACGACCAGCGCCGGCGTGACGATGAGTGACAAGACCACGATGGCGATGGCGTTTGCCGCAGCGGTCTCGCTGAGGATTCCCTCGGCCGAAGCGCTGTCCAGCAGAATGAGACTGAACTCGCCCGCCTGGGCTAGCGTGAGGCCGACGGTCACGGCGACGGCCCCCAACGCGCCGAACGACCACACGGTTGTCGCGATCACGCCGGCCTTGAGCGCGATCATCACCGCACCGCCCAACAACACCACCCACCACCACTGAGCGAGGCCGGCAGGGTCGATCTTCATGCCCAGCGTCGTGAAAAAGACCGCAGCGAACAGATCGCGCAGCGGGCCGATCTGCCCGGTGATGTGGTGCCGAAAGGGCGTGCCAGAGAGCACGAACCCGGCCAGGAACGCGCCGAGCTCCAGGCTGAAGCCGATCGCCTGGGTTGTCACTGCGGCGGCGATCGCGATCGCCACCGACACGATCATCAACACCTCGGTCGAGCCGCGCCGGGCTGCTTCGTGTAACAGGCGCGGAAGCAGGAGCCGGCCGAGCACGATCACCCCGCCGAGGCCGATGAGTCGGATCGCCGCGTCAAGGAGGAATCGCGGCCAGCCGCTGATTGATTCTGCCGCAAGGTCTTTGAGGATGATCATTTCGCCGCCGGTACCCGACCACCGCGCCAGGGCCGGAAGCGCGGCCAGCATCGCCATGACCACCATGTCCTGCACGACGAGGATGGAAAGGGCCAGGCGACCGCTGGTCTGGTGCAGCTCGCGACGTTGGGCGATGATGCGCAGCACCACCGCGGTGGAGGAGAGGCTCAAGGCCATGGCCACCACCAGCGCCGCCGGCGCAGGGAGCCCGAAGAGCCCGGCCACCGGCCAGCCCAGGCCGACTGACAGGAAACAGGAGCCCAGGCCAACCCCGACCATACGGAGCAGGCCGTGCCTGAGGACCGTCAAGTGCAGTTGCAAGCCGATCCCGAACAGCAGCAGGATGATGGCCAGCTTGGAGATCGCTTCCAGACTCTCGGATGATCCGACGAACCCCAGCGCGTGCGGTCCGACGACCGCCCCTGCGAGTAGGTAGGCGGGGATCACGGCCAGACGCATCCGCTGCATGAAGACCGCGACCAGGGCAGCGGTGGCGAGGACCGCAAAGAGGTCGAAGATAATGCTGCCGCCGGGATCTCCCGCCGCCTGGCCCAGGATCATGCGGCGATTCTAACTCAGGCGAGTCGGCGGACCAGTTGCACTCGGAATACAGCCACAACGGCTCATGTTGAAATGATGTTCGGGTCAAAGCGGCGAGCGGGCCATAGAATTCGCCCGAGGGTTGAACCTAGACTCGGCTGCTTCGCGTTTCGACTCAGAGGTCAGCGATGACGTCCCATCGGCCACACATTCTCCTGGGCATCCCGGTTTACAACGAGCAGGCCCACGTCACCAAGGTGCTGGCCGAGGTGCGGCGATATGCCGGCGAAGTCCTGGTCATCGACGACGGTTCGACCGACGACACGCCGTTGCTGTTGGCCAGACAGGCCGTGGAAGTGATCCGCCACGCTGAGAATCGCGGATACGGGCGGTCGATGCAGGACATGCTGCGTTGGGCGAAGTTCGACGGCTACGAGTGGCTGATCACCATGGACTGTGACGAGCAGCACGAGCCGGCGGCCATACCACGGTTCATCGCGGCCATTGTCCGCGACCGCTGCGATGTGATCTCAGGCAGCCGTTATCTGCGGACAGACGCGTGGGGGCCGGGGGCCGAAGGATCGCCGCCGCGTGATCGCCGCGCCATCAACGCCACGATCACAGCCGAGCTCAACGCCCGGCTGGGGCTCTCGTTGACCGATGCGTTCTGCGGGTTCAAGGCGTATCGCGTGTCCGCCTGTGATCGATTGTCGCTCGACATCGACGGCTATGATTTCCCGATGCAGTTCTGGGTCCAGGCGGCGGCCGAGCGGCTGCGGATTGAGGAAATCCCCGTGCGCCTGATCTACCACGACCCTAGCCGCAGCTTCGGCGGACCGCTGGATGACCCCACCACGCGCCTGGACCACTATCGCCGTACGATGTACCGGGAGATCGAGCGCTGCGCGGCGAGTCTGCGGCCTGCGGCCCTGGCGGACTTCGATGAGGCGACAGCCGCCGTGTGCCCCCAATCGGTGTGACGGGTGAACGCGAACGTCGAGTTGAGCATCGAGCCGAACTGTGCGCGCTGCAGGGATCTGCTTGCATCGGAGCCATCGGGCCACTGGCACGGCCGGTCGTTGCAAGAATGGCGCCGAACCACGCGCGGTGAGCTGGGGTTGGCGGCCGATCGACCGATCGTCGCCACCGGACACCAGACGATGCTTTGGCATCCGGGCATCCTCGCCAAGTACCTGATGGTCGAGGCGTTGGCCGCCGGGGGGGATCGCCTCGGGACCGCGAACCTCATCGTTGATCAGCACACGCAGGCCTTTGACCGGTTCGACGTCCCCCTGCGCCGAACCGACGGTTCCCTTGCGGTGCACACGATCACGTTGACGCCCCGGCGAGAAGAGGTGCCGATGGGGCGGCATCCGGCCTTTGCGCCGCCAGCGGTTCCGATGGACCTGCCGCTTGCTCTGCCCTTGGTTCAAAGCGGCATTGAGCGAATCTTTGCGGCGGTGGCGGCCCATCGTCATGCCGGCAATGCGGCGCTTCAGATGGCCGCGGCGCTGGCAGACCTGATGTCGCGGTGGGTCTCGCCGACGATCAACGTCACCTCAACCGGGCTGATGAACACCTCGTTGGCACGGGGCATGCTGGAGCAAATGGCCGACGATCCGCGCGCGTGTGCCCAGCGCTACAACGACGCGGTCCGAGCCGTCCCCGAGGGTGGTGTCGGTCCCCTGGCGATCACGCGCGACACAGTGGAGCTGCCGCTTTGGCGCATCGGCCCGGACGACCGGCGGCGGCGGGCATACGACGGCGATGTGCGACGGTGGCTTTCCCACGGCGCCGCTGATGTTGTGTTATTGCCGAGGGCGCTGCTCCTGACCGCGATTGTCCGCGTGGGCATGTGCGACCTGTTCGTTCATGGCACCGGTGGGGCGACATACGACCGGGCGATGGAGTTGTGGGTGCGCGACTGGCTTGGCGTTGAGCCTTGCCCGATCGCGGTCGCCACCGCCACCCTCCGCCTGCCGCTGGCGGCTCACGAGGATGATCGCCTGGACCTCTCCTCCGCAGTGCATGCCCAGAGGTGGCTGTGGCATGATCCGGATCGTTCGGCCGGCGCTGCCCGGCCGGGGCCGACCAAGCAGCGGTGGCTGGAGCAGATCAACGCCGCGCCGCGCCGCTCGCGGCAGCGTCGAGTCCTCTTTGGGAAGATGCATGCACAGCTGGCTGAGCTGCGCCGTGGCCGGGGCGACGCGATCCAGGCCGCCCGGCAGCGGACTCAAAGAGCCGCCCGGCTGGCGGCCGATGCGCCGATTATCAATCGCCGAACCTGGGCGTTTCCCTTGTATCCAGACGAAATGATCGAGGCGCTGGCCGATGCGGTGGCGAACGCGGCCATGCCCGGACCGGCCAAGGACACTCGGCCGGCGGCTACCGCTGGTCCCCCGAGGCGATCGCAGGCGACGGTGACCGCAGCACCAGCGTCTGATTCCGGCTGCGGGTCGGGATCCCAAGAATCCGCACCTCCTCGCGGCGCTGTTGAACAATCGCCCCCAGCACCGGAACCACGTACAGGGTGCTACTCGTTTGGGCGTGGGCGAACTGAAGGTCCGCATTGAAAGTCACGATCACCCGCTTGGCCGTGAACTCACCCAACGGCGTGCGAAGCCGTTGATCGTCCACGTACTCGATGGTTTGCACCGCGCGGCCGGACTCCCGCAGCTGGGCCGGGTCGGAAAGATCCACCACCCGCATGGCAACTTCCTGGCGCCGCGGCTGGCCGGCGGGCAATGCCTGATAGGCGATGATCAGTGGCGGCTCGAAAAGGCTGATCGTGTGGTCGCGATGTGAAATGACCGCGGGCATGACGATATTGCCGTGGTTGTCGCGGCGCTGGAACTCGCTGATACGGTCGTCTTCGTGGTCAACCCACATTGCGTCGAATCGCTTGGTGTCGGCCCTGCGGTGGGTGATGGAGTCGCCCGCATCGGTGCCGGCAGTGACTACGTAGGACCACTCGGCGGTGCGCGAGGGATAGAGGTCCTCGGCAGTGATCGGATCGCCGGCCGGGAGACTCGCCAGCCTTTGGAACCCGGCGCAGCGGGCCGGGGCCGAGCAGCCACCCGCCGCTGCGATTGTGCATAGGACAGCGGCCATGATCGAGGGAAGCCGCCTCATGGAGCCAGCAGACCCTTCGCGAGCCAGAGTCGCCGCAACTCGGCCGGATCAATTCGCTGGGTCACCGTTGCGTTGGCGTCAACGCGTTTGATTCGATGCCCGGCTGAGTCGAATGTTTGAGTGATGGAGCCGGCGTCGAGGGCCGGTTGGGTGGTCAGCACCCAGTTGCCGGAGCCGTCCTCGGCTGGTTCCCATCGATCGACCCGTTGCGGAAGGCGTTGCAGCCTGGAATCGTAGTAGTAGAAGGCCATCTCGCCGGTCAACGTGCCGTCTCGGGGCAGCAGGCTTCCCAGCATGAACACCTCCGGCTGGGAGAGGTACGCTTCGTTGGGGATGCTCCACTCCTTGGGGTCTCGCGTGAACCGCTCCTTGGAGCTGTGAATGACGGTGAGCGTGCCGTGGGGGAATCTCGGCTCCGGTGCGGTGCGCACGCCGGTCTCAGCCATGGTGCGAGACACCTCGCCGTCCCGATGAGTCTGGAGGTTCGACCAGGTTTCTTCGCTGCGGTCCCAGGCCATCCAATAGCGGCCTTGGACGTCGAGGTAGCGTTTGGCTTGAGCGTCGAGGACGCCCCTAGCCTCGATAAGCACCATCAGCCCCGGCCGGCTCTCCATCGTGCTGTAGGTGTCCGGCGATCTTTGCGGGTCAACAGCGCCTCGCATCGCCTCGGAACATTGCATGCTGAGATACCCCAGTTCGGTGTCATCGTCGCGCTTCCCAGACACGGCCGGCTGGTAGATGCGGTACCACAGCCGCCGGCCCAGCACCGACCTGAGCCGATCGGGCGAAAACGTTTTGATGATCGCCTGGCCTCGGGCCAGCCGAGCCCGGCGGCGCTCAACCATTTCGTCCGGGCTGCGAAGCTTGATCGTTGCGAAGCTGGCGTCAAACACGGGGCGCAGCCTCGCCAAATGATCCGCGCCGGTCACGATGAAGAACACGAGGAAGGTTTGCGGGGACGTGGGCAGGATGAGCCAGCCGTTGCAGACCTTCGCCTCAGTCTCCAGTGTCTGCTCCAGGTACAGGAGCTGACCGTCGACATCGCCGTACCGCCTCGGCTCATTGGCAAGGACGCGATACGGGCGGCCGGTTGCCTCGACCGCTCTGAACTGCTCATCGACGAGGGCCGAGGCCGACGCCTGGGCCAGCGTTGAGGTGACCGACCCAATCCGCATGCTCCAGGTGGACCCACCGCGGGTTCCACTGATCAGGTAGCTCACGCGGCCCTGGACGACCTGGGCGGTGATGACGGCGCCGGCGGGCACGTGCATCTGCAATCCCAGCGGCTCGGCCACCCAAGGCGCCGGGTCCAGCCCCGCCGCAGCGGCGTTCGTGCTCGATTCCTCTGCCGGCTGGGTCGTGGTTGGTCCCGCGGCGAGCGAGGTCGCAAGCAAGGTGGTGGCGAGCCTGAGCATTGCTGGCATCATCCGGATCGGCGATCGGTCGAGCGGTTCTGGGGTCTGGGCGGCTTGTGAGCATAGTTGCCATTGCAAGGTCGATCGAGCGGTATTGGGCCTTCGCCGATCCGCGCACGACTCCCCGCGCTGGGGTTGCTGTTGACAGGGCCGCAGGCAGGCGTATTATCAGGCTGTTTCGCGGCTTCGTGGACTGAGCTTGAGCGCGGCCGTCGCTGGGTTGCCCGAGAAACCCTGGCGTTGGTCGGGCGACTTTTGTAGGTACCACCTTCGAGATGAGCGACGGTCGGATTCGAATCCGTATGGAGGCATACGACCACCATGCGCTGGACGTCTCGGCTCGCGAGATCGTCGATCACGCCCAGCGGACCGGGGCGAAGGTGGCCGGTCCCATTCCGCTGCCGACCCGCAGGGAGATCTACACGGTGAACCGTGGTCCGTTCATCCATAAGAAGTCACGTGAACAGTTCGAAATCAGGACGCACAAGCGCATCATTGATATCACGGAGCCCAATGCCCGCACGGTCGAGGCCCTCAATCGTCTGGTGGTCCCGGCCGGCGTTTTTATCAAGATCAAAGCATAGTTGAACCAATGAGCGGTCCGCCCCCTGCGGCCGCTCATTTCGTAGAGACCATTGTGCTGCCCGTTGAACTGATCCAGTCGATCAGGCGTGGGACAGCCAGGAGCGAACCTGCCATGCCCGCTGCTTTGCTGGGGCGCAAAATCGGAATGACCCGCTACTTCATGAGCGACGGGCGAAACATCCCCGTCACCGTGATCGAGGCCGGTCCATGCGCGGTCACCCAGGTGAAGACGACCCCAATCGACGGATACAGCGCCGTGCAGTTGGCGTTCGAGGATGTCAAGCCCCGTCGCAGCACGATGCCTCTGATCGCCCACGATTTCAAGGCCGGCACGTCGCCGAAGCGGTTTCATCGAGAGCAGCGGCTGGGTGATGACAATGCTTGCAGCGAGTATCAGGTCGGTCAAACCATCGATGTGCGCGTCTTTGAGGACGTCAAGTTCGTGGATGTGACCGGGATCAGCAAAGGCAAAGGCTTTGCGGGGGTGATGAAGCGACACGGGTTCAAGGGGTTTCCGGCCAGCCACGGCACCCAGCGAGCGCACCGTGCAGGGGGGTCGATCGGCGGTCACGCCACTGACCTTGGGACGGGCCCCAAGCCCAAGAAGGGTAAGCGCATGGCTGGGCGGATGGGCGGTCGCCGGCAGACTGCTCGAAGCCTGGATGTGGTCAAGATCGACCAACCGCGGAACCTGCTTCTGGTCAAGGGGCCGGTGCCCGGGCCGAATCGTGGATTACTGTTTATTCGAGAAGCCAAGCGACTCTACAGGAGTAAAGCCAAGCTCGCGGAAACCGGCACATGACAGCCGGTGATCGTGCAGGCCGTTGCCTCGGGATCGGGGCGCGGAACCGCACTATCGCGACAGTTTGACCCAGACAGCCGAGTCAAGAACCCTGCCCGGCAGATCGGCGCCGACGCACGCCGTGGAGGGTGAGGCGAAAGAGACGGGGCTACCCGTCAGGTACCAACGATGATTCAACTGCCTATCTACGACAAGAACGGCAAGCAGGTAGAGACCTTGGCGATCGACGAGGCAATGCTTGGGCGCGAGGTCCGCCCACAGTTGCTCAAGCAGGCCTATGTCATGTTCCACGCCAACCGCCGTCAGGGCTCCGCCCGCACCCGCAATCGGTCGCTGGTGGAGGGCTCAACGCGAAAGCTGTTTCGCCAAAAAGGCACCGGCAACGCTCGCATGGGTCCGAGTCGAACCAACATCCGCCGAGGCGGGGGTGTTGCGTTCGCCAAGCGCAAGACCCATCAAGAGTTCCGCCTTCGTATGCCCAAGAAGATGCGGCGCCTGGCCAACCGCAATGCGCTGCTGGCGAAGATCTTGGATGACGAAGTCAAGTGCTTCGTCAACCTGACCTTCAACGCTCCCAAGACGCGCGACCTGCGGGCGGTCCTCGATGCCGTGGGGATCGATCGCACGTGTCTGCTTGCCCTGGCGGGGGCGAACCGCAACGCCGCCTTGTCCGCTCGGAACCTGCCCAATGTAGACACCCTGCGCATTGAGCAGCTCAACGCCTTCGAACTGCTCAACCATCGGTATCTCGTTGTGGACAAGGCTTCCCTGCAAGCGTTTCTGGACGGTTCGGCGTGGCCGAAGCCCCCCGAGCGGGGGGACTCCTGATGATGGAACCGACAACCATCATCAAGAAGCCGATGATCACCGAGAAGGCCACCTTCGCCTCCAGTGAGTTCAACCGGTACGCGTTCCACGTCGAGCGCCGTGCGACCAAGCCGCAGATCAAGCGGGCGATCGAGCAGTTATACGGCGTGCGGGTGACCAGCGTGGCGACGCAGAAACGTCCCGGCAAGCTGCGCCGGTACCGCTACGGCCAGGTCCTCACCCCGGCCACCAAGCGCGCAATCGTGAAGATCCATCCCGAAGACAGGATCGAGTTGTTCTAGTTCGTGAATCGTAGAGTCCCCGGCTTTCCCGGGGCCAATGAAACCAACACCCATGGGCCTTCGCCTCTACAAACCGACAACCAACGCCCGGCGCAACGCCTCGGTCAACCTTCACACGGAGGTCACCAAGGATCGGCCTGAAAAGTCCCTGCTGCGCCCGCTTCCCAAGACCGGCGGGCGGAACAACCAGGGCAAGATCACGGTGCGCGGCCGGGGCCAGGGACACAAGCGGAGATACCGCCTCATCGACTTCCGACGGACCAAGGACGACATGCCCGCAACGGTGATCGGCATCGAGTACGACCCCAATCGCACCTGCCATATCGCGCTGTTGCAATATGCGGATGGCACCAAGCGGTACATCCTCGCGCCACATGGCCTGACCGTCGGCGAGGTGGTCGTGAGTTCGGCCGAAGCCATTGAGCCCACGCCGGGCAATTGCATGCCGCTGAGGCACATCCCGACCGGTCTGACCTTGCATAACATCGAGTTCGAGCCGGGCAAGGGCGGTGGGCTGTGTCGCTCGGCCGGGGCGGGGGCTCGCCTGACCAACCGTGAGGGGCGATGGGCGACGCTGGTCCTGCCCTCCGGCGAAATCCGCCAGGTATCGGTGAAGTGTCGGGCGACCATCGGGCAGCTCGACAACGCAGATCATCAGAACATCAAGCTGGGCAAGGCCGGCCGGAACCGATGGCGGGGGCGCAAGCCGAAGGTCCGTGGAGTGGCCAAGGATCACGCCTGCCATCCACTGGGGGGTGGTGAAGGTCGATCCAAGGGCCGGCGCGAGCCGGCTAGTGCCTCCGGCACCAAGTCCAAGGGTGGACGCACCCGGCCCCGCGGCAGATGGACCGACGCTCGAATCCTTCGTCGCCGAAAATCCAGGCGATACGGACAGTTGAAAGTCTGATGACAAGAAGGCATCAAGGCATCAAGGCACCAAGGCATCAAGGCACCGAGATTGCGCGCTGCCTAACCCCTAACCCCTAACCCCTAATCCCTGCCCTCCCCCCATGTCACGATCGCTAAAAAAGGGCCCATACGTTGACGAGAAGCTTTACGGGAAGATTCAGCGGCTCAATGCGCAGAACAAGCGCCTCCCCATCAAGACCTGGGCGAGAGCCTGCACCATCGTTCCCGAGTTCGTCGGCCACATCTTCCAGGTGCATAACGGTCGGCACTTCACCGACGTTTTTTGCACGGAGGACATGGTTGGCCATAAGCTCGGCGAGTTCAGCCCCACCCGGATCTTCCGGGGGCACACCCAAAAGAAGGATAGGGTCAAGCTGCGCCACTGATCACAGCCGCTACGTTTGGCGAATCCCATGACCTACCGAGCCACCCATCGATATGCACGCATCGCGCCTCGCAAGGCTCGCCTGGTGGCCCAGATGATCCGCGGCATGAAGATCGACGAGGCGCTGACCGCGCTGCAATTCGCCCGCAAGCGGGCGGCTTGGTATTTCAAGGCTGTCCTGCGCAGCGCGATCGCCAATGCCGAGGAGGGCGATGCGGACGTCCGCAATCTCTATATTTGTGAATCGCGGGTCGATGAAGGGCCGAGGCTGAAGCGCTGGCGACCCAAGGATCGTGGCCGGTCCCATCCATTCTGTAAGGCCAGCAGCCACCTTTACATCGCCCTGGACGAGAGGAGCTGACCCATGGGGCAGAAGACGCACCCATTCGGATTTCGTGTCGGCATCACCGAAGGACATAAGTCCCGCTGGTACGCACCCAAGGCGCTGTTCGCCGAGCTGCTGGTGGAGGACTATCGAATCCGCGAGTTTGTGGACCGGCGCCTCAACCGCACGCCTCCCTTCGCGGCGGTATCGGATATTCACATCGAACGGACGCGCGAGGAACTCACCGTGATCCTCAAGACCGCCCGCCCGGGCCTGGTCATCGGCCCCAAAGGTCAAGAGATCGATCTGCTCACGCAGAATCTGCAGGCCCTCACCGGGCGCAAGGTCTTGGCGAAGATCGTCGAGATCAAAAGCCCCGATACCGACGCGAGGCTCATCGCTGAGGCGGTTGCCGAGCAAATGAAGAAGCGGACGAACTTCCGGCGGATGGTCAAGCAGCGATGTGAAGCGGCGATGCACGCGGGCGCCAAAGGCGTGCGCATCCTGCTCTCCGGACGTCTCGGCGGGGCTGAGATGTCGCGCAAGTTCCAGACGCGGCTGGGCTCGATCCCACTTTCGACGCTTCAGGCCAACGTGGATTACGCCTGCGTGCATAGCCTGACGACCTACGGCACGATCGGCGTGAAGGTGTGGGTCTTCAAAGGAATGTATACCGATCGTGAAGAGGAGCAGCTCGATTCCAAGGCGGCCGGCGCTCGAGGTCGCGCCCGCGGACGGCGGTGAGACCGGCACCGGCTGGCACCTGAGGAACTCATCCGATGCAAATGCCCAAGCGAATCAAGTTCCGCAAGCAGCAGCGCGGTACGCTCAAGGGCCGGGCGACCCGCGGCAACTATGTTGCGTTCGGCGACTATGGCCTCCAGGCGCTGGAGAGACATTGGGTCACGGCTCGACAGATTGAGGCCGGCCGCATCGCTGCTCAGCATTTCCTGCGCCGCCAGGGCAAGGTCTTCATCAGGATTTTCCCCGACAAGCCCGTTTCGAAGAAGCCCCTGGAAACGCGAATGGGCAAAGGGAAGGCGGACACCGCTTACTGGGCCGCCCGCGTTAAACCCGGCACCATGCTTTACGAGATCGCCGGAGTGCCGCAGAACACGGCCAAGGAGGCCCTGGCCCGTATCGCCCACAAAATGCCCATCCGCTGCCGCTTTGTCGGTAGACGCCTGGCCGTCTAAGCTCCAGATCCCAACCCCGTACACTTGCTACATCGTCCACATGAACGCCAAAGAAGTTCACAAGCTCAGCGATGAAGAGATCGAGGTCGAGACGCAGCGGTTGCGCCGTAAGCGATTTGATCTTCGCACACAAGCGGTGACGGAGAAGATCGAGGATACCTCCCAGTTCTTCAAGGCTCGCCGAGATATCGCCCGGCTGTTGACTGAGAGACACATGCGTCGGAGACGTTCGTCCACCCAGCCCCAGGCGAAGGAAAGCTAGGAGATGCCGTGGGTCACTTGAAAGAAATCAAGATTCCGCAGCGCTCGCCTCGGCGCGTCGGCGTCGTGGAATCCGATGCCCGGGAGAAGTCCCGCAAGGTGGCTATCCATTACACCGTGCGACACCCGAAGTACGGCAAGTACATTCGCCGGCGCACGGTGCTTCACGTGCACGACGAGGAGAACGTCTCGAAGAAGGGTGACCGCGTCGAGATTGCTGAATGCCGTCCGATTTCCAAGGAAAAGTCCTGGGTGCTAGTGCGGGTGGTGAAGTCGGCCTCGGACTCCCCCTCGGCGGCGCTGCCGGCTGCTGCGGAGGCGTTACCAACCGTGGTCACGTCGGAGTCGAAGGACTAATGAGACGGGTTACCCCTGCTATCGATCGAAGGTGCTCGCGATGATCCAGAAGGAATCGCGGATGACTGTCGCTGACAACAGCGGCGCCAAGGTGGTCTTGGTGATCGGCGTTCTGGGCGGCTCGACGGCTCGCGGCAGGTCCACTCGCCGGACCGCTGGCGTGGGCGATCGAGTGGTCTGCGCAGTGAAAAAGGCATTGCCGAATGCCGAGATCAAATCCGGCGACAAAGTTCAGGCTGTGATCGTCCGCACGAAGTACCCCACCCGCCGCGCCGACGGCTCGTACGTCCGATTCGACTCCAACGCCTGCGTGCTGATAGAGAAGGATGGCAACCCTCGCGGCACCCGCATCTTTGGCGCTGTAGCCAGAGAGCTGCGCGAGAAGAACTACATGAAAATCGTTTCCCTGGCTTCGGAGGTCGTCTGACATGCCACGGCATATCACCAAAGGCGACACGGTCATCGTCACCGCCGGCAACGATCGAGGTGCGACCGGGGAGGTGCTGCGGGTGCTTCCCAAGCAGGACCGCGTGGTGGTGCAGGGCATCAACGTCCGCGCCAAGCACCTCAAACCCACCCAAGCCAATCCGCAGGGTGGAATCGTACGACGGGAGATGCCGATTCGGATCAGCAACGTGAGTCCCGTTGTTGGAGGCAAGCCCACCCGGGTTCGTTTCATGACCAAGCCCGATGGCTCCAAGGTCCGCATTGCCGTCCGGGGCGGCAAGGAGCTGCACAAGCTGCACGGTCCCAGGGCGAAGCAGGCCGGCCGAAAGACCAAGGTTAAGAACTAGGAATCGCTCCATGGCCGCTACGCAACAACTTCCCCGACTCCGGAAGCTGTATCAGCAGACCGTCGCGCCGGCGCTGATGAAGCGGTTCGGCCTGCGCAATGTTCATCAGGTTCCCAGGCCCTGCAGGATCGTCGTGAACTGCGGCATCGGCCGCTTCCTGGAGAACCAGAAGTTGCGCCCTGAGGTCCGCGACACCGTCACCGACACCCTGGCCACCATCACCGGCCAGAAACCGATCATCATCAAGGCCAAGAAATCGGTGTCGAACTTCAAGGTTCGCCAAGGATCACCTTCGGCGATCATGGTGAGCCTCCGTCGTGACCGCATGTGGCATTTTCTCGACCGGCTGATCAACCTGACGATCCCGCGGATGCGCGACTTCCGCGGACTCAAGGTCACCTCATTCGATTCTTGCGGCAACTATTCCCTCGGCCTGGTCGAGCAGGCGGTCTGGCCGGAGATCAATATGGCCAAGGTCAACTTCACTCACGGAATGCACATCAACATCGTCTTTGAGAACTCTACCCCCCAGATGAGCGAGTTCATTTTGCAGGAGATCGGGATGCCGTTCGTGAGGCGAGAAGAACAGACGCAGTCTTAGGAGGTGCAGCCCAAAGGCACGCACTCTTCGCTTGATAGGGACCCAATGTATGGCAAGCAAACGTGTATTCGTCAAGATGGCCAAGGAACCGAAGTTCTCCACGCGGAAGCGCAACCGCTGCCAGATCACCGGGCGTGCTCGCGGGGTGTATCGCAAGTTCGGGGTCAGCCGGATCGTTCTGCGCGAACTGGCGCTGCGCGGCATGATCCCCGGTATGCGCAAGGCAAGCTGGTAGAGATGAGGGCCTAGGCATTAGGCATGAGGCACGATGGGGAAGCCGGCCTCTGACCCCTGCCCCCTGACTCCTGCCCCCTGCGGAGAATCCAATGTCCCAACAAGACCTCACCGCCGACATGCTCACTCGAATCCGCAACGCGGTGCGCAATGACGCACCGTACGTCAACTGCCTCAACAACAAGCTCAACCGGGGAGTGGCTGACGTGCTTTGTGAAGAGGGTTACACCAAGGCGCACGATGTGATCGATGATGGACGCCAGGGCGTCCTTCGGATCAATCTCAAGTACGGCCCCCGCGGCGAGCGGATCATTCACGTCATTGATCGGGTGTCCAAGGTGGGTCGGCGGGTGTATTGTCGTATGAGCGATTTGCCTCGGCCGCTCCAAGGCCTGGGAATCGCCATTGTTTCTACCAGCCGGGGGGTAATGAGCGACCGGCGATGCCGGCAGGAAAACGTCGGCGGAGAGGTTGTGGCCATCGTCTCCTGATGATTGACCCCAGGCCCAACGAACCACGCAGCTGCTGGGAGTAAGCGAAGCAAGGCTCGATTCACCATGTCTCGCATCGGGAGGAAACCAATCAACGTTCCGGCCGGCGTACGGGTCACGATCGATCCCCAGAGCCGTGTCGTGACGGTGCAAGGGCCGCGCGGCGAGCTGGCGATGACCCATCGCCCGGAGGTCGCCGTGACCTGGGACGAAGGTGAGAATCGCATCATCTGCTCCATCGGCCAGGATCAGATGAAGGTTGGTCAGATGAAAGCCTATTGGGGTCTCACCCGGGCCTTGATCGCTAACCTGATCGTCGGCGTCACCGATGGCTACAGCAAGAGACTCGTGATCAATGGCGTGGGGTGGAACGCCAAGCCCATAGGCGAGACCTTGCAGCTCAACGTGGGGTATTGCCATCCCTTGGATCTGCCCGTTCCGGACGGTGTCAAAGTCGAGGTGGAGAGGAACAGCATCACCGTCGCCGGGTCTGACAAGCAGGTTGTCGGCCAATTCGCAGCCGAGATTCGCGCCGCTCGGCCACCCGAACCCTACAACGGCAAAGGGATCAAGTACGCCGACGAAGTGATCATTCGCAAGCAGGGCAAAGTATTCGGGGCCTAGGCTGAGACATCCGGCGCAGGTGGATCGCCACGACGAGACGCGTCCAACGGTTCGACGATTGAGGAAGCGGCTGACATGCAACGCATCAAACTGAAACGACGGCGACGATCACGCCGAAAGGCGGGCATTCGCAAGCGCGTCATGGGTGTGGCCGGGCGACCTCGTCTTTCGGTCTTCCGCAGCATCAAGCACCTGTACGCTCAGATCATTGACGATCTGGCCGGGAAAACCCTGGTTGCCGCCTCCACGCTCGACAAGCATGGCAAGGTCGATCCCGGCGGCAACTGTGAAGCGGCGACGACCATCGGTCGATCGCTAGCCAAGCGCGCCAAGGACGCGGGGATTCGCAGCGTCGTTTTCGATCGCAGCGGCTACCGGTATCACGGCCGGATCAAAGCGCTCGCCGAGGCTGCTCGTAAGGGAGGGTTGGAGTTTTAGGAATGAGGCATTTGGCACTAGGCATTCGGCACTAGGCATTCGGCATTGGGATCACAAGGTAGGCTCGTGGGCGTGGCTGCCGGGCCTCAAACCCACGCTCCTCAACGATCGGGTATGACTCATGGCGGAAATTCTTGACGCAACATCGGCACTTGAATCAACAACCGTTGGTGTATTTCGCACGGCCGCAACGGTGAAGGGCGGCCGGAGGTTCAGCTTCGCGGCGCTGGTGGTCGTCGGCGATCGCCGCGGTCAGATCGGCATTGGTTACGGCAAGGCCAATCAGGTTCCTCCGGCGATCGAGAAGGCGCAGAAGGAGGCTCGGCGCAAGATGCGGGCGTATCCGATGCAGGGGCGCACGATTCCTCATGCCGTCACCGGCCGATTCGGCGCGTGCATGGTACGGCTTCTTCCTGCGGCGCCGGGGACCGGCGTCATTGCGGGCGCCGCCGTTCGCGCCCCGCTGGAGATGCTCGGTGTACAGGATTGTCTGACCAAGTCCTTCGGGTCCAACAACTCTAAGAACCTGGTCAAGGCGGTGATCAACGGCCTGGGTCAACTTCGGTCCAAGCGAGTCATCTGTGCGCTGCGTGGCGTGGACGTGGGACTCAGCGAGGTGGAGGAAGCGATCCAACGTGGTCAGGCGATCATGGTGGCCGACGGGGCTGAGCCCGGCGAACAAGCTGCCGCTGCGGCTGATGTCGCCGCCGAGTCCAAGCGATCCGTGCCGCGGAAGCCTCGTGGCGGCCGCAGCCGGCCCAAGCAAGAGCCCGCCACCCCGGCGCCGGCCGCTGAGCAGCCGCTGGATCGTTCGGCGGCGGTTGCTGAGACGAAACCACCACCGGCCGAAGCAACGACCCCGCAAAAGAAGGACGAGTCGGCCCCGAAGAAGCGGATGTGGTCGCTGTTGAAGAGGCGACAGACGCCGAAGGATTGAACTCAAATGCGCCAGCGGTCGAGGCCGCAGAGGATCATGTTGGAGATCGCCTCATCATGATGATTCACGAAATCACCATCAAAGTCGGCAAGTACAAGGTTCGTCGGCGGGTCGGCCGCGGCCACGGCAGCGGGCATGGGAAGACCTCCGGCCGCGGGCACAAAGGGGCCGCATCACGCTCCGGTTGGAAGCGGCGCGCAGGCTACGAAGGCGGACAGATGCCGATCATTCGACGCATGCCCAAGCGCGGGTTCACCAACGCCCCGTTCCGCCGACTCTACCATGTGGTGAATGTCAAGACGCTGCAGGCTCGCTGCCTTGAAGGAGCCGAGGTGACCGTCGCGACGCTCGCTGACGCCGGCGTTATCCGTGATGCCAAGCTTCCCCTGAAGATTCTCGGCGAGGGAGAATTGACCAAGAAACTCACCGTGACCGCTGCGAAGTTCTCCGCCTCCGCCAAAGCGAAGATCGAAGCAGTCGGCGGCGCCGTCACCGCAGTGCCGCGGATCAAATGGACTCGACCCCGCAGAACGAAGGAGAGAAAAGTGAGCAGCGCCGGCCCAACTGGAGCCCGATAGCCTTCGCCTCGTCCAGAATAGATTCTTTAGCCGCAACGACCAACCCCATGCTTCAGGCGCTCATCAACATCTTTCGAATTCCGGATCTCCGCAACCGAGTTCTGTTCACGTTGTCGATGCTGCTGATTTATCGCATCGGGTTCTGGATTCCCTTGCCCGGTGTCGACCAGACACGATTGGCGGAGTTTGCAGAGCAGGCCAGCCAGGATTCCGGCGGGTTCGGGCGGTTCATCGAATACGCCTCCATTTTCACCGGCGGTGACTTCGGCCGGTCCACGATCTTCGGCCTGGGGATCATGCCGTACATCACGGCCGCGATCATCTTCCAGCTCCTTCAGACGGCAGTGCCGCGCCTTCAGGAACTGAAGAAGGAGGGGGCCACCGGCCAGCAGAAGATCACCGAGTGGACCCGCTATGCGACGGTGGGTCTGTGCTTCATCCAGTCGCTGATGTGGCTCAAGTACATGCAGGCCCAAGGACTTGTTCAGCCGATGTTCAGCGGCCAATTCAACCCGCTGTTTCTCATCGCCGGGATGACCGCGCTGACCGCCGGCAGCATGTTCCTGATGTGGCTGGGTGAACAGATCGACAAATATGGCATCGGCAACGGCGTGTCGCTGATCCTGACCGCGGGGATCATTTCGCGCATGCCCAACGCCATCAACTGGATCGCGACCAACTTCGATCCCAGCCAGCAGGCGGACACTCGGGGTTTGGGCGTGATGGGCTTGCTCTTCCTTTCCGCGGCCTTCGTGTTCGTGGTCGCCGGCGCCATCCTCATCACCGTGGCCCAGCGCCGCATCCCCATTCAACAGGCCAAGCACACCCGGGGTCGCAAGGTCTACGGAGGCCAACGTCATTACCTGCCGCTTCGAGTCAACCATGCCGGCGTCATGCCGATCATCTTCGCCAGCTCGCTGATGATCTTCCCTTCGGCGATCTTCGGGTGGATGAGCCAGCAAGCCTCGTTTACGCCTACGGATAGCTGGTGGAATTGGTGGCCCGGCGTCACCGGCTTTCTGGCCAACAATGTCCAGATCGGCGCCTATCCCTATGTGATCTGCGAGATCCTCCTGATCTATTTTTTCAGCTATTTCTGGACGACCGTGGTGTTCAGCCCGGAGGAGATGGCCAAGCAGCTACGTGATCACGGCAGCTTCATTCCGGGGCTTCGCCCGGGGCCGCGGACCGCGGAATACCTCGAAACCGTCATGGAGCGGGTGACCTACGTCGGGGCGGGGTTCCTGGCGATCATCGCGGTGATCCCCGCGATCGTCGCCAGGCAGATGGAGATTCCCTTTCTTGTGGCCAGCTTCCTCGGCGGAACCGGCCTGCTGATCGTGGTCAGCGTTGGGTTGGACCTGATCCAACGCATCGAGGCGAACCTGCTGATGCGCAATTACTCTGGCTTCCTTAGTGCCGGCGAGCACGGACGCCCGCCGCGGATTCGCGGGCCGAGACGGTGATGCATGACCGACCGGGTTCCATCGGCTCCGGTCGGAGGCTTGAGAACTGCCCGCCAAGCGGTATACTCCCCGGCTCGCCGGATTGGCGATGGGGCCGTGGCGTGCGGGCGCTTGGGGTTATCCAGGCGGGCCGATGCCGTCACCGAACTGTAGGACAGGCAATCAGCACGCCTATGGTCAAAGAGGAAAAGATCAGCCTTGAGGGCGAAGTCACTGAAGCGTTGCCAGACGCCAGGTTCAAGGTGAAGCTCGAGAACGACCACGTCATCCTCGCCTACGTGAGCGGCAAGATGCGCAAGTTCTTCATTCGCATCCTGCCCGGCGATCGGGTGACCGTTGAAATGAGTCAGTATGACACGACCAAGGGACGAATCACGTATCGGCACTAGGCGCTAGCTATCGGCTATCGGCTATTGGCTATTGGCCATTGGCCTAGATCCTGCCACCTGATCTCACGATGAAAGTTCGAAGCAGCATCAAGAGGCGCACCAAGGATTGCCAGATCGTCATTCGCAAGGGCAGACGGTACGTCATCAACAAGAAGAATCCGCGACTCAAGCAACGACAGAGATGACCATGCGGGACCACCAATTGGCACGGGAATCCGCCAAGGCGGCCTGAGGCCGTGGGCGGGCCTAAGATTGGAGCAGTAGCGTGCCACGTATTGCCGGCGTAGACATTCCCGAAAAGAAGAAGATCCGCTATTGCTTGCGGTATATCCACGGCATCGGCCCGAAGGCCGCTGACGATATCCTGGCCGAAGCGGGAATCTCTCCCGACAAACGAGCGTCAGAACTGACGGACCAGGAAGTTAGCCAGATCGCATCCATCATTGATTCGGGATACATTATTGAAGGTGCGCTTCGCCGGCAGGTGCAGCAGCACATTCAGCGTCTCAAGGACATCCGTAGCTATCGCGGCGAGCGCCATCGCCGGGGACTACCGGTGCGTGGCCAGCGGACACGGTGCAACGCGCGCACCCGAAAGGGCAAGAGGAAGACGGTCGCCGGCAAGAAGGGTGTGAGGGGCCACTAGGGCAACAATCTCTGGGTCTTGCGGTTGGGCGTGTTCAATTGCGGGGTGACAGGTTGGCAGGCCGATCGCGGTCTGAACGATTGAAGGATCGGCGGGTAAGAACTAACGGTCGCGAAGGGGTCGTTCATCCATGGCGAAGAAGAAACGGAAGATCCGAAAGAACGTCATCAAGGGCATCGCCCATATCAAGGCGACGTTCAACAACACGATGATCACCATCACCGACATCGACGGTGAGACGCTGGCTTGGGATTCAGCCGGGACCGTCGGGTTCAAGGGTGCCC
>JADFFQ010000083.1 GCA_022568135.1 Planctomycetota bacterium | reverse complement strand
GGATACGTCGAGTACATCGGCATCGTCAGCGGTGACGGCGACAGTGACTACCAGGCCCTGATCGGCGCCGGCCTGACCTACGCGCTGAGTGCCGACGTGGTGCTGGACCTCGGGGCGACCTTCGGCCTGACGAAAGCGGCCGAGGACGTGAACGTGTTCGCGGGTGTGACGGTGCGGTTCTGAGAGGGCGTAACGGTGACCAGACGGCTGGATCGATTAGGAGCGCGACGATGAACGGATCAGACCAGCAACCCCGAGCATCCCGGCGTGTGCCGGTGCTCGTTCTTGCCCTGCTGCCTTTGGTGCTGTTGGGTTTGCTGGTCGCCGTGTTTGTCACGAGTGATCCGACTGCGGTCCTCAAGGCGTCGTTCCCGCCGATCGAGGAGCTGGCTTTCCAGCGGGTCACGCTGGAACGCGGCCTGATCACCCTCACCGTGAGCAACGACGGACCTGATTCCCTGACCATCGCCCAGGTCATGGTGGACGACGCGTATTGGAACTTCACCATCGAGCCGGATGCCACGATCAAGCGCCTGGGCAACGCCACGGTGAAGATCCCGTATGCGTGGGTGCAAGACGAGACCCACGTGGTGAAGTTCATCACCTCCACCGGGGTGACGTTCGAGCACGAGATTGAAGTGGCGGTTGAGTCGCCGAGACCGACGGCTGCGCTGTTTGGATTGTTCGCGATTCTGGGGATCTACGTGGGGGTGCTTCCCGTGGCCCTGGGAATGATGTGGCTGCCTGCGTTGCGTCGGACGCGGCAGAAGTGGATCAACGTCCTCCTGTTCCTGACCATCGGATTGCTGGTGTTCCTCGGGTTCGATGCCCTGGAAGAGGCGCTGGAAATCGTCGAGGGCTTCCCGCGGGTCTACCAGGGGATGGGATTGCTCGTGATCGGTGGGATCGGAAGTTTTGCCTTGCTGACCGCGCTGAACAACGAACTGGCAGCGCGCCAGGGGGAGGCCGCAGACAGCTCGGCGACCCTGTCCTACATGATCGCCAGCGGCATCGGGCTCCACAACCTGGCGGAGGGGCTTGCCATCGGAGCGGCCTATGCGCTGGGCGAGATCACCCTGGGCTCGATGCTGGTGCTGGGCTTCATGTTGCACAACATCACCGAAGGACTCGCGGTCGTGGCTCCGCTGGCCAAGTCTGGGGCAGCGCTGCGCCGCTTGGTTTGCCTGGGCGCGATTGCCGGCGGGCCGACCATCATCGGCGCCTGGATCGGCGGTTTCACCTACTCGCCGCTGTGGTCGCTTCTGTTTCTGGCAATTGGGGCGGGGGCGATCTTCCAGGTGGCCTGGCAGATCCTGGCCCAGATGGCGCGACAGCGCGAGTCGCGCTCGCCCCTGTTCGATTTCGCCAACCTCGGCGGGCTGATGGCCGGTTTCCTGATTATGTACACGACCGGACTGCTGGTGGCGGTATGAGACGTCCGGATTCTAGAAAGGTTTGGACCGTGAAACGGATTGGATTGCTTACCGCGTTGATGATCGTTGTCGTCAGCGCGACCGGCGTGGTGCTCGCATCCATGGCGCAAGGCGCGGTGAGTCGCGAGATCACAATGGTTGCCAAGAACATGGTCTTCGTCATCGAGTCGGCGGAATCGTCGGGGCGGGCAAACCCAACCATCACCGTTAATACCGGCCAGAAGATCACGATCGTCTTACGCAACGACGACGCGGGCATGCTCCACGACCTGGTCATCAAGGGGTTGGACGTTCGCCTTGAAGCAGTATCCTGCGGCGAGACGACGCGATTGACGTTCACCGCACCTCGCGAGCCGGGCGAGTACGTCTACCTGTGCAGCTTCCATCCCAGACGAATGCGCGGCGTGTTCATCGTCGAATGAACGAGGCATCTTGCGCACGAGGTCATTTACAACATCGGCTCATCCGGGAACGGCGGCGCGGGCGCCCCTACGATGTGGGCGACAAGGACCGCTCCATGATCATGCTCAAACAGCCTACGCCGGAAGCCGAAGCTCCCGAAAAGGAACCACGCTATCACCCGGGCCAGATCGTGCGGCACCGGCGTTACGGATACCGCGGCGTGGTGGTGGACTTCGACCTGACCTGCAAGGCCGAGGAGGCGTGGTATCAATCCAACCAGACTCGGCCGGATCGGAACCAGCCGTGGTATCACGTGCTCGTGGACGGTTCGGACAACACAACCTACGCGGCGCAGACGAGTCTGGTAGCCGATGAACGCCCCGCCCCGATCACTCATCCCTACCTCGAGCACTTCTTTAGGGACTTCATCGGCGGTCGATACGTGCGCAACGACCGTCCCTGGCCGACCTTCGATGAAACCGGTGAGTGAGAGCGAGCGAGCCGGCCGGAGATGGATCACATCAACCCTCGTCGGCGCTGCGGGCTGCTCATCGGCGTCGCTCGATTGCTCCCCAACTGAATCTCATCGCTCGTCATCGCATTGCCTTCATTGACATGGAATCCTGAGCCGACATGGAACCCTGGGAATGCGCGATCGCCTATCACAACCAGACAAAGCACCACTTCCGTGGCTACGCACGGTCGCTGGGTTACCTTGATTGGGCAACGCAACCGGATCCTTTTCGCCGATTTGACGGCGCGCCGTTTCTTCCGCTCCCGCGCACGGATGAAGATAGCTCGCCGCCATACGCCGACATCTACGCTCTTGATCGCGTCGCGCCTAAACCCGTCTGTCTGGGGACGATCTCGGAGTTCTTCTACCTTTCGCTCGCCATATCGGCATGGAAAGAGTACGAGGGATCGAGGTGGGCGCTGCGCTGCAATCCGTCGAGCGGCAACCTGCATCCGACCGAGGGCTATCTCGTTATTGGTCCCGTCGATGGACTAAGCGACACGCCGAGCATCTACCACTATGCCCCAAAGGAACACGCACTTGAGCTGAGAACGTGTTTCTCGATCGAGGTCTGGAAACAGCTTGTCAAAGGGCTCCCGCCCCTATCTTTTTTCGTGGGGTTGTCCTCCATAACCTGGCGTGAGGCTTGGAAATACGGCGAACGAGCCTACCGTTACTGCCAGCAGGACATGGGCCACGCACTCGCCGCCTGCAGCATCTCCGGAGCCACGCTTGGCTGGCGGGTTCACCTGATCAACCCGATGAGCGACCTCGACGTAGCCAAGCTACTCGGACTGGATCGCCGCGAACAGTTTCATGAACGGGAGATGGAAGACCCCGAAGCGTTGCTCGCAGTCATCCCATCCTTGACCGATCGGCCGCCGACCCTCACGCTGTCAGCCGCAGCGATCGAGCAAGTCGCAGCCGGCGAATGGCACGGTCAGGCAAATCGGCTCAGCAGTTCTCACGTGCACTGGCAGCTCATCGACGCCGTAGCGGAATCGTGTGCCAAGCCGGCTACCGAAATCGATAACCTCGGTTCATATCCGGTTGGTGGGGGGATTAGGTCAGTGGCGCCCACGACCTCCGCATCCGCGCGCCAGATCATTCGTCAACGTCGGAGTGCCGTCGCCCTCGATGGCTCAACGGCAATCTCCAGGGATCAGTTCTACGCCATCCTCAGCAGGCTCATGCCCGGTTCAAACAACGTGCCCTGGAATACCATCGGCCCACCGGCAAAGGTGCACTTGGGACTCTTCGTTCATCGCGTGACCGGCCTCGAACCAGGGCTCTATGGCCTGGTCCGCTCGCCCGAGCAGGAAGAACCTTTGCGCAACGCGATGAAATCCGGGTTCACATGGCAAAAACCACCCGGCTGTCCTACATCGTTGCCCCTGTATCTGCTCGCGACCGGGGACTGCACAACGCTCGCCGCGCGTGTAAGTTGCCTCCAAGACATCGCCGGTGACGGTGCGTTCTGCCTCGGCATGATCGCGGAGTTCATCAAGCCGTTGCAGCGCTACGGTGCGTGGTTTTATCGTCGGCTGTTCTGGGAAGCCGGTGCCATTGGGCAGGTGCTCTATCTGGAAGCCGAAGCAG
>JADFFQ010000013.1 GCA_022568135.1 Planctomycetota bacterium | reverse complement strand
TGCCGATCACACAGGCGCCCAACGGCACGGTCGCCACGGTTTGCAGCTTCATTCCCCCGATGATTCCGTTCGCGATGATTCTTCGCCACGTCGCGGAAGAGCCGGTGCCGATGTGGCAGTATCCGGTTTCGATCATTTGGGGTTACATCTGCGTGCTGGGCATGATCTGGATGGCCGCCAAGGTCTTCCGCATCGGGGTGCTCATGTATGGCAAACCGCCGTCGCCGCTTGAGCTGCTCAAGTGGCTGCGGTATTCGTAGGTTGCGCCCGCCGGCTCAGTTGCCTTTGCGCTGCCCCACAGCCGTACACCAGCGAACTGGCGATCGAGCGAGCAGGCGGTACACTCTGCGCCTCCCGCGCGCGCTGCCGAGGCATTCCCAAGTGGCCCAGAAAGTTTACGACACCCCCGCGGCCGCTCTGGATGGGTTGCTGTTCGATGGCATGACCATCGCGGCCGGGGGCTTCGGCCTCTGCGGAATCCCCGAGCAGCTCATCATCGCCGTGGGCGCGTCCAACGTGCGCGACCTCACGGTGATCTCCAACAACGCCGGCGTTGACGATTGGGGACTCGGGCTGTTGCTGCAATCCCGGCAAGTCAAGAAGATGATCAGCTCCTACGTCGGTGAGAACGACGAGTTTGAGCGGCAATTCATCGCCGGTGAGCTGGAGGTTGAGTTCTGCCCCCAAGGCACGTTGGCGGAACGGCTTCGGGCCGGCGGCGCGGGCATCCCCGGCTTCTATACCCCCACCGGCGTCGGCACCATCATCGCCAAGGGAAAGGAGCAAAGGCAGTTCGACGGCCAAACCTACATCCTCGAACGCTCAATCGTTGCCGACCTCTCCCTCGTCAAAGCCTATCAGGCCGACCACGCCGGCAACCTCATCTATCGCCGGACCGCTCGCAACTTCAACCCCATGATCGCCGCCTGTGGCAAGATCACCGTCGCTGAAGTTGAACAGATCGTTGAGACAGGCCGGCTCAACCCCGAACACATCCATACGCCAAGCATCTTCGTCAACCGCATCGTCCAAACCGTCCCCGAGAAGCGCATCGAACAGCGCACCACGAGCGATCGGCCAAAGACCTGATCGCGCCCCGTCAACCGCTTCATACTGTAAAGCCGCGACCATCGGTCGCGGTCTTCCGACGCGCGCGACCATTGGTCGCGGTTCAACACGCCCGTCGCGGAACACCATCAGCCACGATCCCCCAGCCCCCGGCTTCGCCGGGGGATTGTCATCTGACCGTGTAAAGCCGGCGATGCCGTCGCCGGCTTTCCACAGCTGCGTCGTCCCACCGAGCCCGCCGCAGGCGGGTCCACAGCCCGGTATCCCTCCAACCGCAAGCCGCACCCGCCGCCAAGCCTTAGGTCTCCTCACCCGCGATCCACGCATTTTTTCGTTGACATGGCCCGCCCGGGTCGTATCCTGGCGGCCATCGTTGGAAGGTGGTCGCAGGGGAGCTCATGACCTCTGGGGGCGGCCAGGGACTCGGCCAACCACATCGTGAGCACCACCCTGTGGCCTCCCAGCACAAAGGAGGCTCAGCGATGTCGTACAACCACTCCGCCGCAGGCGGAATGAATCGAGTGCTTGCGAGCGCCGCCGTGGTCCTGGCCTCGTCCGCGGGCAGCGCCCTGGCCCAGCCCGGCACGGTCCTGTCGCACCAGAAGATCAGCGACACCCAAGGCGGCTTCACCGGCACCCTGGATGATGGCGATGAGTTCGGCACCTCGGCGGCCTCGCTGGGTGATCTGGATGGCGACGGCGTGGGCGACCTGGCCGTGGGGGCAGCCCTCGATCACGACGGGGGCCGGGAGCGCGGCGCGGTGTGGGTGCTGTTCCTCAACCGCGACGGGACAGTGAGTTCACACCAGAAGATCAGCGACACGGAGGGCGGCTTCACCGGCATCCTGGATGATGTCGATCTGTTCGGCTGGTCGGCAGCCTCGCTGGGTGATCTCGACGGCGACGGCGTCGGCGATCTGGCCGTGGGGGCACCCTTCGATGGCGACGGGGGCACACTACGCGGTGCGGTGTGGATTCTGTTCCTGAACACCGACGGGACGGTCAAGTCGCACCAGAAGATCAGCGCCACCCAGGGCGGCTTCACCGGCATCCTGGATGATGGCGATCAGTTCGGCGTGTCGGCAGCTTCGCTGGGCGATCTGGACGGCGACGGGGTGGGCGACCTGGCCGTGGGGGCATACCGCGATGACGATGGGGGCCCCAACCGCGGCGCGGTGTGGGTGCTGTTCCTCGACGGCGTCGCCGTCTCCCCGGCCGACCTCACTGGCCCGCGCGATGTGCCCGATGGATGCGTTGACGCCTTTGACCTCGGCGCGATGCTGGGCGCGTGGTGCTCCGCCGTCAACGATCCAAACCCGCCGAGCCCGCCGTGTGAGAACTGCACGCCGGCGAATCTCGCCGTCGCGGACATCTCCGGTGCAGCCAACGCCCCCGATGGTTGCGTGGATGCCTTCGACCTGGCGAAGCTGCTGGCCGAGTGGTGCTCGGTCGCGGGCGGCAACCCCTGCGGAACCTGTGGCCCGTAGGTGCGCGACGTATCACTTGCGCGCACGGCGGCTCCAGGACATGTTGGTGATAGTTGTGGCAGGGGGCAGCAACCCCTTCTCGACCCCGTCCCCGGAAGCAAGTCCGCCATCGGGCCTTGAAATTCGAATGAGAGCGTCTTTCTGGTTCTCCAATGGCTCGGCAATGGAGTCGGGGGGAAGAAATATGGGCAATGTCGGATATCATGACCGCACCGTGTGGCCGGATCGCCGCGAGGCGCCGGTCTCTCTTGACAGCATCCTCTGGACGGGAGATCAGCGATGAAGCGAAGGATTGTCTGGCACGTCGTGGGCGCGGTGGGGATGGCGATGACCAACGGCGCGGCCATCGGCCAATATGTCGATGGCGACCTCTACCTCATCAGCACGAGCCTGGAAGAGCCGAGTCCGCCGCCCTCCGCACACTCGCCGGCATCATGCGCATCGATCCCGTCACGGGGAATCACACGATCGTCGCGACGTGCGTTCGGAGCATGCGCGGCCACGGGTCGTACGATCCCTTCCGCGACCGCATCATCGCCAGCGTGTCACTGGGCAATCCGTACCTCGTCGCGTCGGACGGCACGTGCGTCGAGTGGCTGCTGAATTGGAGTGCGACGCCCGTGCTGTTCGCGCCGGTGGGTGACGGCCGTGTGTACTTCTTCGGCGGGGCGAAGATGATCGGCTGGGTGGACGGGGCGGGCGTGGTGCAAGATCTGCTCGACGCGACGGGCACGATGCCGTTCGCATTCTCGTCGGTTACCGGCGACGGCGCGCTCATCTATGATATCGGGACCAACGCGCTGTTCTTCGCGGACGGCGGCGACGCCGACCTCCTGACGCGAGTGCGCCGCATCCCGCTCAGCCCCGACGGCGCGCAGGTCGCCGGGCCGGTGGACGAGGTGTCGATCGACGTCTCGCCCGGCTCGTTCGAGTATCCCAAGGGCATCAGCCGCGGCCCGGCCGGGCTGATCCTGATCGCGGTGGACGACAACACCAATAGCACGCTGCCGCGGCTCTTGACGGTAGATCCCGCGACATTGGCGATCTCCACCTACGCGACGTGCGGCTACTTCGGGGTGGCTGGGCAGACTGCGGGGGTCTACAGCCGCCAGCGGGACGAGGCCGTGGTGCTCGACACGTTGAGCGACAATCTGCGGCTGTTCCGGCAAGGGGCGTCGGGGGCAGGGACCATCTGGGTGAGCGGAGGGGTGTCAAGCCCGGTCGGGTCGGGGGAAACGGCAACGCTGATCGAGATCGGCGGAACGATCAACGTGCCCCCTAGCGCAGCCGACCTCACCGGGCCGGGCGGCGTACCTGATGGATGCGTTGACGCGTTTGACCTCGGCGCGATGCTTGGGGCGTGGTGCTCCGCCGTCAACGACCCGAACCCGCCCAGCCCGCCGTGCGAGAACTGCACGCCGGCGAATCTCGCCGTCGCGGACATCTCCGGTGCGGGCGATGTGCCGGATGGTTGCATCGATGCGTTTGATCTGGCGAAGCTGCTGGCCGAGTGGTGCTCCGTCGCCGGCGGCAACCCCTGCGGCACCTGCGGCCCGTAGGTGTCCGTTGTGAAAGCGGTTTCGACGTTGTACAGGCCGCGTTGTGCACCTCATCAGGAGCCGTGAGACCTGGCCGGAATGACTTCCGCCACGGGCGGCTCGGCCGCTTCCTGAGTGTGCGCCGCTCGTCAACTCGCTACACTTGAGCCGCAACCGCTCTCATCCGGGTCCTACAGCCAGTCCCGATGGAGGCGAATTGTGGATTTTCTGCCATAATTGGCAGAGTGCGTCGTTGAACGGCGTAGACGTGGTGCACCCAGACTGGCGGGGCACCCCTGCGGTGGGTTTATTTTGGAAGGAGACCTGTAGATGAATGGTTTGAACGCTTGTTCCGGCCGGGGCAACCGCATGCGATGGGCGCCGGCCGTGGTCGTCGCGCTGGGGCTGACCGCATCGGCATCGGCGCAGTTCGGCCTCAGTCCGAGCATCAGCAGCGCGTTTCGCCAGGCCATTACCACCCGTGACATCCAACTGGCGGTTGCAGACCTGCAACTGGACGAAAACCAGCGGTTCATCCTGGAGACTCTCTTTGCGGACTATCAGGCTGATTTTCGCACCGGCGTGGAAGGATTCCGCCAGCGCATCACCGACTTGCGCAGCGAGATCGACCCCACGAATCCCGACCCTGCACAGGCCATGCGGATCGTCTTCGGCTCGATGGACCAGTGGCAGGTAGAAAGCCAGCAATTGGCCGACCGGCTGGTCGAGGATCTGAAAGGACTGCTCAGCGAGGAGCAACAGGAGTTCTGGCCGCCCTTCGAGCGACGCGTGTTCCGCCTGAAGTTCCTCAACAAGGGCAGGTTGTCGGGCGAGAGTCTTGACCTGTTTAGCGCGGTGCGGCGCCTGAATCTCGATGAGACGCTGATGCAGACGATCCAGCCGCTGCTCGATGAGTATGGGCGGACGCTACACGAGGCGTTGCGGGCCCGCGAGGACTACCTCAACGCCGCAGAATCTGATCGAATCAAGGCAATCCAGAATCGTAAGCCTGCGATGAGCGTTGTCGTGGCGGCGAGGGAAGTCCAGCTGCGCACGGCGGTGCGGGATGTCAACGAACAGTATTCGGTCATCATCGCCGGTGCATTGCCCGAAGAAACCGGACAGCGCCTTGTGGCGTCAATACGGGAGAGGATGTACCCCCGCATCTACCGTCTGACGCCCGCCCAGCGGGTATTCAAGGCCGTCAAGAAACTCGACGGCCTCTCCGAAGAGATCTTCGAGGCAATCGAAAGCCTCGAGGAGTTGTTCCTCAGCGAGCTCGGTTCGTTCAACGAACGCCTGGTGGGACTGATCAAGGAACAACAGCCCAGCGAACTGAAGAGCAAGCTTGAGCAGGTGGCGGCTCGAGGGGCACAGTCCAAGCCAACTGGTGACGCGGTGCGCGAGGAGTTTCGCAAGCGCCGGGCAATGAGCGACCGATACGTCAATCAACTGCGGGACCTGCTCACGCCCGAACAGTTTGCGTCGCTCCCAGGGTCCGCAAGGTGGGTTGAGCCCGCTCGACGTTCTCGTGCAAAGGGAGCAGCGGGCAAGGACGGCGGCACTGCCGATGACGCCCGCCGCAAGCTGCGCCTCGAGCGCGAGAAGAAGAAGGAAAAGGCAGGAGGCAAAGCTGACAGCGTCGCTGGCTATGCCGCCGGCGGCAAGTCGCCAACAGGCCAAGGGAATGATAAAGAATAGGCCCCGCAAATACGAGACAGAAGGAAAACAGGGCGACAAGAACGGTAAGGACAGCCAGCCATAGCTCCGCCGGCGAGCCGCCCGGGCCGCATGGCAACCGCGAGGATCGTTCCGGGAGGGGTGCAAAGAGATTTCTGCGGCCGTGGAATCGAGATCTCTGCGGCGGCGGAATCAGGCTCGGTGCGCCGGCCCATTCGCACCCGCGCCGAGACGACGGACGGATCAATCCCTGCTCGGCAGGCTGCGTGCGAATCTCAGGAGCGCCCGGCCAAACAGACACAGCCTTGGAGCCGTTGCCGTTATGACTGATCACGTTGAATCTTCTACGACCACCGGATTCCGGTTCAACGGAGAGTTGCTGAGCAGTCTCAGTGTGTCCGACACCGGCGAGGAAGGTTGGGCCCGCAAGCGATGCGCCGCCTTGGGCATCGACTGGCTCGACGAAGCGCCGGCGGCATCCCCCGAAGCGGTAAAGCTGATCAGCGCGGAGGTGGCGGTTCGTCTGCGTGTGGTGCCCCTGCGGATTGAGCACGATCGGCTCCTCGTAGCGATGTTCGACCCGTTGGACATTTCGTCGGTCGATGAAGTGTCCACGCTCACCGGTTATCCGGTCACGCGCGTGGGCGTTGAGCATAAGAGCTTTGCCGAGCTGATGCGGGCACACTATGGCACCACGGCCGCCCGGATGGCCGAAAGCCTGGCCAGCGAGAATCCGGAAGGGGTCGGCGTCGAGACGGAGCACAACCTCGACACCATAGAAGCCGACGACATTCACCGCATGGCCGAGCAGCCCACGTTGATCAATCTGGTCAACTTACTGCTGCTGGAGGCCATTCAGTCGCGGTCGTCGGACGTCCACATTGAACCATTTGAGAATGAGCTGAAGGTCAAGTTCCGCATCGACGGCATGTTGGTCGAGCAACCGCCGCCGCCCAAGCATCTCCAGCCGGCGCTGATCGGGCGAGTCAAGATCATGGCCGGGATGAACATCGCCGAGCGCTATGTTCCGCAGGACGGCCACATCACGCTGCGGTTCGAAGGCCGAAAGGTGGATTTGCGCGTTTCGACCGTCCCCACGCTCTACGGTGAATCCGTTGTCATGCGGATCTTAGATAAAACCGCGTTGCGTCTGGATTTCGAGTCGCTGGGCATGCGCGAGAGCCTGAGGCAGGCGATGGACAAGCTGATCGCCAAACCGCACGGACTCGTGCTCGTCACCGGACCCACCGGCTCCGGCAAGACCACCACCCTCTATGCGGCGTTGACCAGGCTTTATGATCCGGGCAAGAAAATCATCACGATCGAGGATCCGGTCGAGTACGAGCTTTCAGGGATCAACCAGATTCCTGTGAACCCCAAGCGCGGGTTGACCTTCGCCACCGGCCTGCGACACATTCTCCGCCAAGACCCCGACATCGTGTTTGTCGGGGAGATCCGCGACGCGGAGACTGCGGAGATCGCTATTCGCTCCGCCCTCACCGGGCATCTCATCTTCTCCACCCTTCATACCAACGATGCGATCAGCTCCATAAGTCGGCTGATCGACATGGGCGCCGAGCCGTACTTGGTGGCGTCCGTGCTCGAGGGCGCACTGGCCCAGCGCCTCGGCCGGCGAGTATGCCCCCATTGTGCCGAGCAGATTCCGATGCCCGAAGATATCAGCCACCGGCTGTCAGCCTCGGAGCTGGCGCTGTTTGACGGGCAGGTGTGGCGGGGCGCCGGCTGCTCGAAATGCAACGGCTCAGGATACTTCGGCCGAGTTGGGTTCTTTGAGTTTGTGAAGATCAACGCCGCATTGCGCAAGGCCATTTCCGAGAACCGCCCGACCGCGGAGCTGCTGGCGCTCGTGAATGAGCCATCCAGGACCACGCATACAAGTGGCGAGACCCCCGCGACGATGGGTGGTGACGATAAGTCTTGCGTGACCATACGCGCGGACGAGCCCGCCACGGCTGCGGAGAGACTCAAGGGCCTGGTCAGCAGAGTTTCGCAGAGCCTTTCGGCATGGGTGCGTCCGTCATCGCCTCGCGATCGAACAGAAGAGCCGCCAAGCAGCCCCCGCCCGGCTCGTGCACCGCTCACACCCCAAATACGAGCACAATCCGCCGCGAGAGAAGCCGTCGCCGGTCAACCGCCGAACGTCGATTCGCCATCGGCACCGACCAAGACAATGGCTGAGGACCGCCCTACCCTTGGGCCGCAATCGGCGGTCGATGAGTCCTACATGACCATGCGCATGGACGGCCTGGAGAAGGCCGCGGCGGGCCAGACCACCATCGAAGAAGTGCTGCGAGCAACGCAAGATACGGAAGATTCCGTCGTTTGACCGAGGGATGCCTTCCTTTGGATACCATAGCCTGACCGTCAGCGGCGAGCCCCGCCAGGGCGTGATCGTTGCAGCGGACCGGCCGGCAGCGATTCGACTGCTGCTGGACCGGGGGGAGACGGCGACGAGCATTGAATCAATTGGCACGGCCCAGCGGGTCTCGGCTGGGCCATCGTCGGCGATTGCGGTCCACGCCACGCCCGGGACTCAAGGCGTTGGCGCCATCCTCCGCGCCGCCTTCTCCGCGCCTCTTCGCCGGCGGTCCGCAAGGCCCGTCGCCACCCGCACCGAGATGGCCAACCTCATGCGCGAGCTGGCGACTGCGCTCGAAGCCGGACTCCCGGTCATGCAGAGCTTGCGCACCGTTCGGCGTCAAAGTTCAGGTCGAGCGATGCCGGTGATCCTTGACCATCTCATCGAGCGGGTCGAGGCCGGCACGCCCTTGCATCAGGCCGCCAAGGAGTACGGCCTGCCGTTCGATGATCTGATCGTGGGTATGTTGCGCGCCGCCGACGCCTCGGGGAAGGTGGCCGAGGTGCTTCATCAGCTGGCCGATCTGCTGGAACGATCGCTTGAACTGCGCCGTGAAGTGCTCGGAGCCACGCTCTACCCGATGATTGTGGCGGCGATGGTATTGATCAGCTCGATCCTGCTGGTGACCGTGCTGGTTCCCCGGCTGATCGAGCCGCTCGCCGGGGAGTTCACAATGCCGCTGCCGACACGCATCCTCATCGCGGTTGCTGCGTTTCTCTCCGGCTACTGGATCTACTGCCTCATCGGCATCGCCCTGGTGTGGTTCGGTTGGCGGGCGTGGGCAGGCATCACTGCCAACCGGCTGCGCATCGACCGGCTCAAGCTGCGGGCGCCGCTGTTCGGACGATTGCTTCGCGACGTCGCCGTGGCCAGGTTCACCCGAACGCTAGGCACACTGATATCAGCGGGCATACCGATACTCGACGCGCTTCAGATCACGCGCGATACGCTCGGCAACACCGCGCTGGCACAGGCGATCGACGACGTGCAGGAAAGTGTGACCGCCGGGAAGGCCCTGGCCGAGCCGCTTGAAAAGTCCGGGCGTTTCCCGCCGTTGCTCGTGCAGGTCGTGAACCTGGGCGAGCGGTCCGGACGATTGGAAAGCATGTTGATGCACGCGGCCGGCGCGTTTGACCGCCAGGTCAACAGCTCGGTCAAACTCTTCACCAGGGCTCTCCCGCCGGTGCTCATCATGATTATGGCGACGCTTGCCGGGTTCGTCCTGGCGGCAATCCTGCTTCCCTTGCTCGAACTTCAATCAATGGTCCGATGACGACTGAACTGACTCGTAAACTCGCTGATTCATCTGGAGGCACCGCCATGCGACGGAGACGCGCTGTACGCCATGTTCATCACGTTCGACGAGCGTTCACGCTCATCGAGATCATCGTCGTGGTCACCATCATCGCGCTGCTGGCGGCGCTGATCGCGCCACGACTCTTCGGCCGACTGACCTGGGCGAAGGTGAACGCAGCCAAGACCGAAGTCAAAGCGATCGCAACGGCTGTGGAAATGTATATCACCGACACCGGCGGGATACTTCGCGACGACTTTGACCTTGACGTGTTGTTGTTAACTCCGGAGGACGGAGGCGGACTACTGGGCCCCTATCTCTACAAGCAGGAGGACCTCATTGATCCCTGGGAAACCCCGTTTGTGGTTCGCGTGCCGGGCGACGTGAATCCCGATTTTGACATCATCTCGTATGGTCCGGACGGTCAGGAAGGCTCCGAGGACGACATCACCAACTGACGAATCTGATCCCCATGAGCTGCGCCGCGCGAACATCACGAACCGCCTTCACGTTGATGGAGGTCATCGTGGTTATCTGCATTCTCGCGATCATGGCGGCGATGACCATTCCCCGCCTTCTCGGACAAAATCGGCGGGCAGTCCAGGTCGCGGCGGACGAGGTCGCTGACCTGCTGACCATGTACGCGCAGCGCGAAATGCTGTCGCAAAAGCCGGTCGGAGTCTGGCACGACGCCGAGCGCAACTGGATCATGCTCATGATCCTGGAACTCGATCCCGACCGACCGGATGAGCCGGCCGACTGGCGTCTCGACCCGCACGTGGCTCCGGTCAAGCTCCCGGCGAACATTCCTGCGGCCAATGTATCCGCCCGTGAGAACGGCGAGCCGGTGGATTTTCAACTGTGGCCGATCGACACCGCTCCCGGCAAGCAGCGCCCCAGCATCGAGATCGCGCTACTGGCCGTTGACGGGACTGTCAGACGGCTTGTGCTTCCTTCTTATGCGATCGCACCGCATCAGCTCGAGAACTTTGGTGACTCGGCCAACGTGCGCAGTCCAATTGACCTGGATGAGGCCGGCCGGCATCAGGAGGACTGGTGATGGTTGGCCATCGCCGACATGTCCGCACCCGGCGGGGAATCGCTTTGATGGACGCGATCCTGGGAGGGATGATGCTCGGCATCGGCCTGGCGGTCCTCCTGTCAGTCACCCAACGATCGCTGGCGATGCAAACCCAGGGACAAAGGCTGGTCGTCGCTTCATGGATCGTGGATGAACTGCTGGCCATGGTGCTGGTTGAAGGCCCCGTTGCCTACCCGCAGATGTACGCCACCCAAGGACGATACGAGTCGCCGCCGTTCGACGACTTCGAGTTCGACGTCGATATCCAAGACATCGGCCTGGGCAAACCGCTGCTGGTCACGGCGACGGTCCGCTGGCCGCGCGGACGCGGCTACCAGCAAGTGCAGGCGCAAACCTACATCGCCCAGCGCCTGGGTGATCCCGTACAGGTTCGGGCCCCCTTTGAGCCGATCGACCGCCTTTCGAGGTACTACGACGATGAGTAGACCGACCATTCATCGCCGAGGGTTCACGCTATTGGAGCTGCTGCTGGCCGGGCTGGTCACCGCATTGGTGTGGGGTGCGGTAACCATCAGTCTGTCCCAGTTCAACCAGGCGAAGGCGAGCGGCAAGACGCGGCTGGAGGCGTACCTGCGAGCCGATACGGCCCTGAACGCCCTTCGTCGCGAGATCGCGTCGGTGCTGCGCGACGATGACTTATTTCTGACCCGGCTGCTGGTGGAAGATGGCTCTGCGCAGACCAGTATCGGTCACGTGGACCGCGATGAGATCCTTCTCTTCAACACTCGATTCCATCCCATACGCGACCTCGACTTCATCGGCGAAGGCATGGAGTATGAAACCCAGTTCCGCATCGAGGAGGATGATGATGGGGCTGTGCTCTGGCAACGCCGGTCCGCGATGCCCGACGAATATCCGCGTGGCGGCGGCCTGGCTGTTCCATTGGTCGATGGGATGGTCGCGCTGGCCATCGAAGCCTACGACGGTGACCTGTGGTATGAGCAGTGGGACTCAGACATCGACGGCCTTCCGCTGGCGATTCGGGTCACGGTGACCGCCCACAGCGATCGCCGCAACGGCGATGACCTCCACACCACACCTGCCGCGGTACTGCGAACTGTGATCCCCATCGATCGGGTTCTGCCGCCACCCAGCCCGCTCCTCGATGATTCCGGCGAGGGCGCGGACCTTGACCAAGGGCAGGACTCCACAGGCGAGGGGGTTGGTTCGCCGGGCGATGACCGCGGCGGCTCGCCGGGCGGTCTTGGCGGCGGCGGCCGAAGCCGCGGCGGTAGCCCTGGGGCCACACAAGGCGCCACAACCGTGAAGGATCGATGATGCGCCGGACCACATCATCGCGTCGCCGGGGCTCCGTGGTGCTCATCGTGATGTGGGCACTCGCCATTGCCGCGCTTCTCGTGAGCTCGGTTCAACTGTTCGGGTATCGACAGGCCATGCTGGGGCGCGAAGCGCTGGCTCGAGTCCAGGCGCGGTGGGCCGCGCGAGGGGGGGTGGAATACACCATTGCCGTGATGGCCGCGCACACCCAAGAGCCCGTCCCCGACGATGCGTTCGCGATGGTCCGCGAGATGGGAGACATCTCCGTCGGCAGTCTGCTCAACGCCACCTATACCATCCATCACCACGCCGACGGTCAGGATTGGGCCGGCCCGATGGATGAGCATTCGAAGATCAACATCAACTCGAGCATCACCAATGCCAGCATGCTCCTACTGCTTACAGACATCACGCCGGACGTGGTCGACGCGATTCTGGACTGGATCGACGAGGACGACGAGGTGCGAGAGCAAGGTGCGGAGCGCGACTACTACCTCAGCCTGGACGCGCCCTACCTACCCCGAAACGGGCCGATGCGCACGATTGCTGAGCTCGAACTCGTCGCCGGCATCTGGCCGGAGCACCTGCGCGGCGAGGACTGGAACCTCAATAATCAGGTCGATCCCAACGAGGATGACGGCGACCGAACCTGGCCAGTCGACGAACCGAACCACCAGCTCGAGGCCGGATGGTCCGCCATCCTGACGGCCTACTCGGTCCAAGGCCCGCTGGGCGCATCGGGGCTGCCGCGAATCTATCTCGCAAGAGCCGATCCCCTAGAGCTCCAAGACCGTCTGAACATAGATGAAGAGCAGGCCGGGGCATTGATCAACTTCGCAACTGCGAACACCACGACCGGGCTCGAGCAGCTGTTGACCATGCAGGTCCGGCAGGAGCTGGCCTCCGAGGCGCCCGCCAATCGCCGCGGCTCCACCGCTCCAACGCCGGGATCACCGACACTTTCGCTCACGCGCGACCAGCTTCGAGCCGTACTCGCTGAGACCACGCTCCAAATCGTGACTACACGCGCGCCGGGCAAATTGAATATCAACACCGTTTCAGAGCAACTGCTTCGGCAACTGCTGTTTACCAGAGAGTACCTCGCCGACGAGATTGTGTATATGCGCAACACCCGGCCGCAGGGGATCGCGAGCCTCGTCGATCTGCTGGACATTCCCGCTTTCCGGGAAGAAACGGGCTCCCTGGAGTACCTCGGCCGCATCATGGACACCCGCAGCAATGTATACAGCATCTGCTCGCAAGGTCGATCCCAGTCCGGCAACGTGGAAGTTGAAATTATCGTCGTGGTCGATCGTTCTACCCTGCCGATTCGCATTCTCGAGTACCGAGAACTATGACCAAGGCACCCAAGAGACAATCCGCCGCAAGCGCCGTGGCCGTGCTGCACTGCGCGGCCGGCAAGTGGCGGGGGGTGATCGCTGCAACCTCCGACGACCGACCGACCATCCTCGCCTGGCGGAGATTCGACGCCGACCAGCACGAACAGATCGATCAATGGCTCGATAAGCACCAGGTAGGTCGGGTTATGGGCGTGCTTCCGGCGGCGGCGGTCATCTGCCGAACGTGCCCTCTGCCCGATACTCAACCCGAGCAACTGACACAGGCTTTGCGCCTGCAGGCCGAAGCACACATGGGCGGTACCATCCCCCCTCATCGGCAGGCCACGGCCATACTTCCTGTCGCCGAGGGCGAGACGAGCCGCAGCGGCATCATGGTCGCCTGGCCTGAGGCAGCCCGCGCGCCGCTTCCCCCAACCCGCCGTCGGATCACCTTTGCCCCGGACGTCGCGGCCTTGGCGGCTCTGCTCAACGGCAAGCGCCCAACCGAGCCGCTGCTATGGATCGACCGCAACGATGGATCAGTGGCGCTGGCAATCAGTCATGCCAACGGCGCGATCCTTCGAGCCGCGCGCGCCAACGCCGAGAGTCCGCGGCAGTGGCAAGAGAATGTGGCCCGCGTGATCGCCGAAACCGCGCTGAGCGTCGGGCACACCCCTGCGTTTATCAAATCGCTCGTTGACGCCGTCGGCGCCACAACCGCCGGCCTGGACGACAACGCGGCAGCCCTGATCGTGGCGCCCCAGATCATCGACAGCGCCTGCGCGCGGGTCAAAGGCGGCCCCGATTGGGTCGGGAGTGATCCGGCCTGGTGGCGGGACTACGGCATCGCCCTCGGCGCGGTGCTGGCGAGCACCAATCAACTTGCACCGCTCACACAGCTGCGCCTCTCGGCGCCGGTCGAATCGCCGTCGCCCGCCCGCAGACTTCTCGACGCTCTGTCAAATCCGAGGGCCGCAGTCAAGACCGTCACCATTTGCCTGCTCATCGCGATTCTGTTCCCGTTCCTGGTCGGCGGACTGCGCCTCGGGATCCTCAAGGCCAAGCATTCCAGTCTGCAATCGCACCTGACCCAGACGCGGGAAATCCAAACGCGGCTGGCCATGTACGGCGAGTTGCAGGACAGAGCGTGGCCGATGACCAAGCTGCTGGCGGACATCGCGTGCAATACGCCCCAGGGCATCGACCTGGATCAGATTCGAATCAGGTTCGGCGACCGCATGTCGCTCAGCGGCCGGGTCAAACCTCACGATGATCATTCCGCTCAGGAAGTCGTCGCGCTGATGCAGGAAAACCTCCGTAACTCGGGCATCGTCAAAGAGATCCACCTGAACTGGGGCGACCGCGACAACTTCGGCGCTTACGAGTTCACCCTCTCGGCGAAGGTTGCTGGGGCGTATCACCGCTATGAGTATCCTGCCGAGCTCGATTACGGTCAGTGGACGCTAGGTGACCGCCTGTATCCGCCGGCATCACAGCAGCCCGAGAACGCGGAAGTTTCTGCGCCAGAAGAGCTTGCATCGGCTGACGAGCTGCCTGACGACTCACCGGCATCCGGCGAGGCCCCCGGCCAGCCAGAGACGGCCACGGACGAGATCCCTGATGATCTGGCCGAGGCCGTTGATCTCACTCGGCTGGTACCCCCGCCTTCAGAACGCTCAGGCTTTCCGGGGCCAACGGCGGCCCGCCGTGGCCGTGGCGATCGCTCGGGGGGCGGGGCATCACTTCCTCCGTCCCAGAACATCCCCGAACCCCTGTCGCCCCAGCAGATCGAAATCATGGCCTTACCGGAGGCGCAAGAAGCCTGGGCCCGTGTTGCCCACGCGTTGCGCCGCGGCAGCCTCGATATGGATACGCGCCTCCGGCTCCAAGAGGAGTTCCGTGTTCTTCGAGATCATATGAGGACGCTGAAGGCCCCATGAGCCCCCCTCCATGACCAAGACCCAGACAATCTGGAATCGATTCAGGCAGCTTCCTCGGGCCATGCAATGGGCCGGCCTGGCCGCGATCGGTATCGGCCTCTTCTTGCTGTATGACCAGCACGTGCGCCCGATCACGACGACCTGGCATGACCATGCCAACGAAATGCTCCAAGAGGTGGGCGAAGCAGCCAGGAGCGAGAACCGATCGAGGCAGCTGCGAGCCATGCGCGAGCCAATCCTGGGTCTCGGCGCCGTCGAGACGCCGGGCAACGAAGCCCAAGGCAGCAACGCGCTCAACGACACCATCAACGAAGTGCTGAAGCGGCATAGCGTCACCAGGGACAGCTTCAACCTCAGGGGCGCAACCAGGCTGCCGCGCAGCACGCTATCCCAGATCATCCGAACCAACCAACTGGTGAAGCGGATCACTGGAGACCTCCGGTTCGACGCACCACCAGATGAGGCCGTCGCCATCATCGCTGAATTGGAGAGCAGTCCGGTGATCGAGGCCATCAGCAGCGTGCGGATCACCCGAGTCTCCGGCACAAGGAAGGTGACCGTAGACCTGACGGTCGAGGCCTGGATTGTGTCCGCCGAGCCGCGCAGGCGGATGGGAGGCGTGTAATCGTGCATCGCTTGGGGCTGAACACAACGCTTCTCGTCAATATCGCCGCCATTGTGGTGGCGACAGTGGTCTTTGCGGCGAACCTGCCAACGCTGCTGGGAGCAGTCCTTTCCCCGCGATTGGGCGACGATAAGACCGTTTCATTGCTGTCGCAGTACCTGGCCGTTCACGACACCGACCTGGTGCAGTATCAGGAACGATTCAATGGGCGCTCCGTGTTCTTCAAGCCCATCCCGCCACGGCGTCCCTCCCCTCCCCGGCCTGCCCCCGTGGAAATCGTTGTGGCGCCACCGGAGCCGGACCCGCCGCCATCGATCCCTGAACAGTACACCGGCCCAAGCATCGTCTTCGTGCTGGGCAACGAGGTGTGGTTCACCGACGGACTGACGCTGAGCGTCGGCGAGGAAGACCAGGGGGTCAGGGTTCTGTCATGCGATCCCCCCTGGACGGTCAGGCTGGCGCACGCGGGCGGCGAATACGACGTCGTGCTCTTTGAGCGGAGCGTCCCGGGCTTCGAAACCGCTTCGCGCGAACCTCAACCCACGCCGGGAATCGTGCGAGTGCCGGACCCCGACCACAAGCCCCTGGAGTCTCCCGCATCATCCTCGCGGCCTGAGCCCAATGAATCCCGAAGGCAATAACTTGGCCGCTGAATCGTTGCCCAATCAGAGTAAAACGGAATTGAACCCGCAGCCCAAGCAATCTGACCGTGAGAATGATCCGGTGACGCGCCGACGCCTTGTCTTGTGGAATCCGAGATACGCGGTCGTGTTATTGGCCGTATTGCTGCTGGCCTCACCCGCTGCCGCTCAGGACGGGCGTCCCGGGCCTGAGCCGCCACAACCGGCCAACCAAGAGAACGCTCCCGCAGCCTCCAAGAACAACAACGGCCGACGGCCTGTCAGCGACGAACTGGTCGTGCTCGTGTTCGATGACGTCAGCGTGGCGGAAATTATTCCCTTCATCGTCGAAACCACCGGCAAGGTGGTCATGCCGGTGAACATCAACATCCTCAAGGCCAAGAAGGTGACGCTGATCAACGACGAACCCATGGATCAGATGGAGGCGCTGGACCTGCTGTTCCAGGCGTTTCGCGTCAACGGCGTGGGGGTCATCGAGGAGGAGGATCGCATCATCATCGCGCTGATCAGCGAGATGCCGCAGCACCCTACGCCCGTTTTCGGCCCGGACGACGACATCACGGACCGAACCGATCGCGGAACGGTCATCACCAAGATCTTCCGTATCGAGAACACCAACGCGGCCGACATCTCCAACCAACTGCAGGGCACGCTGCCCACCCACGCGACCCTGGGAGTGGATGAGAACTCCAATTCGATCATTCTGATGGGCGATATCGGGCTGTGCCAGCGAATGGGGAAGCTCATCAGCGAGCTGGATCACCGGTACCTGAGAGTCAAGACGGAGACGTTCCGCCTCGCCTACGCCGACGCCGCGGAGATCGCCCAGAACATCCTCGACCTCTTTGAAGGAGCTCGAACGACCAGCCCCGTGTCGCGCGCCCAGCAACGGGCTGCGCAGCAGCGTAGGCAACCCGCCCAACGGGGAGCCGCGCGCCAGGTCCAGCAGAGGATGCCGGGGACGGGCGACGGCACCGTGGGGCCGACCGCGGAGCTCCGCATCACCGTCAACATCCAGCAGAACTCCGTCACGGTCAGCGGTGAGCCGGACGTGGTTGACGAGATCGCCGACCTGATCGACAACCAGTGGGACCTGCCCCGGCCGGAAGGAACCGCCAAGGTGTATTACCTCAAGTACACCGACCCCATCAAGATGCGAGACATGCTCCAGGACTTGTTGAGCGGGCAGTCGGGCGGCGGGGCTCGGCCGACGGGTCGGGGCGGTCGGGGCGGTCGTGCCGGGGCCGCAGCCGCTCGCTCAAACGTCCAACAGGCCATCAGCGGAATCTACACGTTCCAAGCCTATCCGGATTCCAACACCCTGGTGGTTCTCTGCAAGACCGAGGAGAGCTTTGCTTTCCTCGATTCAATCATCGAGCAGCTCGATCAGCCGCTGAACGCCGGCCTGCCGATCGTGGTGGAGTTGAAGCACGCCAATGCGGTTGAGCTCTCTGAACAGCTCAACGTGGTGTTCGCGGAAGCCGGCGCGGGGGGCACCATTCGGGCGCCTGCAACCGGGCTCAGCGGCGGCGAAGGCGTCGGCGATTCTCCCTTCGCCGGCGGCGGCGCCGGCGCCGGCGGCGGCGGCGGGCGCGACTCCGCCTCCGGACAGACGATCTCGTTCCCCTGGCAGCGAGGCCGGGCCCGCGACGACCAAACCCCCGAATCTCCGCTCATCGGAAAAGTCCGCATTGTGCCCATTGCCCGCCAAAACGCACTCCTTATCCTCGCCGTGCCGGAGCTCCAGCACTCCGTGCTCGACGTCATCGCAACGCTGGACAAGCCCGGCCGGCAGGTCATGATCTCCGCCATCATCGCCGAGGTGGAGCTCACCGATGAGCTGGCCCTCGGCCTTCGAGTCAGCAACAGTGACACCATCCTCAGCGGCGGGCTCGCCGACAATCGCATCGGGGCAACCTTGAGCGCCGAAGGCAGCAAGGATGGGATCTTGGGCAATCTGTTCGATATGTCGATTCTCAACGTCGGTGTGAACGTCAACCTTATAATACAGGCCCTCGCTCAGAAGACGAACGTTCGCATTCTCCACGAGCCGAGGATCTTCACCGCCGACAACCAGGAGGCCACGTTCTTCGACGGCCAGGACATCCCCTTCATTACGACCAGCCAGATCACGAACTTCGGCACCGTCAACGAGTCGTTCGAGTACAAGGCCGTCGGCATCATGCTCAATGTGAGGCCGCAGATCACCGTTGAGAAAGACGTGGACCTGGAGATCAATCTCGAGCTGTCCAGCATCGTGCCCGGGCAAACCCTCTTCGGCGGGTTCATCGTCGATCGCCGCGAAATCACCACCCAGGTCATTGTCAAGAACGGCCAGACGATTGTTCTCTCCGGCATCCTGCGTGACACGGAATCGCAGATCACGCGCAAGATTCCACTGCTGGGCGACATTCCGCTGATCGGTGAGTTGTTCACCTCCAGGGAAACCGCGAAGAAAAAGACAGAGTTGCTCGTCTTTATCACGCCGGTGGTGGTGGACAATCCTTCGGAGAACAACACCAACTTCAATGTGGGCGAGCTCCAACGGCTGGAGGAACTCACCCGCCCGCTCAAGGAGCAGGCTCGCAGCCGACGGCGTGGGGGCGAGCCGATCGGGACGCACTTGCTGCATAAGCAGTTTGCGCGGACTCAGCAGACCTCGCCCCAAGCGACCGACGTCGATGCCGATGAGCCCAGCGAGGAGTGATCCACCAACGATCGATCACGTGGTTGGCCGTCCTCAGCGCGGTGGCGGCGGCCGGTTGCGCTGCGGGGCCCACGGCGTCCCTCCAAGAACCCCGTGCACGACCGCGGGTTTCAATCGAGGCTCTGGCTAAGCCCGCAGGGATCACCCGCACCAGCCACGTGCAGGTCGGGATCCTGCCGCTGGGGTCTGTGCCCTATGACAATCTCTCGCTGCCGATCGTCAGTCCCGACGGTCGATTCGTCGCTACCCAGACCGGTGTGCCACCCACATGGGCGGCGTTGATGGCCGCACCCAACGCCACGGTTCCCAGAGCGACTCGCATCGAGATCTACCAGCTCGATCGCGAGCTTCGCCGGGCCGTGCATCGCAGCACCATCGACGAGCCCCTGTTGCTTGGGCGATCCTGCGACGCGCGAGGTTTCCTGGTCGAATCGGTCAGACCCAATGGTGCCCGCTGGATCGGCCGGGTGGCGTGGCTCGACGGCGAGATCGAGTGGCTGGTGGCCGATGAGCAGACCAACGCCAACGGCTGCCTCGGCCCAAAGGGGAGATTGGCCTGGTCTCGCCGCGCCAGGGATGCGGATCACTTTGATCTTGTCGTACGCTCAAGCGGCGAGGAATGGACCATCGGCTCCCAAGGCGGCGACTGGCTCTTTCCAGCGTGGAGCGGCCACGGCGACGGACTGTTTGCCCTGCGCCTGACCCAGGGCATGCTCGAAGCGACCCACATGATCGCCGCCAGCCCGACCGCGATCCATCAAACGCTGCGGCGACTGCCGCTGGCATCACAGGCGACGATCCACCACGCCTACCAAGCGATGGCCAGCCAGGCGGTCGTGACCGAAGCTCAGCGCCCAGGCCCAGAGCAGTTGATGTTCTTCCATCCGGTCCGACTGCGAATGGCGTTGTGGAGACCGATTTCGCGGCATCAGACGACGCCGATCCTGCTGGGAGAGCACTCTTCCGCTGCCGCGGCCGTTGGGACGGGCTTCGCCCTGGTGGCCACCGAAGACCACCTGATGTTGCAGAACCTTGAGGACTTGAGCGATCAAACGGAAGTGATTGCCGGGTTGCAGGTGCCGCGGCAGGTCGCCTCACCCGACTGGCCGTACCTGCTGCTGGCCCCGGCCGAGGGCCGCATCGGCCTGATCGCCCTGCGCCTGATGCCCGGAGACGACGGCCGGGCTCGGTAACAACTCATGCAAACTTCAACTCCGCGTCGCGCATCGCCTTTGCACCCGCGGATTTGCGTCTGAGGCTATGAATCAAACGATGCGCGCGGTCTCGTCCTGGATGTAAGTCTTTTCGCGGTAGAGCTTGGCGACGATCAGAAAGGCAACGGCCGTGGCCGCGATCAGCGCCGTGAAGAACCAGTAATAGCTTGCGCCTTCGAGCTTGCTCGTGCCGTCTTCGTTCTCAATGAAGAAGTTCACCGCGGCGGTAAAGAGATTGCCGATCGAAACGGAGACAAGATAAAACGACATGATGAACGATTTCATCGTCTTCGGAGCCTGGGTATATGCGAATTCGAGGCACGTGATCGAGATCATGACCTCAGCCGCAGTTATGAGCACATAAGCCAGAAGCTGCCAACTGATATGAGGCGTCTCGCCATTGCCGATCCGCAATTCGATCCACGCAGGTATGGCAAACGCCGGAATCGTTACGAAGAAGCCGATGGCAACCTTTCGCAGCGCCGTCAGCCGGTACACCCGATTGATCGCTGGATAGATGACCTTAAAGAACAGGGGGATCATAAGCACGATCAGCAGCGGGTTGGCCGCCTGAATCTGCGATGGCAGCACTTCATAGCCGAAGAAGCTGCGATCCATGTCCAGCGCTTGAAACACCCACGTGGAGCCAGTCTGATCGAAGAGCGCCCAGAACATGGCCACGAACATGAAGATGATGGAGAGCTTCCCTATGGCCTTGAGCCCTTCGCGGCCCAAGGTCTCCTTCACCCACCTGATTCCGCCGGGCGGGATGTGGACGAACTTGTTCCGCCCCATCCAGAAACAGAGCGTGGCCAGCAGCATCAGCACGCCCGGCACGCCGAATGCCCAGCTGGAGCCGTGGTGCTTCAGGAGCCACGGGGTGAGAAGAATCGAGATGAACGCACCCAGGTTGATCGACATGTAAAACCAGCCGAAGATCCGCGAGAGGAGATGCTCGTTGGTCTTGCCGAACTGATCGCCCACGTGGGCGGACACGCACGGCTTGATTCCCCCGGCCCCAATGGCAATCAGCCCCAGCCCGATGGCCAGGCCGAACCGCGTGTCGTCGATCGCCAGGACAAAATGCCCCAGGCAGTACACCAGCGACAGGGCGATGATGGTCCGAAACTTTCCGAGGAAGATATCTGAGATGAGCGCCCCGAGCAGCGGTGTGAAATAGACCGCCGAGGTGAACAGGTGGTAGTTTTTCGTCGCCTCGATCTCACCCATGAAATCCGACTCGCCTTGGCGGCCAATCAGATAGGTTGTCATGAAAATCACGAGGATGCCCTTCATGCCGTAGAAGCTGAAGCGCTCGGCGAACTCATTGCCGATGATGTACGGAATGCCGCCGGGCATCTTGCTCGACGGGATCGGACCGGTCAGGTATTTCGCTTTTGCCATGTTGCCGCAGCCTCTTTCTGCAATCGTCGGACAATCCGCCCACAGCTCACCGGCAAGAACCTGCCCGCTCGGCGCTTCGACCAGAACAGCAGGGGCGACGCGAGGGGAGCCCGCGATTGTGCGGCGATCCAGCGCCGCGTCAAGCCGAAGCCACAAAATGGATAAGGAACTGCTCTCGCGGCGGCTATTCGGAGGACGACTGCGTGACGATCTCAATCGGCAGAATCGTCCGCGTCGGCGCCAGGCACGCCCGATCCGTGCAGACCTGGTAGACCAGCATCAGCTGCGGCTTGCGCGAGACCCGGCCGACCTGCTCAATCCGAACGGGCAGCGTGACCGTGCCCCGGTGGATGCGCATCTCGTCCTTGGCCAGCGCACTCTCGTAGCGCTCACCCGGGGGGTAATCGACGTGGATCTCCAGCCCATCACCCCCAACGCTCCGCAGATTCAACGGGATCAGGAACGACGGGCCGGGCTCGTGAGCGTTGATGTGGTATTTCTTGGCGATGTCCAGCGTAATCTCAAACGTCGCCGGCTCGTGGGGTGTGATCGTCAGTCGATCAACGCTCAGATCAATCTTCACCGCGTCTGGGGCACTTGGTGTCGCCGTCGGCCAGCGAACCAGGCGTTGCGGGTGCTGATCGACGAGGCGATTCAAGGCGACGGTCGCCAATGCTGCGGACACCGGACTACGTGCGATGCTGCTGCTGATCCCTTGCAGCGCCGCCAACGCGTCGTCAAGAAACGCCTCGTCCCCGCTCAGCTCGTGCAGGTCCAGCAGGTTTATCAGCATCACGGAGTTGCCGCAGGGAACTGCCCCGTCATAGGTGGACCTGGTGCGAACAAACAAATCGGCTTGCTGCGGAAGCGTATCGAAGTAGCTTCCCGACGAGTCATCCCTGAACCGCTGTTTCGCAGCATGGGCGAGCTGCACGGCTTCATCAAGGAACCCCGACTCGCCCGTGGCTCGGTGCAGCGCGATCAGCCCGCGGATCATGAAGGCGTAGTCCTCGAAGAATGCGTTGATCTTGGCCTGGCCGGACCGATAGGTGCGCAGCAGCCCGCCGTCGTCTGTGCGCATGGTGGAAAGGACAAAGGCCGCCGCTCGCCGGGCCGCGTCGATGTACCGCGGCTCGTTAAGCACGCGGGCCCCGTCGGCCATACCCCCGATCATCAGCCCGTTCCAGCCGGCCAGAATCTTGTCATCCGTGCCGGGTTGATCGCGGCGGTCTCGAACGGCTAACAGCGCCGCGTTGACTCGCTTCAGCCGTGCGTTGAAATCCTCGAGGCCGATACCCATCGCGCCGGCTTGTGATTCCGGCTTGTCGATGAGGAACAACACATTCTTGCGGCCATCCTCGGGATGGTGCGGATCAAGGAAATTCCTGCCGCGGTCCATCCCGTAAACGCGCAGGGTGAACTCCACATCGTCGCCGAGCTGGGCCGCAGAAAGCGCCTCGCGAATCTGATCAGGCAGCCACAGGTAGCTTTCGCCCTCACGAGCGTTCACCTCGGCGTCCTGCGCGCTGTAGAAGCCGCCCGCCGAATCGGTCATCTCTCGCAGCACATAGTCCAGCGTTTCACGGACGATTTCGGCGTAATAGGGATCGCCGGTCCGCTCGTACGCATCGGCATAGACCGATGCGAGCTGGCCGTTGTCATAGACCATCTTCTCGAAGTGCGGCACCAGCCACTGGCCATCGGTGCTGTAGCGATGAAAGCCGCCGCCGACCTGATCGTACATCCCGCCCATCGCCATGCGATCGAGGGTGTGCAACACGGCGGCTCGCACGTCACTGCGGTCCCACGCGACGCCCATGAGCAACTCGATATAGACCGGCATCGGAAACTTGTTGCTTCTGCGTCCTCCGCCGAAGCCGGCGTCCGTGCGGTCGTAGATCGACATCATCAACGACACGGCCCGATCGACATTTTTCGCCCCCAACGGCTGGGGCAGCGAGGCCAATGACAGTTGCCGAATGACCGCCTGGGCAACCTGATCGGCCTGCTGCTTGGTGGCCTCGCGCTGAGTTGCCCAACGCTCGGCGATCTGGTTGAGCAGCGACTTGAACCCCGGCCGGCCGTACCGGTCATCCGGCGGGAAGTACGTGCCGCCGAAGAAGGGCTTGAGCGAATGGGGTTCGAGGAAGGTGGTCATCGGCCAGCCGCCGCTACCCGTCAGCGTTTGCACCGCAGCCATGTAGATGTCATCGACGTCGGGGCGCTCCTCGCGGTCAACCTTGATCGAAATGAAATGCTCGTTCATGATGGCCGCGGTCTCTTCATCCTCAAAGCTCTCGCGCTCCATCACGTGGCACCAGTAGCAGGTGGAATAGCCGATGCTGAGGAAGATGGGCTTGTCTTGGGAGCGCGCCGCTTCGAACGCCTCCGGCCCCCACGCATACCAGTCGACCGGGTTGTGGGCGTGTTGAAGCAGATAGGGACTCGTCTCGTTGATCAGACGATTGGTGAATTTGTGCGGATCCGCGTCGTTGGCGGTTCCATGGAGCGAAGCGGGCTGTTGGGACACGTCGCTCGAAGCACGTATGGTCTGGCCGCTTACCGATGCTCGTTGTTCTTGATCCATCACCTCAGTCGCCTCCGTGTCCGTCGACACCACGGCAGTTTGTACTTCACCGCCGGATTGCTCGCATCCGCCCGCAGCGAGCACCAGCAGCAGCGCAGCGGGAATCACCACCGCCAAACGCATGAAGACCCTGGCATACATCGCCTCATGGTATACCCACCGCACCAGCCACACCAAGCGTTGTCGCACCGGATTGAACCCACCGCCCCGATGTCTCACCGAGGCGGTCCCTACAGGACTCGCCGGGCCCGGGGGTATGAGCCCAGCACCTTCATCGAGACGCAATGGCTGCGGGCGGCGTCCAGCGCCGCGGCCATCGCCGGATCATTGCGGTGCCCTTCACAGTCGATGAAAAACGTGTATTCCCAGTTCGAGCGGCCGCTGGGGCGCTTATCGATGTGGCTGAGGTTGATGTTCGCGTCGCGGAATATCGCCAGAACATCGACGAGCGCCCCCGGCTTGTCAGCGGTGACGAACATGATGGTCGTCTTGTCATCACCGCTGGGTAGGGCCTCCTCGCGGCCGATCACCAGGAACCGGGTGATGTTGTTCGGCTTATCCTGGACGTCGGCGAACAGCGGCTTTGCGCCGTAGATCTCGCCGGCGAGGGTGGAGCCGATGGCCGCGGCCTGCGGCTCGGTGGCGGCGCGCTGAACAGCCGCGGCGGAGCTCTCCATCGCCACCAGCTCCGCCTGGGGGTATTGCCGGCTCAGCCATCGACGGCACTGATCGAATACTTGCCGCTTGGAATAGATCCGCTTGATCTCGCCGGGGGCGCAATTAGCCAGGACACTCTGGCTGATCTCGATCAGCGCCTCGCTGTAGATAATGACCGCACGCTCACTCAACGCATCAAGCGTGTCCGTAACGCTGCCGCCGATCGAGTTCTCGTAGGGAACCAGGCCGTAATGACACCGGCCGGCTGCAACCTCCTCAAAGACGCCGTCGATCGTGTGCAGGTCCGCACACTGCACCGACGAGCCGAAGTGCCGCACCGAGGCGATGTGGCTGAACGATCCCGGCGGGCCGAGGTAGCCCACCCGCAGTGGAAGCTCCAGGCTGAAGCTTCCGGACATCAGCTCGCGATAGATCGCCTCGATGGTGCGGTCCGACAGCGGCCCGGGATTCTCGGCCAGGGCCCTGGCGAGCACCTCCTGCTCGCGATGCGGAGCGTAGATCGGGCTGCCGAGGTCGCGCTTGGCCTTGCCGATCTGAACCACGATGTCTGCCCGCTCGTTGAGTATCCGCACCAGCCGCCCGTCGATTTCATCGATCTTTTCGCGCAGCGTCCGCAGATCAATAGTCGATGACTGATCTTGGCCCGATTCAGCCGATCTGCTCTCATGGGGCTGCTCGTGGTGCATCATTTTGCCAGATGGGGGGTTGGTATAGGATTTCAGATCGGCACAGCGGTCGGCTGAATCGAATGTCGGCCCGTGGAATCCCAGAAATGAGGCGGGAGCGGCCGTACGGGAGCATAGACGGTGAACGACATAGCGCAGGCACTGGGCGATCTGCCCGTCGCAAGCATGGTCCCGATCGGATTGGGGTTCCTGACCGGCGTTCTGCTGTGGATTGCCGGACAAAGGATCATCGTCGCCGCGTTCGCGACGATCGGAATCCTGCTGGGGGGCGTGGCCGGGTGGATCGTTGGCGAGTGGGTCAACCTTGCGGTTTCGCCATGGGTGATCGCGGTGGTCGGCGCTGGGCTTCTGGGCACCTTCGCGGCCCTGGCCACGCGCATCATGGTCGCGGCTGCCCTGGCGGTCGTGCTGGGGATTGCGGCTCCGCTTGTGGTCCTGACTGCTGTCCAAATCAGCAACAGTTTCCTTGATCAGGAAGCCCAACAGCCAATCGAAGATTCCGAGCCTTCGCCCGACCCGCTCGACGAGTACACAACGTGGCTGGAACAGGCCGAGGAGCCTCAGGACCAGGGTGCAACGCAGCCGATTCCGTGGAGGCCGCTCGATGCGGCGCCGCAGGTGCTGACCGAAACATTGGGGCTCGATCAAGACACAGAACAGCGCCTCGAGCGAATCGACCGCGTCGCCCAGCAGATCGTCGGGGGCCTGAAGCAGCAGTGGGAAGGCACGCCGCCGAAGCTTCGCCCGACGATGATCGCCTCGGCGTTGTTCGGCGTGCTGGCGGGTGCGCTGCTGGGCGCCCTGGCCCGGGCCTTCAGCGCCGCTGTGGTCACGGCCTTCGGCGGGTCGCTGGTGTGGCTGACCTGCGCCTGGATGCTGGCCACACGGTTGAGCCTGCCGGATGGCCCGTGGCTGCCCGGTACGTCGGCGAGCTGGCTGACGCTGTGGATGTTCGCGTCAGTTATCGGTCTTTGCATTCAATGGCAGTGGACGAGTCCGCCGAAGCGTGCCGATAAGTCGGCTGGCTAGACAACCTGCGGCCGGCCCAGCCACCATCGTCCGCCATGGTTGTCGCCGCCCCGGCCGCCGGCCGGCAAGGCAACTTCGTCTATTTCTCGACCCCCAGCATATCGAGGGCTTCCAATGACCAGCCACGCTCTGCTTCTTGCCCAAGAAACATCCGCCGTCACTCCAACCGATGCCAGCCCCTATGAGGTGATCACCTCCCTTATACCGCGGATGGACATCCTCAACCGCCCCGACGAGTTGCTGGCAGCACTGGCAAATATGCACATCGTATGGGCGTCGGCCCTGGTCATCGTCGGAGCATTGTGTGTGCTCAACGGCTATCGCTGGCACAAATGGGTGATCGTCATCTGCGCATTCTTGGGTGGGCTGGGGCTTGGGCAACTGTTGAGCAGCCAGATGGGCGAATCCCGCATCGTCATGGCTGCGCTTGGCCTGCTGTGCGCAGTCATCGCCACCCCCCTACTGCGACTGGCGGTGGCCGTCTTCGGCGGCCTGACCGGCGCGTTCATCGGGGCCAACGCCTGGTCCGCCTTCAGCAGCACGCCCGATTCCCACATGGTGGGCGCGATCATGGGCTTCATTACTGTGGGGCTCGCCGCCTTCATCATGTTCCGGGCGGTCATCGTCCTGTTCACCTCGATCGGCGGAGCGGCGATGGCGGTCCTGGGCGCGATCACCCTGCTGCTGCACGTGCCGGCATGGGAGGGCACCGTGCGGACCAGCCTCTCGACAAACCAACTGCTTCTGCCGCTGTTGGTGGGCGTGGCCGCGGTGACCGGCTTCGTCCTTCAGCACAGCGCCATACGCAGGACCGCCGCCGATGGTGACGGCGAAGCGGCCGGCTCTGGGTAGTATCGCCCAAGAGAATCCTGGGGCATCGCTCTAAGCGCATCGCTTCAAACAACCTCGCAAGGCAGTGCGCGGTTCCCACACGGATGCACTCGCGGGGGGTGAATCCAACAACGCGCGCGAATCATTCTTATCCCACATTTCCCATTTGACCTTGGCCCGGCTCCACCGCCGAGCGTTCCGAGCACGAGTGTAACACCCCCCCGGAAACCGAAGTTCCAATCGCTTGCTTCTGGCCGGAATCGACGGCGCCGGCGGTCCGGGGGTGACAGGCCGAGTCCTGCCCCAAGATGGCGGCCTGGAGACCCTGTCGGACCGCTTGGGTAAGGGTGGGAAATCTAGGGACAGCGGGGCTGTTGAAAGACTACTGCGACGCCGCCGAACACTGCCAGCCAACCAGCCTGGAGAGCCGCATTCGACATCGCACGATCACAATCCCGGCGAGGTGGCCGCTTTTTCAACGGGGCCACAGCTACCGGTTGCTGTCGCGCCAATGGCGCATCGCTGATTACTTGCTTCAAGCAGTGCGCGTGGCACTCGCAATAGCCGGCTGATCATCGTTACTGACCCTCGTTCCTCCTCGATCTTCCTCGTTCGTCTGGTTCGGCTTTGATTGCGCGTCTGGAAAGACGGTGGGTTCTGCCTGCTTTCCTGCTGGAGGATCTGTCTCCTCTACTGCGCTCTTTTGTAGCTTCGGTGCATCGGGTTGCCACTCTTGCAAATGCTGAACAACGTCCCCGTAGAATTCATCCAACGTATCAAGAATTGAATCAATGAACGAACGTTTGCCGACAGAACGTTTCAGGCCCATTGGCCGTGTGAGCGACACTGTAAATGAGACGAGTTCGCGATTGTCGAGCGGAACCAGAAGTGATGGCTTGTTCCGGACATTAGCAAGCAGGTCGGACATAGATGACCTGGATCGCATTCCCCAGCTGTCAAGTCGGACGTCGGGTGCACTTGGCTTCAACTGTCGCAAGAGCCAGTTGATTCTCGTCGTGGTTCTTCCTGCTTTGGGTGCATCTAATGAGAGCGACACGACAATCTGTTGGGCACGCAGATCTGCCGTGAGAGCGATGTCACCCACGGTGTTGGGTATGCGGATTGCTCCAAGCATCAGGCCTCGCGTCGCCATCGCATCAACGATGTTCGCTATGCGAACGGAAATGTCTTTTCTTTCCTTTGCGGAGAGCACTTCTTGAACATCCGTGCCCAATTGCCGCCCCATGCGCAAAGCCACAAACGACACGAGTTCCTCCCATTTTCCCGCTATTTCGACGGCCTTTTTGTCTGAATGACGAAGAGTGCCGTGCTTCACTGCATCGCGTACTCCAACCCAATGCTCGCCCATGTCGCCGAAATCCACGGCACCGGCATTGGGGTGCTCCAAGTACCGAATCAACTCGCCGAGAATCCACGCTTGATCTGGATCTGCTACCCCGCGGTGGGTCTTCTGTAGAACGGCTTCTGTCAAGACTCGTGACCATGACAAATGGTGGAGGGCTACTTTTCTCAGTTTACGCTTGTCTACGTCAACCGGATGTTCACCGGGTATTCTGGCGATCTGATTTGAGACCGTGATGACACAATCGAAACCTTGCTCTTTCGCCAGGTCCAAGTACACCTCGATCTGCTCGCGATTGAGTTCATTGCTTCCCGTCTTTACTTCAACTAGAGCGGTCCATGTGCGTTTGCCGCGGATGGTATGGATGAGTCCATCTGGCCGAACACTGCGTCCATCGCCCAGTTCAAACGGGATCTCAATATACGTTTCAAATTGGCCCTTCATGGCGCCAAATGGTTTTGCGAACGCTAAACCAAACTCATCAACAGATGACAATACCGCGAGAAGGGCAGAGGTGGCTCGGCGTTCTTGTTCCTTGGCGTCACGAATGCCAGAAACAGGAATCAACCGTGCTGATTCCCATGAAGAGGTGTCGAGTTCATTCGTCATGTGTGCGCCCTTCGTCGTCGAAGATGAAAGCGGTTTCTCTTCTCTCGCCCAACAGTTGATCGAACAGGTTTCCGTTGACTATGGGTCGTCGGCCATGCTCTGCGGAATACTACATAGCGGGGATATCGCCACGCTCAATCGAAAGAGCTAACGACGCGCTCGGCATTCCGGCGGGCCGAGGACGGCCCCCCACCGGATAGCGATCATCCCTCGGGGCTGGCTGAAAATCAAGCGGATCAAGCGGATTCCGCCTCGTCGTGGCCAGATCGCGACCGGAATCAACGGTGCCGGAGGTCCGGGGGTGACAGGCCGAGTCCTGCCCCAAGACGGCGGCCTGGAGGCCCAGTCGGGCCGCTTGGTCAGCTGCGCCGCCTCATCGAGGTCACGTGTAGAACGGGCCCGGCTCCTACGCGGCCGTTGATCGCTGCATGATCTCCCCGCGGCGCTTTGTCACGTAGGCAGTGATGGCGTCCTGGTGGCGAGGCCCGGACTCAGATTCCGACTCGAAGGCGATGCCGTAATCTATCTCCGTGCCGGCGATGCCGCGGTGGCAGATGATCCCGTACAAATCTACGGGATGCCCGCAATCTGGAAACGACATCGAGATGGCGATGCGCCTGGTCTTGAGGAGCGCTGACTCCACCTCCCCCGAGACACGGAACTTTGCCCCGGTCGCCGAGATGTCAACCAGCCGAACTGGATATCGCTGGCCGTCCCGACCCGCGCCCAGGGTGACCTCGACGGGCATTTCAGGATTCGGCTGGACCCGATTCGACCCGCGCCGGTTCAAGAGCCGGCGGATATCCGGAGAAAGATGCTGGAAGTCGCTGTAATCCGTGAACCGAAATCCATAGCTGCGGGAGTCGGGCTCCTCGGTCCGGCGCGTCACCCTGGCGCGCGCCAGAAGCGGCCTGTCAAGCCGGTCGGAGGTAAGCCGAAGCTCCACCTCTTGACGGATCGCGAGATCCGGGCAGCGAGTCAAAGAGAAGCGCACGCTCGCTTCGTCGGCGCTGAGATCCAGGAGCAATCCCGACACGTCCGGTTCGTCGGCCAACAGCAGGCTCACGAGTAGAGCGTTGCTCTTTTCGAGTCCGATACTGGTCCAGGCTCGCCCTTGCATGGTCACTCCTACGACGCGGAGCCCTCGCTCCAACCGTGGCTGGTGCAACTCGCCCGCCCGCCCAATTCGAGAGAAAGCCGGGCCCGGCCACCACAGACGACCCCTCTTCGGATGTCGGGTCTTTCGTGGCCAATCTTGAGGTCACGACCCTTGCGAGATGAGTGCCACGGCGCCGTCGGCAGCCCGACCATTGGGGCATAGGTTGCGGGGGCGCCTGAATCGATTGGTGGGCACTGCCCGCCCTCGAGAATTGTGACGTGTGCACTCTGACCGCCGGTTTGTAGCATCATTCCAGGCCCGATTGCTCGCGCAAGTGGCGAAACAACTTAGTCTCACCAGTTGTGCCCGGCAGGTAGTTCTCCTTCGTGAAGTCTGAATCGCGAAGCTTGACCTTCTTCAGCACGCCAAGGACGCTCTTACTCGAAAGCCGCCCTCGCGAGTCCGCGCTGCCGCGATACACCGGACCCAAGAATCTCATGAGTGCTGAGAAACCCTGTGTTCGATTCAGCATGTCGCCCTGCTCTCGCGAGTTCCATGCCGTCGGCCAGCGTTGTGCCACCGCGTCGAAGTAATTCCAGATGATTTTGGCGATCTCGGCATCCCTCTTGTCTATGAAGAGGTCCCGGAATACAAATTTGGTGGCATCAGCACCCAACGCCGGAGGCACCCGCTTCCCGCGCTTCAACAGGTCGCGGTCCCTCATTGCGTCGCTGGAGATGTACTTCAGGAGCGCCGTCACGAAGGTCGCCTGCGTGATGAACTCGAAGGGTTCTCCCGTTGCCTTTCCGAGGATCTTGATTCTCGATTTGAGTGGGCTAGCTGATTCACTATTGAGGAGACGTGCGATGTTGTGGCACGTCTTCTGCGGGCTGCGTGCCTTCTGAAACGCGTAGAGGTCATAAACCAGGGACTTGCTGACTTTTGTCTGCGCTAGGTTGATCGTCGCGAAGGTCATAGCCTGGTCTTGAATGTCCATGTCTATGAAGATCGTTACGTTGAGCTCGAATGTTTCATCGAAGTCCTCCAGGCCAGCGATACGGTGTTGACCGTCGATGATCTTGGCGATATCCTCTTGTCGTGTTATTCTCATCTCCTTACGCTCTTCCACGTACTCGGCATGTTCGCCCGATACTGCAAGGATTACACTTGTCGGGAACGTCGCGTCTATGTTCTGGACGTACTGCTTGAGTTCGCGCACGCGTCGGAGCACCAATTCGCGCTGGATCCCGACAATCTTCTCGATATCGCGTTCCTTTATGCGCCGAATATCGGCGTATGCGATGGCGAGTACGTCGCGCGCCGCGATTGCCCCAATATAGAACGTCCCGAGCGGTTGCTGGACCGGAATGCACCGGAATCTGATCAAGTCTTGTGCCATGTGACTCAGTCTTTAATGGAGCGAAACGCCTGCGTCAAAGCTCCCTGCTCCCTCATCTGGGCCTTGCGCGGATCGTATGACTGGCTTAGCCCCTCAAGAAAGAGCGTTATCACAGCCGTCACGAGTGCGGCGAAATAAAGAACGATCGATATTGTCGTGAGAAACGCAATGTCCAGTTCTAGCGGGATGCTGGCCCCACTCGTGTAATTCAGCGTAAACGCGCCGGCGAAGACAAGCGCGGAGGACATAAGCAGAGCCGCAGCTATTAGACCCGTCCACAACCGGCCGCGAAGTGGGTGACGTTCCTCGCGCAGGATCACAAAAAGAGTTGTCCCCGCCAGCGCCGCCGCATAGAGGCAGAACTCGCCATGGCTTACATAGTCGGACAGGCCGGTGCTGTGCTTGCCAAGCTTGAGCAGTAGCCAGCTTCCCCAGAGTGGCATCAGAGCGCAAATGAGATGCGTGAACAGCCACGCCGCTGTTCTGTGCAGCTCGTGTTTGTAACGCCATCGCAGAGCCGGTTCGGTGGTGTCGAGAGCAGTCATCAGCTACCTCAGTAATTGGTGATCACAAGTTCGCCGACGCGATGCTTAGTGGCTTTGCAGGTAACGTAGCGGATCACTGGTAACCGCGTGACGTGAAAGTTGCGGTATAGCCTCCGAATCATGCGAGTGTCAGCATTGGACATCATGAACAAACATCCCCGGTCGTCCAACTCCCACACCCATTCAGCCAGAGCTCTCTGATCGTCAGCATCAAACCTGTCCTTGGTATAGTGAGTGAAATAGGACGTCCCGTTCAGCGGGGGGTACGGAGGATCGAGGTAGAAAAAGTCTCCCGGTTCGCCGGCTGCTAGCGAATCCTGATAATCGACAGCAGCCAGCTCTGCATTGGTGAGAGCTTGGCTTACCGTCGCAAGGACATCCCGATCAGGAAAGATCGGATGGTCTTTGTAGCCGTAGGGAACGTTGAACTGCCCGCGAGTGTTGACCCGAAAAACCCCGTTGAAGCAGGTCCTGTTCAAGTAAAGGAACCGGGCAGCTTGGGCGGCCGACGGAGACCGCCGATTGTAGGCCTCGCGCACCGCATAGTAGTGGTCCGAGCAATCCTTGGCGGCGTGACCGCGGAGGTACGCAGAAACACGGTCGTGAGTGTCGCGGACAGCCTCGTAGCATTGGATCAGATGTTGATTGGCGTCTGCCAGGTATGCACGCTCTGGCCGCAGAGCAAGGAACATGGATGCCGCGCCAAGAAACGGCTCTCGGTAGCAGCGCTTCTTGTAGTCAGCCGGAACGAAGGGCAACAACCTCCGGACGAGGTGCTGCTTGCCGCCTATCCAACGCAGCAATGGCATGATGCGAGTTGATCGGTTCGTTATGGGGACGGAAAGAGGGACGGGAGTCTTCTTCATAGCTGGTCACCGGCACCCGCGCCATCATCGAGTGGGTCAAGTACTCATCCTACAACGTCCCCGGCCTTCCGGGGGCGTTCAAACGGCGTCCGGCCATCATCAGGGAACGGACTGATCCTCCGGCGGCTGATCGACCATCAGTGCATCGAATTGATCGACCATCGGCGGAACCTCATCGGTCTGGATGACCGCTTCGGAAGCCGATAGCAGACGGCCCGCGAACAGCGGCAGACCCACCACGCCGATCGCCGTTACCAGCGCCGCCACCCGCGGCCAGACAACAGGTCGTGACACGATCGTTTCGCTGGTCGGCGTAGGCATGGCCAGCATCGGCAGGCCCAACAACCGCAGGTAGTACCACGCGCTGATCGCACTGTTGATCAGCGCAATCACCACCAGGGCGACGTGGCCGGCTTCGACACCGGCCATGAACAAATACAACTTGCCCAAGAAACCCAGCAGCGGGGGGAACCCGACGAGCGACAGCGCCGTGATCGCCATCACGATCGCAAGCGCCGGGTGGCGGTGGCGCAGACCGGCCAGATCGTCCAGGGACTCGATCTCCTCGCCCTTGCGCTCAAGCGCGGCCAGCACGGCGAACGCGGCCGTGTTCATCACCCCGTAGGCCAGCAGATAGAGCAACACGGCGTTGATGCCAAGAGCGGGCCCGGCGATCACGCCGATGAGCATGTAGCCGCTGTGGGCAATGGAGCTGTAGGCCAGCAACCGCTTGGCGGACCGCTGGAGCATCGCCCCGATGTTGCCCAGCGTCATCGTCAGCACGCAGATCATCCACAAGGTAATGAGGATCGGTTGGGGCAAGCCCTCCACGCCCGGGCCGAGATGACCGCTCCAGCCGACGGTCATCAACAACAGGATGATCGCGAGCATCCCCGCCGTCTTGGGTACGAAGGCCAAGAACGCGGTCACCGCAGAGGCCGCGCCTTCGTAGACATCGGCGGCGTAGAAGTGCATCGGCACGGCCACGATCTTGTAGGACACCCCCAGCAGCGCGAGGACCATGCCCACCAGGGCGAGTCGATTCAGCCCGCCGGTCGCCGCCTGCTCAGCAAACGCGTCGCGCATCTCGGTCAGCACGATGGTTCCGGTCGAGCCGTATAGCAGCGCGAGCCCGTAGAGGAATATCGCTGCGGCCATCGCTCCCAGGAAGAAATACTTCACCGCCGCTTCCTGGGCTCGGCGCGAGGGCCGGCTGATGGCGACCATGACGTAGGTGGGCAGCGACGTGAGCTCCAGAGCCAGAAACAGCCAGATCAGGTCGTTGGCATTGCACACCAACATCACCCCGATCAGGCTGAGCAGGAAGAACACGAAGTACTCGCCGCGGCTGACCCGGATGGGATCAAATCGTGCCCGACCGGTCGCCACCGCCTGCTCCAAGGGCCGGTCGATCAAGCCGACGCTCAGCATCGTCAACACAATGCCGATCGCGCAGACGACCATCTTCACGTACCGGCCCAGCATGGGGATGAGCAGACCGTCGGCAACCTTCGCAAGCCGGTCGTCGGTGTAGAGCAAAGGCGTGATGATGAATGCGACGGCGAGGAACCCGATCACCACCAGCGGGACCGCATTGCGGAGGCCTCTGGCCTTGCACAGACCCATGACCGAAATCACCACGACCCCAACGAACAGCCACATCTCCGGGATGAGGAACCACAACTTGTCAACCATCGATGCGCTCCTCATGCTCGCGGGGCTGCTGCACGACGACGCCCAAGCCAACCGCGGGATCGGAGGGCGATTCGTGCGACGCCGCCAGATGGCGTTCAACCGTCGCCGGGTAGGCGGCGAGAACTCCCTCAATCGAGCCTTCCATGGCGTCGGTCAACGGTTTGGGCTGGAGGCCGATGTACAGGCACAGAACGGCTAGCGGGGCAAGCACCGCGATCTCCCGTATGGTCAGATCGGCGGGGAGGCGAATCGCGTGGGCGGCCGCGGCGCGAGCCGGCTCAATGAGCGGCCCGAACACCACCTTGCCCACCATGATGAGCAAGTACATCGCGGCGAAGATCATCCCCACGCCCGCCACCGCCGCGTACCACGGCCCCAGCACCCCCGGATAGATCGCGTTGTCGGCACTGGCCGTAAACGCACCGATGAGACAGAGAAACTCACCGACAAACCCATTGAGTCCCGGCAGGCCAACCGATGAAAGCACGAAGAACACCATGAAGAACGCCCACACCGGCATCCGCTTGGAAAGCCCGCCCAGCTTGGTCATGTCGCGAGTGTGGTAGCGCTCGTAGATCATCCCCACCAGGAAGAACAAGGCCCCGGTCGAGAGGCCGTGATTGAGCATGTACAACACCGACCCCTGAACACCCAGCGGGTTCAGGGCGAACAGCCCCAGCACGCAGAAGCCGAGGTGGCTGACCGATGAGTACGCAATCAACCGCTTGATGTCATCCTGCACCCAGCAGATCAGCGCGGTGTACAGAATGCCGATGATCGACACCACCGCGATGGCCGGCGCATACGCGACCACCGCCTCCGGGAGCATCGGCAGCACGAACCGGTACAGCCCATACGTCCCCAGCTTCAACAGAATGGAGGCCAGAACAACCGATGCGGCCGTCGGCGCTTCGGTGTGAGCCAGCGGCAGCCAGGTATGCAACGGGAACAACGGAACCTTCACCGCAAATCCCGCCAGCAGCGCCAACAGCACCCATGCCTGTTGCGACGCGGTAAGTTCGGTGGCGGCGAAGACGGTCAGCGCTTCGATGCTAAACGACCATTGCCCGTACCCGATCTGGTACTGCCATGCGATGTAGAGCAACCCCGCCAGCGCAATCAGCGATCCCGTGAACGTGTACAGAAAGAACTTGGTGCAAGCCCTAGCCCGGCCCTCGCTTCCCCAGATCGCAATGAGGAAGTACATCGGCACAAGCGTGAACTCGAAGCAGACGTAGAAGAAAATCAGATCGCGGGCGATGAACACCCCGATCATCGCCGCCTCGATCGCCAGCAGCCAGCCGTAGTATTCCTTGAGCCGCTCGTTGATTGCGGTGAACGACCCAGCCACGCACAGCGGCATGAGCAGCGTGGTCAGCAGGACCAGCAACATCGAGACCGAATCAGCCCCCAGGCTCAGCGTGATGCCGAGCTTCTCCAGGCCCAGCCAGGGGATCGACGCCTCGAACCCGAAGCCGCCGTCGCCCCAGTGCCTAAACACCAGTGCAAGCATCACGCTGTAGACAAACGTCGCCGCGGACACCCCAAGCGCAATCCACTTCGCCTGCCGCGACGGCGCAATCGCGATGACGATCGCCCCGAACAACGGAACCCCAAGCAGCAGCGCCGGCCAGACCCACATCAGCCCGCCCCTCCCATCCAATGGCTCAGCCAATCGACCAGCTGAGGCATGAGGAAGACAAGAATCGCCAGCAGCGCGACGCCTCCGGCCATCGACACCGCGTATGACTGCAAGATGCCGTTGGAAAGCGGCTGAAACCCTCGACCCAGCAACCGGGGAATCCGTGCCACGCCGTCAACGATCGCCATGTCAATGATGTAACGGTCGAAGAGATTGAGGATATGACCGCCCAGCCACAGCGGCCCGCGGAACATCAGGTGGTACAGCTCGTCCACGTACCACTTGTTCTCCATCGCCGTGGGCAACCATCGCGTGGCCGGGTTGGCCAGCATCGCATTCTTCAGGCCGTCCGCGGCTTTGCGATTCACCAGGTGGAAATATCCCGCAACGGCAATTCCCAGCAGTCCAACGGCGCTTGCCACCCACGGCATCCAGGCGTGAGGGTCTCCCCAGAAGCCGACGCCCTGGGCATGCGGGCTGAGGTACGCGGCGGTGGAATCTTCAATCCGCTCACCCGCCCATCCTTTCAAGAAGATCGACCCCACCGCGCCGATCGTGATGACGATCAGCACGAGGTTGACCGCCAACCGCGGCGCATGCGGGCGAAACTCGCCGTGCTGGGCGGCATGATTATCGTCGTGTTGCTCCTCGCCGGGCTCGAAATGAACCGGCCCGGCACAAACGCGGAACCACACACGGAACGCGTAATAGGCGGTCAGGAAGGCGGTGATGATGGCGATGACACCCAGCGCCCTAAACCCCGGACCCGTCGAGATGAACGCCTGGGCCATGATCGCGTCTTTGGACCAGAAGCCGTTGGTGATCAACGGCACCCCGGCCAGGCACGCACAGGCATAGAGCATCGTGAAGCTGGTGATCCGAAACCCCGGCAGATGCCGCAGACCCGAGACCTTCCGCAAGTCCACTTGCCCGGCGAAACCGTGCATCACCACCCCGGCGGTCAGGAACAGCACCGCCTTGAAGAACGCGTGGGTAAACACGTGATAGGCCGCCCCGACGCTCGACAACATGCCGAGGCCCATGAACATGTAGCCGAGTTGCGAGATCGTCGAATAGGCGAAGATGCGCTTGATGTCGTGCTGGGCCATGGCGATGGTCGCCGCCAGCAGGGCCGTCAATCCGCCGATCCACGCGACCACCGTCAGCGATGCCGGTTCCAACAGGAACACCGGGTACATTCTGGCCACCAGAAAGACGCCGGCCGTGACCATCGTCGCCGCATGGATCAGGGCCGACACCGGTGTGGGACCTTCCATCGCATCGGGCAGCCACACGTACAACGGGATCTGCGCGCTCTTTCCGAACGCCCCGAGCATCAGCAGGTAAGGAATCGCCTTGATCGACCAGCCGCCGGCTTCGGCGGTGTAACTTCCGCTGTCAAGCGCCTCAAACAGCGCGCGGTATTCGACCGTCCCGAAGGTATGCCAGATCAAATAGATCGCCAGCGCCAGCCCGAGGTCGCCGATGCGGTTGACGATGAACGCTTTCTTCGCCGCCGCCACCGCCGACGGTTTGCGGTAGTAGTAGCCGATCAGCCAATACGACGCGAAGCCCACGCCCTCCCAACCCAGATACAGCATCAGCAGGTTGTCGGCCATCACCAGGGCGGTCATCGCGAACAGGAACACACTGATGCCCGCGAAGAACCGCGCGTAGCCGCCCCGGACATCCGCCTCCATATACTCGCTCGCGTACAGGGCGATCAGCGTGCCCAGCCCCGTCACGAACAGCATCCACAGCAGGGTCAGCGAATCGACGTACAGCGAGAAGTTCGCAATGAACGTCCAGCGGTCGCCGCCTAGCACGATCCAATCCAGCAGGTGAATCACCACCGGATGGTCGTACCGCAACCACAGCGCAAGGGTCATCAAGAACGATGTGCCCAGCAAGCCCACGGTGATCCACGCGGGCAGCTTGTTCTTCACGCGCAACGCCGCGCATAGCCCGCACATCACCGTCGATATCGCAGGCAGCCAAAGAATCCAGCCCGCCCATCCCATGCCGACTGCGGTCTCAGCGATCGGTATCGGCGCCGAGTCTTGCAAGGCAAGCGTCAGGTTGCCCGCCAGCACGCTGAAGATGTCCGCCGATGCCATCACGGCTCTCTCAGCTCCGACCACGCCTCAGCGCTCAGCGTCGCCTTATGCCGATACAACAGCACCACCAAAGCCAGCGCCAGCGCCGCCTCAGCCGCAGCGATCGTGAGGATAAAGATCACGAACACCTGGCCTGAGACGTCGAGGTGGTATCGGCCGAACGCAATCATCGCGATGGCCGCCGCCAGGAGCATCAGCTCGGTGCACAGGAACATCACGATCATGTTGCGCCGGGTGAGAAAACCGATCAGGCCGATCACTAACAGCAAGGCGCTGGTGAGCATGTAGTGGCTCAGCGTCAGCCCGTTGATCGGCTCTATGGAGGCCAGGATCATCGGCCACCCCCGCCGGTGCCCGCAGCCGGTGGCGCATCGCTGATACCGCCGCCTCGCCGGTGCCCGTCGCCGGCCGCCGCCGCCCGCTTCTCCTGCTCCGATAGCTCGATCTGCCGCTGGGCCAGCACCACCGCTCCGAACATCGCCATCAGCAGGATCACCCCGGCCAACTCCAGACTGACCGGGAACTTGGCGATCAGCGCCAGGCCGACTTGCTCGATGTTCTGCGGCATCGCGTCGTCGGGAAGCCAAACCGTCTGCGGCTCGGTTGACTCGGCGGTGCGCACCAGCACATAGGCGTCGCCCTCCTCGATCCGCACCGCACTTCCAAACCGATCGGCGACAATCTCGATGTCAGTGGATCGGCCAATCTCCCGGCGAACAGCTGAGGCCAACCGATCCGGCAAGGCGTCAAGCTGCTGCCACGCCGCCACTCGGGCCTGTTGCTCCGAAGGCGGCGCCGGCAGATCGGCGATCCCCTCGGGTGAAAAAAACATGTCGCCCAGCAACGCGAACAACACAAACCCGACCACCACTGCCGCCGCCGGCTCGCGCGGCACACGGTCATACTCCGGCTGGCCGCTCTGATCATCCGTCTCCGGCGTCTGCTGGGCGAGCATCAGCACGAACAGGTAGGTGACCAGGATCGCCCCCGCGTACACGATAACCAGCGCAAACGCCATGAACTCTGCTTCAAGCAGCAGAAACAACCCCGCCGAGCTCAGCACCACCATGACGAAGTACAACGCCGAATACAGCGGCCGGTGATGGGTGATCATCCGCACCGCCGACGCGATGGCAATGAGGCTAAAGAGCACGAAGAAGGTTCCCGCCCCGCCGGCCTCATCCGCCGACAGCACAACCGCGGACTCCTTGAGGATCCAGGCCCCGGCCCCCAAGCCCAGCAGCGTCCCGACAACCTTGATCGGCACCGGTCCGGGTCGCAGCAGCAGGTACACAGCGACGGCCCCGAAAACGCTGGCGGTGTAGAGAACCGTGGGGCCCATCCATGCCCTCGCTACTCATAGCCCGGCCGGTGCCCGAAAACGACGCCCCAAGGCGGCGATCCCGATCGAATCGGGACCGGCCGGCCCAAGCGACGGCCAAGATAGGCCCACACCCAGGTTCCCGCAACCGACTGCGTGCCAGGATTCACAAACTGCCAATGCCCTCACCCCCCGCCCACCGAGATGCCCTGTCCCCAGCCCGGTGTCCCTCCAAACGCAGGCCACACCCGCCGCCATGCCTTATGTCACCTCGCCCGCAATCCGCGCATTTTTTCGTTGACTGGGCGGACGATCCGTGTTCCAATGACTCATTGGCGGGATGCCGTCGGACAACCGCCGGCACTTGTGTGGAAGGAGATGGTCATGTTCAAACTGTGTTGCACTCTTGCGTTGGGGCTTGCTGCCCTGGGTGGGGCAGCTGAGGCCCAAACCACCTGGTACGTGGATGCGGCCGTCTGTCCAGGCCCGGGTTCGGGCACCCTCGGCGATCCGTACTGCTCGATTCAGGATGCGATCGTCGCCGCTGCGGCGTCTGGCGATGAGATCATCGTCGAAACCGGCATCTATAACGAAAGCATCAACCTGCTGGGCAAGGCGGTCACGTTGCGGAGCACGGCCCCGAACAACCCGGCGGTTGTGGCCGCGACGATCCTCGACGGCACCGCCCTCGGGACCAGCATCATCACCTGCGACTCTGGGGAAGGCGCGGGCACCGTCATCGACGGCCTGACCCTCACCAACGGCAGCGTCCCCACCGGCGGCGGAATGTTCAACTCCAGCAGCAGTCCGACGGTGACCAACTGCACCTTCAGCGGCAACACGGCCGCTGTCGCCGGCGGCGGGATGAACAATCTCATCATCAGCAGCCCGACCCTGACCAACTGCACGTTCAGTGACAACACGGCCAATCGCGGCGGCGGGATGTTCAACTTCAAGGGCAGCAACCCGACGGTGACCAACTGCGTCCTGTGGGGTGACAGCCCGAATGAGATCGTCGCCATCGCCTCCACGCCCACCGTCACCTACAGCGCTGTCCAGGGCGGCTTCGCCGGCACCGGCAACATCAACGCCGATCCGCTGTTCGTCGATGCCGACGGCCCGGACAACATCCCCGGCACCGACGACGACGATCTGCGCCTGTCACCCGGCTCGCCCTGCATCGACGCGGCGGACAATACCGCCCTACCCGCCGGCATCACCGAAGACCTGGATGGCAACCCGCGGTTCGTCGATGATCCCGACACGCCCGACACCGGCAACCGCGACGGCATCAACCCGATCGTGGACATGGGCGCATACGAGTTCCAGGGCACGAGCTCCCCCGGCGGACATCACCGGGCCGGGCGGTGTGCCTGATGGATGCGTTGACGCGTTTGACCTCGGGGCCATGCTCGGGGCGTGGTGCTCCGCCGTGAACGATCCGAACCCGCCGAGCCCGCCCTGCGAGAACTGCACGCCGGCGAATCTCGCCGTCGCGGACATCTCCGGTTCGGCCAATGTGCCGGATGGGTGCGTGGATGCGTTCGATCTGGCGAAGCTGCTGGCCGAGTGGTGCTCGGTCGCCGGCGGCAACCCCTGCGGCACATGCGGCCCGTAGGTGGGCGGCGCAGCCACGTCTCTGCGCGCACGGCGGGTTGAGGTCGCGCCGGCGCGCACGAGTTGGTCGAAGATAAAGGCTCGATGCGCCTGCGAAGCGCCGACTTAGCGCGAGTTGCGCGGAGATAAGCCTCGGTTAGCCGAAGTTACTGCGCACGCGGCATGGCTGGCGCGCGCCGAGGTCGCCGGACGGTCACTCCGGCGCGCGCACGGGGTGTACCAACCTCAATTGCAGGTCAGCAACGAGCCCCCCATACGCGCAAAAGGTGCCCCGCCGAACGCTGCGCGCGCAACGAAGTCGGTGAATCACTTGCCCCGTTTGTGCGCGCCGGGGGCTGTCGCCTGGGGCGGTTACGCGGTGAGGTAGTCCGGCTCGTGGCCCGGCTTCCACTTGATGTTGCAGCCGATGCTGGGTTTTTGCTCCGGCAGCGCCGGGCGGCCTTGCAGCACGGCATCCAGTGCAGCCCGCAGGTCCGATCCGGTGACCGGCTCGCCGTTGCCCGGCCGGCTGTCGTCCATCTGCCCGCGATAGACCAATCGTCGATCAAGATCGAAGACGAAGAAGTCCGGCGTGCAGGAGGCGCGATAGGCCTTGGCGACGGCCTGCGTTTCGTCGAACAGGTAGGGGAACGGGTATCGGCGAGCCTTCACCTCTTCGGCCATCTTCTGGGGGCTGTCATCCGGGTAATTCTCGACATCATTGGCGTTGATGCCAACCACGGCGACGCCTTCGGACAGGTAATCGCGGGCGAGGTCCGCCAGGCCGTCGGCGATGTGCTTGACGAACGGGCAGTGGTTGCACATGAAGATCACCACCAGGGCCGGCGCATCGGTGAAGTGGGAAAGTGAAACGGTTTTGCCCTGCGTGTCGGGCAGGCTGAAGTCCGGGGCCTGCGTGCCGAGGGGGTTCATCGTGGAAAGCGTCTCGACCATGACACGATCTCCCATAGGGGGTATTGATGGTTGGCCGGGGCCATGATACCCGCGCCGCCGGGGCCCTGCACATCGATGGGCTGCGAGCGATGGGTAGCTGCGGTCAGAGCAGCGTGTCGGCATCGGGAAGCGGCTCAGCCAGTGGCAATCTCATCCTCTGCATCAGCAGCAGGATCGTCTGCAGGACCACCCAGCATTCGAGTGCGAACGGCAGAAATCCGAGGAACCCCAGCAGGGGCATCTCAAAGGCTTTGTACTGCTCAAACGGGCCGAGAAAGGGCAGGGTGTAGGTCCACTTCGCGGCGGCCCAGTAGTTCCAGAACTCCCAAAGGACACCGCAGGTCAGACCGCCGAGCATGAGCGAAGCGGTGCGGCCCCATCGGCCGGCCTGCCAGTCGCCGATCAGGCTGGGGGCCCCCAGCCAATGGTTCACCGGGTCCAGCAGAAGCACCACGCTCACCCACAGCGTCACGCACCCGATCGGATCGCGCACAAGAAAGGGAAACACAAACGCGGGAACGCCCAGGAGCACCATGATGATCTGCCACGGCCGGCCGAGGCGGATGCCCGCGGTGCGACATCGCCGCAGGCCGAGTTGCTGGTAGAGTTGGGCTGCGAGGAACATCGCCGGGCAGATGGCCCCGAAAGCAATGAACTTGGCGATGTACTGGTGCGATCGGCTGAGCGCTTCGACCCCGTGGTATTGCCATGCGTGGATGTAGGAGAAGTTGACCCAATCAAAGAACACCCACACCCCAACACTGACCACAACGGCGATGATGAATCGTCGGGGGCGGCTGCGGGCGGGCGATTCCGGCCGGCTGATCTCGCCCTCGCGGCGGCGGGCAAGGCAGGTCAGAACCCCGTCCATGACCAGCAGATAGCCGACCCAGCACAGCGGCGTCATGTTCAGGGCCACCCATCGGGCCAGATGACCCAGCACGTTGCTGGGGGAAGCGACATCCTGGCCCGGCAGCGGCGGCAACACCGCCACGCCGCGCTGCTGCACGTCGATGAGAAGCAGGAGCTCACAGACAACGATCAGCCCGACCCCCAGCCACAAGGTGGCCGGCCAGCGACGCCGGGGGTGATCGGCGAGCTCAGCCCGCCTACCGCGGGTTGGTTGTTGCGCAGCTGATTGCTGCTCAATAGATGGTTCCGCCGCAGCCAAGGCAAATGACTCGGTCGCGGATCATACCCTGTGGCCGATGCCTCGAATACTCACGCTGCGTTGGGCACCGATCGCCACGCGGACCGGCTGCGGCGTCGGCGACGGTTCACAAGTGCGCCGATGACCACGACGGCAAAGCCGGCGGGAGCCGGAATGATCGTGACCTTGTCCAGGTCGAAGGTGAAATCGGCGTCCACGCCGGCTAGGTCTCTCGGCACAATCACGCCGAGCTGCAGGTTCCCGATGTTGCTGAACACCGTGTCAAAGTCGCTGCCTTCAAACGTGATAAACTGCGGGTTGCCGGGGTCGATCGCGATCAAGATCTCCGTCCAGACGTTGGGCAGCAGCGGAACGAATTCCAAAGCAACTGCGCCGGGGAAATTCATCGGGCTAGCGAAACGCGTGAACACGGTCAACGGCAGGGGCGCGTGGTGGCGGATGAAAAAGCTGAACTCGCTGACGCCGTCCGTAATCCAGTTGCCGACGAATGCATCGCCGCTGCTGTCGAATGCGTCATGGCCCCGGAAGAGGATGGCCGGGTCGTCGGGCACGGAGTTGACAAAGTTGAAGATGCTCGAAACGTAGCTGCCGCCGTCGGGACCGCCCGCCGGGATCCAATCAAGCAGGTTCATGCCTGTGGAATCGAACCAGTTGGCGGCGTCGTTGTCGAAATCTTCGGTGAAGGGAACGATAGCGGCTGAACTGTTGCTACTCAGCACGCCGAGCAGCGCAAGCACAGCACAGAACCGGACGTTTAGGTGATCAAGCGACATGTCGGCTCTCCTCTCTTCTCTTGGTGGGATGTGGGCGGTCGTGACGGTACGTGGTTCGCTTGGTATCCCCCAGGCGGTGTTACCCCCAGTTGGCCAGAAGAATGAGCAGGTCGATGATGCCGACACTGCCGTCCTCGTTCAGATCGGCCGGGCATTGCCCCTTGGGCGGACAGGGTCCCCACTGGCTTAGGAGAATGAGCAGGTCGATGATGCCGACGGTTCCATCGCCGTCGAGGTCGCCCAGCGGACCAGGCCTGTCATCGACCTCGACGGTCATGTCGAGTCGCCCGGCGCTGACGAAGTCGAACTTCACCAGCGGGTTCTCCTTGGTGTAGAACTTCGGGAACGTCCCTTCCTGCTGCTTTACGGCGGGGAAGATCGAGGCCACGACGAAGTCGAGCATCCCTTCATCCAACGCCTGCTGCAAATACGCCTGCACGCAGGGATCAGTGACATCGATCTCGAACGTCAGCTCGGTGTCGAGCGGCACCGGGTCGCCTTGCATCAACTGGTCGTTGGAGCCGATGCCGAAGGGCAGGGGGTCGAACCGCTCGTCGATGTTGTTCGAGATGTCGCGATCCTCGCAGGTCGGGTTGGAATCGGTGGGGTAGACGCTGCGTTGGTATTTGCAGGAATTGGGAGGGAAGCAACTGCACCCATCACAGTAGGGACCATCCTCCGGGAAGGTGGGGGCGGACCAGCCGTACCGGAAGCCGGCGCCGAAGAGTTCGACCGGACGGCCGGCGTCGCGGTCAGCCTCGAAATCCGGATCGCCCGTCGGCAGCCAACTGGTGTACGGGTCAACCGTCGGGTCGTACGCAAAGGACTCATCGGTCATGACGGTGAGGGTGACGTGCGCTGAGGTGATCGTGTAGGCGTCCGGTCCAAGGCCTGGCCCAACGAACGGTGAGGTGTCGAACCCGATGAGCATCTGCCCGTCGCGGTTATCAAAGTTTGGGTCGAACCCCTCATTCGTCAGCGCCCCGAAGACCGACGCGAACCACTGGAACCCCGGATTGGCGTTGAACGGGTACATCCAACGATCGAGCGTCGGCTCGTCGAAGCTCACGTCGTTTACATCAGCGCCGGCCGGAAAAGAAAGGCTGATCACGGCGAGACAGGCGGCGCCGAGTCGGGGGCTGTGGTGGCTGCGGATCAGCCGCACGGCTGACTCCTTGGCGTGCCTACGGGTCGCCAGTTGGCGGGTATGAAACTGGTTTCCGGCAAGGACCACTCTTCTCCTCTCACGGGCCGTGCCAGCACTTGAGGCTCAGTTGCCTATGGGATACAGTAGCGCTCTGCTGGGTGCTGTCAACTCCGCAGCCACCACGGTATGGTGCCCGATGAGCCCGATGAGCCAGGACAAGACTTGCGAGGTGCCGGCCGTGAACGCTCAGCGGCCGGTGACAGCTTTCAGGGCCTTCACGCTCATCGAGACGCTGGTGGTGATCGGCGTCATCGCCCTGTTGCTCGGTCTGCTGTTGCCGACGCTGCACGCAGTCAAGAAGTCCGGCGAACGGATGGTCGAGATGTCCGCCGCCCGCCAGTTGATGGTGGCGTACAACGGCTACGCCAACGTCCACAACGGGGCGGTGATGCCGGGGTACTGGCAGCAGATGCAAGCGTGGGACGCCTCGGGAGACCCCATTGAGTACCCCCCGTCGGCGAGGTATCCCTGGCGGCTCGCGCCGTACCTCGATTACAACTTCCGGGGGCTGTACACCAATGAGAACGAAGTGTTGCTCGAGCGATTGGAATACGAAGAGCCGTGGCTGTATCGCTACGCGGTCAGCCTGTTCCCATCACTTGGACTGAACACCACGTGGATCGGCGGCGACCAGAACGAGGGAGGCTTCCACCCGACATTTATGGAGCTGTTCGGTCGGTTCTACATCACGAAGATGAGCGAAGCGCGGAGGCCTCAGTGGCTCATCGTGTTCGCGTCAGCCCGAGGGATCGATTCAACCGGAACACTGGGAGGCGGAGTGGTCGAAGGATACTTCTACATCCGTTCACCCTACTTCACGAGCTATCGCTGGCCGTCAGAGGAGTTCGACGCCGGCGAGCCACCCGGCAACTACGGGAATCTGTCGCCACGCTATGGCGGAAGCGTGGTCAGCGCGTTCCTGGACAGCCACGTGGACATGCTCACCAAGCGGCAGCTCAAAGACATGCGGTACTGGGCCGATCAGGCGACGCGCCCGGATTGGGTCCTGGAGCCGCAATGAAACGATTTACTCTGTGCGCTTCGGTCACGGCGCCAGCGCACTGATGCTACGTTTTGGCGAGTGAAACGCTGATGCTGGCGGTCGCCCAACCCGAGCCGGTTCACTACCTGCCGATCGCGACCACCGTGCTGTCGGCGGTGTTCTTCGTGGTGCTCGTGCGCCGGTATGCGCTGCGGCGAAGCGGCCCGCATCTGCTGTGGTGGGCCGGGGGCATCTTCACCTACGGCCTTGGCACCGGCCTGGAAGGCGCGATCACGCTTGCCGGCAACAGCATCGCGCTGACCAAGGCGTGGTACATCGCAGGAGCGCTCCTTGGCGGGTATCCGTTGGCTCAAGGGACCGTCTATCTGCTTCTGCGGCGCAGGACCGCCCATATCCTCACCGCGCTGACGGTTCCTTACATCGTCCTGATGGCTGTCCTGGTCTTGCTCTCGCCGGTCAACATCGAGGCTCTTGAAACCTACCGTCCGAGCGGACGGATTCTTGCCTGGCAGTGGGTGCGGGCAATGACGCCGTTGATCAACGGGTACGCAGCACTGTTTCTCATCGGCGGGGCGATCCTCAGCGCAGTTCGATTTGCGGGTAAGACCGGAGGGGGGGCGCGGGCGGTGGGCAACGGCCTGATCGCGTTTGGGGCGATGTTGCCGGGCGTCGGCGGTGTGATGGCCAAAGCGGATATGGTCGAGGCCCTTTATGTCGGCGAGTTTGTTGGGCTGCTGTTCATTTGGGCTGGGTATGCCGCTTGCGTTCGACCAAGCTGGGCCGCCATTTCCCATTCTCACACGCGCCCGAGACTCTTTGCGAAATCGACATTCCCTGGTCACACTGTCGCCCCGCCGATCGCCTCTTGTTGTGGAGTATTGAGTTGGGCTGAATACACACAACTTGGCAGCCCCGGCTGTAGCCTTGTTGGCTTGCGGCTGGGGCGGCGCCATTCTGACGAGGAGAAACACGATGTCACAAAGAAGGAGGAACACCATGGTATTGTTGTCACGAGAATCACTTTCGATTGCGATCGCCGCCGCGGGGATGCTGGCCCAAACCGGCTTCGGCTCCGGGGAGTTCCAATACGGCCCGATCAGCGAAGCAGGAACGGTGTGCGCGACGGCCGTGGTCCAATTAACTATCAATGGCGTGATTGACGAGGAGACGTTGTGCGTTCCCATCAGCAACGGTTCCGGCTTCGCCGCTGCCAACGCCGCCCTTGACTACGACGATGGCACATGCCGTTTCAGGATGAGCTCCACCGCCACCCTGACGACGGCGTACGTACTCACGACCGACCCAGGTCAGCTTGGCATCGGGGGTGAAAGCCTCGCAGTTCACACTGTGTGGACGAGAGGGGACAGCGGCGTGTGCCAGCCCCCATCTGTGTGCACGAGCGCTGACGCATCGGCCGATGCGGAGTCGGACCTCCTGATCGACGTGAACTTCACCCTGGAGCAAGACACGCGGATCAAGGTTGCTATTTGCGGGCTCAGTCGGAACGTCGCAGAGGGCTCGTCGACATTTGAGTGGCGCCTTTTCCACGAAGGAAGTCAAATCGAAAAGTGCTTATTGAACGTGAACGGCATTGGCGAGGACGCTGGCCCAGTATACACGTTCAATGCTCCCAAGGGCGACTACCTCTGGCAGGTCGTCTACAGTACACAGGGCCTCAGCGTGATCGCGAGTGTCACCGGGTGCCCCGAGTCGGACAGCGACAGCTTGACAGGTGGCGATGCATGGGCTGCTACTTTGAGTATCGTGAAAGTCGGTGTAGGTCCATGACCCGGCGATCTTGACGGTCACTTGGTTGTCGCTCTCTTGATGTGATCTAGCTATCCTTCTCGCCGATTGGGGTGCATGCTGCCCATATGAATAATGAGCCGCGCTGATTGGGCTGGGGGCGGATTGAGGACACGCTCATGCCACCGGCCATGGGAGGTCAGCACCTCTCACGATAGACCGCTGCTGCCGGGGAGTTGGTACAGTGATGTGGTCGGCCGGTGGTGCCGCCCGAGGGTCGGGTGCGTGATAGAAATCGAGTGCGACAACTGCGAGCGGGTGTTCGAGGTCTCCCCCAAGCAAGCCGGGGGCAAGGTGCCGTGCCCACATTGCGGCGACGTTAATCGCGTGCCGCCGGCCGAGGCCTCGCAACAGAAGGAGCTGCCGCCCCGGAGCAGGACATCTGCGTCATTCGCCCGGCGATGTTTCGGGCCCATCCGTTTCGATACCTCTTGATGACCGGGCTGTTGGCGGGGGGAGCGGTCCTGGCGGTGGCGACCCCTCTCAACGACCGCCTCTGGAGCTGGTTGCTGTGGGTGGGCCTGCTGATGATTCTGGCCGCGGCGATGTGGTGGGTCATCTGGTATATCACGGCGCGTCTGTGGGTGAAGCTGACAATCTCCAACAAGCGGATCATCCGCCGCGAGGGCATCATCCGCCGATACACCTCTGAAGTGCTGCACGACCATGTCCGCAACGTGGAGATCAAGCAGTCATTGCTTCAGCGGCTTTTGAAGGTTGGATACATCGGCAACTCCAGCGCCGGCCAGGACGATATCGAGATCGAAGTGTGGGACATTCCCAAGCCCTACGAGGTCAAGGCCTTGATCGACGAATATCGAGAGATGTGAGGAGGAAGGGATCAGGGGTCAGGAGTCAGCAAGGACAGGCCTGCTCGCTTCCTGCTATCTTCTTCCTAACTCCTGACCCCTGAATCCTGAATCCTGGCCCCCTGACCCCTGCTCTTATGAAGATCCACGAGTATCAGGCCCGCGAGTTGCTTGCCGAGTCGGGGATCCCGGTTCCTCGCGGGGCCATGGTCCAGACGGTTGACGAAGCGGAGGCCCAGGCGAAGGAGCTTCTTGACTCCGGCGCGACCAGCGTCGTGATCAAGGCACAGGTCCACGCCGGAGGGCGGGGCAAGGCCGGGTTCGTCAAGCTCGTCACCACCGCCGAGCAAGCCCGCGACGCCGCGAAGTTCATGCTCTCCAACCGAATGGTGTCGCCTCAGACCCCGACTGAAGGGCTCGAGGTCAAGCGATTGCTGGTTGTCGCAGGCGTGGACATCGCCAAGGAATACTACCTGGCGATTACCGTCGATCGCGCCCACGACACCAACACGATGATCGCCTCGGCCGAGGGCGGGGTGGAGATCGAGGCCGTGGCCGAGCGCAGCCCCGAGGCGATTCACAAGATGAAACTGCACCCATTGCTCGGGCTTCAGCCGTATCAAGCCCGGGAGCTGGCCTTTCGGCTCGGCCTTGGGGGCAAGCAGGTCTCCCAGGCAGTCAGCATCATGCTCAAGCTCGCGAAGCTCTTGCTCGACACCGATGCCAGCCTGGTCGAGATCAACCCGCTGGTGGTGACATCGCCCAGCGGCGAACATCCCGACGGCCAGGTCATCGCCATCGACGCCAAGGTCACCATCGATGACAACGCGCTGTTCCGCCGCAAGCGCATCGCCGAGATGTTCGACCCGGCTGAGGAGAACCCCGCGGAGCTGCGAGCCAACACGTTCGGGCTGAGCTACGTGGCTCTGGGAGGCAACATCGGCTGCCTGGTCAACGGGGCCGGGCTGGCCATGAGCACCATGGACATTATCAAGCTGCACGGGGGCGACCCGGCCAATTTCCTCGATGTGGGCGGGAGCGCCACCGATGAGGCCGTCACCGAGGCCTTTCGGATCATCCTCTCCGATGAGAAGGTCCAGGGCGTGTTGGTCAATATCTTCGGCGGGATCATGCAGTGCGACATGATTGCTCGAGCCATCGTCACCGCCGCCAAGGAAGTCGGCTTTACGGTGCCGTTGGTGGTGCGCCTCGAGGGAACCAATGTCGAGGAAGCACGGCGGATTCTTGACGAGGCGCGCAACGAAATCCCCTCGATGGTCGCAGCGATCGACCTCACCGACGCGGCGAAGAAGGTCTGCGCTGCGGTGAGCGTCACGGCGTAGTTCAGCGCCAACCCCTCGCCCTTCCGGGCGAGGCTATTGCCCAGCGGCGCTACGGGTCATCGTGGTCAATAGCCGCGCGGCGGAACCCCGCGGATACTTCGGGTGTCAAAGATGCCCCGCATTCCGGGCAGCGCTCGTGGGGCCCGCCGCGCAGGTCGTAACCGCACTCGGCACAGAACCCCGGCGGCGGATGTTTCCGACGATACCGCCACCATAATGGAATGCCCAGGAGCAGCACCCAGAACGGGATGTGAATGAAGGCCAGGACGATGAGCATGAGCACGTACACGATGCGGCGCGCTACCGACTCGCCCTGCGGATACCACAGCCTTGTCCACATCCTGTCGTAGAGGCTGTAGTTGAAGGGAATGTTCAAGTATGGGATGTACGGCGTGAACTGCCCGACGACCGTTCCGCAGTGGCCGCAATAGTGTTGCAGCCGGTCGAAGGGGGTCAAACAGCCCAGGCATACCGGTATTGCCGCGGGATCCTCTTGTGGGTTATGGTCCGCGTCCTCATCTGTAGACAGAGGCGGGTACTCGCTCATCGAACATCAGGGTACCTGTCACGCAGCGAGCGGCCAACCCCTCGCCCTTCCGGGTGAGGCTATTATCGTGCCGTGCTCATCCTGTTCGACATTGACGGGACCCTGCTGCTCACACAACGCGCGGGCTCCAAAGCTATGCTCGATGCGGCGCGGGAGCTCTTCGGCGACGCGTTCACCTTCGATGGTGTAGAGATCGCCGGGCGCATTGACCCGTTGATCTGGGCCGATGCGGCCAAAGCGAACGGCCTGGCTGACCCTGGCGCGCATCACGATCGTTTTCGTGCCGCTTATGCTCGTCATCTCGCCGCGCGGCTGCGGGCAGACCAAACGGTCACGCTCTTGCCGGGCGTGGCGCGACTCTTGGACGCCCTGGCTGATCTTGATCAGGTGACGGTGGGGCTGTTGACCGGCAACTATCCCGAGACCGGGCGAATGAAGATCAAGGCGGCTGGACTCGATCCGGAGGTGTTCGCCATTGCCGTCTGGGGTATCGACGGAGCCCATCGGCGTGAGCTGCCGTGCCTGGCCATGACGCAGTACGCAGCGAACTACGGCCATTCTATCGAGCCCCGAGACGTTCTGATCGTTGGCGATACACCCCATGACATCGATTGCGCCAAGGCGAGCGGATGTCGTTGCCTGGCGGTCGCGACGGGGATGTGTTGTGCAAGCGAACTTGCCGCGCACGAGCCCGAGCTGCTTGTGGACGATCTCTCAGATACGCCAGCGATTCTTGCGTGGATGTTGAATCGTTAGAGACGGTTTCCAACTAATGGGACACACGGTCGTTCAACAGGAGGAGCAGGTGTGAAGTGAACGACGAGCTGGACCCAGATAACCAAGTCGGGCAGACGGCCGGCGCCTTGACCCCGCCGACCGAGCCGCCACCACCCGCCGTCAGCCCTCGACCGCTCGGACCCGTACAGGAGCCGGAGCGCATTGTCACACTCGATGTGCTGCGCGGCTTCGCGATCTTCGGCATCTTCATGGTCAACATCGCCTTCTTCGCCATGCCGTTGGCGAAGATAATCGACCATGGATCCATCGCGGATGTGCCGCCAGCCGATCAGATCAGCCACGCGATCGTTCGGGCCATCTTCGAATACAAGTTCGTGTCGCTGTTCTCGCTACTGTTTGGCGTGGGGCTGGTCATCCAGATGGGCCGAGCCGAACAGCGAGGGCGGCCGTTCGTGCCGGTCTACCTTCGCCGAACTGTTTTGTTGATGCTGTTCGGCTTGGCCCACGGCTTGCTGCTGTGGTACGGCGACATTCTGTTCATCTATTCAATTGTCGCCTTGCTGGTGCTGCTGCTGCGAAAGCTGGCGCCCACGGCGCTGATGGCGCTGGCGGCCGGAGCGATTGCCCTTTCGGTGCTCTTTGCTGGAGGGTCTGCGGCGCTCGGTGTGATCTTCCAGCCACCGTCTCAAGATGCGGCGGAGGTCGAAGCGGTTGAATCTGCGGAGCCATCCGACGAAACCGAGCTCGCGGTTGAATCACCCGCCTCGGATGCGGCAGCCGATGATTCACTCGAAGACGAGGCCGACGACCGGTGGGATCGGTTTGTCGCTGCGCTAGAGGCGTCAACATGGCAGCCCGGCGACCCCGCATGGGTCGAAGCGGGAGTCATCGCTTACAAAGAGGGGCCGATGTCGGTCACGCTGCTGATGCGCGCGATCACGTTCGGGGTGATGCTTGTGTTCGTGGGTATCCTGAGCGGCTTCGGCTTCCGAGTGGCTGGAATGTTCCTGCTGGGCATGGCGTTGATGAAGCTCAACTTCTTTGCCGCTGAACGGCGGCGTTGGCATTGGGCGTTTTGTATCTTGGGGCTCACGATCGGCGTACCCGGCGAGCTGTGGCTGGTGTGGTCGTACTACCATTCGGGCTACGAACTCGGCTGGACGCAGGCCGGCGCCGAAGTGATTCACAACATCTCCAGCCTGGCGCTGTGCCTCGGCTATGTCGGCGCGCTCACCTTGATTGTTCAAGCCGGGTTGCTGCGATGGCTCACCTACGCGTTCTCGTGTGTCGGGCGGACCGCTCTGAGCAACTACCTTCTTCAGACGATCATCGCCACATACCTCATGTACTGGTGGGGCTTGGGGTGGTTCAACGAGGTGTCACGGCCCCAGCAGCTCGCGCTGGTCGTAGGAATCTACGCGGTGCAGATGGTGCTGAGCGTCCTGTGGCTGCGCGTGTTCACGATCGGCCCGTTCGAGTGGCTGTGGCGGTCGCTGACCTACCTCAAGCCGCAGCCGGTGCTGCGACGCAGGGAGACGACTTCGCCTATGGCCGCCTGAGCATCTCCAACATCTTGCGAGGGACTTCGCCCTGGCCGGTGCGGCAACTGAGCCGGGCCGCTTCACACAAGGTCAAGATGCCGGCCTCGTCCGGCGGCGGATCGGTCGCATCGAGATGGTCCAGCAGGCGCCGAACTTGCATCGCAACCAGCTCACCGGGACTGAGCAACTGCGGCTCCCGGTGTGAATCGATCGTGTGGCCATCAGGTGCGGTCCAGTTGAAACCATCGTCTTCAATCCGGACGCAGCCGCCTTCGCCCAGGAGCGTGATCGCCCGAAACCATCCGCCGGCCTGATCGCTCACAGCCGCGCACGCGCAACGGTTGTCCGAGAACCGCATGTTCAAGGTGAGATGGCCGTGAAGCCCGCCAAGCGTCTCGGGGACGCCGGACATCTCCCCGCACAGTGCTGCATCCAGCATCTCGATTGATCCGCACAGGGTCTGGGCCAGGTCCATCGCGTCGAAGAGGCGCCCAAACAGCGAGCCCTGGCCCGGAGCGCTGCCCAGAAAGATGTTGACGCACTGCCGTTGACCGAATTGCTCAAACACCTCGCGGGCGGCGCGATAGCCGGGGCTTTGTCGCATCAGCGGCACGAATCGGGCGGTGACGGCCTCACGGGGATCGGACAGCACCTCGGCAACGGAACCGGGCATTGGTTCGCTGGTAATGGTAAGCAAGCCGGCCTCACGAATGAGTCGCCGTTCATCCGGTTCGATCCGCCGGCCCGCCGCCAGCCACAGCAGGCCCGCATCGTCCTGGAGGACTGCCTCGCGCAAGGTGGCGACTCGATTCGTTTCGAGCGATTCGCTGAGGCTGACCCCCGCAGCCGTGTCGTATGATCCCACCGCGGCCAGCTCGAATCCGCCGCACCTCACGGCATCTCGAATGAGCTCTTCCTGCCCGGGCTCGATCCAGGCGATAAGCCGCACTGTGGATGACATGGCGGGTAGTGTACGGGAGCCATCAGCATTCAGCTATCAGCGTTCAGCTTCCAACTCTCCCCCATTGATTTTCCACTGGTGGCTGACAGTTGATCGCTGACCGCTACAATGACTGCGTGGACAGACGATCGCCGTCGCGGGGTAACCGGCGGCGGAGGAAAGTCCGAACACCGCAGGACACGGTGGTGGGTAACGCCCACCGGCTCTTGGTCGCGGAGCTAGGGAAAGTGCCACAGAAAACACACCGCCGACCCCCGGAAGTTCTGTGTCGTCGTGTTTCTCGCGGCGCCTCAGCTCATTGCGGGGAGGTAAGGGTGAAATGGTGCGGTAAGAGCGCACCGCTCGGCTGGTGACAGCCGGGGCACGGCAAACCCCACCGGGTGCAAGCGCAAGCAGTCCTCCACCGGAAGTTCGCTTTCGGGAACCATGGTCCGTGGCATGAGGACGGGTAGCGTGCTTGAGGTCGCCGGCAACGGCGGCCCTAGACGAATGATCGCCGCCCGCCGCAGGCGGGAACAGAATTCGGCTTATGTCCACACACGACCGGGCACAGCGGGTCCAACCGGGCCCGCTGTGTGTTTGGGGAATCGCTCGTTCGCCGGCTGCCCAGGGGCTATCCGTCGCTCGACTTCAACGTGACGTCGAGCACGACTCGCTTTGCGTCTCGAAGAACGGTGATCTTCACCTGGTCGCCCGGCTTGTGCGCCTGAAGCTGGTCGAACAGATCGCCCAGACCTTCGATCGGCCGGTCGCCCCAGGCCACGATGATGTCGCCTTGGATCATTCCCGCATCGGCCGCGCTGGTGCCTTGCGAGACCGCGTCGACCAGCACTCCGGTCTGGGCCTCCTCGCCCATACCGGGCCGAATGCCCAGCCGGACGGAGGCGTAGCCGCGATCCCGGCCGCGGCCGGCGGGTGGCTCCTGGTAGACCAGCTGGTCCGGCCGGGTGGCGAGATCCTGGGCGATGTCGAACATCAGATCGAGGACCTCGCTGGCGCCCGCCGGGTTGACCGTGTAGGCCTGGTCGCTCGGCGAAGTGTACTCCGGGTGCATGCCCGTGAAGAAATGCAACGCGGGCACCTCAACACGGTCGAAGCTCGCATCGTCGGACTGCCCGCTACCGCCAGGATTGGCCGAGATCGTCAATCCGCTGGCCTCAAAGTGCGGTTGAAGGATTTCTGGAAGACCCGCAGCAGTCTCCGTTCCCATCACCGACAGGTTCTGGCTGCGCAGCCGCCCGATCATGTCCATGTTGAGCAGAATGCCGATGTTCTCGATGGGGATCGTCGGATTGTTTGCGAAATAGCGTGAGCCGTGCAGGCCCATCTCCTCGGCCCCGAAGGTGAGGAAGAGCACCGAACGCAAGTTTGCATCGTCGGGAGCGTCGGCGTAGGCCTCGGAGAGCTTCCTGGCCAGAATCAGCACGCCGGCCGTTCCGGAGGCGTTGTCATCGGCACCGGGGTGAAGTCGCCCGCGGTTGCGCGGGTTTACTCCGCCCAGTGATCCGTCACCGACATGATCGAAATGAGCCCCGATGATGATCCACTGATCGGCGAGATCGCCTTTGCCCGGAAGGATGCCTCCGACGTTCTCAGCTTCGGACTCGCGGCGGTCGCGTTTGCGCTGAACCGCGGTCGCCATCGTCACCTGTACGAGGTCACTGAGAGGGACGGTCTGGACCTCGCCGGTATCGGCCAGTCGCCGCCACGTCATCAGGTCCCGGCCGAGCGCGTCAGCGTCCCGCAGCAGCCGGCCGGCGACGTGGGGCGTGATCTGCATCGCCGGAATGTCAAGGCCGGGGCCGAACCCGCGGCTGCGGCCGATCGGCTCCAATCCCTCACGGCCGTGGATCGCCCCGGGCGGATTGACCAGCAGGATGCCCGCGGCGCCGCGCTCAACCACACTTCGCATCTTGCGGGCGATCCCCGCCTGCCGGCTGAAGCGCTCGGTGCTCCACCGGCTGGCGCCGTCTTCATCGAGCGGTTCGTAGCGAAGCAGCAGCGCAACGCGTCCGCTCAGGTCGGTGTCGTCGTCGAAGCTGGTGTACTCATCGGGTCCTTCGTCGATGCCATATCCCACGAAGCTCAGCGGTGCCGTGACCGCGCCGCTGCCGGAATTCCCAAGCACGATGAAATCCTCGCCATCAGCCAGCTCTGGGCCGTCGATCGACAGCACCGCCTCGGTGATCTCCACCTGCACGCGCCGGCCACGTACGCTGAAGTCAAACGGCTGGCGATAGCTCTGCCGGGCGGCGTCAGATGGGCCGCCGAGTTGCTCCCCGCCGGCCCCGAACGCAGGTTCCAGCCCGTAGGTGCGGAAGTAGAACTCGATGTATTGAGCCGCCAATTCAACGCCGCGCGTGCCCGGCGCCCGACCCTCGAAGAACGGGTTGGCCAGCGTCTGCACGTGCTGGTACCAAAGGGTGGCATCCGGCCCGAGATCCTCAAACACCTGCCGCAGGTTGACCTCGGCGGCGTTGACCGTGACCGCCGACTCCTCGGGGGCGAAGCTTCGGATATTGGCCGGACCATCAACGATCCGAGCCGTCGATTCAGTTTCGCCCGCGCCGGCCGGCTCGGCGGGCTGACCTGCCTGGGCCCGAACGGTCAAACCGAACCAGACCACGGCCGCCGTCAGGGCAACGAATCGGACGAGACGATGATTGTCCGCCATGGGAGACCGTCCTTTCGCAGGTGCAACAAACGGTCGAAGCTTGCCGGCCTGATCACGACTGTAGCAGGAAACCCGGCCGATATGCGATCCGAGGAGCGACGTGCGGGCACACTTCGCCGGCATCACGTGTCGGCTGCGTTGCTCGCGGCGCGGGCAGCGAATATAGTTGCCGCTTCGCAGTCTGCGGCGATGTTGTTCGGCCGTCGAGTCTAGGCGCTGCCGAAGCGGTTGCCGCCCTCTCTCGCCCCAGCCCTGCCAGATCTCGCACGCACTATGGATTACACACAGATCACACCCGATGAGCAGTCCGCGATGCTCGAGGTGATCGGGGCCGAAGGCATCGAGCAGCTTTTCACCGCGATTCCCAAAGAGATCCGATTCAACGACACGCTCGATCTGCCCCCGGCCATGTCGGAACTCCAGCTGAAGCGAGAGCTGGCGGAGATGGCCGCCCACAACCACGGCCCGCACGACATGGTCTGCTTCATGGGCGGCGGGGCGTATGACCATTTCTGCCCGGTGCTTATCGATCAGTTGGCCGGTCGCGGCGAGTTCCTGACCGCCTACACGCCCTACCAGGCCGAGGCGTCCCAAGGCAGTCTCCAGGCGTTCTTTGAGTTTCAGACCCAGGTGGCCCGGCTGACCGGTTTGGACATCGCCAACGCGAGCCTCTACGAGGGCGCTACCGCAGTCGCCGAGGCGGTGCTGATGGCGCTGCATCATTCGGGCAAACGGCGCGTCCTCGTCGCCTCGACGCTTCATCCGGACTACCGGGCCGTACTGCGAACATACCTGCAAGACCTGCCTGGGGATTTGGTCGAGCTGCCTGCGGAAGGCGGTCGCATCGCGGCCCAGACGGTGCGCCGGGAGCTCGACGACGAAGCCGCATGTGTCGTGATCCAATCGCCCAACGTCTGGGGACTGATCGAGGATTGGGACGGCTGTTTCGGCGCGGCCCATGAGCGAGACGGCGTCTGTGCGATCGCGGTCTTCAATCCGATTGCCTGTGCGTTGCTCCGCAAGCCCGGCGAGTGCTCTGCGGACATCGCGGCCGGTGAAGGCCAGCCGCTCGGCGTGCCGCTGAGCCTGGGCGGGCCCTACCTCGGCCTGTTCGCTGCCGCAGATCAGTTCATGCGGAAGATGCCCGGCCGGCTGATTGGACGAACGACCGATGCCGAGGGCCGGGCGGCCTATTGCCTGACACTTCAGACCCGCGAACAGCACATCCGCGGCGCCAAGGCTACGTCCAACATCTGCACCAACCAGGGCCTGCTTGCGCTGCGGGCGACGATGTTCATGACGGTGATGGGCAAACACGGCCTGCGGGAGATGGCCCAGCAGTGCTATCACAAGGCTCACTACCTGGCCGAGCAGATCACGGCCCTGGACGGCTACGCGCTGAAGTTCGACGGGCCGTTCTTCGACGAGTTCTGCGTCACGTGCCCGAAGCCGGCCACCCAGATCATCGAAGCGGCCAAGCGCCGGCGCATCCTGGCCGGGATCGCGCCCCACGGCCGGCGAATGGGACGCATCGGCGACGAGAATGACCTCCTCATCGCCGTCACCGAACAGCGTACCAAGCACGAAATGGATGCCCTGGTCGAGGTGCTGGAGGAGTTCGCCACGTGACCAGCGTCATGGAAACCAGGCCCAAGAAAACCAGAGCAGGCACCAGGTCGATTCGCCCCCTGGCACGGGGCGATCGGCCGGTGGAGCCGGTGATCTTTGAGAAGTCGGTGCCGGGGCAGCGCGCGGTCGATCTGCCGCCGCTGGACGTGCCGCGGGTCGATCTACCGCCGGAGTTGATCGGTGCGCCTGTTGAATTGCCCGAAGTCGGCCAGCACGATGTGATGACCCACTACACGCATCTTTCGCAACGCAACTTCTCGGTCGATGGCAATTTCTATCCGCTCGGGTCGTGCACGATGAAGCACAATCCTCGGATCAACGAGTGGGCGGCGGCATTGGATGGATTTGCGCAACTCCATCCGCTCCAGGACGACGACCAGATCCAGGGGGCGTTGCGGCTGCTCTACGAAACGCGGTGCTTCCTCCAGGAGATCGCCGGGCTTGACGAGGTGTCGCTCCAGCCGGCCGCGGGTGCGCATGGCGAGTTCACCGGGCTGAAGGTCATCCGGGCGTATTTCAAAGATATCGGCCAGCCCCAGCGCCACATTGTGCTCGTGCCCGACAGCGCCCACGGCACCAACCCGGCAAGTTGCACGATGTGCGCCTGCCACGCGGTCACGGTGAAGACGGCCCACGGGTACACCGACCTGGATGACCTTCGCCGACTCGTCAATGAGCATGGGGCGAACACCATTGCGGCGTTCATGATCACCAACCCCAACACCGCCGGGTTGTTCGACGCCAAGATCTGCGAGGCGGCCGACATCATGCACGACGCCGGGGCCCTGCTCTATCTCGACGGCGCCAACATGAACGCGATCCTTGGCAAGACCCGCCCGGGGGAGTTCGGCACCGATGTGATGCACTTCAACACGCACAAGACCTTCTCGACGCCCCACGGCTGCGGCGGTCCCGGGGCCGGACCGATCGCCGTCGGCGACAAGCTCGCTCCGTATCTGCCGGGGCCCCAGGTGATGATGGCCGAGGACGGTTCGTTCTACTTCGATCGTGACCGTCCAAAATCCATTGGCAAGGTGCGTAGCTTTTCCAGTCAATTCGGCGTGCTGGTGCGGTGCTGGGCGTATATCGCCGCCTGCGGGCCCGATGGGCTGCGCAACGTGGCGGAGAAAGCTGTGCTCAGCGCGAATTACCTGGCTGCCCGACTGTGCAATGTCTACGAGATGCCCTATTTCGATCCCCAAAAGGGCCGCTTCTGTGCTCACGAGTTCGTCACTGTGCCCAAGAGCTTGCTGGGGAAAGGTGTCTCGCTCAACGACATCGCCAAGCGGATGGTTGACTATGACATACATCCGCCGACGATGCACTGGCCGCTGCGCGACTGTCTCATGGTCGAACCGACCGATACAGAATCCAAGCGCACGCTTGACCACTTTGTGGATGTGATGTTGCAGATCGCCCAGGAGATCGAGCGTGATCCGAAGGCGCTGGCTGAAGCGCCGACGGACGCCCCAATCCGCCGGGCCGACGAGGTCGCCGCCGCCCGCAACCCGGTGCTGGTGTGGGATGGATAGTGGTCAGCGGTTAGCGGTGAGCGGGGCAGTCGTATTGCATATGAAATAGCCTCGCCCGGAAGGGCGAGGGCGTGCGCGGCGTCGCGCCCGCCCCTGACGAACATGTCCCGCGGGCTTCCGCCACGCGGCTATTGAACCGTTGCGCAAAGGAGATCACTTCCCTGCGTGCAATTCGTCGTACACCACCCCCAGCGCGTGGGATTGCAGCCGGTCAAGGCCGCGGCCCTTGAACACGTCCGGCTTCATTGTGGTGATCTCGTCACGGCTCTTGCCCTCGCCCATCGCCTTGGAGACGATCTGGCGCAGTTGATCGAAATACTCGATCTGCTTGGGCAGGGCGGTCCGGTCGGTGACCTTGCCGTGGCCGGGGATGATGATCGTCTCATCATTGCACAGCTTCATCGCCTCGCGGACCGAGCGCTGCCAGCCGACGGTCGTGGCCCCTGCCGCTTTGTCGATGAACGGGTGCAGCTGGTGGAACAGCAGATCGCCCATGTGCAGGATATTGAGTTTGGGGAGGAACACGACGACGTCGTTGTCGGTGTGACCCGGGCCGTAGTGTCGAATGTACAGCTCCAGCCCGCCGGGGCTGACGTTCAGCTCAGCCGAGCAGAGGCGGTCGGGGGCAAAATCGTCCACGGCCAGACGTTCGGCATGCGCAAGTCGTGCGATGGCGGAGTTGATCCGGGTTTCACCCGCCCCGGATTGTCGAAGTCGATCAAGCTCCTGCTGGGCAGTCCGGCGGTATTGGGCCAGATTCCCGGCCAGCCGCGGCGCCAGGTTCTTATGCGCGATCAACTGGCCATGGGGGGAGAATTTCCAGTTGCCGCCGGTATGGTCGCGGTGATGGTGGGTGTTGATCAATAGCGTCGGCGGAGTTGGTACGTGCTGAAGGACCTGCTCGTACAGATCATCGGCCGTGTGGAAAAACTTCGCATCGATCATCACCGGGCCGTCGCCGGTGGGCATCACCAGCACGCGACCGCCGTCGCCGAGAATCACCGCGCCCTTGCCGCGTATCTCTTGAGAATCGAACGGAGCCTGCGTCCTCAGCAGCGTGCCCCAGGACCGCCGAGGTCGGGAGCCTGTGGCGGCCACGGCCCCCAGGGCCAGACAGAAGTCTCGGCGAGTAATCATCAGGTTATTCTCCCTGTGGGGGTTGCGTGATCGCGAGCATTATGAACGATTGTGTGGCGTCCGCCCAGCGTCGCCTCGGGCTTTTGGACGAGGCCGCGATTGGAGACGTGGCGGACATCATCATTGCACGGAGGGTTGCGGGATGCCCAAACCGTTGAACATCGCCCTGATCGGCACCGGGTTCATGGGCCGAGCCCATTCCAACGCCTGGATGAGCGTCAACAAGTTCTTCGACCTGCCGCGAGATGCGGTGATGCACACCGTCTGCGCCCGCGAATCGAAAGACGCCCGCCGCTTCGCCCGCAAGTGGGGCTGGGCCGAGGCGACCACGGACCTCGGCCGGGTGATCGACAATTCAACAATCGATCTGGTGGATATCGCCACGCCGAACCATCTCCATGCCCCCCAGGCCGTGGCGGCGCTGGAGGCGGGCAAGCATGTGGCGTGTGAGAAGCCGCTCGCGGGGAGGCTTGACGATGCTCAGGCCATGCGCATCGCAGCCCAACGAGCGAAGCGACAGGGGATCGAGACGTTTGTGTGGTTCAATTACCGGCGTTGTCCCGCGGTGGCTTTCGCGCATCAGCTCGTACGCGAAGGGAGGCTGGGGCGAATCTATCACGTGCGCGCACAGTACCTCCAGGATTGGGGTGGGCCTCAGACAAGTCTGTCGTGGCGCTTCGATGTCAGCCAAGCCGGCTCCGGCGCGCATGGCGATCTGAACGCCCACATCGTCGATATGGCTCGCTTCATCACCGCAGACGAGATCACCGAGATCGCCGGGGCCATCGCCAAGACCTTCATCACCAGGCGACCGCTGGCCAAGGCGGGCCCAGGGCGCAAGACCCGCTATGGCAGATCCACCGTCGATGATTGTGCGCTCTTTCTTGCCCGGTTCAGATCCGGGGCGGTCGGTTCATTTGAAGCGACCCGTCTGGCCACGGGCAATTCCAACCGTAACTGCATGGAGATCAACGCCGAGAGGGGTTCGATCAAGTTCGACTTCGAGCGGATGAACGAGCTGCTGTGGTGGGACCACACGCTTGAATCATCCCTGCGTGGCTGGAGCAGGATCATGTGCACCAACCCCGGCGATCATCCCTATGCCCAAGCGTACGGGCCGCCCGGACACCCGCTGGGGTACGACCACCAATTCATCAGCCAGGCTGCGGATATCATCAAGGCGATCGCCGGCCGCAAGCCCATCGTTGCCCTGCCCGACTTCGAGGACGCCTGCCGGACGCAGAAAGTGCTTCACGCCGCACTGGTTTCCGCAAGGGAGCACCGAGCAGTGAAGATCAGTGAGGTCTAATCGCGAATCGATGTCTCCGATCCGCATCCCATTCTGGGTAGCCCAGCGATGAGCCGGGCATCGTACCGCAGCCCGTTGGCCGGGCCGGGCATCATGCTGCTCAGCGCCGCGATCTTCGGGTACTTCGGCTTCATGTTGGCGTTTCCGGAGCTTGACGCAAAGACGGGCAGCCTGATCCCGCTTGTCATCACCCTCAAATGGACGTTGCGCGCCGCGGCGATCGGATTCCTCTCGGCGGCCGTCATCACAATGGTGAACACTTCTGCGGGCAACCTGCTCTACGCGCTGGTTGGAATCGTCTCCGCGGCGATGTTCGTGGGGATCGCGGTGTGGGATTTTGGATCGCCCTGGAACAGCGGCGTCCATCCGTTCCTGCTTTTTGTTTTCGCGGCGTGGAACGGCTATAGCTCGTTCGCAGGACTGCGCACGGCGCTCAGCGGGCGGGGTGACCACGGGTCTTTCGGACCTCCGCCCCAAGGCAATGAGCATATGTAGGCCAACTGGCGGTACAATCGAGCCGGGCTTGGGCGCCGCGGGGTGGTATGGATCACTTTTCTTACCAAGATGGCATCCTGTATTGCGAGGCCGTGACCGTTGCCGCCATCGCCCAGCAGGTGGGGACGCCGTGCTACGTGTATTCGCGGGCGACGCTTACCGATCACTATGCCCGCTTCGCCGAGGCGTTCGCTGCGCTGGATCCCCTGATCTGTTACTCGATCAAGAGCAGCGCCAACCTGGCGGTGTGCCGGGCCCTCGCCCAATGCGGGGCCGGCATGGACCTGGTCAGCGGCGGCGAGCTGCACCGCGCACGGTTGGCGGGCGTCGATCCAAAACGCTGCGTCTATGCCGGTGTCGGCAAGACCGATGCCGAGATCAGTCTGGCCCTGGAGGCCGCGGTGGGATGGTTCAACATCGAGTCCGAGGGGGAGTTTGAGAATATCAGCCGCATCGCCGCGCGGATGAACCGCCGCTGCCAGGCCGCGCTGCGCGTCAACCCCGACGTCGATCCGCAGACGCATCGCTACACGACGACCGGCAAGAAGGAAACGAAGTTCGGCGTTGACCTCGACCGGGCCAGGGCATTCTTCGACACCTATGGCGGCGACCGGCATTGTGCCCTCACCGGGATTCACCTGCACATCGGCTCCCCCGTGTATTCCGCCAAGCCATACGTCCAGAGCACCACGAAAGTGCTTCGGCTCATCGATGAACTGGCGGCGCGAGGCTACAGGATTGACATGCTGGATCTCGGCGGCGGGTTTGGCGCGGACTACGTTACCGACCAGGCGCCCCTGGCCAGCGAATACGCCCGGGAGCTTGTCCCTCTCCTGGCCGACCGCGTCAAGGATGGCCTGAAAATCATCCTCGAGCCGGGGCGAACGATTACCGCCAACGCCGGCGTGCTGCTTCTGCGGGTGTTGTATGTCAAGAAATCGGGGACCAAGACCTTTGCGATCTGTGACGGCGGCATGAACGTGCTCATCCGGCCGTCGCACTACGGTGCATTCCATTTCATCTGGCCGTGTCGCGTCGCGCGTGAGCATGTGCCCCGCCGGCGACGGCAGCAGATGGACCTTCCCGGCCTGGCTCCGGTTGATGTGGTCGGACCGATCTGCGAATCGGGCGACTTTCTCGCCGTCGATCGCCTACTGCCGCCGGTCAATCGAGGCGATCTGCTGGCGGTATTTTCCAGCGGCGCCTACGGAATGGTGATGGCCAGCCGGTACAACTCAATGCCACTACCCGCCGAGGTGATGGTGGCCGGCGACACCGTCATGCTGGTTCGCCGCCGCGAAAGCTATGATGACCTCACCGCCCACGAACAGGAACCCGAGGTCGTGCTGGATATCAAGCGGTCGAATCCTAAGGCCGGCCCATAAGTTGATTCAGGGAGTGCTGACTTGGTCAGGCAAGAAGACGACGGGTCCTGGGTGGTTCTGCAGGAGACGATCGCTTGTCATCATGACGAGGTGTTCACCTGCTTGACCACCGCGGAAGGGCTCAGCCGGTGGTTCCCGGTCGCGGCGAGGGTTGAGCTGCACAAGGGAGGCCGGATCGTCTTGAGTTGGAACCGGGATTTCACAAGGACGACGACCGTGGCGATCCTCGAGTACGACGCGGGTGGGAAAATCGTCTGGGACTGGCAGGCGGCCCACAGCGAAATGCACGCGCCGGTCTACTGGTCCGTCCAACCTGACCGGGAGCAGGGAAGTCAGATCCAGTTGCGACAGGGACCGTTCAGGTCTGATGCTGAATCGCTATTGGTCCTGGCCCAAGAGGCGGTAAGCTGGCGGTGGCATCTGTGCAACCTCCGCTGCGTGCTCGAGGTCGGGCACGATATGCGCGCGGTGAGACCGCTGTAGAAAGGAAGCAAATGGTGATGCGTGGTAGAACCAGAAGCCGGACCTGACGAGTCCCGACTTGTCGGGACGAGGAAGGTCCGGGTCACCGTGTCGGGACGAGGAAGGTCCGGGTATTCCCTCACACATTCCAGTATCCTCCAGTCTCTGCACCTCGGCCGCGCGATACAGGAGCCCCCTCGCTGTGGATAAAACAATCGTCGCTCTCGTCCCAGACCTGATCTTCGCGACGAAAATCGCCTCAACCGCCCGATCGCTGGGGGTGGAGGTCGCCACTGTTCGCACCCTCGATCAACTCACCGAGCGGCTGTCCTCAAACCATGACGCCCTTGTGCTGATCGACTTGGAAGCGCCCGACCTCGACCCAATCCACGCGATCGAGCTGTGCAAGCAATCAGAACATCAGCCGCGCACGATCGCCTTTGGCTCGCACGTGCGAACTGATCTCCTCGGTGCAGCACGTCGAGCCGGCGCCGATGAGGTGCTGGCCCGCTCAGGCTTTGTCGGGCGGCTGCCGTCGATGTTGCAGTCCGTCAGCAGCGGCGGTGCAAGCTAAGTGTTGCGACCGCCTCAGCACCCGACGCTCGGCCAGACGAGCCACGCCAGCGCGTGAGTGACGCCCAGCGCGTACAAGCCCGCGAGCACATCGTCCAGCAGAATGCCCCAACCCTCGGGTAGCCTTTGCAAGGCGCCGATCGGCGGCGGCTTGAGAATGTCGAAGAAGCGAAAGGCGACCAACGCCGTTGCGGCCAGAGTGATGTTCCATGCCCAACCGTCACCGTCTACCACTTCACGCCATGGCAGCAACAGCAGCGCGACACACTGGCCGACGGTTTCGTCAGCCACGACCTGGCGGGGGTCCCTGCCGTGATAATGTCGCTCAGCCCACCGGCCGAACATCACGCAGGAGACCGCAAAGACCACGGCGACCAGGATCAACGCCCCATTCACCATCCACGCTGCCGACCCCGCCCACAGCAGCACCAGCACGAGGATTGGCGGAGGCGCCGAGCCCCAAGTTCCCGGGGCCGGCTTGAGCAATCCCAATCCGCACACCGTGAGCAAGGCGTGCCGCAGGATCATGTCGCCGCGTCTCCGGCTGCGTCCCCCTGGTCGAGGACCTGCCGCAGCCGCCGGATGTACGGCCAAGCGGACCAGATCGTCACCACGACCGTGGCGTAGACCACCACATAACAGATCCAGCGAGCCCAGAGAGCCCAGGCGCTGTCGTCTCGGCCGGTCTTGAAGTTCACCACCAGGAAGATAACCAGGGGGATCGTGATCGACTGAAGGATCATCTTCCCCTTGCCCGACCAACTGGCGGCGAAGGAGATTCCCTTGGACTCCGCCTCGCCGCGGAAGCCCGTCACCAGCAGCTCGCGCGCCAGAACCACCGCGACCATCCACGGGTACACGCCGGTGGCCATCGTGAAGAAGTCGCCCGCCTCGACCCACTCTCGCACGACGAATCGCGGCCCGGCCAGATAAATAAAGGCCCCCATCACCAGCACCTTGTCGCAGAAGGGGTCCATGATCCGCCCGAAGGTGGAGACGACCCCCCATCTCCGCGCCAGGTACCCGTCCAAGGCGTCGGTGATCGCCGCCACAATGAACACCCCCACCGCTACATTCGCCCAGGTCGTGTTGTGGTCCGGGTAGCGGTAGGCGTTCAGTGTGGCAAAGAACGCCCCGGCCAGCAGGAGGCGAAGAACCGTCAATGCGTTGGGCAGTTGCCGGCGGACCGTCTTTGACACGCCGAGCATGGTACAGAGTTCCAATTGCGGTCAGTGTGGCTCACTGTCCCGCTGCACTTGGGAGATGGACCGGGGGGTATCGGCGGGTGGCTGTGGCTAAGAAACTATCTCAAGACCTCAGTTCCAGTGGCACGGGCGTCCCGCCCGTGCGTTTCTCTCACGGCCGAGACGGCCGTGCCACCAGTTCCGAGATAGTTTCTTACGGGCCGCAAGTGCCGCAGGGGTTGCCGCCGGCGACGGAGCACCAGTTGCCTAGGTTCTGTCTGACGGATCGGATGTTCGGCGCATGTACGGGTTGCGCCTTGTGGTGATGTAGAGTATGACTGGTCTGCGGCAAGGAGGCCAGTGATGACCAAACAAAACGGCAAACGAAACAGATCGGGGCG
>JADFFQ010000056.1 GCA_022568135.1 Planctomycetota bacterium | reverse complement strand
GAAGTAGACAACATCACCCAACACACCTACGATCCCACCGCCCCCGACTCGAGCTATGCTCGGCGATTACAGACCGTGTTGCGACGAGAGCCGGACGTGGTACTGATCGGCGAGATGGACGATAAGGACACCGCCCGGCTGGGCACAAAAGCCGCGTTGGAAGGCAAGAAGATCTATGCCGGCATGACCGCGGTCGATTCTCTTTTCTCCGCACCCCGCCTGCAACCTGCATAGCTCACCATTGAATAACTGAGCGTCGGATCCATCGGAGGCCCGCAGATGACCACGCCGCGACGTGCTGTGCTTTTGGATAGCAACGAACCAATGACACTTTGGTACGCGGCGGTCAAAGTGAGGTCGTGGCGAGAAGCTGTCTGGGATGGTGCCGTGATGGCGATTCTGTGGGTGGCTGTATCGGCATTGGTCCTTGGAGTGTTCGTGCCCCCCGTGGTTACGACATGCGGAGGGGCCACCGGGGTGAGGCAGACGCGCTACAACGTGATGGGATCGCTCCTGGGCGCGGTAGAGCTTTTTCGGAACCATGTCGGCCGGTATCCGACGACGGCGGAGGGGTTCGACGTCTTGATGAATCGTCCATTGGACCCGCTGGCCGCAGCCTGCTGGCGCGGTCCTTATGTGACAGATACGGGTCAATTTGATGACCCTTGGGGGACGCGCATCTCATATCGATTGCAGCCGGCCGGTTGCAATCCTGCTTACGAACTAAGGTCGTGCGGACCGGATGCCGACCGCGGAACAACCGACGACATTACGAATTGAGCCGTCGAGCCGAAGTGCGGCGGCGCCATGAATCGCAGGGGAACTCTCGCGCGCGGCTCGCGCCGATGGCCGTAGCGTTGGGCACCGTTCTATTGGATGGTTCCGAATGGCACCGTTCGCTTGCTCTAGCTCGCCGGAACGATTAGGAATCGTGGCGGCCCGCGCTCAACCACGCGGACATTCGCACTGTCGCACGACACGGCGAGGAGTAAGGGAATATGCGAGCCAGTCTGCGGGCGCTGCTTTCCGAGATCGTCGATTACGCCGGCCTGTTCCCGCCGGCCGGCCTCCCGCTCGACGAGGCGATTCGCAACTACGCACGTTATCGCGGCGAGCCGGAGAGCTGGATGTTGGGCCGGTTCATCTGCCCGGCGGGGAAGCTCGCGGAGTTGTTTTCCTATCGCGACTTGTTTTCCGACGAATCGCCGCTGGCGCTGGCCGTCTTGTTTCGATCCTCCGAAGAGACCGGCGTTTTTCTTGATGAATTGAGCGGGCAGATTTCGGCGGCAAAGAGTTTTCAAAGCGACGCCGCGTGGGCGCGCATCGAGGCGTTTGAAACGCGAATTCCGGCCGAAGTGAAGGGTGAGGACGTCCAACAGTTTCTTGCGCGCGTTGCACAGGCGTTTCAGGGCGCGGATTTCGCGATGCCGCTCGAGGTCTATGAACTGGTTTTGAATGAGGAGTGGCGCAACGTCATCGCGCGGTTTTCGTCAGTCGCCGAGCCGGAGCGTCCGGAGCGGGACCGCCCGCGAGCGCAGCTCAAGCTGCGCACCGGCGGCGTGGAGCGGGCGGCGTTTCCGAGCTCGGGGCTGGTGGCCTCGGTGATCGAAAACTGCCGCGACGCCGGCGTTCCGCTCAAGTTCACCGCCGGCCTGCACCATCCGTTTCGGCGTTACGACGCGGGTGTGCAGACGCACATGCATGGCTTCGTCAACGTCTTCGCAGCCGGCGTGCTCGCGCGCACGCACCGGCTGGATCAACACGACATTCTCGCGATCATCGAGGAAGAGGATCCGCGCCGGTTCATCTTCACCGACGACTTCCTCGGTTGGAACGACTTCGAGGCGTCGCTCGAAGAAGTGCGCGAAGCTCGGCAGCACCGCGCCATTTCCTTCGGCAGTTGCAGCTTCGACGAGCCGCGCGAGGACCTGAAGCGACTGGGCCTGCTCGACTGACTCTCCACGTTGGAGGGGGTTTGAGCGATCCGAGCCCGAAGCGCTAGCGAGGGTTTCGGTTCGGCCCGCGGCGGGCACGCCACACCCTCGCTAGCGCTTCGGGCTCGGATGGTCGCGGACGCTCTGAATCGCGCCGCCGTTCGTGTCGCGACTGTACGATCGCGACCGTGTCGGATACCTTGCCCCCCATGTGCCGGCGGCCGGGCCGGTGTCGAGGCTCGAATTCCGCTTTCGGAACGCAGACCATGAACGAGACCCACAATCGCGCTTTGAAATCGTTCGTCGAGGTGCCGCAGGAGCACGATTTCCCGATCCAGAACCTGCCGTATTGCGCGTTCCGGCGACCGGACGAGGAGCAGCCGCGGGTCGGGGCGCGCATCGGCGATTTCGTGCTCGACCTGAAGATCCTCGAGCACGCCGGTTATTTCAAGGACACCGCCCTGGGCGACACGCACGTATTCTGCAAATGGGCCTTGAACAAGTTTATGGCGCAGGGTCGCGCGGCGTGGCACGGGGCGCGGGCGAGAATCAGTGAGCTACTGCGGTACGACAATCCCACGCTGCGCGACGACGAGAAGCTGCGTGAAAAGGCCCTGCTGCCGATCGAGCGGGTCGAGCTGCAAATGCCGGTCGAGATCGGCGACTACACCGATTTTTATTCGTCCAAGCACCACGCGTTCAACGTCGGCACGATGTTCCGCGGGCCGGAGAACGCGTTGATGCCGAACTACCTCTGGGTGCCGGTCGGCTATCACGGGCGGGCGAGCAGCGTCGTGCTCAGCGGCACGCCGATCCGCCGGCCGTTTGGGCAGACCAAGGCCGACGACGCCGACGCGCCGGTGTTCGGCCCGAGCCGGCTGCTCGATTTCGAGCTGGAAATGGGCTTTTTGACCGGACCCGGCAACGAGCTGGGCGAGCCGATCCCGATCGAGCGGGCCGAAGAGCACATCTTCGGGATGGTGATCGTCAACGACTGGTCGGCCCGCGACATCCAGAAGTGGGAGTACGTTCCACTCGGCCCGTTCTTGGGCAAGAACTTCGCGACCTCGATCTCGCCGTGGGTGGTGACGATGGAGGCGCTCGAGCCGTTTCGCTGTGCGGGGGCGGAACAGGATCCGGAGCCGTTGGAATACCTGCGAATCAGACACGAAGCCACGAAACCACAAAGTCACGCAGGGGAGCGTTCGGGCAGCGGGGTTCAGGGTTCAGCCTACGACATTCAGCTCGAAGTGGATCTAAAGACGGGGACTCTGGAACGGCCGCACGTGCTTTGTCGCAGCAACTTCAAGCACCTTTACTGGTCCATGGTGCAGCAGCTCGCGCATCACACGGCGAGCGGCTGCAACATCCGTCCCGGCGATTTGATGGCCTCGGGGACGATCAGCGGGCCGACGCCCGAAAGCTTCGGCTCGATGCTCGAACTGTCCTGGCGCGGCACGAAGCCGATCGAACTGCCCAACGGTGAGCAGCGAAGATTCATCGCGGACGGCGACACGATCACCATGCGCGGCTGGTGCGAAGGCGACGGCTACCGCATCGGATTCGGCGAGTGCGAGGGCAAGCTGCTGCCGGCTAAGGGATCTGGGTCGTAGAAGGTCTGGGTGTACATGGTTGCACGCAGGATGAATCGGTGCCCGTAGGTCCTGGAGCAACTGGTCGAGCGGACCCTCGCCAATGCCCGCCCGGAGTTGGAGAAGAGCGATGCAAAGCTCGACAATGAACTCCGGCGCTAGCTCGCAGCGGTTCCGTCCGGACACGCCGCCGAAGCGAAGAGCCGCTCGAGCAGTCCGGGCAGAGGGCGCGTCAGCGTCAAGGCCTGAACGACGCCGAAGCGAGCGGTGACCGCAATGCTGTTCCGCCGGCCGCGGGAAAAACCCGCCCAAGGTTGACGATCCACGGCAAGGGATGGCAAAATGCGAAACAAGCCGAGCGGCGTCGCGCCCGGTCGATCGCCCCATCCCGCGGATCGGTCGGTCATCCGGCTCGCGCGCACAATGGCGATGGGCGTTTCGCTCAGTTGGCTAGAGCGCATCCTTCACACGGATCGGCACCAAGGTGCATTTCCGTCTACAATACTAGCGTTTCCGCGAACCCTTCCTACCTCTTGGGGTTCGTCAAGAATGCCCATTTCTGGGCTATTACGCCGGGTTTAGGTAGGATAAAAGTAGGAAGCCGCGCCCGTCCAAAGTGGCCCGATTGGGCCGGTTTGCGGATCGCGAAAAGTTGCCAACGCCCGGAGCGTTTCCTCCGGCACCGACGACTCCGCCACCGACCTCGCTAAGCGAAAATGGGTCCCGGCGCGTGGCCGAATTCCAAGGAACCCGAGTTCGTTAGAAACCGCAGCGAAAACAGGCGCTACCGGCGTCGGCGAACCAGCGCCAAGCCGCCGAGGCCGAGCAGAACCAACGTGGACGGTTCGGGAATGGCGTTGATGACGGCACCATAGCTATTATTGCCGGCGCCGACACCCCAAACTTCGTTCACCCAGACGCCGCCGGTGTGATTCCAAACCCAGTCCTGGCTCGTTCCGACACTGGGCGGAGCGGCGAAGCGCGACCCGGTAACCGCGGGGATCGTCGCATTGGTGAGTTCCAGCGTCCAAGTCAGTTCGTTGGGCACCAAAACGTTCGGGACCGCGAAATTGTAAAGATTCGTCCCGGCCGCAATGGTCATCCCCGGAAAGACCCCGCTGGCCCAGAGCAGAGGGCCGGGATTCACGGCCGCGCTGGTGTCGCCGCCGGCATAAATGCGAACCTGGACATCCGCGCTGCTGTTGCCACCGCTGGAGTGGATCAGCAAGCCGATGTCCGTTACAAAGCGGTTGATGCCCGCGAGCGTCGCGGAGTCGCCTCGCTCGACATTGACCGAATCGATCAGGAAGCCCACGAGGTTGGTGGTGTTGTCGTAGACGACGGTGTCGAGGATTCCGCCACCACCATTGACGGGGCCCTCGGCGGTATACACCTGACCCAAGGCGCCTGCGGCAACTCCACAGACCAAGAGCAATCTTAGCAGCTGTTTCATGTGACGATCCTCCTCCAAAGATATGGGACGATTACCCGATGTCCGCTCGCCCGCAGCGCCTCCAACGCACGGACAGAATTGGCCACCGGTGACGCACGATGGGCCTACTTGAAATCTCTCGATCGACTTGGCACGATAACTCATCGGCAGCGCATTTGAAAGCTTGATTCCTAGCCGGAGCCTGTAACGAAGCACGCCGCGCGTACGATCGGCTCGCCACTGTCCTGCGAGAACTTCCGAGCGAGGTTGACGCGGTGACGCGGATTCGCCTGGACGAAATCCCGGTTCCGCCTTCGCGTACTTACCCCCGGTTTTGGGGTAGGGGGTAGTGATGAGCAGAGGACCAATGCACGCCGGACGCCAAGCGACTCGCCGGTGCGATCCGCGCCGCTGGAAACGTCGTACAGGCTCCGGCACACCTTCGCAAGAGCCGCACTCGACGACGGTGAATCGTTGGAAGTGGTCGCAAAGTTGCTCGGCAATACGATCCCATCGGCACAACGATACGCCCGCGTCCGCGACAAGCGAGCTATCGCGGCGGCACGCAAACGCGGCGCGACGATCAAGCTCCCGGCGGCGGCGTCCGCGTAGGGTTTAGGTATGACGCTCGGAATAAAGGTATGAACCGGGAAACGCGGCACTTGCACCGCTCGCAAGTGCCTGTATTATATGCGTTTACAATCGGGCGTTTAGCTCAGTTGGCTAGAGCGCATCCTTCACACGGATGAGGTCACAGGTTCGAGTCCTGTAACGCCCAGTGACATAAACTTGGCCGCCGCGCTGTTCACGGCGCCGTCGGCGTTGGCGGACGACGAAAGTCACGCCATCGCTCGCAGGTCGCCTCGCCGCTCTCCTCGGAGCCATGCGGCGTCGAACCTTTCGCCTGGTTACATTCTTCGCCGCTCTGGCCCACAGCACTTCAATCGTTCCAGGTCTGGGACCTCATAACCTGCGTAGACAAGCATGCGGTTGGTTTGGCTGCTCCCCGGGATGAGTTTGATCAATTGATTGCGGCACCAGCACGCGAGCGCATTCTCATACTGGAAAGCGCGCCCCGCCCGCCAAGAGTCGCGCACGACTCTGGTGGTCCGGGGAATTCGACGTAATTCGTACGTGCGCAAAGCACGTGAAACATCCGTCGTTTGGGATAAGCACCAGGCCAGTTCGACGGCGTCTTCGATGGCTTGGCAAGCACCCTCTCAGGTTAGGAGTCGTTGCGTGGGCTGAGTCGCCGAGGAGCGTCACACGTCCCGTGCCCCAACTAACGAGCGGCCGATGGTCGAGGATGTCGGTTCGCAGAACTGCCGAGTCATCAGTGATTTCAATCAGTGTTTCAATCGGCTCGTGCCAACCAGCGAACTGCCGCGCCAACTCCTCTTTCACGTTCTCCGTGGTGCTTCCCGCCGGCGCGTTCATCGTGCCGAACCAGTAAACGTCTCCCCCGCCGAGCGGCAAGATCCCGAATTGAGCTCCCGGTCCCAGGCTTATGCCCGCATGACGTTCGGGATACGCTGGATGGCTGAATCCAACGACGGCTCGCCAGGCTAGGTATCCGGCATAGCGCGGCGGCTTCGGGGCGGTCTACATGGCCGAACAGAGCGAGCCGGTGCGGCGGAAGGTCGCGCTCAAGATGATCAAGCTCGGCATGGACTCCAAGCAGGTCATCGCCCGCTTCGAAGCCGAGCGGCAGGCCCTGGCGATGATGAACCACTCGAACGTCGCCAGAGTGCTCGACGCCGGTCTCACGGGCGACGGCCGGCCTTTCTTCGTGATGGAGCTGGTGAAAGGCGAGCCGATCACCAAGCACTGCGACAAGCAGCGGCTGACGATCGAAGAGCGGCTGGATCTCTTCATGCAGGTCTGCGAGGCCGTCCAGCACGCCCACCAGAAAGGCATCATCCACCGGGACCTCAAGCCGAGCAACGTCCTGGTCACGACCGAGGAAGCCCGTACCGTCCCAAAGGTGATCGACTTCGGGGTAGCCAAGGCGCTCCACCAGCGGCTGACGGAGAAGACCATCTTCACCGAGCAGGGCCAGCTCATCGGCACCCCCGAATATATGAGCCCCGAACAGGCGGAGATGACCGCCCACGACATCGACACCCGCTCGGACATCTACTCGCTCGGTGTTCTGCTCTATGAACTCTTGACCGGCGCGTTGCCGTTCGATCCGACGACGCTGCGCCAAGCAGCGTTCGCCGAGATCCAGCGGATCATCCGCGAGCAGGAGCCGCCCAAGCCGAGCACGCGCCTCTCGTCCCTCTCCCTTGAGGGAGAGGGCCGGGGTGAGGGTGAGTCTTGGGCAGTTCACATCGCCCAGCACCGCCGAGCCGATCCGAGATCGCTCCTGCGTGAACTGCGAGGTGATCTCGACTGGATCGTCATGAAGGCCCTCGAGAAGGACCGCCAGCGCCGGTATGAGACGGCCAACGGGCTAGCGGCAGATATCCGGCGACACCCCTGACCCACGAGCCGGTCCTGGCCAGCCCGCCCAGCGCGGGCTACAAGCTCAGCAAGTTCGTGCGCCGCAACCGAACGGGCGTCATCGCCGGCGCCGTGGTGGCCGCTGCCCTGGTGGTCGCGACGGTGGTCTCGATCGGATTCGCGCTGGGCGAGGCCGAGCAGCGGGCCATCGCCGAACAACGCGAAAAGGATGCCAACGACGCCAAGTCTCTCGCCCAGCAGCGCGAGCAGGAGGCAAACGAGGCGAGAGAAAGGGAGGCCCAAGCAAAGGCCCAGGCCCAGGCCCGGGCCGATGAGCTTGAGATGGTGACGGCGTTCCAACAGTCCATGCTCAGCGAGATCGATGCCGAGCAGATGGGCCGCAACATCCTCCAAGCCCTGCGCGCGGAGATTGAGGCCGCCCTCGGCGAGCAGGGGGCTGATCAATCCGCAAAGCAGGCCTTGCTCGCATCCTTCGATCAGGCGGTGGCCCATGCCAACACCACCAACCTCGCCCTGGAGGTGATCGACCGCAACATCCTCGCCCGCGCGGCAGAGACGATCGAGACGGAGTTCGCCGGGCAGCCGCTGGTCCGCGCCGCGCTCGATCAGACGGTTGCCGACACATATCGAGAGATCGGCTTGTATGAAGCTGCGATGCCGCTCCAGGAAGCAGCCCTCCAGATTCGCCGCCGGGAACTCGGCGACGAGGACCCCGACACGCTTGACTCGATCAACAACATGGGCACCCTGCTCCAGTCGATGGGTAAGTACGCCGAGGCCGAGCCGTACTTCCGGGAGGCACTCGAGGGCCGCCGCCGCGTGCTTGGCGACGACCACCCGGGCACACTCACCTCCATCAACAACATGGGCTTCCTGCTCAAGGCACAAGGCAAGCTGGCCGAGGCCGAGCCATACTACCGCGAGGCGCTGGAGGGCGGCCGCCGCGTCCTGGGCGATCACCACCCGGACACGCTGATCTCGATCGACAACATGGGCTCGCTGCTCCAGTCGATGGGCAAGCTGGCCGAGGCCGAGCCGTACTACCGCGAGGCGCTGGAGGGCTGCCGCCGCGTGCTGGGCGACGACCACCCGGACACGCTGCTCTCCATCGGCAACATGGGCTTCCTGCTCCAGGCGCAGGGCAAGCCGGCCGAGGCTGAGCCGTACTTCCGCGAGGCGCTGGAGGGCAACCGCCGGGTCCTGGGCGATGACCACCCGCACACGCTGACCTCGATCAACAACATGGGGTTGCTGCTCCAGTCGATGGGCAAGTACGCCGAGGCCGAGCCGTACGTCCGCGACGCGCTGGAGGGCCGCCGCCGCGTGCTGGGCGACGACCACCCGACGACGCTGAGCTCGATCAACAACATGGGCATGCTGCTCCAGTCGATCGGTAAGTACGACGAGGCCGAGCCGTATCTCCGCGAGGCGCTGGAGGGCAGACGCCGCGTGCTGGGCGGCGACCACCCGCGCACGCTGACCTCGATCAACAACATGGGCAGGCTGCTCCAGGCACAAGGCAAGCTGGCCGACACCGAGCCGTATCTCCGCGAGGCGCTGGAGGGCTTCCGGCGCGTCCTGGGCGATGACCACCCGAACACGCTGATTTCGATTCACAACATGGGGCGCCTGCTGCGCGATCTCGGCCGGCTCGAGGAGGCCGAAGCGCTCGGCGGCGAAGCGGTGGATCGAGCGCGTCGAACGTTGCCGCAAGGCCATTGGCACACGGGTCTATTCCTACACGGCTACGGCCTGGCGCTCACGAAACTGGCCCGCCACGAGGCGGCCGAGCAGGCGCTTCTTGAAGCGCACGGGGCCCTCTTGGCCTCCCTCGGCGCCGAGCACCAGCAGACGATCAATGCCGTCAACGCCCTCGTTAACCTCTATACCGCCTGGCACGAAGCCGAGCCGGACAAGGGCTACGACGCCAAGGCCGCCCAGTGGCGGGCGAAGATGGCCGAAGAAGGCACCGAGGAGGAAGAGAGTGATGACTGATGAGCGATGAGTGATGAGCGATGAGCCATGAACCGTTGGCTCTTGGCTATTGGCTCTTGGCTGTTGGCAGGTCGCTACGAGTGATGAGTGATCAGAGCCAGGAATGCGAGAACTCTGATGGCTCGGCGTAGGTCTTCAGCGAGCGAGCAGCACGACTGAGCGTCCGGGCGAGCAGCCGCCAGAGGTCGCCCGAATCGTTGTTGTTGTCACCGTCAGTTTCGCCGGTTACGCGCAAGGGCCCCAATGAGCCAGCAGCGTCAGCAGATCGAGGATGCCGACGTTGCCGTCGTTGTCGAAGTCGGGTGGGCCGCCGGGATCGGTGGTCCACACCGCCACGAGCGCTAAGAGGTCGAGGATGCCCACGGCGCCGGAGTCGTCAAGGTCCCACGGGCAGAGCGGGCCCAGCGCGATGATGAACAATCCATCCTCGGCCGGGCCCCCGGCGGCGCTGTAGCTCGCCTGGAAGACGATCCGGCGGTTGTCGTTGATGTACAGGTCCTCAAAGCCAATGTCGGTGAACAGGGTCCCCTGGGGCAGGCCGGGAACCTGCATTCCGTCCGTGACGAGCAGACACCCGTTGATGAAGAGGCCTTCCTCGACGTTGGGCGGGGTGGCCCCTTGGAGGTCGGCCAGGTACAGCACGTCGCCCCCGCTGTTGATGTTGATGCCGTTGAAGTTCCCGAGCACCACGCCGACAAGTTCGGGAACCGTGTCGCCCTGCTGCGCGTAGAACCCGACTTCGGAGAGAATGACTGCATCGAAGTCTGACATGGCGACGCCGAGATTGCCGCGCAGCGCCCACTGCCCGTTCTCGGCGAGGGCGGTTTGCAGGATCAGTTCCAGGAAATCCGGGCCGGTGTTTGCGTCGATCGCCTGGCCTTCCTGCGCGACGATGTCTTGCACGACGCCCATCTTGGTGGTGCGGCGTCGGAAGACGACCATGTCCATCGAGCTGGGCATGGAGGTGTTGCCCTCGAAGAGTAGATCGCCGTTGCCGTTCCATTGTATTTCGTCGAAGTCGCCGTCCCAGGTCTCGCCGGGCATTCCGGGAACCGGCTCACCCTGGCGGTAGAGGATCGACCCGTCGAAGTAAATGACGGAGTCATCGCTGGTTGAGCCGTCAAGGTCAGCGAGATAGCCGACGGAACCGTCATCGGCGACGCCGGCGAATCCGAAATCGACGTACAGCCGGCCGGGGATGCCCCCAGCTGGAGCACCTTCTCTGGCAATCAGCGCGCCGCTCTTATAGACAGCTCGGTCGGCCGAGGTTGGCACGCCGGTGAGGTTCACGATATACGCGATCTCACCAGTGACATTGATCTGATGTGCGGTCTCGAAGAACTCGAAGCTTCCGTAACTGCCGCCCGGAACGCCCGCAGCGGGATCCCCTTCCTGGGCAATCAGCATCTGATCGACATAGACAATGTCGTCCTGGTTGGTCGCCGCGTCGGTGTCGCCGGCAAAGCCGATCAACCCGATCTCGGAGATATTCGGCCGATCGAAGCTCTGGAAGTTCGCGCCAGCGCCTGGCGCCCGATCGCCCTGGAGTAAGAAGATTTCGATGACAGCGCCGGGGCAGCCGGCGAACACGATCGGTGTGAACCAGCCGGTCGCCGCCGCTACAGCGCCGGCAGCGAGAAGTCGATATTGTGACAAGTCTGGTTTCGGATCGGTACGCATTGTCGATTCCTCCCACCGTGGATTCGTATGTCCACTACCGCTGCCCGTTACCGTACATCGCCAGGTCGGCGGTCGCCTGGTGCATCTGGAATGATATGGGTTGCGCATCTGATTTCGCGCTCGCACGGCCCATATCCATTGTGGCTCAATGTTGGGCGGATGCAAGGTCGTAGATGAAGGTTTCTACAGGTCCCCTGAGTTTGGGCGGATTGATCGGGGGAACTGATTGGGCGGCTCAAGCAGACGGCGGTGAGTTGACGATTGCCGGCATGAGTGGGATCATTGGCGGATCGGCGGGACAGGTGCCCGAGTGGCTGAAGGGACCGGTTTGCTAAACCGGCGTAGGGGGAAACCTCTACCGCGGGTTCGAATCCCGCCCTGTCCGTTTGAGGCTCGAGTCCGGCGGCCAATGGTCGCGTTGCGGCGATGGTTCCCGGCAGAGGCCATCGCCCCCCGGCCATATCGGCGGCGGGCGATATGTTGCCGCTGATCGGCGAGCGACCTGACCTGGGCTACCTCTGGGAGCCAGGAAGTGCTGTGGTATGCTCGACTTGTCGCCGGGCGGAGCAACGCTCGGCGCCTCTGCGGCCGGGACCGCCGGGGACGAGCAACGCGGGTGAGGCAGGCCCCAAACGGAAGCTTGGGCAGCTCTCAATTGATCGACTGCGCCGCCGGGCCTATGAAGCCTGGCCGACTCAACGAGAAAAAAGCCTTGTCTCAAAGGAGATTTCGGCTTGTCGAACGAATCCCGCGTGGGTACATTCTCCTCAAGGCGGGGAGACAACGGTAAATTCTCACGTGCAAATGAAAGGATTGAACAGATGCCCACGATGACCAAAGCAGCTTCAGTCAAGGCCAGAACCAAGACCCAGATCATGGGGGATATCTCAGACAAGACCGGACTGACGCGCAAGGAGGTTGCGTCGGTGTTTGAGGCCATGGCCGGCCTCATCAAGAAGGATCTCCGACGCGGTCCAGGAACATTCACCGTTCCGGGTTTGATGAAGATCAAGAAGGTGCACAAGCCGGCCAAGAAGGCTCGTATGGGTACGAACCCGTTTACAGGTGAAGAGATGATGTTCAAGGCCAAGCCGGCGCGCAATATCATCAAGGTCCTCGCATTGAAGGGACTCAAAGACATGGTCTGACTGTCTTGATGCTCTGTGCATGCATCAAGGCAGGGGGGTAGCTGAGCTGCTGCTTGGCGCGCCACGTCCTCGTGTGCTGCATGATCAAGGCGAGTGATGGCCGCCGGGTGTATCAGACCCGGCGGCCTTGCTATGCGCACGCCGGACGTCCTGACAAGCCGGCCCGTCAACCGCGCGCCGCCGCAAGCTGGAACATGCGTTCGCCGACGGCAGGCAAGGCTCGGTCATCGCAGCAGGGAATGCGCGCGAGTGGGGTGTGTCATCTCATGGTGCCGTCGGCGGTGCATTTCCGTTGTGACGGCGTACGCCAACCCACCTCACACAAGACGGAGGATTGCATGATGAACGGCCCACGCAGAGCATCACAGGCGATCGCCGGGCGTTGGGGGCGCCGATGGGGGATCGCGGCCGTGCTGGCGGGATTGATGATTGCGGCGGCGGCCACGCCGGTAACCGCAGCGCACCGCATCCACCGGCCGCACGACGGCTACCGAATCGCACATCAAAGTGGCAATGTGTGGTTCGGGAATCGATACCATACGCGGCCCCATCGTCAAGCTCACAACCAATTCGACCTTGGCTATGCTGCGGGCAGCAACGACGGGTGGAAGAAGGGATACGACGACGGCCGGTATCGTCGGGCGTTGCGTCCCCGAGCACGGGCGCGCTCAAGAGGATGTTCCAGTCACTACCTCACCGGCTACAAGCGCGGCTACTCGAACGCGTACTCTGACGGCTATAACCAGGGCCGACGAGACCGCTGGCGGCGGCCTTCCCACTGTCACCGGTAGCTCGGGCTCCCACCGGCAGGGTTGGATGACCGGGGCGACCACCTTTTTCGGCTCAACGCTTGGTCACCGGACCGAGCGTTCATTGGGGCGATGCGATACGCTGGGACCATGAGCCTGCCGCCGGATCGGGGCCACCTCCCAACCGAGCGCCGTCACCGGCAATCAATGCAGCTGGACGCGCTTGACTCGCAGGCGTGCGTCGAGTTGATCATCGAAGATCACCGCCTTGTAGCCGATGCGGTCGCGTCGGCGGCGGGAGCGTTGGCCACATTGATCGACGAGCTTGTCGATCGCATGCGTGCCGGCGGCCGACTGATCTATGTCGGGGCGGGTACGTCGGGGCGGCTGGGCGTCCTCGATGCGTCGGAGTGTCCGCCGACCTTCCACAGCGATCCAGGGCAGGTCATCGGCGTCATCGCAGGGGGCGAGGCCGCGCTGCGCCGCTCGTCGGAAGCCATGGAGGATGACCCCAACGGCGCAGCCGAGGCTCTGGCCGAACTTGATCTGACCTCGGCCGACACGGTGGTGGGCATCGCCGCGGGCGGAACGACGCCCTATGTGCTCGGGGCGGTTGAACTGGCCAAGGCGGCCGGTGCAATGACCGCGTTGATCACCTGCGTTGCTGCCCGGCGACCACCGACGGGTTGCGATCACCTGATCGTGCTAGAGACCGGGCCGGAGCTCCTGACCGGGTCCACACGCCTCAAGGCCGGCTCCGCCACCAAGCTCGCGCTGAACATCATCTCGACCACCGCATTCGTTCGCCTGGGGAAGGTCTATAGCAACCTCATGGTCGATCTGCAGGCCACGAACGCGAAACTGACCGACCGGGCAATCCGCATTCTTGTCACCCTGTTTCCGGAGCTCTTGCGCGTGCCCGCTGCCCAGCTGCTGGAGAGAGCCGGAAGCGATCTCAAGACCGCGATCGTGATGCAAGGTCTTGATGTTGATTACCGCGGCGCGCGCACGCTCTTGAAGCGGAACGATGGGATGCTGTCAGCGGTGCTGGCCGAAAGACCCGTTCGCAAGATTTGATTGGAGCGAGGGGATCACGATGGATAGAGAGACGGGCGAGACCAAGCGATCAAGGAGCCGCGCGCGTCAGCAAGCGGTCTACCCCTTCGAGGCTGCGGGTGCCTGTCCCCATCAACCCCGGAGGCGCCGACGAGCCGACGAGCGTCCGTTGACGATCGCCCCGCCGTGGCCGGCGGGGCTAAACATCTACGGACACGACCCCCAGTTGGTAACGAGGGCCAGAAGATCGCTTCGCGCCGGGGTGTCGGCCGGTCGCGGCCAGCTACTCCTTCGGGCATGGTCCGAAGTGGGTCGCCACCTCGGACACATCAGCGCCGTCCACGACGCCATCGCCGTTGACATCCCACGGGCAGTTGTCGGGATCCTTGCACGGCCCCATGTTGTCGTTCACGGCGATTACATCCAGACGGTCTACGACGCCGTCGCCGTTGACGTCCCAAGGGCAACCGGTTCCGGGACACTCCCCGAAATTCGCGATCAGGGCCAGCAAATCGGAAGCGCCCACGAAGCCGTCACCGTTAAAGTCCGCTGGGCAGTTCCTCGGGTCATCGCACGGCCCGAAGTTGTGGACCACTTCGAGCAAGTCGTCAACATCGATGATGCCGTCGCCGTTGAGGTCCCAGGGGCAGGCATCGGTCCCGCATGGATTCAGGAGCACCGAGACGTTGTCGGTGGACAAGTTCGCCAGGGCGACGTCCAGGTCGCTGTCCCCGTCCAGGTCGCCCAGCGCCACGGACCGCGCTCCATTGCCCCCGCCGTAGAAGACGCCCGCGGCGAAGGTGCCGTCGCCGTTGTTCAGCAGCACCGAGATATTCATGCTGAGGCCGTTCGCCACGACGAGGTCCAGGTCCAGATCCCCGTTCAGGTCACCGACCGCCACGGAACGCGGCTCAATGCCCACCTCGTATAGGACGTCGTCGGCGAAGGTGCCGTCGCCGTTGTTCAGCAACACCGAGATGTTCTCGCTGCCGGTGTTTGCCACGGCGAGGTCAAGATCCAGGTCACCGTCCAGGTCGCCCAACGCCACGGAGCGCGCTCCGAACTCTGCGCCGTAGAGGCCGTCCAGGACGAAGGTGCCGTCGCCGTTGTTCAGCAGCACCGAAACACTCTCGCTGCCGGTAGTCACCACGAGATCCAGATCGAGATCCGCATCCAGATCGCCCATCCCCACGGAACTTGGGTTCGCGCCCGCCGCGTAGAAGACGCCCGCGGCAAAGGTGCCGTCGCCGTTGTTCAGCAGCACCGAAACGCTGTCACCGAAGAAGTTCGCCACGGCGAGGTCAAGATCCAGATCACCGTCCAGGTCGCCCACCGCCACAGAATGTGGCGAATCGCCCGCGCCGTACTGGATCGCGGGGCCGAAGGTGCCATCGCCGTTGTTCAGCAGCACCGAAACGGTGTCGCTGCGGTCGTTCGCCACGACGAGGTCCAGGTCCAGATCGCCGTCCAGGTCACCCATCGCCACCGAACGCGGCAAATCGCCCGTTGCGTAGACAACGTCATCGGCGAAAGTCCCGTCGCCGTTGTTCAGTAGCACCGACACGTTGTTGCTGCTGGCGTTCGCCACGGCGAGGTCCAGGTCCAGATCACCGTCCAGGTCACCCATCGCCACCGAACGCGGTTGGTCCCCCGCGCCGTACAGGACGTCCGCGGAAAAGGTGCCGTCACCGTTGTTCAGTAGCACCGACACGTTGTCGCTGCCGGCGTTCGCCACGGCGAGGTCCAGGTCCAGATCACCGTCCAGATCGCCTACAGTCACGAAACTCGGTGCGTTGCCCGCGCCGTAGAGGACGTCGTCGGTAAAGGTGCCGTCGCCGTTTCCCAGCAACACCGACACATCCTCGCCGATGCCGTTCGCCACGGCGAGGTCCAGGTCGAGGTCACCGTCCAGGTCGCCCATCACCACCGAAAGCGGTTGGTCCCCCGCGCCGTAGAGGACGTCGGCGGTAAAGGTGCCGTCGCCGTTGTTCAGCAGCACCGAAACGTTCTCGCTGCCGGTGTTCGCCACGGCGAGGTCAAGATCCAGGTCACCGTCCAGGTCGCCCACCGCCACAGAATGTGGCGAATCGCCCACGCCGTACTGGATCGCGGGGCCGAAGGTGCCATCGCCGTTGTTCAGCAGTATCGAGACAGTGTCGCCGGGGTCGTTCGCCACGGCGAGGTCAAGATCCAGGTCACCGTCCAGGTCGCCCACCGCCACGGAGCGCGGTCCGTTGCCCGCAACGTAGCGAATGTCGTCGGCGAAAGTGCCGTCGCCATTGTTCAGCAGCACCGAAACGTCGTCGCCCAAGAAGTTCGCTACGACGAGGTCCAAGTCGAGGTCTCCGTCCACGTCCGCCACCGTCACGGAACGCGGCGTGGAGCCCGTGCCATAGTGGACGGCTGCGGCGAAAGTGCCATCGCCGTTGTTCAGCAGTATCGAGACGTTGGCCCCGAACTCATTCGCCACAACAAGATCAAGGTCGAGGTCCCCGTCCAGATCGCCCACCGCCACGAACCGCGGTCCGTCACCCGCGACGTAGAGAACGTCGGCGGCGAACGTACCGTCGCCGTTGTTCAGCAGCACCGAAACGTCGTCACCGAAGAAGTTCGCCACGGCGAAGTCAAGATCCAGGTCCCCGTCCAAGTCGCCCACCGCCACGGACTTCGGCGAATTCCCGGCCCCGAACTCAGGGTTGCCGAAGAGAGGGTGCGAGCACCCACCACCCATCGCATCCTTCGTCATGCCAGGTGACGCAATGGTCAACAGCGAGGTCAAGGAAACCGCATAGGCCTGCATTCGCATGGTTTGACTCCCTCGGTCCAAAGGATTCAGACAGGTTCGAATCTCAGCCGGAGACGCCTCGACGCCCACCAGGGCGCTCGTCTGTCGCCCCAACCTGTGGCGTCCCTCCCTTCCATTCGTCCACGACCTGATCCTTGTTGCACCGCGTCCCGGTGCGGCCTCGCCGCCGGGCATCGCCCTATGGACGATCTGATCGTCGTCGGACTGTTGAACCGATGGCGATGCAAGCTGACGGCACTATGGGGGGCGATTCCGGGCGGATGGCACAACAGATGGCAAACCGAGGCAAAACTCAGGGTAATTACGCACCAGACGCAAGGGGCGGTACGATCCGCGCATGGCAACAAACGAATCGGATCAGCGTGGCAAATGCGTTGATTGTGGGTTCTTGGTCATGCACCACGACCCATTCAAAGTGGGGCCTCACTATTCGGAACTGGAAAAGGTTCGGAGAGAGCGAGGCAACATCTTTCACATTCATCACGGGCCATCCGACAACCGGCCAGCCGATCCGATGTGCCTTCGCGCCGTCATGTCGTTTCAAGAGGAGATGGACAAGACAGCCTGGGAATGTCGTCACCATCCACAGTCCAAGTCTGGAGAGGCAAGCCAATCATGTAAGGATGCGCTCAGGGTCATCAACAAAGATCGTCAGTGTCCTAAGTGGAGAAAGTATCAGCAGGGATTGCCTCCTTCAGCTTTCTTGGAGATATCCATGATCTCCGAGCTAGAAGAATCGCTGGAAAAGAACCGGCGCGAATGGGAGCAGAGCATGGAGAAAGACCGGCGCAAATGGGAATCTCGTTTAGACGAGGACAATCGCCGTCGCTCGCGCAGAGCCAACCTTGTCATGTTCGTCCTTGCGATAGCAGGACTGTGTTTTGCACTTGCCGAGATATTCGCCGCGGTCGTCGCGGTTACACCGGACTCGCTGGGCGGTAAGTGGTTTCACCTGAACCACAATCAGGTTGAGACTAGCAACTCAGGCGACTAGCTCTTTGTATTCAATGTTCTCAGCCGTCAATAACTCCCGCATCGCATCCCGGAAGATGTACGGATTGTCCCGGTTGTTGAAGCGAAACTCGAACTCGTCCACGAGTGTAACGCCGCCCCGGAAAGCCAACCTTGAGGCATGGCGTTATCCGTCTTCCCACTCCACACCCAGCATCTCGCCCACCAGCACGACCGCTGCCAGGAGATCGTCGTGATGGACGAGCCACCGCTGGCCGAAGGCATCGCACGCGTCGAGCGTCCAGTACCCGTCTCCCGCGGTAGCCTCGGTCCGCCAGGTGGCACAGCACACCTTGCAGACCGAGCACATGGCGTCCAGGGTTTCGCAGGCGACGCGGTTGGACATTCCTATGGACACGGCCCCCAGTTGGCCAGGAGTATCAGCAGGTCGAGGATGCCGATGATGCAATCGTCATCGAAGCCACACCCGCACGGGGGCGCCGTGCCGCACGGCCCCCAGTTGACGAGCAGCAACAGCAAGTCGACTACGCCCACATCGCCGCTGCCGTTGAGGTCCCAGGGGCAGGCAACGGGGGGGACCAGGGTCAGCATGTTCTCCCAGAGCTGGACTCCGCTGCCATCACCGAGCCAGGTATCGCCGGCTTCATCGAAGAGAGGTGCCGCG
>JADFFQ010000012.1 GCA_022568135.1 Planctomycetota bacterium | reverse complement strand
TAATTTTGAACGCGCATCTCGCGACAAGTTAAAAGGGAATCTGACCGATGCGATATTGAGTTCGACAAAGTGTTTGGGAAAGAAGCGTTGGCAGCAGATCCCTGATCGCACGAAAAATGCGATTGCGACGATTCTTGTGGAAGAAGATCAGGAAGCCGATGCACGACGACGGCTGACGACGGAGTGTAAGCTCAATGGTGAAGAAGCCGAGAAAGCTCTCAAGGTTCATTTGCCGGAAGGGTATCTGCATTTCTCGCTGTTGGCGATTGAAAAGCTGTTGCCCCATTTGGAAAAGGGTTTGATGCTGATGGGCAATGACGAGAGCGACTCGGCATTGCATGCGGCCGGTTATTTGCGACCTGACCAGCGGGAGATCAATCAGCAAGAGATGCTCCCTGCGCCGCCCGATTTGCCCAATCCGATTGTACGGCAAGCGCTGCATGAGGTGCGCAAGGTGGTGAACAATGTGATCCGAAAGTATGGAAAACCGGCGAGCATTCATGTTGAATTGGCCCGCGAGGCGAAAAAATCGTTTGATGAGCGGAAAGAAATTCGTTTTGAAAATGCTAAGCGGCGCAAGGAACGAGAGAAGGCAGCCGAGCAGATTGAGGCGCGAGGCTTTGTCCCCCGACGTTCCAGCATCAATGCTTATTTGTTGTGGGAAGAACAGCAAAAAACCTGCCCTTACTGTGGGAAGAAAATTAGCCAGTCGCAGTTGTTCAATGATGGCGAAACGGATGTTGATCATATTTTGCCACGCTGGCGGAGCTTAGACGATTCGATGGCTAATAAGGTGGTCTGCCATCGTGCGTGCAATGAAAAAAAAGGAGATCGCACGCCGCGGGAATTTCTGCAAGTGAGCCAGCCGGAGAAATATGAACAAATGCTCTCGGCGATGATGGTGCTGCCGTACAACAAGCGGAAAAAGTTTTTGCAAGAAGAGACTGTGCTGAAAGATTTTATCGAACGGCAGTTGCGCGACACAGCCTACATTAGCCGTTGTGTTTCGCAATATTTGCGCTGTTTGGGGGTGGAGATTGTTTGCCCACGGGGCCAGATGACGAGCGAGTTGCGGCATCGCTGGGGATTGAATAATATTCTCGACCCCTTACAGCAGGGAAGAAAGAATCGTTTCGATCATCGGCATCGGCTGTTCCTCGCCGTGGCGCCTTGGGCGGCACCATCTTACCGCTGTGAGGCAGCACCTCGTAATTCGTCTTCGACCAGCGGTAGTGGGTAGATCCATCGCACGACCGTCAGCCCCTCGCTCTTGGGCGCCTTCCCATCCACTCGCAGCGGGACCGGGCAAGGTGAATCCTCCAGGTAGCCGATGATGATCAGGCACGGGCGGGTAAACCACGCCGAGAGGTCCAGCTCGCGCCCGAGCTTGCGGGACAACACGGCCGTCTCCGGTTCCTTGTTGAGTTCGCGGTGATACTTCGGCGGCGTGAGCTGGTGAAAGATGCTCAGCATCTCGATGAACAATCTCTGACGGGGGGGGTTCATACTTGGCCGTGATCCCCCCATTCCACGACCCATAAAGGTGTCCGATTCATGATCCCGGATGTACCGCTCGTAGATGTTGAATGCCAACCCAGCCGATCCACGTCGTTCACGTTGGCCGAGCCGCAGCTCCGACGCCAGCGAATAGGGTGTTCCAGGGTACCAGTCGCCGCTGCTTGGTGACCACATCCGGCCATGGTTGAGCAGCTCGCCGGAGCGGATTCGCGGCACCCAGGGCAGCGGATTGCCCGCTTGGTCGAGGTCGTAACCTCGTGGCGGCAGGCGGTCACCCGATACATAAATGACTCGCACGTTCGACAGGACACCAGGAAGATCATGCACGATTGTCCCTGTCACCGGCGACTCCGTCGGGGAGGCGTTTGAGACGGCTCGTATCGGATCGTCGGGATCAACGCGTAACATGCCGCCCCATTTGGGGTCCAGCGCCCCGAGCCACTGTGCGTAGAGCTGGGTTGCAGTCGCGCGGACCGGGATGTCATAGTCAGCCGGTGCCTTCCCGACGTCCACACGGTAACGATCGACGTTGGGGAATCGCTCGGCAACCTTCTCCGGGGCGGCCCAGCTCAGCAGCAGGTCGCGCTGCTGCGGCTCCGAGTCGATCGAGATCCGCACATCGCCATAGCCCGGCGAGTACAGCGAAGACCAGCACGTCGCCCGCTGGAACTGCGGCTCGTCAAAGCTTGAATCGCTCAGCGGACGGGCAATATGGTCGAGGAACGTAACGTGCTTCAGCTCGGTGCCGTGTTGTCGAAAGATGCGGACGCCGCCCCATGCGATCGCCGTGAACAGCCCGGCCGTCGCCGCAAAGGCCAGCCAACTGTGCTTGACGTAGCCTTGCTGCTTCAACAAAAAGAACCCGCCGGGTCCGGCAATGACAAGGTAGGCGGCAAACAGAAGGAACGCGCCAAGCAGACCTCCCCCGGCCTCACCCGGCTTGCTGTTTTTATAGAACAGCCGGCTGTCGCCGATGGTGACACGATTCCCGGAGCCCCGGGCGAGCAGCCTGGGGTCGGCGTTTTCCATCACGAGCAATTCATTGGGCCGAGGCGTATCGGCCCTGCGGCCCAGCACACGGTTCCAGAACACATCGGCTTGCGGCAAACCCATGCTTGCGAGCTGCTGCGATGACAAATCGATGCCGAGGATCGTGATCCGCCCGAACCCGAAGGTGCGCTGAACGGCAATCACCCGCCCGTCCGGCAGCGCGATCAGCGGCTCATAGTGATTGTCGATGGCATCGAAGCCCGCCGCCGGCGGGCCAATTTCCTTGAACACACGAATGCTCAGCTCGATGTCGCGCAGGACCCTCTGGGACTTCGACAGCACCGCCACAAGCTCGGACAGCCGCACAGCCTCGTCCTTGCGCGGGGCGTTCGGCAGGAGCAGATCATCCAGGTAGGTCTGACCGACCGCGCCCAGACCCCAGGGATTGCCCGCCTGGGGAAGAGTGATCACCAGATGCCCGCCGCGGCGAACGTACTCCCGCAGCGCGCCAGCCGCATCGACCCGCAACTCCTGGGGCAGCGCGTCGGACCATACGACCGCTTCGAAGGCCTTGAGCCCTTCCCACCGGTCAGGCAAATCGCGCGGCTCGATGCCGGAGACGATCCGAACTCCTTCGTGCGCTCCGGGAGGGTTGGCCCGGTTCCAGGGCCCGCGAGGAGTGGCGTAGTCGTCGAGACCCATCCGGGCCCGGCCGATCACGGCGATCATGCCGGTGTCAATATCCACCCGCCCGGTCGCGGAGGCAGCGATACGCTTCCCGCCGAGCTCGCGCCGCCGCCGGCCGTCTCGTTCTTCGAACACCCGGATGGTCCAGATGGTCTGGGCGGAGGCTTGCGGTGGTATCGGTGCGTACAGCCATATCGAGGCGGGCGTGCCCGGATTGAGGGTGACCGATCGGCCGTATTCGGCGACATCGCCTTCAGCGTTGGGGACCTCCCACTGCACCCAGCATGGTGTTGGCTCGTCCAGGGAGCTGGTCAGGCTCAAGCGGATCGCCACGATTTCGCCCGGTCGAAATGCGGACCCGACGCCGAATTGCTCCAATTGGACCTCAACATCGCTACCCTGGGCCGTAACGGTCGAGACCACAGCAGTCAGGGTCGCGATCATCGCGACGGCCAGTTGCCGAACCGTCATGGACAACTGTAGCACCGCCGCCGCTAGCCGGTGGGCACGGCCCGGCGAGTCAAGTTCCGGCCACGGTCGGCCGATGCTGCCTGCATGTTCTTCGCGAGCCTTCCTGTCGAAGTCTGGATCGCCGTCGCCTTCATTGCCGGCTTGACGGTCCTCCAGTGCCTGGCGATGGTCGCAAGAATACTTCATGGCGAACTCGAGCGGCAGAGGCTGGTCCAGAAGGTTCGCGCCTTGCGTCGTGAAGATGAGCAGCGGTACGCGGAGGCGGCCGAGCCCAAGGGCCAGGCTTCCACCCAGCCGCAAGACGATCAGCAAGTGGTATCGGAAGTCCAACAGGCCAACGCCGCCTAACGGGGGTGTCGATCCACCCTCCCGTACTCCCATAGCCCCCGGCTCTGCCGGGGGATTCCTCGCGGTTACGCGACCGTAGTTCGCGGCGGAGTCGCACGGCGCGTCGGCATCGCCGCGAACTCACTGAGAATCGCCGCCTGCGACTTCATTCCCATCTCAAAGCATCGCAGCTCAAACTTCTCGTTGGGTGAATGCACGCGATCGTCCTCCAGGCCGAACCCCACCAGCAGCGAGTCGAACCCGAGTATCCGCTGGATCGATCCGACCACGGGGATCGAGCCGCCACAGCCCATGAGCACCGGCTTGCGGCCGAAGGTTGATTCCAGGCCTCGCATCGCCGCTTCGAGATAGGGCGATTCGGTGCCGACGCGCACAGCCCGACTGCCGCCGTGGGATTTGATTTCCCATCGACAGTCCGGCGGTGTTCGCCGGTTCAGGAATGCTACGAGGCCGTCGTAGATTTTGCCTGGGTCCTGCTGGGGTACCAGCCTGAAGCTCAGCTTGGCTGTGGCACGGGCGGGAATGATGGTCTTGGCGCCTTGGCCGGTATAGCCGCTCCAGATCCCGTTGATGTCACACGCCGGCCGTGACCAGATGCGCTCAATCGAGGTGCGCCCGGCCTCGCCGACGGGTGTTCTCAGGCCGGCACTGGCGAGGAATGCCGCCTCATCGAACCCGAGGTTGGCCCACTGATCCGCCTCGGCGTCGCTCAGCTCGAGCACGTCGTCATAGAACTTCGGAATCTGCACGACCCCGCGCTCATCTTTCAGCTCTCCGAGGATCCGCGTCAGCTCGTTTGCGGGGTTGATCACCGCCCCGCCGTACATCCCCGAGTGCAGGTCATGGCTCGGCCCGTGCAGCGCGACCTCTACATAGACCAGTCCGCGCAGCATGTAGGTGATGGCGGGGGTATCGATATCCCACATCCCGGTGTCGCTGATCATGCAGACGTCCGCGGCGAGCGCTTCCTTGTTTGCTTCGAGAAACGGCTCGAGGCTTGGGCTGCCCGATTCCTCCTCGCCTTCCAACAGCACCGTCACCTTCACCGGCAATTCGCCGTGCACCGCCTGCCAGGCCCGAAACGCTTCAATGAAGGTCATGAGCTGCCCCTTATCATCCACCGCGCCGCGGGCGATGAGCCGCCTGCCGTGCGGGCCGTCGGCGATCGTCGGCTCGAACGGGCCGCTGTCCCACATATCGATCGGGTCGGGCGGCTGCACGTCGTAATGGCCGTAATAGAGGATGTGCGGTGCCGCATCGGACGCCGGGCCGGGCCAATGGGCTGTGATCATCGGCTGGCCGGGTGTGTCATGGACCTCCGCTTGGAAGCCGATCGAGGCGAGGTCATCGGTGAGCAGCCGGGCCGCTCGTTGGGTGTCGCTTCGATGGGCCGGGTCGGTGCTCACGCTGGGAATCCGCAGAAGCGCGCAGAGGCGATCGACCGCCTGGTCGAACTGGGCATCGATTCTCTCCAGGACAGGCGCCAGCGGCATAGTCATCAGGGGTCTCCCAAGTTCGACGCTACGTGCTCAGTTTAGCCGCCGCTCATTCAGCGGCGCGATGACACGCAATCGAAAGCCGTGGATGCCCCCGCGACCTGTGAGCCGACCGTCGAAGGTTGCGGTGGCCGCTGAGGCGGGCCATAGTGGTCCGCGATGCCGAGGCATACGATGTCGCAATGGGTATCGCATCTGCGTGCGATTGCCGGGCCGGTGGTGACTGCTCCACCCCCGGTTGGCCCACCGGCGTCAATTGAGCGGCCGTTTGCGGCTGTGGTCTGCGGCCTCTCCCCGGGGCCGCCCCCGGACCCGATGCCCCCCGCCGAGGTCGGGCTGTGGTGGGCGCTGCTCCAGACGGACATCGAGGTGGATCCGCTGCTTGAGGAACCGACGGACGGGTCATTGTGGCCGCACGGGCGGTTCACTGCGATCGAGGTATGGACCGAGGCGGAGCTTTGTGGGCTGCATGCGCTGTGGGGTCTGGCCCGCTTACGCAATCGTGATGACTGGGCCCGCCGCGCAATGACCGTCCGTGACTGGCATCTTCACAACACCCAGCCGGACAACGCGACCAATCGTCCCTGGTCGTTGCACGTGTTTCTGCTCGGTGAAACCCCTGAAGCGTATCACTACGCCGAGACATTGCTGCACAACGCGATGGTGACGACCGGCCGGCCTGAACTTCTCAGCGCGTGGATCCTGCTCGATTCCGCAAAGCAGCTTGAGGCCGTCGTCGGCCGGTAACTTCTGGGCTGACCGCGGGCTCGCTCAGCACTGGCCCCACAATCAATCCGCCAGCCCCATGCACTGGATGTGATCGCCTTCGGTGGCACATGTCACGTAGCCGTTCTCGACGGTGATGGTCAGCGGCGCGGTGATGATCCAGTCGCACCCGAGCGGAAGAGCCAGCAGCTCGCATTCGGTGGCCGGCATCGGCCAAGCGTCGGAGCTTGTCAGGACGCTCTTGCTCTGGGGAACCTCAACCGCCGTCACCATCGAGCCCAGCGCAGGATCGGTCAGGTCTTCCAAAAACATCGCCTCGCAGTGGTCGCAGGTCCGGCTGTAGAACACGACGTAGCGCTTGAGGCTTTCCATTTCCTTGGGCCATTTCCGCATGTACGTGAACAGATCGATTTCCTGCCACGGCTTGCCGATCCAAGACTCAACTTTGCTGGTGAACCAAACTCCGAGCAGCGGCGCGGGCGCCGGATTGACAGTCGGATCGTCTGGTTGCACCGGTCCGTTCCCATCGGTTGTTTCGGGTGCCCGACCGGCTGGAATCACGACACCGAAGCTGGTGCCCAAGCCGGCGAGGATGACGACGAGGGCAGTCACCACCGGCCAGCGGCTCACCCGCGCGGCGGCCGCTGGCGTCGGCTTGAACAGCACCACGCCCACCAGGAGGGTGCCGTCGATCATGAGCATGACCCACAGCGGCGGTGATTTCGCGCCCAGACAACCGCAATCGGTGAAGTTCCCTCCCACGAGTTCACCTACCAGGATCAGACAGAAAGCGGTCAGCATGAACAACGCCATCGCCCGCGCGAACCGCCCCAGGAACACCATCACCGCGATGGCCAGGAACTCCAGCGCGATCAGGGTTGCGAGCAGCCCATACAGGTGCAGGCCCAATCCGTCGGCGACGTTGAGAATCGTCTCCCGGGGCAGTGTTCGCGGGCTCCTTTCGATGAGCTTGAACACCGCGCCCGAGAGCACCCACAACGGCACCACGATCCGGCACAGGACCAAACCAATCTTCGCGGTGACCGGACCTCTCATGCGCCTTGCCTCGTGATGGTGCAATCGGCCACGGGATGATAGCTCGCACCCGACCGAGGCAGGCCCGCGACCGCTGGTCGCGGCTTTACAGGCACAACGGTGGGAGCGGTCGCAAACTGGGCGCGCCCGCGGAGGATCGGCGGTAGCATGTGGGACATGGCCAAGCAGACCCGGCGACTTCTCACGGTGCTGGCGGTGGGGGTTGGGCTGTATGTTGTGCCCCACTGCCTCGCCCAGGATGATCCGCAGGCCACCGGGGCTGACGCAGCTGCAGCACAGCCCGCCGAACCGACGACCCAGCCGCCACCACCGTCCAAGCCCGTGCCGAAGGCGTTTGACAGCCCTGCGTCGACGCTGCGCACGTTCCTCGACGCGATGAACGAGCCGGTCGATGAGGCGCAGGCCGTCAAGTGCCTCGACCTGACCATCGAGGGTGAGGAGACAGCCCACGACAACGCCGCTCGACTCTTCGGCATTTTCAACCGCATCGAACGGGTCGCATTCTGGGCGCATCCTTCGGCCGGTGATCTTGCCCCCGGTGGACGGCACGCCGGCCTCACCGAATACCTATTCTTCCCCCGCGACCCCGATCACGGCTGGGTGAACTGGCGGGCCGACATCGGCGATCACACGATCATCCTCGCCAGGACCAACGACGGCACGTGGAAGTTCTCAGCCCAGACCGTCGCGGGACTTCGCGATCTGTACGACCGCATCAAGGGTCTGCCGATCCTGTCCGGCCTGGCCGATGAGCGCGAGCGCAGCTTCATACTGTGGTTCGAGAGCGAGCTGCCCGTTTACCTGGTTGAAAACGAGTTTCTCGCGATCAAGTACTGGCAGTGGATCGGGCTCTTTGGCCTGATCCTGATCGGGGTCATCCTCGATCTTTGTGTGCGGTTCCTGGCGGCGCTGATCGCGCGGCGGATCATTACCCGCAAGGGAGGCAAAGCACACGCGGAAACCATCCGCAAGACGGTGCGCCCGTTTGGTCTGGCGGTGGCGGCGCTGTTCTGGCTGTGGACGATCAGGCTGCTGGGGCTGCCGAGCGATGCGGTCAAGGTGCTGCTGCCGGCGGTCCGGTTCTTCGCCATGCTCGCCGGGGTGTGGGCGGCGTTCCGCGTCACCGATCTCATCGGCGAATTCTTCGCCTCCAAAGCGGCCAAGACCGAGACGAAGATCGACGATCTGCTCGTTCCGCTCGTGCGCAAGACGGTCAAGATCTTCATCTTCATCTTCGGCCTGATCTACATCGCCGACAGTTTGAAGATTGAGATCGCCCCGTTGCTGGCCGGTTTGGGGATCGGCGGCATCGGCTTCGCCTTCGCTGCGCGCGATACGCTGGAGAACTTCTTCGGCAGCGTGACCGTCATCGTCGATCGCCCGTTTCAGATCGGCGACTGGGTTCAGATCGGCGATGTGGAGGGGACCGTGGAGGACCTCGGCTTCCGATCCACCCGCATCCGCACGTTCTACAACTCGTTGGTGACGATTCCCAACGGGAACCTGGTGCGGGCCAATGTCGATAACTTCGGCCGGCGCCGCTACCGCCGATGGAAGACTCATATCGCCATCACCTACGACACCCCGCCGGAGAAGATCGAAGCGTTCTGCGAAGGCATTCGCGAGCTGATTCGCCTTCATCCCTATACCCGCAAGGACTATTACCAGGTCTGGCTGCACCAGTTCGGTGCATCAAGCCTGGATGTCTTGGTGTACACATTCTACGAGGCCCCGGATTGGTCAACCGAGCTGCGCGAGCGCCATCGGCTGATGGTGGACATCATCCGCTTGGCCAATCGGCTCGGTGTGTCGTTTGCCTTCCCGACGCAGACGCTGCATCTGTATCGGGAGAGTGATGACGCGACCCACACGCCGGCCCCCGCTCCATTGGCCGGTCAGCAGCGGCAGATGATGCGCGAAGGTCGTGCCGCGGTGCGCGAGCTGACGGGGAACGCCGAGTGGCGTAAGCGAAAGCCCGGGCCGCACCAGCTCGGTCAACCAGAGCCCATCGAGCGCGATGACGACGACACGCAGATCGAGTCGAAGGTCGGCGGCGATCCGTGAGTTGAGCCGCCGCGTCCACGCGGCGCGCTGGGAAACTACCCACATCTCCGCTCGATGATCTCGCAAAGCAAGTGCAGCGCGACTTGGTGGGCCTCTTGAATGTGCGCTGAATCGTCGCTCGGCACGATCAGCGCATAATCGCACAGTCCTGCACATCGACCGCCGGTGCTTCCCAAGAACCCGATCGTCGCCACGGCGCGTTGCCGGGCGATCCGAAGCGCTTCGACGAGGTTCGCGCTCTGGCCCGAGGTCGAAAGCACCAGCAGCACGTCGCGCTCGGTCAGCAAGGCCGAACACTGGCGGGCGAAGACCTGCTCGTAGCCGTAGTCGTTGGCGATACAGGTGATGGCGGAGGCGTCGGCGTTGAGGCAGATGGCGCGCTGGGCCGGCCGATCACCGCGGTACCGCCCGATGAGTTCTTCCGCCAGGTGCATTGCCTGCGCCGCCGATCCACCGTTGCCCGCGGTATACAGCGTCCCCCCGCCTTGCAGGCGCTCGGCAACAACTTCCGCGATGTCGCAGATTCGATCAACCTGATCGCGCAGCGCACGAATCGCCGCCAGGCTCCCATCAATGCGCGCGGTAATCAGCGACTTGTCGCTCATAGCCTCACTCATGCTGCAAATTGTACGTGGTCGGGCAAAGCGACGCTGCCCAAGCCGGTAGACTATGGAGCTGATGACCCCGAACACGCAAGTCGCCACCGATCATCGCCGGATCGACCAGCTCGTCTACGACCTCTACGGACTGACGGACGACGAAATCAAGATCATCGAGGAGACGACGGAGGCGGTATGATGAGGCGGGAACCAATCAGGAGTCAGACGATGCGCAGGCAGGAGGTCATGGACAAGCTCGCCGCCAACCGTGCCGAGCTGCGGCGCATGGGTGTCAGGTCGTTGTCGCTGTTCGGGTCTCTGGCGCGCGACGAAGAGACCGATCGCAGCGATGTTGACTTCCTGGTCGAGTTCGACCGGCCGATCGGCCTGTTCCATTTCATCCGGGTGCAGCAGTATTTGCAAGAGATTCTCGGCGTGCCGCGCGTCGATCTGGTCATGCCCGAGGCATTGCACGAGGAGTTGCGAGACGACATCCTCAGGGACGCGATCCGTGCCGCGTAGGAAGTGGAAGTCATCTGGGACACGATTCGCACCGACCTGCCGGCGGTTGTCTCGTGGTTGCGCAAGGTCCTGGAAGAGGCGCAGGAGTGAGCTACCAGGCGGGACTGGAAAGCCGTGGCCTACACGGCAAGCGGTTCGAACTCCAGGCTGTGGGCATCGGCGACGGGTTGGTTGGTCAACATCCCGCGGGTCATGTTGACGGCGGTGGCGAAGGTGGGGTCGATCTGGGCCAATCGGTCCGGCCCGTGCTCGGCGAGCTTGAGGATCCAGGGCAACGTAGCGTTGGTGAGCCCTAGGGTGGCGGTGCGGGCGACGGCTCCGGGCATGTTGCCCACGCAATAGTGCAGCACGCCGTCCACCGTATAGACCGGATCGCTGTGGGTGGTCATGCGGGTGGTCTCCACGCAGCCGCCTTGGTCCACCGCGACGTCCACGATCACCGATCCGGGTTTCATCCGCGCCAGATCATCGCGCGAGATCAGATGGGGCGACTTCGCGCCGGCGATCAACACCGCGCCGACAATGAGATCCGCCCAAGGCAGATGCTCGCGGATCGCGTGGGGATCGGAATAGACGGTGTTGACGTTAGGCGGCATCGACTCCTCAAGTTCGCGCAGCCGATCAACGTTGATGTCGAGCACCACGACATCGGCGCCCATGCCGGCCGCGATGCGTGCCGCCCAGGACCCGACCACCCCGGCCCCGAGAATCAGGACGTGGCCGGGCTCAACCCCCGGCACACCACCCAGCAACACCCCCCGCCCGCCGTGCGGGTTCTCCAGGTAGTCCGCGCCTTCCTGGATGGACAGTTTGCCGGCGATCTCGCTCATCGGCGTCAGCAAAGGCAGCCGGCCGTGGCTGTCGGTGAGCGTTTCGTAGGTGAGCGCGATGCATTCGCTTTCCAGGCATGCGACTGTCAAATCCTTGTTCGAAGCGAAATGGAAGTAGGTGAAGATCGCTTGGCCCGGCTGGATCATGGCGATCTCTTGCGGCTGCGGCTCCTTGACCTTGACGATCAATTCGCCCCGGGACCAGATGTCGTCTGCGGAAGGAACAATCTCGGCCCCGGCCGCGTCGTACTCATCGTCCGTGAAACCAGCCCCGAGACCGGCGCCTGATTGGATGAGGACGGTATGACCCCCGCGCGCCAAGAGTTCGACCCCGACGAGCCGCAGGCCCACGCGGTATTCATCCAGCTTTACTTCTGTTGGGATGCCGACGATCATCCGGGGCGTTCTCCTGATGGGCTGGTCTAGGGCGATCACGCCGGAATCATGGGATGATATCGACAACGATCATGGGCTGCTCAAGCGAAGGTGGCTGGCTGCCCGGCGACCGATGGCTCCGCTTTGTGCTAGAATGACGATTCTTAGGAGCAAATCCGTGCGGACGAGAAGGAAGGATCAAATGCAGCGCGTTGGATTCAAGGCCCTGACAGGGTTGAGCGCACTGCTGTGCGCGCTGCTTGGGCCTCCGGCGGCCGCCCAGTACGAAGAGGTCCTCAAGAAGCTCAACGGCGATGACACCGTCCAGGGGACCGAGGAGAGCAAGAGCTTTCGGGTGCTCTTCGATGCGTATCTGGAGCTTGACCCGCCTCCGTTGGAGGTCGGTGATGAGTTCAACCTGAGCACCATCCATCCCAAAATGCGCGATTGGGATGCCGTCAGTGATTGGGCCGAGTCCAGCGGTCATATGGCCGAGGCGATTGAGAAGTGCAAGACCCGCAACATCATCGGCCTGCCCTACGGCGCCGGCGAGGTATCGGCGGCATATCGCCAGGCGGATCTCGTTGCGGCAATCGGTGTCGGCGGGAGCCTGCGGCAAAATGAGTTCTCCTACCTCCGTGCGATGGACACCATCGCCGCTTACGCCACGGCTGAGATGTATCGACGCCTGGAAGCCGGGCAGATTCAGCCGGCTCTCGATCTTGCCACCGCTCACAACTGGGTGCTGCGACAGCTTTGCGATCGGCAGTTTCTTGGGGAAAAGATGCACAGCATGCAACTGCTCATCCGCGCTTTGGCAAACTTCCGTGACGTCTTCTACACCTATCAGGATTCAATCGAGGCGGAGCAGTACTTCGAGCTTTCCTGGTACGATATTCCCGACCTGCGTGCGGACCGCAATCGATTGCACATTCCCGAGGGCGATCGAGTGATCTCCGAGGCGCTGCTGGAGGAGGTCTTCGACCATCGCGAGCAGGCTGATCCGGAGCAGTTCGCCAGAGCATTCGCGTGGATCCAGGCGGCGGACGCTCCGCTGACCCAGTTCGGGGCCGCCAAGCGATGGTCCATGATCGCCGAGGTCCATGGCAGCCTAGAAGCCTCCAAGGAGCGGCTCACGCTGATCTATGACGATTGGTGGCGGCGGTGGCGGGTCCAGGAATATGACCCGATTCTTGATATCAACACGCAATTCGTGCGCACCAATCCTGTTCGCTACGCGGCAGTGATCTACTCCATGCAGAACATTCAGGAGGTCTTTACCGTCCGCAATCAGTTGGTTGCCGCGGTGAACGGATCCGCGATTGCCGCAGGTCTTTGCGCATACAAGAGAACGTTCGGCGTGTACCCGGATCAAACCGAGAAGCTCTACGGCCAGTTTGTTCGAAAGCTTATCTCCGACATCGATCCCTACGACGAGCAGTATGGACCGCTGCGGTATCGGTTGCTGCAAGGGCGTCACTCAGTCGATACACTCGCCGGCCGTCTGTGGATTGACGCCGGCGAGTGCGTGGTATACGGCCTCGGTCAGGACCACCAAGACAACCTCGCTGCCGAGCACAGCGATGATGGGGCGGTGGGTGATCTGGTGCTCTGGCCTCCGATCACGGTACTGTCCCGCAAGCAGGGCGTGATTGACTGACGAGATCCAGCGGCCGAAGCACCCTTCCCACACCGGTTGATTTCTTCTGCACCAATGTCGAAAGTTGAGAAGCTTGTCATCATCGGTAGCGGCCCCGCTGGTTGGACCGCAGCGCTGTACGCGGCTCGCGCCAACCTCGATCCACTGCTCTTGGAGGGTGTGCCGCAGCAGACCGGCGGCTACGTGCTGCCCGGCGGCCAGCTCATGCTCACCACGGATGTGGAGAACTATCCCGGTTACCCCGAGGGAGTGCTCGGCCCGCAGATGATGCAGGACTTCAAGAAGCAGGCTCTGCGGTTCGACACGCGAGTTGAGGGCCGCGACGTGGTTGAGTGCGAGTTTGAGCAACGGCCGTTCGTGCTCGAGACTGTCAACGCCGGCGGCGACAAAGAAACGTTGCGCGCCCACGCCGTCATCGTCGCTACGGGGGCCACGGCTAACTGGCTCGGGCTGGAAAGCGAGCAGCGGCTGGCTCGCAGCGGCGGCGGCGTCAGCGCCTGCGCTGTTTGCGACGGCGCGTTGCCGATCTTCCGCGACAAGAGGGTTGTGGTCATCGGCGGCGGCGACAGCGCGATGGAGGAGGCCTCCTATCTCGCCAAGTTTGCCTCGAAGGTCTTCATCGTCCACCGCCGTGATGAGCTCCGCGCCAGCAAGATCATGCAGGACCGCGTGCTGGGTAACCCCAAGTGCGAGGTGATTTGGAACACCGTCGTCACCGACGTGCTCGGCAACGACCACATCACCGGCGTTCGGTTTCAGGATGTAAACTCGGGGCAGGAGCGCGACTTCGCATGTGGCGGCCTGTTCCTTGCGATCGGCCACACCCCAGCCACGCAGTTCCTGCATGGATGCGGACTCGACCTTGACGACGGGGGCTACGTCAAGCTCACTGCCCCTCCTCAGATGTTCACCAGTATCGAGGGTGTGTTTGCCGCCGGCGATGTGGCCGATGCGGTCTATCGACAGGCGGTGACTGCGGCTGGAATGGGATGCCAGGCCGCACTGGACGCTGAGCGTTGGCTGGCGGGCCAGAGCATCGAGTAAGCGGGCGACCGAGAGACCCTCTACGCCGCCGGCCGAGCGTGTTCCTCGGGAGGATCGGGGGCGATCCTGGTAATGATCTTCGCGCCCACCGCATCACCCCACACGTTCACCGTCGTGCGGCACATGTCCACGATGCGATCGACGCCGATGATCACTCCGATCGCCTCCAACGGAAGCTCCTTTCCAGTTCCGAGCAGGCTGGTGTTCACGGCGTTGATGACAATGACCATCATGACCAACCCGGCCGAGGGAATACCGGCCGCTCCGATCGCGGCCAGCGTCGCGGTGATGACCACCACCAGGAGCTCTTGGAAGCTCAGGTCGATGCCGTAGAGCTGGAAAAGAAAAACGACGGCGACCGCCTCGTAGAGCGCCGTACCATCCATGTTGAGGGTGGACCCCAGAGGCAGGACGAAGTTGGCGGCCCGCTTGGAGCATTCCCCTTCCGTCTTTGCGCACTCGATGGTCACCGGCAGCGTCGCGGAGCTGGAGTCGGTGCCGAACGCGGTCATCAGCGCGCGACGCATCTGGAACATGAATCGAAACGGATTCCGCCGTGTGAACAACAGCAGCACGATCGGCAGCACGATGAGGCCGTGAATCGCCAGGCCGCAGAGGACCACGGCGATGTATTTGCTCAGCGGGCCGACAAGGTTGGCGAAGCCGATCCGGCCGACGGTCCACGCCACCAGGAAGAACACGCCGATGGGCGTGAGCCAGATGATCCACTGCACGAGGCGCATAATCGCATCGAACAGGGCTTCGAAGACCCGTATCGCCGGCACCGTGGCCTCCCCGCCTGCGGCCAGGGCCAGCCCCAGCAGCAGCGCGAAGAAAATCACCCCCAGCGTGCGCCCGCCGGCCATTTCGCCAAAGAGGTTCTCGGGAATCATCTGGCGGAGCACCTGGAGGAATGCCCGGCCGAGATTCGTCGCCTTCTCCTGCTGCGCGCGCTCAATGGTGGAGGCGACATCCGATTCGGTGTAGTGCTCGGGAGCATCCTGCCTAAGCTGTGCGCGGTCCGCGTCGTCAATCTGACCCGGCTGAACGGTCGAGACCAACGTGGTGCCGATGGTGACCGCGATGAGCATGGTCACGACGTAGTACAGCACGGTGGAGCCGCCGACTATCCCCAGTTTGGCCGGATCGCCGATCGACGTGACCCCCACCACGACGCTGACCAGCACGATCGGGATGATCATCAGCTTCAACGGCCGGATGAGCGTGATGTCGCCGGCGACCTTGGTCCAGTGCTCGGCGGATACGCCCTCACCCGTGGTGCTGTCGAAGAGGAACCATTGGCCGAACATGGCGCCGGCCACCAGCCCCAGGAGGATCAGCACCGGCAGGAGGGTCCGCCTGTTCATACGCCCACAGCCTACCGGCATCGGGTGGGCATTGCACGCTCACATCGACTTGGCCCACATTGCCAGCGTCAGCAGCGCAAAGAGCCGATGACTGTGGTCACGCTCGCCGGAGAGGTGTTCGTCGATGAATCGCCGGACGACCCGGCGGTCCACTTGAATCGGCCCCAGCGGCTCGAGTGAGCGCAGATGATCGAGAAGCAACGTCCTCATGCCGCCGAAGTCGGTCCGAAACCAATGCGCCAGAGGAATGGCGAAGCCCATCTTCGGTCGATCGACCGTCTCGGAAGGAAGGTACTTGCGGGCAATGAGGCGGAGCAGGCCCTTGCGTCGCCCCCGGCGCATGAGTTGCTCGACGGGGGCCGCGAGCAGAGCGGCGGCCAGATCGCGATCGAGATAGGGGCATCGCACTTCCAGAGCCACGGCCATGGACGCGGCGTCCACTTTGCGCAGCAGGTCATCGGGCAGATACGCGTGCAGATCGATGGCTCGTAACGCCGCCAAAGCGTCCACTCCATCCGGGGGGGCGTCGCATCGCGGCGGCTCGTCGAGCGACTCGCCAAGCAGGGCGCCGATCTGCTGTTGAGTGAGAATCGACTCGGTCGCAAGCAGGCCAAGGCTTGGGTATTCGCGGGCCATTGCACCGAGCCGGCCGAGCTTGTGCCGCCGGCTCTTTGCATGCGCCCGCCGAAACAGCCCCCGCGGAATCTTCGCGAGCAGCCGATGGTGGGTAGCCAGAAGATTCGCGATCAGATATCGCTCGTAGCCGACGAACAACTCGTCGCCGCCGTCTCCCGACAGCGCCACCTTCACATGCTCGCGGGCTGCCTTGGCGACCCAATAGGTCGGCAGGATGGAGCTGTCGCCGAACGGCTGGCCGAGGATGTCGATCAGTTTCACGAGGTCCTGGGCCGGGTTGATCGAGACGTGCAGCGTGGTGTGATCCGTTCCGAGATGCTCTGCGACACGCTGGGCGTATGCTGATTCGTCGTATCGCGGGTCGGGCATCTTCACGCAGAACGTGCTCAGGTCCGGTTTGTGCTTCTTGGCGAAGTAGGCGATCAGCGATGAGTCCACGCCGCCGCTGAGAAAGCAGCCCAGCGGTACATCCGCTTCGAGCCGGCGAGCGACCGCTTGCTCGATCAGATGCTCGATATGGTTCGGCTCCACCGGGTCGGCTCGCCACGACGGGGGCTTCGGTGGATGCCAGCTTGGCGCCGCCGACCCGTAGCCCTGGTTGCGGCCTGACGGTTCAACATTGTCCACCGCGCCGCCGTCGCGAGCGATCGTTCGGCCCTTCCACGCATAGCCCAATTGAAGATAGCGGGCGACCCAGCCTCTCAGATCCGTGTCGGGTACTGCGGTCGCATCCGGTGGAATTGAGCCAGTCGCGTCAGCGTCACTGCTGACCACGATCAGCCGTAGGCCGTCCTCGTCGCTGCTGATGCGGTAGTAAAGCGGCTTCTCGCCGAAGAAGTCACGACCGAGCGTCAACGACGCCGCCTTGCGATCCCAGATGACATAGGCGTACATGCCTTCGAGGTGGTCCTGCAGGCGGTCGCCCCACTCGCGATGGCCGTGGATCAGCACCTCGGTGTCGCTGTGGTCGGTGACGAAGCGACGGCCTGCTGATTCAAGCCTTGCTCGCAGCTCGCGATGGTTGTAGATGCAGCCGTTGAATACGACGGCGACCAGACCTTCGCCGCGATCTCGGCCGCGCTTGCTCACCATCGGCTGAGCGCCGCCTTCGTGGTCGATAATGGACAGCCGGCGGTGGATCAGGGCGACTTCAAGAGTGCGACTGCCATCGGGCGTGTTGATCTTCGTCTGGTCGCGGAACCGGCCGTGACCGTCAGGCCCGCGATAGGCGATACGCGCATCGATCGCATTCAGCCAGACCTCGGGAATCGGCTTCCCGTCGGTTCGCAGGATGGCGCCTATGCCGCACATCACTGGCAGATTAGCAGCCGCCGGGCGGGGATGTCGATTTGCGGCGCGGGAATAACTACACAGAGCCCCACGTTGTGGACGATCCGACGAGGACGCCACTGAGGAAAGGGCAACATCCGTGGCCGAGGAACGTGATGAACTGACCCGCTTGCGTACGGAGCTGGATGAGCTCGACCGGCGTGTGCTGGCAACGGCGGCGAGGCGCAACGAGGTCGTGCATCGCATTGCCACCGCGAAAGCGAGGACGGCTGGTGGCCGGCCGCTGTTTGATCGCGACCGCGAGCGGGGGGTCTATGAGCGAGCGAACGCGGTAGCGCTGGAGGTCGGCCTGTCGCCGCAGCTTGCCCATCAGCTCATGCAAGCGCTGGTCCAAAGCTCGCACGGGATCCAAGAGCAGGTGTCGCGCCAGGCGGCGGTGGCGGTGGCGGCCGAAATGGCGACGCGATTCCTGATTGTGGGCGGGCACGGCGGGATGGGTCGGCTGCTGGGCCGGGAACTGGCCGCCCGCGGCCACCATATCGACGTGCTGGAGCTTGATGACGGCCGGGATCGGGCCCAAGCCGTGCGGGAGGCGGAGATTGTGATTGTGGCCGTGCCCATGGAGGTGGTGCGGTCCGTGGTGCACGAGATCGGCCCGCACGTGCGGCCTGAGGCGCTGCTGTGTGACATCAACAGCCTCAAACAGAGCACCTGCGAGGCAATGGCCCAACGCTGCCGGGGCGAGGCGATCGGCCTGCACCCGATGTTTGGGCCGACCATTCACTCGCTGCGCCGCCAAAAGGTGATCGTCTGTCCCATCAAACCGGGACCCCGAACGGCCTGGCTGCGCCATGAGCTTCAGCAAATGGGGCTCGAACTCATCGAAACCGATCCCGCAACCCACGACCGGATGATGGCCGTCATTCAGGTGCTTGTCCACTTCTCGACGCTCGTGATGGGCGAAGCGCTGCGCCGCACTGGCGCCTCCGTCGAGGACAGCCTGCGCTACACGAGCCCGATCTATCGACTTGAATTGGCGTTCGTCGGGCGCCTTTTCGCGCAGAACCCGAGTTTGTATGCCGAGATCGAGATGACCAATCCCTTCGGCGGTGAGGTCCGCCGGTGCTTCCTCGAAGCGGCCGAAGCGCTGAACCGTACGATCGCTTCCGGCGATCGCGAGGCCTTCGACAAGATGTTCGACGGCGTCAGCCGTTACTTCAAGCAGTTTGCTGAGGAGGCGATGCAGCTTTCGGACTTCATCATCGACACAATGGTGACCCAGCCGTGAAGCCGGCGGAGTGATGCCGCATGACCCGTGCTGGTGGAGAGGTGAATAGCCCCGCACGGAAGTGCGGGGTTCTCGTCCTCACAAGAAGTGAGCTTCGCCCGCAAGACCGCCTGAGGTCGTGATCACCTGCTCCGCGCGTAGGTTCCCATCAGCTCGCCTTGGGCGAGGATGTGGCCGTCCATCGCGTCCAATAGATCCTGCTTGGTTGTCTTGGCGCCGAGGTCAAGTTGGGTGTCCAGTGCATAGACCTTGAAGAAATACCGATGGGTGCCCGAAGGCGGACACGGCCCGCCGTAGCCGGTCCTCGGCCAGGAGTTCACGCCTTGGGCGATGTCGGTCGCATCGGGTGTGACGGCTTCGGGCAGGTCGGTGCCGGGGATGTTCCACGCCACCCAATGCACCCAAGTTTGTCCGGGCGCATCGGGGTCGTCCATGATCAGCGCGTAGCTGCTGGTACGTTGCGGGCCGGCAGACCACTTCAACGGCAGAGAGACATCTTCGCCGTCGCACGTGTACTTCGAAGGGATCGAGCCTTCATGTTCAAAGGCGGAACTTGTCACGTCAATCGTCATGGCTGTTTCTCCGGTGCCGGGCCGCTCTTCAATGCTCGGGCTTGCTGCTGCGGACGTCAACCCTCACGTGCAGCTCGCGGAGCTGGGCTTCGTCGGCCGGCCCTGGGGCTTTCGTCATGAGGTCCTGGCCCGTCTGCGTCTTGGGGAAGGCGATTACATCCCGGATGTTGTCGGTGCCGACCAGAAGCATCATGAGCCGATCGAAACCCAGGGCGATTCCCCCGTGCGGCGGCGCGCCATAGCGCAGCGCCTCCAGCAGGAAACCGAACTTCTGCTCGGCCTCCTGGGCGGTCATTCCGAGGATGTCGAACACCGTTCGCTGGATTTGGGGCCGGTGGATACGGATCGAACCGCTGCCGCATTCAGCGCCGTTGATAACCAGGTCGTAGCTGGAGGAAATGCACGCACCGGGGTCGGTGCTCAGCCGGTCCATCTGGTCTTCGCGGGGCATGACGAAGGGATGATGCTCCGCTTGCCACCGCTGAGAAGGCTCGTCGAAATGGAACATGGGAAAGTCAACCACCCACAGGCATTTCCATTGGTCTTCGGGAATGAGCTGAAGATCACGGGCGATCTGAATGCGCAGCTCGCCCAAGGTCGGGGCGGCGATGGTGGCGGTGTCGGCGGCGAACAGCACCGTGTCGCCGACTTCCAGCCCCAGCTGCGCCGCCAGCCCATCGCCGATGGGCGCGATGAACTTGGCGATGCCGGTCTGGTACCCGTCTGCGGTATATTTCACGCTCGCCAGCCCCCCGGCCCCACTCCCCTTGGCGAGACGTTCGTATCCTTCGATCATCTTGCGAGTCAGCTTGCCGGCCGAAGCAGGCACCCGCATCGCCTTGACGCATCCCTCGCGTTTGGTCAATGCGTCGCGGAATACTCTGAACTCGGTTTGTGCGGCAACCTCCGAGATGTCGGCCAGCTGCAACCCAAAGCGGAGGTCCGGCTTGTCGGTGCCGTAGCAATTGATGGCCTGCTGGTAGCCGATCACCGGGATCTCGCCGATGTCAACACCCAGGATTCCTTGCCACAGCACGCGGATGAACTCGCTCATGATCTCCAGGACATCCTCGCGGGTGACGAAGCTCATCTCCAGGTCGATCTGGGTGAACTCCGCCTGGCGGTCGGCACGCGGGTCTTCGTCGCGGAGGCACTTACAAATCTGCAGATAGCGGTCGCAGCCGGCGATCATCAGGATCTGCTTGAAGATCTGCGGGCTTTGAGGCAGCGCGTACCACTTGCCGGGGTGCAGCCGCGAGGGAACGATGAAGTCGCGTGCCCCTTCCGGGGTGGTCTTGATCAGCAGCGGCGTCTCGATCTCGATGAACCCATGCTCCGCGAAGAAGTCGCGGGCGATCTTGGCCGCCTGATGGCGCGTGCGAAGGATCTGCTGCATGCGCGGTCGGCGCAGGTCGATGTAGCGAAACGGGAGGCGCTTCTCTTCGGCGATCTTCTGGGCCTCGTGCTCATCGGGTAGGATCGGCGGGGTATCGGCCTTGTTCAGAACCTCAAGCTGCTGGGCAAGCAGCTCGATCTCGCCGGTGCGCAGTTTCGGGTTGGCGCCGCCGATGCGCGTGCGCACCAGACCCCCGACAGCGACGACGTCTTCGCGCCGAAGCGACCGCGCTTCGGTGACCGCGGACTCGTCAATGTCCCGAAGGTTGAACACCACCTGCGTCAGCCCCTCACGATCACGAAGGTCGATGAAGATCAGCCCTTTGCCCTGATCGCGATAGGTGTTGACCCAGCCGGCCAGGGTGACGGTCTGGCCGACGTGTTCGGGCCTCAATTCACCGCACATGTGAGTGCGCTTGAGCATGGGAAGTCACATCCGGCAGTCGGTTGGGAGTGGAAGCGTTTGCAGAGCGGGTGCACATCGTACAGGCGGATGCCCAGGGCGACACGCAGGGCGCTCTAATCCGAGTTTTCCGTCACCGACTGATAGATTCGCCTGAAGCCGGAGGTGATGATCCGCAATGCCGGCTTGCCCCGGACGCCGTAGCCCGTATCGGTAGCTTGGCCTTGGCCGTAGGGGTCCCAGAGGTAGCAGTACAACCCCAGGGCGCCGCTGTCCGGCTGCGCGAGGACGTCGCTCCACGCCTTGAAGAACCCACGATAGCAGCGGGCCTGGGCGTCATGGTCCGCGGTTACTCCGACGCCCGCCACATAGTTCCAGGGATGGGCCGCCGCCCAGGGCAGCGATGGGTAGCCCAACTCCATCAGCAGGCACGGCCGGTCATACCGCCCGGCGAACTGCAACAAATGGTCGCGCTGCCGACCCCATGCTTTGGCGAGCTTCTGGACGGAAGCATCAGGGTCGTCCTTGGCCAGCTCGAAGTACGCGCTGACGCTGATGACATCCACAAGGGGCCAGAAGGTGACCTGGTCGTAGCGGTCCCAATTCGCGGAGTACGTGAGCTTGCCCTCGAATCGCCTGCGACACCCATCGACGATGCGGCGCCATCGTTCGAGGTCGCCCTCGGTGGAGTTCAGCTCGCTGCCCACCGAGAGCAGATCGACCTCGGCGGCGACCGCAATGCCGAGGAATCGGTCGATAAAGCGATCGTAACTCTCCCACCACGCGTCCCAATCACTCGGCTGGATCACGCCCCGCCAATCCTTTTCCTGCGGGAACTCAATCAGGACGATCGGCAGAAGCGTTGTGTAAAGCCCCCGGGTGCGCGCATGGGTGAGAATAGCAATGAGCTGGTCGTCCGTAGGACACTTGTCCGGGAGCAACTGGATCTGAGTCGAATCGATCCGTTGCTGGTACATCGGCGTGACGACCAGCAGTGCATTGGCGCCGAGCTCGGCGATCTCGTCGATCGCTCCATGGTACAGCGGAAGATCGCTGATATGGTGGACGTTGATCGCCATCCCCAGGACGGGCGGAGGCGGCTGGATCTGCGCGGGGTGAAGCGATGGGGCGGGTGCGGCGGCCGGTGATCCGAGCCGGCTGATCGCAAACAGCCCGACGGCCAGGATGGTGATCAATGCCGCCCCCCCCAGCATCCCAAGCCGTGTGCGCAGCAGTTGATGCAAGGGTGCGGGCATGGGCGTATCGTATGCGTTGTTGGCGAGCCCGGCCGCGACGCGCGGACCTTCCTCCAGCCTGCGAGACAGATGATGAAGCATCCCGGGCGACGGCAAGAAGATCAGGACTCAACCGGCGCTGCAAGCACGTCGTCTCAACGTGCGCAGGAAAAGCCGACGATCCTGTTCACCGCCTTCGAGCCGAGCGGTGACGCCCATGCAGCCCCGGTGATTCGCGAGCTGCTGAGGCGGGAGCCGGGAATACGAATCTTCGCCTCGGGCGGGCCGCGGATGCAGCAGGCCGGCGCGACGCTTATCGAACGGACCGTCGAAAGCAGCGCGATGGGATTGGAGGCCCTGAACCGATCGCTCATCCTGCGGAAGCACGTCAAACGAATCAAGCGTTGGGCGTCAGAGCATCGGGTGGTGGCGCATGTGCCGGTTGATTCGCCCGCAGCCAACTTCCCTATCAGCAAGGCGATGCGATCCGCCGGGGCCAGGATCATCCATCTGGTGGCTCCGCAGATGTGGGCATGGGGACGCTGGCGGATCGCCAAGCTACGCAGGCTCACCAGCGTAGTTCTGTGCCTGATGCCCTTCGAGGAGCAGTGGTTTTCCGAACGACGGGTGCCCGCCAAGTTCATCGGTCATCCCTCGATCAACCGTACCCTCAAGCTCGATGACCTGCGCGAGCGCATGCACGGGTTGCCCCAAGGCGCTCCTCGGATGGCGATCTTCCCCGGCTCGCGCAGCCACGAGGTCCGGGCGAACGTGCGATTGCTGGTGGAGGTCTATAACCAGTTGCAGGACCGCCACGCAGGCATGCGCGGAGTGATCGTGGCGACCGACCCCCGGATGGCGAGGATCATTCGCAAGAAGGTGAAGACATTCCCCACCGGACTGCACATGCTCACCGGGTTCGCCGACGCGGTGATCGCGTGGTGCGATCTCGCCCTGGCGGTCTCCGGGACAATTACGCTCGACATCGCGCTGCAGCGCAAGCCGATGATCGGCGTGTACAAGACCGGCTGGCTGTCCTGGCTGGGGGCGAAGCTGATGCTCCGCACTTCGTATCGACTGCTGCCGAACATCATCGCCGAGCGAGAAATCGTGCCGGAGTTTGTTCCTTACGCCGGTGGACCCATGCCCATCGTGAAGCAGGCGACGCGGTATCTGCTGGATTCAAAGAACGCGGCCGTTCAGAGCGAGGAGCTGCATCGGGTGTGCCTGCGATTCGCCAATCACAACCCCGCCGAGGAGGCGGCTCGCATCATCCTTCGAGTGATCCAGCAGGGTGGTATGAAGTGAATGCCCGGCAGTTGGCCGTTCCTCCCTTGGCGATTCTCTCCGAAGCTGCTACCGGTGGTGCACGGGGTACAGGGCGATCACACACACCCCGTTGCCGAGACGGTCGGTGATCACGAACTCGCGCGTGCTCGGCGACCCGATGGGTAATCTTCGGTCGAGGCAGCGAGCCAGCCAAGCGGCCAGATCATGCTCCGCGATACGCTTGTCCTGGGTGAACAGCACGACCAATACGCCGCAGTGGATAATCCCCGTTTCCCGGCTCAGCTTGCCGACGTCGCTCTGGACGGCCCCCAGTAGCTGGGACGAGTAATTGCGGTTCGGGCCATTGGTCGTGAACTGGGCAACGACCTTGACCTCGAGCCAGAACGCCTCGTCGAGGGCGACGGCATCGTCACGATCGAATAGCGTCGCCTCGGCGTCCGGTACGCGAAGCGGCAAGCCGTGGGGCGTCAGCACGAAATCACATCGTTCGCCTTCGCTTCGGCGGCGCTTGCGGCGTTCGGCCGGGTAGTGCTGCTCTGCAAAGACGCCGTAGCCCGCCTTGCTCAAGGCGTCGGCCAGGATTGGATGGAGGCGCAATTCATCCAGCGCATCCACGCCGTACACCGATTGCTCTTCGTCCAGCCGCTTCGCTTCCGCGGCCAGTTGTGCCTCAAGGGCGTCAGCGATCTCGGCCACGGACCACATGCGCGCATCATACTCGCGTGCATCTCCAAACAGAAAGCCCATGCCGTGCACGGCATGGGCTTTCGCCGATCATCGCGCGCGAGTCAGTTTACTTCTGACCGTCCTTGCCTCCCATCACATCAGTGATCGACGGCGCCGCATGCGGATGGAACTCCCCGCGCTTGAGCTTGCCGATATATGCGTGGTAAGCCTTCATCGCGATCGAACCGAAGATCAACATGATCGGGATGTTGGCCCAGAGCATGACGCCGGTTCCCAGCGCGGTGAGATTGTCCAGTTCCTTATCAGTCTGAATGAACCCAGCCGCGGCCACGACGATCATGATGCAGTAGATGACTTTGTAGGTGAATACCGCCTTGTCTCCGAAGAGGAAGACCACCCCCTGTTCGCCGTAGTAGCTCCAGGAGATCATGGTCGAAAGTGCAAAGAGCCATGCCGCAAGTGTGACCAGGTATTTGCCAAGACCGGGGATGGCCCGATCGAAGGCGTGTCCGGTCAGCGATGGTCCGGGATACTCCACGTAGATGCCACCATCATCGTCGGCAAGTGTTGGTCTGATCGCTGACGCGAAATTTGTGTTCCATTCGGCAACAGCGTCGCCGTCTTCGTCAATTTGGATCCTGCCCCCCATGCGATGGAGGTCAAAGCCTGTGTCGGAATTCGCCTCTGCATGAACAATGATGAACACGTCCTCGTTCCCGGCCCATGGGCCTGAGATATCGCGAGCTTCCTGACTTCGTGGGGGGATGACCGAACTTTCGATCGTCCAAAGCGGGACATCCTTCGAATCGGTGTCTTGAGCACCATCGGAATCCAAATCCACCGCAGCGACCCGGACGGATAATGAATCTTCGAAATTGGCTTCCGGGCCTCGGTTATACGCGCCGGTGGTAAGAATCACCATCGCAGTGAGCGTGCACACAACCAGCGTATCGATGAACGGCTCGAGTCCTGCAACGACGGCTTCTCGTACAGGCTCGTCGGTCTTGGCAGCAGAGTGAGCGATCGGCGACGATCCTTGACCGGCCTCACTGGAGAATAGCGCTCGCTTCATTCCCCAAAGAAGCGCGTAGCCCGCAGTTCCGCCGAGGAACGCGCCTTGTGCCTTTGATGGGCTAAACGCTTCGACGACGATCAGCTTGAGCATGGCGGGGATTTCGCCAATATTCATGATCAAGACGATGACCGCGGCGATGAGATACAGTGCGCACATGATGGGCACGATGCGGCCGGCGAACGCTCCGATTCGCTTGATCCCGCCGATGATGACTGCGCCAACCAACACTGCTAAGACGATCCCGCAAACGATCGATGGAACGTGGAAGTAATTCTCCGTGATTTCACCGACGCTCCAGGATTGGAACATGTTGCCGCCGGTGATCGTGGAGATCAGCAGCGTCACCACGAAGAGTCCACCGATGAATTTACCGACGCCAGGCAGCCCCCTTTCCTTGAACGCTTTGGCGGCGACGAACATCGGGCCACCGTGTGGGTTGTCCGGATCGTCGGTATTGCGATAGAGCATCGACAGGGTGACTTCCGTGGTTTTGATGGCCATGCCGAAGATGCCGACCATCCACATCCAAAAGACAGCGCCTGGACCGCCCAAAGCCACCGCCACACCGACGCCGGCAATGTTGCCGAGTCCGACCGTTGCCGATAGCGCTGCAGAGAGCGCTTGGAAGTGATTGATCGCGCCCGGGTCGTCGGGGTTGTCGTATTTGCCCCGGGTTACCGACACCCCGTGTGTGAGAGAGCGGAATTGGCAGAAACCGCTCCAAATCGTGAAGAGCACGCCGACACCCAACACAATGTATAGCACGTAGTTGTGCCAAATGATGCCGTTGATGGGATTGAGAATATTGTTTAGTGCGTCCATATCGCCTCCGTGGCAGGGGAGTCTGGCCGAGAGTATCGCGGCCGATCATGGCCGGTTTCGTGGTCAAGTGCAAGACCCGGCGAGTTGAGTGCGGTCCAACGAATGGGCGGGATCATACAGCACGGGCCGCCGGACCCAAAGCCGCTTCGCCCCGCTCAGACCGCGCGTGATCGCAATTCACGCTACGATGGTCTGTTGATGAGTGCGTTTCGCCTGCGAACCGATCTGCAGCGTGCCGTTATCGACGGGTTCGCCCTGCCCCTGGGCATCGACCCGGGTGACATCACAGCTCCAACTCAGGGCTACACCATCAGCTATGCCGCCCCCAGCGACGACGAGCCTGATACCTATGCCTTCTATGTCGTGGTCTCGCACGAGCGGATCGGGCCAATCGTCCATCGCGCGTTCGATCTGTTGCCCGAGGAGGTCTACGGGATCGTCGAGATCAGCTCCCGCGACGCCTATCGAATGATTGACGTGTACCTCGGGCAGGAGTTGATCAGCACGCAGCGGTTCCTCCGCACCTGGCTGGGCTGCGAACCGATCCTCTTCGAAGACGGCTCGATCGCAGCCGGGGCCAACAGCGACGACCCCTTTGTGGAGATATTCCTCGATCAGTGGAAGGGCTTGTCGCTCGTCGTGCCCCTCGGCATGCGCGAGGAGGTGGAGACCATTCTGAACGGCTTCGGCCTGCAAGAGGTGCCCCAGACCTGGCAGGTCTCAGCCGGCGATGTGGCGCTTGACCTTTCGCAAATTCGTCCGGTGATCGAGTCGCCGGATGAAACCTCACCGGATATTGATGACCTGTTGCGGGAGTTGTGCGATGATTGGCGGCTTGCGCTGAATGTCGATCCACAGACCAATGTCGATGACGCGGGGCGCGATCTGGGCATGACCCTTTGGCACGCCGTCGTCGGCGTTGACGACTCGACCGCCGATCCGGCGCAATCTGCGGAAGTGTCAGTCTGGGCCACCGCGGGATCGCTCCACGATATGGAGGACCTCATCACCGCTGCGTTGAGTGACTATCCGCAGTGGCAATTCGCCGAGATTCACACGGCCGATCGGGTGGCGTTTGACGACCGCCCCGATGAGCTGTCTGCTTTGGCGCCGCGGCGCGATACCGCCGAGGTCCATCTTGTTCAGATCGAACCACACCTCGTTGAGCCGGACGCGCCGCAGCATGACTGATCCAACGGCAGCGTCGTCGGCGGGGCGCGCATGGTACGCCGACGGGCTTCACTTTCAATGCACCCAGTGCGGCAACTGCTGCACGGGCCCGCCGGGCACCGTGTGGTTTACCAATGAGGAGGCCGGGCGTATCGCCGAGACGCTCGGGATCGACACGGCAGAGTTTTATGCGCGCTACGCCCGTAAGGTCGATGGCCGGTGGTCGCTGACCGAGCGCAAGACCACCCACGGCTACGATTGCATCTTCCTCGACCGCGCATCGGCTCCGGGTAAAGCACTGTGTTCGATCTACCAAGCGAGGCCCGCCCAGTGCCGGACCTGGCCGTTTTGGCCGGAAAACTTGCGCTCACGCAACAGTTGGGAGACGGTCAAGCGCGTCACGCCTTGTCCCGGCATGAACACCGGCAACCTTGTCCCGATCGAACAGATCGGCATCTTGCGCGACGCAACGCCGAGATGACCGCTACACTTCAGCCGTAACCGCTCTCGAGTCCGGACAGGGACTACTTCTTGCTACTCCTTGCAAGAGAAAAGCCCGCCGGACGGCGGGCTACGGATGAGCAGGATAGAAGCCAACGGCTCAGGCGGCGCAGCGATAGACGTTGGTGTCTTCGAAGAGGATCGTTGATCCGATCTTCAGACCGCTGAGCTCATCTGCATCGCTCGCCGGGATGTCGGTCACCTCGCCGAGCCATTTGCCTTCGTCGGATTTCATTACCTTGGCGGAGATTTTCAGGCCGTTGTGTTGGAGATCGACTTCGCAGCCGTCCGACACGGTCTGAGCGCTGCCGCTGAAGGCAATGGGTTGGCCCTCGCCTCGCTCGTCGAAACTGATCTTCTGAGTGTCCATGGATGTCTCCTGTAGGTAGAAGGGCGGCCGCCTCATTGCGTGCCGCTATCGGACCTTCGGTCGAAACACCACCGGCCTTAAGATGAACCTTGTTCGTTGGCAGATAATCAACGCCCCCAGCCTGCCCCACGGGGCCTCCGGCGAACCCTAACGACCGCCCGGCGGCGGATGAGCTGGCGCGATGGCGGCGATTTGTCACTCGTGGAAAGCCGCGACCAGGGGTCGCGGTTGAAATGGTCGCGGTTGAAGTGGCCCTGTTTAGCCGCGAGCCGCAGGCCAGCGCGTCGGCCTCAGGGGCCGGCGTGCCCGCTGCGCGCACTGCATCTTACCCTCGCCCGCTGCCTCAAGGCTGAGGCAATAAGCCCCCGCACTCCGGGCAGGCAGCGTGGTCTGCATGGCGCAGGTCGTAGCCGCAGGCCACACACAGCCCGCGCTTGCGCCGGATGTGTCGGCGCAAGGCAAAGCGACCGGCGATGACCAGCCAGAGGATCCCAGCGTAGAAAAGCGTGTTGATCGCGAAGCCGAAGTAGACCGGACGGATGGGCAGACCCTTCCAACTCCGCGATCCGAAGCCGAACCGTTGATCCGATACGGGAATGCCGGAACGCCACCAAGTCCGCGCGGGCTGTCCCTTGAATCGATAGCTGGTCGTGACCTGCGGGTTACGGCTAATCGTGAAGTCAAGCCAAGTCTCCCACTGCAGAGACCCGCTCGGCCAACCCACCTCGTAAATGTCTACGAGGAAGTGTTCAGAGACTTCCAATTGGCCGGTGGTCCGGTCCTCGTCAAGACGCCGCCCCATGAACCGTCTAACACGCCAGCCAAACGCATGTGCGTCCCACGCTGTCCGAACCGGCGGCCAGTGTTGCGGCACCACACGTGGCCATTCGGAATCCTCAATGGTTTCTTGGGTCTGTCTGAGGGAGGTCTCATTGAACTCTGCATGAGCCGTGATCCCCCACGCCACGGCGACGTTGACCACCGCGCCGAGGAGCAGGAAGATCGCGAGTGTGACCAGGCGGCGTTTCACGTTCTAATCATATGAACCAGCGAGCCGCGGCGTCCCCGCCCGCGGCCTTGCCCGAATTGTGTGATGCGCCAAATCGCGGGATGGTCGCACTTGTTCGTGCGGATGAAGCTGCTCGCGTGGACGCCGCGGCTCGCGTCGCTAAGATGGCGGCAGCCCGGCTTCAGGCCGGCTCGTTGGGCCCGACGAACCGCTGGAGGTCAGCACAGGGAGGAATCCAGATGCGGATTATCGCTTTGCCCTTGATCACCTGCACCCTCGCCGCTTTGGCGTTGGCCCACACGGACGACGCAACGCTCGAAGGTTCGCCATCCATTGCCCAGAGATACCGCGAGTCGGCCGAACGCATTCTCCAAGCAGCACTGGCCGGGAACGACGCCTACGTGAAACTCCAAGAGCTCTGCGATGGGATCGGTCATCGGCTCAGCGGCTCACCCCAGCTTGATCAGGCCATCCAATGGGCGGCTGACACACTCAAGGCGGACGGGCAGGAGAACGTACACATCGAAGAGGTGATGGTGCCGCGGTGGGTGCGGGGAGCCGAATCGCTGGTGATGATCGAGCCGCGCGAAGCGCCGCTGGCCATGCTCGGCCTTGGCGGATCCGTCGGCACGCCCCCGCAAGGGATCACGGCGGAAGTCGTCGTGGTCCGTGACGAGGAGGAGTTCGAAGCCCTCGGCGCTGGCGCGCGCGGGAAGATCGTCTTGTTCAACAATCCGATGCCTCCGTACGATCCCGAACAGGGCGCGGGCTATGGAACGACCGTTCGATTTCGCACCAACGGCGCGCGGATCGCCTCTGAACAAGGCGCGGTCGCCTGTCTGGTGCGGTCCGTCACCGCCCACAGCCTGCGGTCGCCGCACACCGGCGCGATGCGGTACGGCGACGCCAAGGTCAAGATTCCCGCCGCCGCCATCTCCACCGAAGACGCCGACATGATCGCCCGGCTGCGGGCGCGCGGCGTGCCGGTCATCGTCACGTTGAAGATGCAGGCCAGGACCCTGGAGCCGGTCCAGTCCGGCAACGTGATCGCGGAGCTGCGCGGCTCAACGCATCCCGAGGAGATCGTCGTCATCGGCGGGCATATCGATTCGTGGGACGTCGGCCAGGGGGCGAATGACGACGGCGCCGGCTGTGTCATGGCCATGGAAGCGATCAACGTCCTGCGGCGGTTGAACATGATCCCCCGCCGGACCATCCGCGTGGTGTTGTGGACCAATGAGGAGAACGGTCTTGCCGGGGCACGACAATATGCGAAGGACCATGCCCAAGAGCTTGCCAACCACGTCGCGGCGATCGAGGCGGACTCCGGCGGGTTCAGGCCGATCGGGTATTCCGTCGATTGCGCGGATGACGAGCGCCTCCAGATCGCCGCCGAGCAGATGCGCGACCTCACCAGTCTGTTCGAGTCGATCGGCGCGACGAGCGTCACGACCGGCCATTCCGGCGCCGACCTGGGGCCGATGAAGGAAGCGGGCGTGGTTCTGATGGGGCATCGCATGGATGGGTCGAAGTACTTCGACTACCACCATTCGCACGCTGATACGCTCGATAAGGTGGACCCGGAGGAACTATCGCAGGATGTAGCCGTCCTGGCCACGGTCGCCTACATCCTCGCCGACATGCCCGAGCGTCTGGGCCAGGGTGCAACACGCTAGCGAGTCGGCGCGCGTGCATTTCCGGGTCACAGGTATTCAGGCGGTGCGCGATGCTTCATCTGTGCGATCCTGGTCACGCTGCTGCAAGAGGACTTGCGGATCGAGGATGCGATCAACGAACCAGCCGGTGTCTTCTTGGGGCGTCGCGGTAGCCGGTTCGGACTCGGTAGCCCCCGAGGCGCCGCGCAGCTCAATAAGTGATCGCAGGATCGTGGCGAATACCGTCGCCGCTGCCTCGGGCGACTCGGCCAGGTCCGGGTTGCGTTCGACCTGAGCGGCCCAGTCCAGCAGAGGCTGTCGCACGCTAGCGGGCAGGCCGACCCAAAGCGCCGCCGCCGCGGTCCCGGCTAGCTTCACGCCGCGCTGGTGCTCCTCGGAATGAGCCAGCTTGCGGAAACGCTCAGCCAGCGACGCCGGCACCTGTAGCGCCAGCCTGTCCCATTGACCTTCTGGTCGGCGGGTGTCCGCAGGGCCCTCGGCGGGGCGCGGGGGTCTCCCGCTGGATTGCTCCGAAGCCATCCGGCAATTCTACCGCAAGGCGGCCACGTGATGATTCTTTGATCAAGAGTGGTTCCCCTACCTTGCATTGGCCGATGCAGCGGTTAGACTTGTGATGATCACGTTCTGATCACATCTCGATCAAGAAGGCTGGGACGCTGGTGGCGAGACACGATTTCATTACTGGTCCATTGGGTGCCAGCTGGCCGCGCTACCCCATGCCACCGGGGCTGATACGACTGATCGGCCGGCGCCAGGTGCGAAGGCGAAGCTCGACCTGCCGGCCTCCCGCTGGGCGGGCTGCTCATGGCCCCGGCAGCGGTATTTGCCGTAGCCCGCACGGTCAGTGGGCCGGCCACCACCCGCACGAAGAGCGCTTCGCGGAGGCCTGTATCGAGCTGTATCTTGCCCTGGCGTCGTCGGTGGATCGGTTCACGCGGATCGTGGAGCAGCAGGTCGGCGATGGCAGGGCGTTGCACGAACTCTTTGCCGCACTTGCAAGGGATTGCGGCGAGGTCGCGGAAGGTCCCGGCGGGTCAACGGTCAAAGATCTTGTAGGGCAACTGGCGCGCCTCAATGGCGGGCCTGATTTGCACCTGGCCGAGGATGTGAGCAGGCAGGTGCAGGTGTCGCGATCGTATCAACAGGCTCGGGCGGCCGTGCTGCGCGAAATCATTCGATGACCGGGTGCACAAACGATTCCGATCGATTCAAGATCTCGCCCGTGCTCAAGGAGGACACTTGCTGTCCGCTTCCTGGGCCGCCATCGAACGGTACGTGGACGCCTTCGTGTCGTTAGCGCCGCCGTCGGTGCGTCCATTGGCCGATGTGCGGGTCGGTTTGGCAGACGGGCGCTTGATGAGTTTGCCGGTCGATGAGAGACCGGCGATGGCATCGCCGGCTTTACAGTGCGAGGAATGAATACAGTTTGGCGGATTCGCTTCGACACAGATGGTGCCTTTGGAGGTATTGAACCAGATTCGTCCAGTACGCTGTATCGAAGACGTAACTGCACCAATATCCCTCGCACCAAACCGGGCCGACGTGATCGGTCTGGCGATGCACGGCCTTGGTCGTCTCTTGCGCGAGCCATTTGACCGTGCGTTTGATATCAAGGCCGCTGTAGGTGATGAGCAAGTGCATGTGCGTTGACTCGGTGCTTGCCGCGGCGAGCCGCCATGGGGATGATGACGCGCATCGGTCGATCGCCCCAACAACCGCGTCGATCATCGCTGCATCGAGTCGGACCGGTTCGTGCTTCATTCGCTCCTTGGCCATGCGCTGACGTGCCGGATCGCCCGGATTCAACGTGTGTGGCTCGGTAAAACCGATCTGTTCGTCCCACGCCTGTGACCATGATCCACGATCGTCGCCCGGCAACCACAAGCCGTAGCCGGATTTCACATAGTGATACCCAAGCGTTCGCGGCATGAGAGTACCGTACCCGATCTGTGGAAAGCCGGCGATGGCATCGCCGGGGATCGGCCGTGGCCGATCGTTTGCACAGCGTTGGGAACGAATTCGCAACAGAGGTAAATCGCGAGGATGGGCGTTTGTCGCGCTTCGACCGGCGGTACCATCGCCGGCTTTACAGTGCGGCAATCGGGCTGGGCGGATTCGAACCGCCGACCTTCTGACCCCCAGTCAGACGCGCTAACCAAGCTGCGCTACAGCCCGTGAGAGAAGAAGCTCTCAGCTTTCAGCTCTCAGCTTTCATTTGGCTGATTGCTGATTGCTGACAGCTACCACTAAAGCGGACAGGGTGGGATTCGAACCCACGGTACGTGTAACACGTACACGGCATTTCCAGTGCCGCTCCTTCAGCCGCTCGGACACCTGTCCGGACCAGTGCTAGTGTATCGGCATGGGCCGCGCAAACAAGGGTTCCAAACCATCGACCTGCGGGGTTCTGGTGCTTGACAAGCGGGTTGGGATGAGCTCCATGGCGGCGGTTGCGGTGGTCCGTGGCAAGGCCGGGGGGGTGAAGACCGGCCATGCGGGCACGCTTGATCCACTGGCCAGCGGGGTGCTGCTGCTGGGCCTGGGCCGGGCGACCAAACAGCTCCAACGAATCATGGTGGCCGACAAGCGGTATCGCACGGTGATCGATCTCACTGCGTTCACCACCACGGACGATCTGGAGGGTGAGCGGATCGAGGTTGAGATCACCCAGCCGCCAAACGATGGGGAAATCCGATCAGTGCTGCATCGGTTCGTCGGCACAATCATGCAGCGGCCGCCGGACTACAGCGCGGTGAAGATTGCCGGTCGCCGGGCATATGCACTGTCGCGCCGCGGCGAGAACGTCCGGATTGCACCCCGGCCTGTGACCATCCATGGAATCGATCTGATTCGGTACGACTGGCCGCGGTTGGAGCTGGCCGTTCACTGCGGGCGGGGCACCTACATTCGCAGCTTGGCCCGCGACATCGGCACGGCGCTGAGGACCGGAGGCCATTGCTTGAATCTCCGGCGAACGGCGATCGGCCCCTTCACCGAGGCGATGGCTCAGCGGCTCGAGGACCTCCCGGAACCGTTAGCGCAACAGCACCTGATTCCGCTCGACGCGGCCCTGGCGATGCTTGATCAGGAGTGCGGGACCAGCGGCGCAGATCCTCAGGCCGATTCCGGCTGAGTGGGCTTGGCAATCGTTTCCGCGGCGACTGCCTGGGCGTGCTTGCGGCGTCGGTCCACAGCGTTCATGTGCATAAGGAGCATTCCCATGCCGAGCAGAAGCATCACGTCGGCTGCGTTGAAGACCCATGGGAACACCTCCTCGCCGCCACCGAGGAGCCGCGGATAATGCCAGCCGAAGGGCAGCGTCCATCCGGGGAGCATGTGCAGGTAGTCACGGACGACGGTGAGCTGAATCCGATCGTACAGGTTGCCGAGGCCCCCGGCCAGGATGAGGCCGATCGCCAGGTGGGCCAGCCATGCACGGCTGGAGGTCCAGCGTCCAAAGACCACCAGCGCCGCGGTTAGCGCAGCCATCGTGAACGCGATGAAGAACATTCGCTGATTGGATCCGATCCCGAAGACGGCTCCGTCGTTCTCGACGAGATGCAGACTAAGCAGCTTTGAAATGACCGGGACGGGGTCATGTGGCGGGATGCGCCGGTTCGGATCCTGCAGAATCTCATTGCTAACCGGTTCATCGGCGACGTTGCTGAAGGCCCAATGCTTCAGTCCCAGGTCCAGACAGAGGCCCGATGCGAGCACGCCGATCAGCAACAGCCAAGCCGGCAGCGAGCGCCAGGCGCGTCGTGGCCCTGCGTCGGGTGGGTGCGCCGGCGAGGTCACTCGCTGAGGCCTCTCTCAATCTCGCGGGCCGCCTCAATGGAGTACTTCGCCCACGGCTTGGCATTCAGCCGAGCTTTGGGTATCGGCTTGGAGGTCATCTGGCAGATGCCGTAGGTGCGATCGTCGATGCGCTGTAACGCTTCGTCGATCTCCCGAAGCCGGTGGCGTTCAGCTTCGGCCAGGCCAAGCATGAAATCCTGATCATAGGTATCCGTGCCGACATCGGCCATGTGGATCGGCATGTGGGAAGGATTGCCGCCGCCGGCTCGCAAGGCCTGCGATTCCATGGCGCTGAGATCGCCCACGAGCTCGGCCCGCTTGAGCAGCAGTTGCGTGCGGAAATGCGAGAGATCCTTCTTCGGCATCTTGGTTTTGATCGGCTTGGTGCTCGGGATCTCAGCCACCGAGTCGGCAGCAACGGTATTGTCATTGCTCGGCTTCTTGTTGGCGGCCGGTGTTTCGGTCCTGGAGATCATTCGGATTCTCCGGCCGTTGATGATGACATAGCCCTCAGCATCCGGTGTAGCGGTAAACGGTTTGGCGGTGGACCGGCCGCGGCCGGCCGTCTTCACCCTGGCGGTACGCGGCTTCTTGCCGGCGGCGGTCTTCTTCGTGGTTCTTGGGCTGGGGGCCTTCTTTGCCGTTGGCTTCGCACCGGGCCGATCAGCCTTGGCTTTCATCGTGGCCGTCTTTTGACCGGACGATTTGCCGGCTGATCGCTTGGCGATCGAGGGCGCGACCTTCTTTGATGTACGGGGCTTCTTCGCGGTCGTCTTGGTCACCTTGCGGCGTGATACGGGGCGTGCCTTCTTCTTGGTCGTGCTCTTCTTGGCCACCGCCGGAGCCCTCGATTCGCTGACGCGCGCCAACCCGCGCGGGAGAAGCGTCTTGCCGTCATCAACGCCCGATAGTTCGGCTATCGTATGTGCCGCCTTGAGCACCGTCAATTCCCGGCAGAGGCGCTGATCTGCGGCTGCTGCCACGCCACCGCACCGATTCCGCGAAGCTTTTCGTATCGTCGTTGAACCAGCGTTTCGGGCTTGGATCGGCTCAGTTGGCGAATCTGGTCCACAATCCAGCTCTGCACTTCCTTGGCCGTGGCGTGCGGATTGCGATGGGCCCCGCCCACCGGTTCAGGAATCACATGGTCGATGAGGCCGTTGGCGAGGTTGTCCCTGGCCGTCAGGGCCAGCGCGTTGGCGGCCGCAGCATTGGATTGCTCGTTGGCCTGCTTCCACAGGATGGCGGCGCATCCTTCGGGGCTGATCACGGAATACCATGCATATTCGAGCATCGCCACTCGATCGCCGGCCCCGATGCCTAGCGCCCCGCCCGACCCTCCCTCCCCGATGACCACGCAGACGATCGGTGTATGCAGGCGGCTCATTTCGCGGAGGTTGGTGGCGATCGCTTCCGCCTGCCCGCGCTGCTCCGCCTTGATGCCGGGATACGCGCCCGGCGTGTCGATCAGCGTCACCACCGGCAGACCGAACTTCTCCGCCAGCTTCATCTTCGCCAAGGCCTTGCGATATCCCTCTGGGTGGGCGCAGCCGAAGTGGCAGGTGATCTTCTCTTGGGTGGTCTTGCCTTTCTGATGCCCGATGATCATTGCCTTGTACGGGCCGATCCGGCCGAGCCCGGTGATGATGGACGGGTCGTCGCCGAAGCGCCGATCGCCGTGCAGCTCGCAGAAGTCTCGGCACATCATTTCGAGGTAGTCGGAGGTCTGCGGCCGTTTCGGATGTCGGGCGACTCGCACAATGTCCCACGGGCTCAGGCCGGCGTAGATCTTCTTCAAAAGGCTGTCGCGACTCCCTCGCAGGGTCTCGATCTCCGGCGCGAAGTCCTCGGCATTATCGCGTTGCTCCAGTGCCGCGATCTGCTTCTCCAGCTCGATCACCGCCTGCTCGAACGGGAGGCTGAAGCCGCCGCTTTGCTTGTTCGACCTGGCCATGGTGTCGAGTCCGGGGCGGGCAGCGCCGATGCCGCCGCAGGCCGACAGTCTACGCGACTCGGCCGCGGAAGCGCAATTGACGTGCTGCGGGAGACCGGTAGGCTCGCCGTCGGCACAATGGCGACGATGACTTCCCCGCCCCTGGGCCGAGGCGGCTCGGCGCGTCTCGGGTCGGCTGCGTTGGGCGTCAACCCTGTCTTTCTGGAGATCGGCCGATGAAATGCAAGTTGGGCATGATCGGTGGGGGGAATATGGGCCAGGCAATCGTCCGCGGGGCGATTGACGCCGGCGTGCTGGGGCCGCATGACGTCTTGGTCGCCGAGATTGACCCCGCTCGCCGTAAAGTCGTGGCCGAACTCGGCTGCGCCACCACAGATGATCCCGCCGGCGTGCTGGGATGCGAACAGCTCATGCTCGCGGTGAAGCCGCAGAGCTTCGAGGAAGTTGCCCGGACCATCGCCCCGATCGCCGAGGGGAAGGTTGTCATCTCAATCATGGCGGGCCTGAGTAGCACGTCGATTCGTCGAGCCCTGGGGGAGCAAGCGCGGGTGGTGCGAGTGATGCCGAACACGCCGTGTCAGGTCGGGGCGGGGATGACCGCGATCGCGCTGGGCGCCGGCGCCCGGGCGGGCGACGAAGCGCTGGCCGTGGCCATCTTCAACGCACTGGGAAAGACCGCGATTGTGCCCGAAGCGCAGATGCACGCGGTCACCGCCGTCAGCGGGGGCGGGCCGGCCTATGTGTTCCTGCTCGCCGAAGCGATGCAGCAGGCTGCGATGGGGCTGGGCTTGGATGAATCGACCGCTCGATTGCTTGTCCGGCAAACGATCTACGGCGCCGGGAAGCTGCTCATGGAGACCGATGAGGACGCAGCCGTCCTTCGCAACGCGGTCACCAGCCCCGGCGGCACCACCGAAGCCGCGCTCTCGGTGATGATCAAACGCGACCTGCCCGGGATCATCGTTGACGGAATCACGGCGGCGCGCAACCGTGGCCGTGCGCTAGACCAGCGATAATATCTAGTAATCGCGCCGGCAGAACAACCCGCCGGCCAACGCGAGCAGCCCGGCCTCGAATGCGAGGGAGGTCCCGAGAACCCAGCCGACCGATCGACCTCGTATCGCCTCGACGGCGTCCAGTTGAAGCTGTTCCGGGTCGGGCGTAAAAGCTCCGGATTCCGCCAGGCGTTCGATTGTCGAGTCGTCGTTGTTCGCCGGCGCAGGCAGCTCCGCGAGGTCGATGAGCCATCGTTCCAACAGGGCAATCGTCTCAGTCGTCTTGGGCAAGACAGTCTTGACGCCCAGCGCAGCACGGTGTGCGATCTCGATCTTGCGCAGGGTTGCCTTGGTGTCGGTTACTTCTGAGCGACGGTCTTCAAGGCGGTGGCGTATTGACGCAGCGCGACGCTGGCTTGGCTCGTTTGCATCCTTGCCCAGCCCTTGGAGCGTCCCCTCATACGAGGAGATACGCGACTCGAGGGCGGTCACCTTCTGTTCGGTCAAGAGCTTGAAGGCCAGGATGCCGGACTCGGTCGCGTGCACGCTGAAGATCAAGAACCAGATCAGCAGCGTCAGGAGCAGCGCCGCGATGGTGGACCGGGTCGCGAGGCCCAGCAAAACGCAGATCGAAAAGAGATAGCTGAAAAAAACAACGACAAGCGGTACGGCGAGCAGGATCCCCGGCTCCCACGCTCCGCCCTTCAAGCCCAATACCAAGAACGATGCGACTGAGAAGATCGCTACCTGGAGCCCAACGAAAAGCAGACCCGTAGCGTACTTGGTCAGAAACAGCCGCAGCCGGCCGATTGGCTTCGAGAGAACCAGGTCGATTGAACCGCTGCTGATGAACTCCGGGAAGATGCTGGCGGTTGAGATCAATGCCAGGATCGTCGCCAGCCAAGCTAGCCAGAACCCAATGCCGAGTTCCACGAACAGTGTCTTGTAAAACGTTTCCTCGGACATCACCGTCGTATTGAGGAAGGGCACCGGTACATCCCACATGATGAGCCGGAGCCCTTGCTCGTTGATGCCGATCAAGGCGAACGAAACTACGACCACTCCCGACAGGATCAACGTGATCCAGAAGAGCTTTCTGGCGTTCAGCTCGCGATAGGCGTCGAGGAAGATGGCGACCGTCTGCATCATGTCTCTTTTCCCCGCCCTCTAGCGCCGGCATTCCTGCGCGCCCCGGGCTGCAGGACTTGACCGGTCTCAGGATCGGTCACCGCCCGCATGAACAGGTCCTCCAGCGTCTCCCGTACCGGCTCCATTGCACAGATGATGCGGCTTTCCCTACGGAGCCGGTCGAGGATCGGCTGCATCGGCCCCGGCTCACTGCCCTGGACGATCAGCTTGCTTTGGCCGTCGGATAGGACCTCCACGCGGATGGACGGGTCGCCCTGGGCCCAGTCCGGCGCGGCTCCCTGGATGGTGATCTCATACCGCCGGCTCTGGGCGGTCAGGTCGTCGATTGTCCCTTGCATGACGACCTTGCCTTGCACAAGGATCGCGACGCGGTCGCACACCATCTCCAGTTCGCTGAGCAGGTGGCTATTGAGAAAGATTGTCGTTCCCCGACGGCGAAGCTCAACCAGAACATCTCGGATCTCGCGCCGGCCGACCGGATCAACGCCGTCAGTTGGCTCGTCCAGCAGGACCAATTGCGGATCGTTCACCAGCGCCTGAGCCAGCCCGACGCGCTGCAACATGCCCTTGGAGTACGTGGAGACCTTCTTGTCGGCCCAATCGCTCATGCCGACTGTTGTGAGCAGCTCCGCGGCCCGGCGTTTGCGCGTCCGCCGGTCCACCTTGGCCAGCGCCGCATAGAACTCCAATGCTTGCCGGCCGGTGAGATATCGCGGGAAGCGGTGATCTTCGGGCAAATAACCGACCCGCCGCAGCGTCGGCTTGTGACCGATGGGGCGACCCAGGAGTGTCCCACCGATTCGCGTTGGCCGCACCACGGTCATCATGATCTTGACCAGGGTGGATTTGCCCGCCCCGTTGGGGCCCAGCAGTCCGAAGATCTCGCCTCGATGCACCTGCATCTCCACGCCCCGCAGCGCGTGCACCTTTCCCCGATAGATCTTCTCGACGTGGTGCAGGTCGATGACGTACTCGCCATTGGTGGTCGCCATATTTGCGGCTCCGAGCAGATAGTGTAAGGCTCACCGGGGTTCTTTGGATCGCCTCGGCGGGTGTTGCGAGTGCTTGTGAGGCTGGTCAAGCCGCCGCCCGGTCCGATGGGCTTCGGGCCCCGGTCGGACGCCGCACGCATGGGCCTCTCGTAGCACGCTCCCCGAGAGCCTATGCTGGGCCTCCATGCCTGCGACCCTCGGTGGTTTTCTGAGCAACCTTGAAGCAGTTGGCGAACTGCAGCGGATCTCTGCCGAGGTCTCGCCGGTCCTGGAAATCGCCGAGATCGCCGATCGGCAGAACAAGTCGCCGTGCCCTTCGATCAGCCGCGATGCAGCGATGTTTGATCCCCTGCATTGTGCGCTGGGTGGCAAGGCCTTGCTGTTGGAGAATGTGGCCGGCTGCGATTTCCCGCTGTGTATCAACGTCTTCGGCTCCTATCGGCGGATGGAGATGGCGTTGGGCTGCGAGGCAAGGGGCGGGTTCGAAGCGATCGCCCAGCGCATCGCCGAGTTGACCAAGCCCCAGCCGCCGAGCTCGCTTCGAGACATGCTGACCAAGGCCAAGTTGTTCCTTCCGTTGCTGCGCTCCCCGCCGCGCCGCGTCCGGCGAGGGGCCTGCCAGGAGGTTGTCCGGCTCACCGACCGCGGCGAGGTCGATCTTCGACGGTTGCCGCTGATCAAGTGCTGGCCGCTGGATGGCGATCTTGCGGCCGTCGGCTGGGACCTTTCACCGGCCGAAGCGGGCACGCGGCAAACCGATGGGCGATACATCACCATTGCCGGGATGCACACCATTCATGCCGACGACGAACGAGAACCCCGACCCGCCAGCCACAACATCGGCATGTACCGGGCGCAACTGCTCGACGCCACGCACCTGGTGATGCACTGGCACATTCACCACGACGGCGCCGCCCATTGGCGATCGTGGAAGCGCCGCGGCGAACCCATGCCGATTGCGATCTGCTTCGGTGGCGAACCGGTCCTCCCGTATGCGGCCACCGCTCCGCTTCCGCCGGGCATGAGCGAGCTGCTCATCGCCGGGTTTCTCAACGGCCGTGGTATCCCGCTGGTGCGGGCGAAGACCGTGCCGCTTCGGGTCCCGGCCAACTGCGAGATCGTCATCGAAGGGTACGTCGACACCGACTGTGGTCTGATCGGTTACCAACCGAAGCGCGACGAGACCGGGGCACTCATCGAGCCCGTCGGCCCCGGCGGCGTGATCGAAGGACCTTTCGGCGACCACACCGGCTACTACTCCTTGCCCGACCGCTACCCGATCCTCACGGTGACCGCGATCACGCATCGCCGCAACGCGGTCTTCCCAGCGATCATCGTCGGCCCGCCGCCGCAGGAAGACTATTACATGGGCAAGGCGACCGAGCGCATCTTTCTGCCCCTGCTGCGGATGATGATTCCCGATATCGAGGACTACCACCTGCCGATGTTCGGCTGCTTCCACAACTGCGCGTTCATCAAGATCACCAAGGCGTATCCGCTTCAGGCCCGCCGGGTGATGCACGCGGTGTGGGGGGCGGGGCAGATGGCCTGGGAGAAGTTCATCATTGTCGTGGACGACGATGTAGACGTGCATGACGAAGTTGCCGTGCTGGGCGCGATCTTCGAGCACTGCGATTTCAAGCGCGATATCGAGCTGGTCAACGGGCCGCTGGACATTCTCGATCACGCCGCGCCGCGGCTTGGCGCCGGCCATAAGCTCGGCATCGACGCCACCCGCAAGATCCCCGGCGAAGAGGTCCACGGGATTTCCACGCAGGTGGGGCCGGCCAGGGTTGAACTTGAGCAAAGCCGCTTGCGGCTTCGCGACCTGCTCGGCCGGGCTGGTATTGCCGCCGTAAACCTCCCCGAGTTCGGCTGCGGTCGCTGTGCGTTCATCGCGGTTGACAAGTCAGCGCCCGGCCAGGGCGCTGGCGCGATTGAAGCAATATGGGATGCTGTTGCCTGTCCCTGCGCGGACTTCGCCATCGCGGTCCAGGCCTCCGTGAACCTCGACGACTGGGAGCAGGTGTTGTTCCATTTCTGTGCCAACACCGATCCCGGCCGGGACTTGCTCAGGCGAGACCATCGGATCGGGTTCGACGCGACGAAGAAAGTGACCGGCGACGAGCGCCACGGCCAACCGGTTCGACCCTATCCGCCATTGATCGAAATGAGCGACGAGATCAAACAGCGCGTCACACAGCGCTGGGCCGAATATGGGTTCACGTAACCCCGATTGTCGGTCGTCAGTTGTCAGACAATAGCCTCGCCCGGCAGGGCGAGGTTCGAGCGGCACTTGTTCCAGCTCGCTGTTCGCCTGCCTCGCAGCCGAAGCGTGGCACCGGCGTATTGGCGAGTGACTGTCACGCAGGCTGCGCCATGAGGGGCGAGCCGCGGCGTCCCCGCCAGCGGTCTCGCTCGGTCTGCCAAACGCGACCGATCCTCTGAAACGGACGACCAACCCAATTCGAGCAAAGCCGCTCGCGAGGACGCGGCGGCTCGCGACAATCAAACCGTGAAATCAGCGCGGCACTATCGTGCCCGCACCGCTTCCATTGATGCTCGCCGTATAAAGCCGGCGATGGCATCGCCGGCTTTGCACTGTCTTCAGAATCGTACGTTCGTAGGGTTGCGCGGTGCTTCGCCGACCCGCGGCGGCAGGTACTCGTCCACGTACTGCGGCTTGAGGAAGAAGTAGTACAGCCGGCCTTCGGCGTACTGGCCGCCGGCGAGGATCTCGGCGCTCTTGCCGATCCCCATGAAGATATCGGCCCGGCCGGGGGCCTGGATCGCGCCGCCGGTGTCCTGATCGAGCATGAATTGAAGGAACTCCCGCTGGCCTTCGCTGAAGGTCAGCGCCTTGGTGTCCACGAGCACCAGCCCGCCTCGCGGGTAGATCTTCTTATCGGTGGCGAGCGTGCGCTCGGGGGTCACCCGCACACCCAGCGACCCCGCCGGCCAGCTGTCGCCTTGGTACTGGGTGAAGAAGACGTAGTTTTCGTTGCCGTAGATCAGATCCATTACGAGCTTCGGATCGCGCCGGTAGATGCGCTTGATCGCGGGCAGGCTGAGCTGGTCGCGTCGAAGCAAGCCTTGCTCGACGATCAACTGGCCGAGTCCGGTGTAGGGCCGATCGGTCTTGCCCGCATAGCCGACGAACATGAATCCCGACTCGCCGGGGCCGGTCAGCCGCAGCTTCGCCGAGCCGTTGACGTGGACGATGTACACCGACAGCGGATCATCGAGCCAGACCAGCTCGTTGCCGGCGAACATCCGCGACTCTTCGATTCGTTGCCGGGTGAAGTATGGCACGATTGATCCATCGGCCAAGCGTCGCCCCAGCGGTTCGCCGGTCACCGGTTCGGTGGCCAGATTGCCCGGGCGCTTATAGAGAGGATGGACGAACGGCCCGGTCGGCGTTCGGCTGGCGCGAAAGACCGGCGAGAAGTAGCCGGTGAACAGCACCGTGCCCCAGCCGTCGTATCCCACCGATTCGTAGATATCGAACAGTCGCCTGACGTCGGCCACGAACGCTTCTTCACCGTGCCGGTCGGCCAGTAGATCGCCCATCGCCATCAGGCTGGCCTGGGCCTGGCGGTGGGTGATTCCTTGTGTGGGAAAGAACTGCCGGCTCGAAGGGGCGGCGAACCACGACAGGCTGAGATCGACGGCTTCAGCCAACAACGCATCGCTGTTGCGGTACGCCGCCGCCAGGTCGGGCATCCGGGCGGGGTCGGTAATCAGCCGCAAGGCTTCGCTACCGGCGGCCAGCGGCCTGGCGTAATCCGGTTTGGGCTCCAACGGGGGCCCGACCACCCGCTCGCGGGCGCAGCCGAGCACTGCCCCCAGCGCGAGCCCAATCATCACGACATCGGTTCGTTTCATGGTGGCAGGCTATCGAGATTCTGCCGCGTATGCCAGCCGTCACCCACGCTCGTGCCGCGCCAATGGTTCAGCCGAGGAAGTCAAGGCCGGCTTCGCGGGCTAGAATGATGCTGATTCGAACCGAGCAGGTTTCCCGAGGATGACCCGATGAATCCTTCAGGCTCTCTTGATTTCTTCCTGGCCTTCTTCCTTCCCGGCGGCACCGAGTGGATTATGCTGCTTGTCCTGGGCCTACTCATCTTCGGCCGGCGATTGCCCGAAGTCGGCCGGAGCCTCGGCCGGAGCATCGTCGAGTTCAAGCGAGGCATCAAGGGCATCGAGGATGAGGTCGAGGAAGAGTCGTCCAAGACTGCGCCGCCGGAGCGGATCGAGCACAGGTCTGCCAACGCACTCGATTCGCCGAACGTGGAACCCCAGCGGGTCGCCAAGCCTGACGAGCCGCAGGAGGTCGCCAGCCGCATCGACCCCGACGACCCCTCCCGTTGAAATCGGTCAGCGCCGATTGCCAATCAGTTGATGCGGGACGCGCGGATCGCGACAGCCTGCTTCAGCGGCTGCCCGTACCATGGGGCCATGGTCCGCTCAGACCAAAATCTCCCGGGAACCGAAGGAGGCGCGATTGGGTTCTCCGATCGACTCCTCGCCGAAGCGGTCCGCGCGATCGAGCGGGACGGCGCCGCGGCGATCAACGAACCCTCTGCCGACGCACGCGCCGTCGAGGTTGATGGCGACTTCGAGCATCGGGTGATTGTTCGAGCACGGTCGTTGTCGATTGCCGCGCCGCTGGGTGAAGCGTTGCGCCAGGTTCATCATGCGACGGCGGTGATCGTCGTGCTGGTGGTCCTGCTCGCAGCCGGCGCCGGAGCCGCCACGGCACGGGCCCTTCTCACCGTCGATCGACAGGAGCCGGTGAACTTCTTCTGGGTGCTTGGCGGCGTGGTTGGCTTTCAATCAGTGGTTCTGCTGGTGTGGGTGATGTTGATGCTCGCCCGGCCGCAGATTCTCTCCACCGGTTCATTGGGAGCTGTGGCTCTCGGTCTGGGCCGGCGGGTGACCCGCATACTGCACAAGAGTTCCAATCATGCGGCTGCGGTTGAGGCGACCGGCGCCATCATGGGCCGCAGCTCGATCGGCCGGTGGACGCTGGGCGCGATCAGCCATGGCGGATGGCTGGCGTTCAACGTCGGATGCCTGGTGCTTCTGATCATCATGCTCAGTACCCGCCACTACACCTTCACCTGGGAGACGACGATCCTTTCCAGCCGCACCTACATGCAACTGACCCGAGCAGTGGCGTTCCTTCCTCATTCGATCGGGTTCCCGACGCCGTCGGCCCAACAGATCGACGCGGCCCAATGGCCGATCGATTCTCAAGTTGCCCAGGAATCGCGCGGCGCCTGGTCCGGTCTGCTCTTGGGAAGCGTTGTCGTGTATGGGTTGGCGCCTCGGCTGTTGCTGCTGGGGTTGTGTCTTGACCGCAGTCGCCGTGGGCGGGTTCGGTGGCGACTTGACACGACCCGGCCGGGATACCTTCGCTTGCAGTCTCGGTTGATGCCGCAAAGCGCGCGGCTTGGTGTGGTCGATGACCGGCCCGATGAGCCCGGGGCCGAAGCGGTTGACGCGGCCGAGCGGTCGCCGCTTCGGACGGGGCGGCCGGTGGGGTCGCCGGCTGTCCTGGCTCTCGAGATGGAACCGCCTGCTTCGGCGTGGCCGCCTCCGATCAAAGGGACATCCTGGTGCGATCTTGGTTTCGTGGACGACGGCAACGATCGCCGGCGCGTCCTCGAACACCTCACCGCTGCCTCGACCGAGCCGTCTGTGCTGGTGGTGGTCTGCTCGCTGACGACCACGCCCGATCGCGGCCACCGTGGGTTCCTCGACGCCGTGCAGCGAGAGATCGGTTCTCCGCTGGGCTTGGTGCTCAGCGGCGGGGAATCGCTTCGCCGGCGCGGCGATGCCGAGTCTGTGCGCAGGCGGGTCAACGATTGGCGCATCCTGGCCGCCGCCGTCGGCTTGCCGTCACAGCGCGTGATCGAGTTGGACCTGGATCATTGCACCGACGTGAGCCTGACCAAGCTCGCAGCGCTGCTCGGGGCCGACGCCGCTGGGCCGCCCGCCGTGCGGCGCATTGAGTCGGCGTTCGATCTCATTGTCGAGCATGTTGGTCGTTGGCCGCCGATCGCCGAGGTGAAACATCAAGCTGACTTGCACCGGGCGATCGGAGCCCTGTACCGCCAGGACCATTCATCTTGGCGCACGTTCCTTCGGGCCCCCGTTGAGCTGAACGGTGATCTCATGGTGCCGTTGCGAGCGGGAGCTGATCGGGTGGTGGGGCTGTTGCCGGATCAACTTCGATCCAGTCCGCGGTGGCTGGCTTCGGGCGCCCTGGCCGGCGCGCTTGGCTGCATCACGGCGGCAACGCTGGTTTCCCCGGCCGCGATTGCGGCGCTGCCGATGTGGTCGGCGCTCGGCGCTGCGGTCGCCGCCGTCATGAAGGCGTTTCGACCGAGCGGCGCGGCGAAGAGCGACGATGATTCACCGCCGACGGAGCACCGCGGCGACGCGATCCGGGCGGCAACGCTCTTTGCTCTGCTTCTGGAACTGCAAGGCAAGGACGAAGCGGCCATCACGCGAATCCTTGAGCAGGCCGTGGACGCCGACGACGTGATCGACGCCGGCTCCGCCGATTCGACCAGGGCCTGGCTGGATGGGATTCGCCATCGTCTGGATGTGGCCCTCGCCGAGGAGGCCAGAAGATGAGGTTGCCTTTACTTACCGCGGCCGTGGTCGGGCACACAAACACTGGCAAAACCTCGTTGCTGCGCACCCTTACTCGTGATGTGGGCTTCGGTCAGGTGTCCGACCGGCCGGCAACCACCCATCACGTGGAGGGGACGTCGGTGCTGCTGGACGGGCGCACGGTCATGGAGCTGTTCGACACGCCGGGGCTGGAAGATTCGATCGGCCTGCTCGATCACCTGGATGCACTGGCCGGCGATCGGCGCGTCGAGGGGATCGATGTCCTCAACCAGTTCCTGCAGAGCGCCGACGCGTGGGGCCGGTTCGCTCAGGAGGCGAAGGCCATTCGCCAGGTGATCCGAAGCGACATTGCGCTATACGTGATTGACGCCCGTGACCGAGTGCTGGGCAAGCATCGCGATGAATTGGAGATCCTCTCCCGCTGCGCCACGCCGGTGGTTCCCGTGCTCAACTTCACCGCGGACCCCGACGCGAAGGTTCCGACTTGGCGCGAGCATCTGGCCCGAGTGAACATGCACGCGGTCGCCGAGTTCGATACCGTTGTTCTTGACGAAGCGTCCGAGCAGCGGCTGTACGAGAAGATGCGCACAATGCTTGATTCCCATGAGCAGACGCTGCGCGCGCTGATCCAGGAGCGCCGCCGACAGCGGGAGGCATTGATCCAAGCCTCAGCCGACGTGATCGGTGACCTGCTGATCGATGTCGCCGCTCACACGGTCTGCGTCCGTGTGAGCAACTCTCAAGAGGCGGCCGGGGCTTTGCAAGCGCTGCGGGAGCGCGTTCGCGTCCGGGAGCAACGGTGTGTGGATCAACTTCTTGAACTGTTTCGGTTCCGGCCGGACGATTGCCCGCTTGAGGCCGGGGCTCTGATCAACGGCCGATGGGGATTGGATTTGTTCAGTCCCGAGGCGCTGAAGCAGTTTGGCCTTCATGCAGGCGGGGGGGCGGCGGCAGGCGCGTTCGTCGGGGTTGTGCTGGATGTGATGGCGGGCGGCGCGACCCTGGGCGCGGCGACCGCGGCTGGGGCGACAATCGGCGGATTGATCGGCGCCGGCCGAGCGCATGGCCGACGATTGATCAGCCGAGCTCGTGGCAGCACCGAGCTGCGCTGCGAGGACGCGACGCTACGGTTGCTGGCCCTGCGGCAGATCATGCTCACGCGGGCCCTGCTTCACCGAGGCCATGCCGACATGAATCCGCTGCCGGTGCCAACGTCGAGGCGCTTCAGCCTACCAAAGCGGGCGTCGCCGCATCTGCCCCTGTCATTGCAGCAGGCCAAGTTGAGATCCCACTGGTCGCGGCTCGGTTCCGGGGCCGATTCAACGCTGCGGGATTCCGATCCGGCGCGGCAGACCGCTCAGGGAGCGCTGGCCAGAATGATCGCGGCGATCGTGCAACGCCCGTCGGATGCGGACATTGAGTTCCCCTGATCCACCGACCGCTTCCATACGATCGGTTCAAGGCATGGTCTGCACAACGGACCCTACGCGACCATCGGCTGTCCACCGGCCCGACACGGGCCGGCTCACCCGCACATGCGTGATGAAGCTCACCGCGAGCCGGGTTCTGTGAACCCGGTGGACCGCCGCACACCGTGCGCTGTCGCAATCAACGCAGACGAAGAGAAAGCCCAGGGAAAGCTTTCCCTGGGCTTTGGCTCATGGCTTTGGCTCAAGGTTCGTTTCTTACGGGCACGGCCCCCAGTTGGCCAGCAGCGTAAGCAGATCGAGGATGCCGACGGTGCCGTCGCCGTCGAAGTCGGGCGGCCCGCCGGGGTCGCTGCCCCACGCGGCGAGCAGCGCAAGCAGATCGAGGATTCCTACGGTGCCGCTGCTGTCGAGGTCCCACGGGCACTTTCCGGGGGCGGCAGCATCAAAGAGGTACGCCGAACCGGAGGCGTAGCCGTAGTCGTCGTCCGCCCAGGCCCCGACGATGGCGGTGGCGCCGCTGATCGCGACGGAGCGGCCGAAGAAGTCGTCCTCCGCGCCGTCGTCGGCCAGGAGCTTGAAGATCTGCCGGCCTGTGCTGGTGTCGAAGAGGTAGGCGGAGCCGGAGTCGTCGCCGTTGTCGTCGTCCCCCAAGGCCCCGACGATTGCGGTAGTGCCGCTGATCGCGACGGACCAGCCGAAGCTGTCGCCCGTCGCGCCGTCGTCGGCCAGGAGCTTGGTGATCTGCTTGCCCGTGGTGGCGTCGAAGAGGTAGGCGGAGCCTGAGCTGGTGCCGTTGTCGTCGTCCTTGCGGGCCCCAACGATGGCGGTGGCGCCGCTGATCGCGACGGACCAGCCGAAGATGTCGCCCGTCGCGCCGTCGTCGGCCAGGAGCTTGAAGAGCTGCCGGCCCGTGGTGGTGTCAAAGAGGTAGGCGGAGCCGGAGTTGGCGCCGTTGTCGTCGTCCAGGTAGGACCCGACGATGGCGGTGGCGCCGCTGATCGCGACGGACCAGCCGAACTGGTCGCCCGCCGCGCCGTCGTCGGGCAGGAGCTTGGCGATCTGCTTGCCCGTGGTGGTGTTAAAGAGATACGCGGAGCCGGAGTGAACGCCGTTGTCGTTGTCGAAGTAGGCCCCGACGATGGCCCCGATTCCATCGGGGCTGATCGCGACGGAGACGCCGAACCAGTCGCTCGCCTCGCCGTCGTCGGGAAGCAGCTTGGCGATCTGCGTGGGGTTCGCGGGGTCAGAGATGTCGAAGAGGTAGGCGGAGCCGGAGTCGGTGCCGTTGTCGTCGTCGCCGGGTCCCCCAACGATGGCGGTGGCGCCGTTGACCGCGACGGAGAAGCCGAATTGGTCGAACGCCGCGCCGTCGTTGGCCAGCAGCTTGAAGAGCTGCCGGCCCGTGGTCGTGTCGAAGAGGTAGGCGGAGCCGGACCAGGTGCCGTTGTCGTCGTCCCCGGGGGCCGCGGCGATGGCGGTGGCGCCGCTGATCGCGACGGAGCGGCCGAAGTATTCACCCGCCGCGCCGTCGTCGGGCAGGAGCTTGAAGAGTTGATCGCCGAGGTCGGCGTGGGCCGGGGCGGTGCTCAGGACTGATGCTGCCGCGGCAAAAAGAACTGGTGTGAGATATCGCATGTCGGTCTCCTATCCTCGAATCACTATATCCCATATGGCTTCGTCAGGGGTCGATCGCCCAGCCATTGGCATACCAGTGTAACGCCTCCCCACGATATTCAAGCCCAAATTCCAGGTTTCGCGCGTGGAGTAGATGCATGAGGCCGATTGGAAGATACCCGCGGGCTCAGGACGCGGCGCTGGAGGCGCCGACGCGCCGACCAGCGTCCGTTGACGATCGCCCCGCCGTGGCCGGCGGGGCTAAACCTCTACGGGCACGGGGCACAGTTGGCGAGTCCGCCTGCGGCGGATGAGCGGGTCGAAGATCACGACGTTTCCGCCATCGTCGCGGTCAATCGTGCGGAGGCAGGTCGTATGCGTTCTCCGCCAGGGCCGACTCGATGATCGCTTGGAGGTTGACGGCGCTTGAGTCGTGGTCGCCGAGCGTGAGCCCGACCTCAATGGCGTAGTGGGCCGCCGGTTCTTCATGGCCCAGATAGCGCAGCACCGCGGTCATGAACAGCGCATCGATGTCACCGTAGGCTTGTCTGGCCTGGCCGTCGTAATACTGCGCCAGATCAAGAATCTGTTGGCCAAGCCGGTCGTCATCCGGCATGTAGAGAAGTGACTCGGGATCAACGCGCATCGCTTCGCGCATGGTCTCGACCGCGATCTCTGGCAGGTCCAGTTGAGCGGCCGACAAGGCGAAACCAATCATTGGGAGCCCGTCGTTCGGCAACGCCTGACTCAGGCAATCAAACGCGTCGTGCGCTGCGGCGGCCCGGCCTTCAGCCAAGAGCTCCCACGCGCCGGCGAGCGTCGCCCAGCATGGCTGGGGCTGGTATGAGGCCACGCCATACCACGAGTTGTATTGGGTGATATAGGTCGGCCAAGTCAGACCGTAATGCAGGTACCATGGCCAATAGTGGTACCACGCGCGGTAGTGGTGCCGATGGTGCCAAGGTCGGTAGAAAGGTGCGCAGTATTTCGTGTACAGCGCGGAGCCGTAGTACCAGAGACTGAATGAGAGATTGCAGGAGGTCTTGAAGAATTGATAGTACGTAAAGCTCCTAGAGGGCCAGTCGTGGAAGGTCTTGTGCGTGTTCTTGACGTGATGTGTTCCCCCTTTATGGATTGACTGGATGGGGAGGTGGATGGGGCCGGCTGCTGGGTCGTTGCTCGGGTGATCGAGCTGGCGCCGTGGGATCAGAATCCGAGGAGGGCGATCATCTATGGCATTGAGGGAATCGTTTCGATTCGGTGGCCAACTCCGATGAGGTACGGCAGGCTCTCTCTGCACCCGGCCAGATTTGGATCGGCCATCGGACTTCGTACCGCGGACAAGCCATGGTGCTTGCGGTGGGGCTGGTCTGCGTTCGGTTTGATGGCGGGGGATGGGCTGCCACTGTCGCACTCGCGGTGTTCTTCGATCGGCTGCTGATCGTCGTGATGAATGGCGGTCAGCTCGGCTGCGCGCGGATCTGATCGTCGGCCGCTTGTTCTGGACATGACGATGCTGCGCCTCACGAGCGGACGGGCGGCGCTGTACTTGGCGGCGCGGATTGTCCCGGGCAGGTGTTTCTCGCTCGGCTGTCTTGGGGCGTTGGGCTCGGCTGCGTTGGGCTTTGGGCGTCGGTTGTTGACGATGGGCGTGGCGGCTTTGCACCTTGCCCGCGGCCTGATCGCGCTTCGCCGGGCGGGTTGCCTTGTGGCGCTGATGATCATTCCCCTTGTTGCCTTCGGCGCTTGGCTTCTTGGCGGAGCTGCGGTGCTCCAGCCTGGTCGAGGTACCTGCGAAGCTGCCCTCAGCAGCGACGGCAGCCGCCACCGGTGCTGCCATCACAAGAGCCGCCGCGGCGAGCCCGCCGAGGCTCCGTAAGCGGTGGTGTTGAGTCTGAGTCATGGGTCGCCTCCCTGGATGACTTGATGTGGTCCCGTGAATGTCGGTGAACTTGGAATTGTGGGGGGTATAGCCCACGGGCCCGCGCGACACCCCACGTATCCAAAGGACACCGCCGATGCGGCCGATCTTCCCTACTTCTTGATTCCACGTGTCTCGACGACCACGTTTGGCCGCGGAAGTCGTCATCGCAACCATCTCACATCACAGTAGTTATTGACGCATGGAGGGACACCATCAGCAGCCCAGCGGTTCCTTGGAACGGTTGCGGCCCACGTGGAGCGATTGAACGAGCAGCGCACATCAGTAAGCGGACTCGGTGCGTCCGCTCCTGCCAGTCGCGGCTCGGAACGGTCGCTCCAGTTTCTTCGCAACCGCTTTAGAAACAGGTGCCGCATGGATTGCCGCCGGCGGCGGAGCACCAATCGGCCAGCAGCTTCGCCAGGTCGAACGCATCGATGCACCCATCCGGCACATTGGCCGCACCGGAGATGTCCGCGAGGACGATATTCGCGTGGCTGCAGTTCTCGCAAGGCGGGCTCGGCGGGTTCGGGTCGTTGACGCCGGAGCACCACGCACCGAGCATGGCCCCGAGATCGAACGCGTCAACGCATCCATCCGGCACAGCGCGCGGGCCGGTGATGTCAGCCGGGGAGACGGGTTGACATGCGGAGATTGGCGCCTGGTTGATCCACACCTGGGTGCCGGTACAGCGCCCGATGACCAGGTCGAGCCAGCAGTCACCATTGAGGTCGATGACGGCGAAGTCATGAACACCCTGGAGCATGCTGCTGGGGATGCCGCCGGTAGCAACGGTGAACGTGACGTTGGGCGGGTTGCCGTTGTTTCGGAGGATATCCGTGACTCGTGTGCAACCGGAGATGTCCACGTCCACGTCGGCGATGATCACATCGTTCCAGCCGTCGTTGTTGAGGTCGGCAATGATCGAGTTGCTGCCGAAGCCGGAGGTTGAGGCGGGGAACGAGAACGAGACGAAGTCGGCCATCCCATTTCCGCCGTTGCCCAGGTTCAGCAGGTAGCGATCGACGCCGTCATCGCTGACGATGATGTCGAGCTTTCCGTCGTTGTTGAGATCGCCGGTGTTGAAGAAGTAGGCAGCGCCGGAGTAGGAGGTTTCGTAGATATTGAAGAAGCCGTTGCCGGCGTTGTTAGCCGTCTCGACGGGACCGGCTTCGTTCTTGAGGATGTCGTTCCAGCCGTCGCCGTTCATGTCCGCAATGACGGTGTGTATGCCGAAGCCCGACGCCAGAAACCCGGAAGGCAGGCGGGCCGTGCTCTGGTCAGTAAAGAAGCCGGTTCCGTCATTGATCAGTAGCCGGTCCTCGAGGCTGTTGGAGTAATCGGTGAAGTAGAGGTCCGGGGCTCCGTTGCCGGTCACGTCTCCGGCCGCGACGCCGCAGAAGTTGGGGTGCGACGGAAAGGTGGGAATGCGCGCCTGCTCATAGATGAATCCCTGCCAGACGCCTGCGACCTCGCCCTGGTTCATGTAGACACGGGGATGCGAGATCGCCGTGGGCAGACCCGAGCCGTAGGTTGGCGCGGTGATGATGTCGAGCCAAGTGTCGCCATCGACGTCCGCCACCACCACATCTCGGTCGTTGGTGAGATCGAGGAAGCCGCCGATGTACTGTTTGGTGCGGTCAACCAGGACGCCGTTGACGCTGTGGCCCTCGGCGATCCCCTCGTTCATGAACAGGACGTTGCGGCGGCGGCCCGGCGTCGTGAACGGTTCCTTGCGGACGACGACGAGGTCGATATCGCCATCGTGATCGAGATCACCCCAGGCATAGTCCTTCTCCTGCGTATCGTTGCTACCCAGCGACGAACTAGCGACGAGGCGCGTGGAGGTCTCGTTCGCAAACTGGACCCAACCACCGGCGAACGCCGGACCCGCGATCAGGAGGCACGTCAGTGCCCCTACCGCCTGCATTTCATGCGTCCTGTTCATGATGGTACTCCAAGGTATGGTTCTCGATACCCCACCCTATGGGGGTTGTAGTGCAAATGAGGTAGCGTTTGGGATGGAATCATCAGTTGCCCCGGCGATCAGCAGGGCGGTCATCGCCGGCATTCCCTTGCGGCGCGTGGCCGCGACTCGGACGAAGACCCGCCGCCGCTCACGGGCACAGACCCCAGCCCACCAGGACCCTTGCAAGGTCGTACGCATCGATACAACCATCAGGGGGGCCGGCTGGACCAGAGATGTCCGCCAGGGCGAGATTTGCCGCGGAGCAATTCTCGCAAGGCGGGCTCGGCGGGTTCGGGTCGTTCAGGGCAGAACACCACGCGCCCAGCACTGCTGCCAGGTCAAACGGATCGACAAAACCGTCGGGCACGGCCAGAGGGCCGCTGAGGTCGCCCAGGCATTCGCATTCGTCCGGGATGCCGTTGCCGTTCGTGTCGGGGCTGGTTCCGTTGAGGATATCCAGCAGGTCGAGCACCGTGTTGGTGTTACAGTCCTCCAGGGGGCCGTTGTAGACCGTGAGGAAGACGTTGAAGTCGTCAAGGTCGACGTCGCCGTCCTGATCCACGTCGTCGATGGCGCAGAAGTCATCCGGCGTAACAAGGACCTCACCGAAACAGGAGGCGAAGGCGACGAAATCGTCGGGGCCCACCTTGTCGTCGATGTCGAGGAGTCCGGCGTGGTTGAATTCGCGCCGGCCCAGTGAAGCCAGGAAGGCGATGACGGCCGCCCGCTGATTGTCGTCGAGGCCGCCCTTGACGATGCCCGGGTTGGGGTTGCACGTGAAGCCGTCGCCACCCGTTGGTAGGCTGTCGGGGCAGTTTGCGACCGTGCCGCTGAGGAAGAGCTGGGCCGATGATTGGCCCTCACTGCCCGAAGCACAGTGGCAGGCGACCGCCTTCTTAATGCGATCCTCGAAGAAGCCCCCGGCTACGCGACCGTCGTGCCACATCGGATCGCGAAAGCGGAGACCTCGTAACGGCATCGTGCGGATCTCCTGAGCCTCCGCACCACCTTGCACGATGCCGTCGCCGGCAGCGCCCATGTCGTGCAGCAGGTAGTCGGAGTACGGGTGGAGGACTTTGTTGCGAATCGCATCCTCAAGCGAGGGATCATCGGGCGTCGTGAACTGCGGGACGTGACAGTCGGCGCAACCGATGCTGATAAAGAGCGCCTCGCCGGTCATACCCGACTTCGGGGTCTGGGGTGCCGGAGCTGAGAATCGCATGAAGTCGGCGGTGACGTCGATGAACTCCTTGTTCGTGCCATTACCCAATGAAACATTGTCCTCGTACGGATTATCCGGTACGGGATCGCAGTCCACCAGATCCGGTGGATTGATGCCGTTGGGATCATTCTCCTGGGTGATGAACCGATTGGTCAGGCCCATCTCATTCAGGGACGCTCCGGCTGAGAATGTCAGCATCGTGGCCGCATGTGTCTTCCACCCGAACCGCCCGACCCGCATGTTGCCCGGGTCCTCCAACGGCGAAACCATGATAGCTCTGCCGCTGATGCCGTCGCCATCCAGATCGTCCGGGTCTGCGTTGGCCAGCAAGTCCGCGTCGGAAATCGCCTCGGTCAGCCCGAACCCCAGCGTCGAGGGAGTTAACCGGAAGGTTTGGATGGTTGCTTCGACCGGGACCTGCTCAGCGCATGGGTCACTAATCGCTTCTGCCTGAAGAAGTGAGCCGCCAAGCTCTGCAAGCGGATCGAACTTGCCCATCCGGTCGGTCGTCCCGAAGCGGGTCACGACGGCGTTGCCGGACCCGCCGATCGGGGTGTTGTGGCACCCGCCACAGGAGTTCTTGTTGAAGACCGGGCCCAATCCCTCCGGCTCCGTGAGCACGTGCTGGAACGAAGTCTTGCCCACAGCGAATCGATCCAGCTGGGCGGCGGTGAGGCCTAGAAGCGGATCGCCCAACTTCGGCTGGGCGACCGGCCCACGACCCTGGGCAAACTGGGTGACAAACATGGCTGGCGCGACCACCGCGAGCCTCAGCCACGTAGATATCTGATTCGATGTCCGCATCTTACATCCCCTTACGCGTCCACAAGCCTTATCAAATGGCCGAGCACGATCATTGCGTGTCGTCGAGTTGCCGCGCAACCAACCAGCGGTGTACCAGTCAGCACCTCCGTCATTTACCCGGTGGGCGACACCCAGGCCTTTCGGGAACTCCTTCGCGGGAGTATATCAGGCTGGACGGTGCGAAGAAACGGTTTTTGGGTCAATCGGGCTCAATTCCGGCTGGTTGAACCGCATCCAGCCGGCTCCCGGCTGATTGGGGTCGCGAAGGGCGGCGAGAGGGCGGTCCACGGTCTGCGCAGACGCGACAACCACAACCGGCCGGTGGGGTGGTTTGGTCCGGTGGCCGGCATGTCCGAGTCGGATATACTGGCTGCCCCAACACCGCGATTCGCGGTTGCCTATAAACGGATCAGCTGAGAATCGAGACTCCCTGAATGTTCGGGCGATTAGCTCAGTTGGCTAGAGCGCACGGATCACACCCGTGAGGTCACAGGTTCGAGTCCTGTATCGCCCACTTTCCTAACGCCCGCTGAACGCGAGACTTTGCGTACCCGCCTGCGTGAAGTTCGGTTGGCGAATCGGCAAGGGCGCGCCAAGCCAAGGCGTGGAGACAATGATGTACTCGCCCACTTGCCGCACGGGCCCGGTCGGCGCAGGCGCACCGCTCGCTGCATTGCGTGCCAACCTCGTCATCTTGCCTGGGTGTGCGGTGGCCTGACCAACTCGCCGCCGCTGGCACTGCCTTTTCACCCGCCCGAACCGGCATCGCCCGTGGACGAGACGGTCCGAAGCATTGAGCGACCCGGCCGACAGCACAGCAGCCTCCAGCCGTTCTTATCGGCATCTCTCGGCACGCTGGATGGCCTGGCGGCGTCTTGGTCACTGGCAAAAGTGCAACGCAGGAATTGCCGATGATCAACCTGGAGGATGCGCGGGAAAGAGTGCGTGTCCAAGCCGCCAGGGCATGATAAAGCGGCCTCGCCGGAGCTCCATCCTTGCAGCCAGGCGAATACATGATCCCACGCACAGTCCTCTGAGTGCCCAATGCGCATCCACCACCACGTGTCGATCATTCTCTTCGTCGCCATCGCTGGTGCAATCGGACTTGCCCTTGCTGTGGGTCTCTTGCTTGGCGGGCTGGAGCGCGCCGCCCAGGAGACCGGCAGGGTGTCGGAGCAGTATCACCAGGTCAGAATGCTCCTCACCGATGGGCAGGAGCTGCTGGAAACGATCAACACGCTCACCTCCGATTCCGCCCAGGACAGCTTCGTCATTATGAACCACGCTATCGAGCGGTCCGTGCTCGGTCTGGCCAGGTTTCATCACAGCTCACTGCTCGTCGAAGCACAACCCGTCGAGCAGGCGCTGGACGCTTTGGAGACGATGACCGAGCAGAGCCGGAAGCTGGTGCTGAGCCGCGCCTCGGGGCTTCCTCTGGTGGATGAACTTGAGCGGCTCCGTGCCAACGCCGCGATGTACATGACGCGATTGGACCAGGTGGAGACTGCCGCCGGCCTGGCGATCGGTAAGCAGGATCAAGTGCTGGTGCAACGCCGAAAGCTGATCATGCTCATCATTGGGTTGATCTGCGTCGTCTATCTGGCGGCCATGGAGCGTGTCCGCCATTGGACGACCCGTCGCCTGATTCTCCCGGTGCAGAAACTAGCCAGCGCCGCCATGAAGGCGATGGAAGGCGAGGAATCCTTCCCCCGCCTGGAGCAGGGCACCACGGAAGAGCTCAACACCCTGGCCCGAGTGCTTTCGTCCTTTGTGGAGACGCTCAAATCAAGGGTCCGCGAACGCACCGCTCAGGTTGAGCGACAAAAGGAGCATCTCGAACGAGAAGTCGCGGTTCGGCGGCAAGCTGAGGAACAGCTGCGCCACGCAGCGTTCCACGACAAGCTCACCGGCCTGTGCAATCGCGATCTGCTGCTGGACCGGCTCGAGCGCTGCATCGAACGTGCCCGGCGCAATGACGACTACAAGTTCTCCGTGCTGTTCCTCGATGTCGATCGGTTCAAGGAAGTCAACGACAGCCTGGGTCATTTCGTCGGTGATCAACTGCTGGTCGCAATTGCCGACCGGTTGCAACGATGTCTGCGCAGCAGCGACACCCTCGCCAGAGTGGAAAGCAATACCATTGCTCGAATCGGCGGCGACGAGTTCGTTGTTCTGCTTGATGGGATCAAAGCGAGATCCGACGCGAGCGTCGTCGCTCAGCGCATACAGGAGGTCTTGGCGGAGCCATTTCACCTGAATGGCCACGAAGTGTTCACCTCCGCCAGCATCGGAATTGCGTTCAACGAGATCGAGTGTGACAAGGCGGATCATCTGCTCCGCGACGCCGACACGGCGATGTATCACGCCAAAGCTGCGGGCAAGGCCCGGCATGAAGTGTTCAACAAGCAGATGCACGCCGAGGCGATGTCCCGGCTGGAACTGGGCAATGATCTGCGGCGCGCGGTCGAGAATCAGGAGCTCGGCATCGCCTACCAGCCCATCATCTGCCTCAAGACCGGCCGCTTGACCGGCTTCGAGGGGCTGGCCAGATGGGAGCATCCGCAGCGAGGCATCATCTCTCCGGTAAAGTTCATCGCACATGCGGAAGAGACGGGACTCATCGTGCAACTCGGCGAATGGGTGCTTCAGCAGGCCTGCCAACAACTGCGGGCCTGGCAGGAGCAGCTCCCCCGCGATCGTTCGCTGTCCGTCAGCGTCAACGTCTCCAAGCGCCAAGTGGCTGAACCGGGATTCGTCGAGGTGGTGCAGCAGGTCCTCAACTCGACCGGGATCGACGGAAGAGATCTGAAACTCGAAATCACCGAGACTGTCATTATGGAAAACCCCGACTCCATCGCCGAGGTGCTCCGGCGCCTCAAGGAACTCGGCGTGGAGATTCATATGGACGACTTCGGCACCGGCTATTCATCGCTGAGCTATCTGCATCGCTTCCCGCTGGATGTGCTCAAGATCGACCGGGCGTTCGTGGGCACAATGAGCGCGAACGACGACTACGCTGACGTCGTCCACACCGTGGTCTCACTCGCCCACACGCTGAACATGCAGGTGACCGTCGAAGGTGTGGAGACGCTGGATCAGCTGGTGAAGCTCATGGCTGTGGGCTGCGACTACGGCCAGGGCTATTACTTCGCCGAGCCGATGGACGCCGAGGCGGCCAAGAAAATCATCAGCTCGGAGCCGCAGTGGCTCAAATCAGCCGCGTGATCGCCGGCCCGCCTCCTCGCGCACAAACCAGGCCCAAATTGTGGCGCCACATCCGCGCGCGGGGAGACGTGGCTGCTTCGCGCAGCTACGGGCCGCAGGTGCCGCAGGGGTTGCCGCCGGCGACGGAGCACCACTCGGCAAGCAGCTTCGCCAGGTCGAACGGATCGACGCACCCATCGGGTGGGTTGTTGGGCGGGCTACCCGGTCCGGAGATGTCCGCCAGGGCGAAGTTCGGGGAGACGCAGCCCTCGCAGGGGGGGTCTACGTCGCCGGCCGGGTCTGGGTCGCCCGCAGCGGAGCACCACGCACCAAGCAGCGTCCCCAGGTCGAACGCATCAACGCATCCGTCGGGGAAGCCGGCGCCGAGCGGACCGGCGATGTCGGCGGTGCTCAATACCTCGACGGTCTCATCGGTGATGGTGAACGACCCGATGCCCGCGGCGGTGAGGTCGATCGACACAAGGTCCGGCAGCGGCCCGCGGGCGATACCGCCGGGCCCTTCCGCGATCAACCTGATCTCGTCGCACGGCTCCGGCGGTTGGCCGGAGATCGTGACCAGCTGCACCGAGGTCAGACCCCAGTCGAACTGGCCGTGGGCGTGGGCGGCCATGTGGCCGATGATCGAGACATTCAGATTGTCCACGTTGATGACGACCGGGTCGATGACCCCCATCACCTCGGTGACCAGTTCGCCCAACGAGTTGAACAACTGAACGGTGAAGGTGTTGGCCCCGATCGGCGTGAAGTCCGCGGTAACCTCGACGTGGATGCCGGAATTCAGGACGCCGACATTGGACACGTTGCTCGCGCGCGAGGAGCCGACGAGAAACGGCGTGGGGTCAATGCCCATGACGGATGCGGCCGCATCGACGTACGCGCCGGCGGCGGACACATTGGGGATGGACAGATGGACGGCGGCGCTGGGGATAACGGGCTCCCGCGGGACGGCCCCGGCCAGGTCGATGGACACGCCGTCTTGGCCGCAGCAGCCGATGTTGGAGACGATCAATTGCGGCGGCAGATTAGGAGGGTCGAAGCCGATCATGTGGGCCTGGCCCAGGGCCTCGTGCGGGTTGGAGAACTGGATGAGCCGCTCAGAGCTGATCGTGAGCGTGAGCTGGCCGGAGTCCGCCGCGGTGATGTAGAGCCCATCGGTAGAGCCCACGATGACCGGATCGGGCGGGTAGATCAGCCGCAGCAGATCGCCTATCACCGTCGGACCCGCCACGATCTGGATGGATGTCGCAATGGGGAAGTGAAGGTCCCAAATCACGTCATGGGCTACATCATTCCCCGCAGCGCCGCCTTGGGCTTGATCGAGGAACACGCTCAGGCCGTGCGGGAGCTGGGGGACGATCGCGGTCGGCCCGGTCTGGACCTGCGTGTGGACCAGCTCGCCGGCCAGGTAGACCTCGATGGTGTAGGCGTTGACGCCGATCGGGGAGAAGTCGGGGTCGATGCTAATGTAGCCCTCGGGGAGCGTGACCATCCCGATATGGCCGAGGTCCTGGTTCGGCAGGCCGTTGACCTTTCCGTTGGCGGCGAGCTGGAGCAAGGAGCCGGCGAGCGGGCCGCCGAGCAAGTGGAGCTCCACTCCGTCGGCCGGGCCGAAATTGACCGCCACGCCGTCGGCGCCGCTGGGGCCGATGTTGCTCACGACGAGGTTGCCCAACTTGTCTAGGTTCAACACGGCTTGGCCCACCGGGGCATGTGGCAGGCCGAAGGCGAAGATGGGGAATCCGGCCACCCCACCGGTGAACGCAGCCAGGCCGTAGACCGCCATCATCGTCCCGGCCAGCACCAGCCCGGCCGTTGCCATCTTTCGATGTCGCATGTTCCCGCTCCTTTGCTCCTGTGCGGGTGGGCCCCGATCTCGATCGACTCAGGACCCTGTATCAGCATACCACACACGGCGGTGGTCGCAATGATAAACCACGCCGTTGCCTTACGAGAGGGCAATGGAGAATCACCGTGAAGCCGGACCTGACGAGTCCCGACTTGTCGGGACGCGGAAGGTCCGGGTGGAGCGCGCGCGGAAGGTCCGGGTGGAGCGCGCGCGGAAGGTCCGGGTGGAGCGCGCGCGGAAGGTCCGGGTGGAGCGCGCGCGGAAGGTCCGGGTCGGGCGGGCGCGGGGTGGTCGATCGGGATCCGGGTCTTCCTCGCTCCCTTCGGTCGCTCGTCAGACCCGGCTTCAGGGCGGTCGCTGGTCAGACCCCCCTTGGCGGTGGCGCATCCCCATCGCGGCGCCAGATCCAGGCGGACTCTTTGAGTGCGTGTGAACAAATGTAGTTGAACACCCGCTCGGCGTGCCTCCAGTGGCGGATGCGGATGATCTTGGCGCCGCCGGCCCAGAGTTGACCGCGATGATCGGCAAGCTTCAGCGATGAATACTGCTTTGCCTTGCCAAGCGTGGGCATCACATCGCACTGCGGTGAAGCGAACAGCACATGAAGGTGCGTTGCGCCGCAGGCCAGGACGCGGACCTCGCAGCCCGTGTTGAACATCTTGTCGATGAACGCCGAGCCGATGACGGGAAGCTGATCGGCTCGCAGCTTGACCGGTGGCGATTGCATCCGCGCGCGCACCCAGCGGCGAAGGCCGGCATGTTCCTCAGATGAAGGTGGATTGGTATAGTCGCCTGATGAGTGGGTTCGGTGGCCGCGGGACCGCCAACCCCGTTCGTCGCCGGGTAACCATTGGCCGTAATACGTGCAAATCGCATGGATCAATTGCTGTTTGAGTACGCCGGCCATCGAGGTAAAGTTACCCATTGAAGCCGGACCTGACGAGTCCCGACTTGTCGGGACGAGGAAGGTCCGGGTGGGGCGGAACGCGGTGGGTATCAGGCTTTGATGATCGGTGCTTTGGGGTATGTTCGGCCGAGGATCTTGGCGGCGGGGGCGGACATCCAATCTTCCAGCACGGCGGAGTAAACACTGCGGAAGTCCACGTTGAACTTCAAGTCGCCTTGATCGAGATCGGTGAGCGACGGATGTTCGCCTTGCAGACCCGGACGAATCATGTCGCCGACGAAGTACATCGGGGCGGCGGTGCCGTGGTCGGTTCCGCCGGAGGCGTTCTGGCCGACGCGCCGGCCGAACTCCGAGAACGCCATGGTCAGCACCCGGCCACTGTTGCCCTGAGCCTTGAGGTCCTTATGGAACGCGTTGAGCGCGCCGCCGAACTGCCGCATGAGGTTGGCGTGCCGGGGGATCTGGTTCGCATGGGTGTCGAATCCGCCGAGCGAGACGTAATAGACCCGGGTGGGCATTGCGTCACGGATCATGGCGGCAACGATCTGCAACTGCCGGGCAAGCTGCCCGCCGGGGTACCGCACCAGGGGTTGCTTGGCGACCGCGGCGCGGATGCGGTCCGATGAGATCTGTGCGTCCAGGGCGGTCCGCATGAGAAAACCAAGTTGGCTGTCGGGATCGACGTTGTCCAGCGTTGAGCTGCGGTTGATCTGTTGATACGGAGGATTGAGCGAGCCGTCCGGCGCGGGCAGATCTTCGCCCAGCCAGCGGAACAGGTCCGCGGTCTCGAAGGTGACGGGCTGCTGGCGGGCACCGTGCATGGCCAGCGGCACGGTGCGGCCGATGGCCACGGCCCGTTGGGCAACCGGCGAGCCGTTGCAGGTGTTGTCGAAGTACCGGCCGATCCAGCCATAACCCTGCGCGCCGGCGTCGGCGGTATGCCAGATGTCCATTGAGGTGAAGTGGGAGCGATTGGGGTTGGGATATCCGACGCCCTGGACGATGCCGGCGACACCGTCATCCATGAGCTCTTTGAAGCCGGCGAGGTTCGGATGCAGACCGATGCCGGCGGAGTGATCCAGGGGAAGCGCTGCGGGCTGCTGCGCGGCGCCTCGGCCGGGCGCGGGAACCGCGATGTTGGGGCGAGCGTCGTAATACCGGCCGTTGCCGTAGGGGATGACGGTGTTGAGACCATCATTGCCGCCGCCGAGCTGCACGACGACGAGAATGTGATCCTCAGGCACGCCCGGGCGGCTGGAAAGCATGGAACCTTCCGGCTGCATCATGGCCAGTGCGGAGCGCTGAATGAATAGCGGCGCCGTCGCCGCCATCGACGCCAGCGTCATGCCTTGTTGAAGGAACAGGCGTCGCGTGTAGGTGGTGTTGGCGGTGTCGGACATGGCGGTGTTCCCTAGCAATCAGCTTTCAGCATTCAGCATTCAGCTCGCGGGGAGCTGATGGCTGACCGCTGACAGCTTACTATCAACACAGTTGATACTCCGGCGTGGCGGTGATCAGCGAGAGCAGGGCGACAAGCATGGCCTTCTCCAGTGTACCGCCGCCTGATTCGGCGAAGCGGACGAGCACGTCGAGGCGGCTTGGGTGCGGCGGCGAAGCGAGGTTGACCCCCAGCAGGTGGGTCACCGCATCGCGCAGCTTGACCATACCCTGCGGTGACCGAAGATGCTCGATCAGATGCATCGGGTCATATGTGGGTCCGTCACTCTCCCACGCGGGCGTGTCGGGGAGCCGGCCGGTGAGCAGATAGATCATCAAGTTCTGGCGCACGAAGAGCGTGGAGGTGTTGAGCCAGGCTCGTCCGCCTTCCCAGCCCTTGACCGACGGCGGATAGAAGATGTTCTGGCCCATCAGTTCGGCGGCGCTGAGCAACACGCTGAGGTTGCGAGGCGGGACCTGCAACGAACGGATGGCCCCGACGATCAACTGAATCGGGCTCTTGATTTGCGAGGCGATGTTCGCTGAGTCATAGAAGTGCGCTGACTTGAACAGCGCCTTGAGAACCGGCTTGAGATGGTAGTTGCGATCGCGTAAGACTTTCGCCAGATCGCTGATGAATTGCTGTGCGGGCTTCCGGGGGACGCCCGGGAGGTCGTTGACGAAGTAGCGGTACAGCTTCCAACAGATGAACCTGGCGGCGACGGGGCGGGTGAGGATGATCTGGACAAAGTCATCGCCGTCCCAGTTCCCGGTCTCGCCCAGAATACGTTTCATCCCGTGGTCGTGGAGCCGCTGATACTGAGGCGATTGGAAGTTGATGAACTCATCGTCGTGGTAGGTGTACCCGGTCAGGGCTCGGGCGCCGTGCTTGATGTCGCTCTCCGTGTAATCGTTGCCTTCGCCGAGGGTGAACAGCTCCATCAGCTCACGGGCGAGGTTCTCGTTGGGCGCTTCCTTGCGGTTCTGATTGTTATTGAGGTACGCGATCATTGCGGGGTCTCGAATGATCGCGTGCGCGAGCGCCCGGAAGCTTCCGACGGCGTGGTATCGGAACAGCTGGTTCTGCACGAACATGTGGTAGCTGTCCTCGATCGCGCGATAGCCGGTGGCGAAGTGGCCGTGCCAGAAGAGCGTCATCTTCTCTTGGAGCGGCCGGGGCGTTTCGATCATGCGCGCCAGCCACCAGCGCTGAAGATCGCGGATCTGTGTGCGGTCGGCCCGCTGCGCGCTTTGTCGTAATTGGCGGAATTGCTCAAGGGTGACTTCATCAGCCGTCCGGCGAGCCTGGCGCAGCGCTTGGCGCTGGTCGCGTGCCAGCGGCTGCATGATGTCCTTATCGAATTGGTCGACGCGGACCGGTGGAGCATCGATCTTCTCGTAGTCAACGAGATAATCGACGGCCCGTCGAAGCCCCATGTCGGCCAGGGCCCGCACCTGGCGGGGCGTGCCGCCGAAGCCGGCCCGGTTCAGCAGGTGGCGGGCTTTTCGGTCATCGAACTCGGCGGCCGGGAGTGGTCGCAGAGACTTTCCGATCATGCCCTGCTCCTTGACGTGCCCCGCCAATCGTCTGCAAGATCAACGATACATTGACCCGGCTATTGCTGCTGCAATCCGTCAGATTCGCTGCACTACCGCATCCTTGCTCGCCGATGGGCGCACAGCCCGCGGATAGACATCCTCGGCTAGAACCTTTCGCCAGATGCCTTGCTCAGTGGCGAAGCATGGAGGCGAGATGGCGCTTGAGCCGCAGCGCGTTGCCGATGACGGTGATGTCGCTGGCGCCCATGGCGACGGCGGCGATCAGCGGGCCGTGCGGGCCGAGGATTCCCAGGGCCGCGGCGGGGATCGCGGCGACGTTGTAGCAGAACGCAAAGAAAAGGTTCTGCTTGATTGTCGAGAGCGTCTTTCGGGCAAGCTCGATCGTCTCGGGCACGGCCAGGACGTGATCGCTGGGGATGACCACGTCGGCGGATTCGATGGCGATGTTGGTCGCGGAGGCCATGGCGATGCCGAGATCCGCCTCAGCCAGGGCGGCGGCGTCGTTGATCCCGTCGCCGATCATCACCGACCCGGGCGGCAAGTTGGCGACCAGCTCGGCTTTGGACTCGGGTGTGGCCTCGGCTTCGATCGCGCTGGGGTCCAGGCCGACCTCACGACCGACCGCCTCGGCGACCGCGCGGCGATCGCCGGAGAGCATCGTCACCTTCAGGCCCATATCGTGTAGACGGGCGACGGCCTTTGCCGCGTCATCGCGCAGGGCGTCGGCGACCATCATCATGCCAACCTCTTGGCCATCGACAAGCACCCGACACGTCATGGATTCGCTGCGGCGAACTTCAACCAACTGCCCGTCGACCTTGCCGCGCACGCCCTCGCCGGGGATCGCCTGGAACCCGCTCACCACCGGAATGTCGAGCTGTCGCTGCTGGGCCGCCCGGACGATGGCCCGTCCGATGGGATGTTCGCTCGGCGCTTCGACGGCTGCTGCCAGACGAAGCATGGATTCCTCAGTGACGGATTGATCCGCGGGATGGATTTCCGAGAGCGTAGGTTGTCCGGCGGTGAGGGTGCCGGTCTTGTCGAAGACGACATGCCGAGCCCGTCCGGCCAACTCCAGGGCGACGGCGGATTTCACCAGGATGCCGTGGCGGCTGGCGGCGCCTGTGGCGACCATCACCGCCATCGGCGTCGCCAACCCCAGCGCGCACGGGCATGAGATGATCAACACCGTCACCGTTGCAACCACGCCCTTGGGCAGATCACCGGCGATCCACCATCCGAGGAAGGTAACCAGGGCGATCATCAGCACCGCTGGGACGAACACCGCGCAGACGCGATCGGCTAGACGCTGAATGTTTGCCTTGCTCGATTGTGCGCGTTGCACAAGCTCCGCGATCCGGGCGATCGTGGTGTGGTGGCCGTCCACCGTCGCCTCGACCACCAGCCGGCCGGTGGTGTTCACGGAGCCGGCGACGACCAGGTCGCCGCAGGCCTTGCTGACGGGAACGGATTCGCCGGTGACGACCGCCTGGTCAACATCCGAGGCGCCTTCGACCACCGTGCCGTCCACCGGCACGCGGGCGCCGGGACGGACCAACATGCGATCGCCCGGTTGGACCTCGGCACTGGCGATGGTGCGAACCTGCCCGTGCTCATCCACCAACTCCGCCTCATCCGGCTGAAGGTGCAGTAGCTCCCGCACCGCTGAGCCGGCCTTGGCGGTCGCGCGGGCCTCCAGCCAGTGCCCCAGGCTGATGATGCCCAACAGCGCCGCCGCTTCGCCGAAATACAGCGGTTGCTCCAGGTTCCACCCAATGAATCCGCTGATGAAAACCACCAAGGAGAACACGTAGGCGGTCGTGGCGCCGATGGCGATGAGCGTGTCCATATTGGTGGTGCGCCGCAGCGCCGCAGCAATTGCCGAGCGATAGAAGCCTGCGCCTGCGGTCGCGAGGACAATCGTGGAGCCGATGAGCATCACCCACGGCACCCACACTGCGCTGACCGTCCAATGCAGCAGGGCCATCGGGGCCCAGATGCCCAGACCGACGATCGCCCGGAAGCGCCATTGCCGTTCCTGGCGGGCCTGGCGCAGCTCGATTTCACTTCGCAACTCAGCCGGAGCCGGTCGATCGATGATCGGCTCGGCGTGGTAGCCGCGGTCTCGTACCGCCTCCACGATCATCTCGGTGTGCAGATTCTCGCCGAGCACGGTGGCCAGCCCGTCGATGACGCTGACGCTGGCAGAGCGCACACCGGGCTTGGCTTCGATGGCCCCCTGCACGGCCGCGGCACAGCTCGCACAGTGCATGCCGGTGACCTTCAGTTGAAGCTCCCGGTGAGGCTTTTCGATGGTGGAGACCGGCATCAGGCAATCCTAGGCCATGATTCCCGAAGCATATCTTGCCGTTGGGGCAACGATTCTGTCGGGGAAACTTGTCTATGCGGCTCGAGGGGACGATACTTATACGAGCCAACGTATGCGAGCCGATCCGTATTCCATTCGCGCGACAGGCTTGGCCGCCACCGCCACCACTCTGGTAGCGATGGTGGCGATGTCGGCGACGGTCTCCGGGGCCCCGGCCCCGCGGGCATTGGACGCCCAGGTCCGCGCTACGCTGAGCGAGTCGCACGTGGCGCGGGTGGTCGCGGCGGCGGTTGCGGCCGCAGCCCGGGACCTGCTTGGTGGTGAGCGGTGCACCGCAGCCGTGGCCCTGTTGGAAGACTCTGTGGGATGCGGCGCTCATGCGATATGGTGCACCGTGACCACGCCCGCATGGCCGTTCGCGGCGCTTGTGCTTCTGGACGAACGGCTGCTGGATCTGCCGCCGCCGAGCTGCTGAATCGCGATTGCGTACGGTGTGGACCCAGCTCGCCGCCCCGGTGGCCGGCGGGCCGGTCCGTGTTCGATTCAGCTCTCCATTGGGCGATTCCACAGAGGTCAAACATGGGTTTTCCCGTTGTCTCAACGGTGTTGCGCAAGGTGTTCGGTACCCGCAACGAGCGCATGGTCAAGCGCTACCTGCGGGTCGTGGACGAGGTCAATACCTTTGAAGCGGCGATCATCCGCTTGACGGATGGGCAGCTTCGTGCCCAGACGGACGAATTTCGCAAGAAACTTCAAGACGGTGCCAAGCCGACCGACCTTATGCCGGAGGTCTTCGCCATCGCTCGGGAAGTGATGGATCGAAACGTCGGCATACGCAACATCTTCGACCCGAAGCACGAATTCGATGCGTCGCAGCTTCCCGATGACGCCCGCAAGCTCTACGACGAGGTCCAAGCCCTGATTGAACAAACCAAGCCTGCGGAGCCGACGGGCGAGTTCCTCGGGTCGCCCGAGCCGGTGCCCGCGTGGCTGTTTGTCGATATCCCCGCGCGACTGTATGAGGCGGTGCGAGCGTTGCACCCAGATTCGAAGCCGCCGTTTCGGGCTCGGCCGTTTGATGTGCAAGTCGTTGGGGCGGTGGTCCTCTATGAAGGAAGGATCGCGGAGATGAAGACCGGCGAGGGCAAGACCATTGTCGCCCCGCTTGCGTGCTATCTGGCCGCACTCCAAGGTAAGCAGGTGCACGTGGTCACCGTCAACGATTATCTGGTGCAGCGCGACCGCGACTGGACCTTCCCCTTTTTCCGGGCGCTGGGCTTGACCGTGGGAGCGATCCATCCGCACCACATGCAGAGCCCGCAGAACAAGCAGCTCGCCTATGCGTGCGACGTGGTCTACGGCACCACCAGCGAGTTCGGATTTGATTATCTGCGCGACAACATGAAGCTCAGCGTGCAGGATCAGGTGCAGCGGCGGCGCGACCTCGCCATCGTGGACGAGGTCGACTCGATCCTTATCGATGAAGCCCGCACGCCGTTGATCATCTCCGGCCTGGCGCACGAGCACAGCCCGCGGTACGCGCTGGCGGACCGGCTGGCAAGGCATCTGGTCGGGAAACAAGATGAGTGGAACGCGGCCGATGGGAAGGTGAAGTCTTGCCTGGTTGAGATTTCCGGGTTGGAAGGCGACATCCGCAACGCCCGCGACAAGTCGAAGATTCCTGCGATGAGAGAACGGATGGAGCAGGCCAAGGCCCGGCTGCCCGACCTCGAAGCCGATCGTGACCGGCATGTACAGTACTACGAAGTGGAGCTGGACAAGAAGAAGGCGACGCTCACGCACGATGGCATCGCCGAAGCTCAGAAGGTCGCTGGCATCGGGTCGTTCTACGTCGGCGACAACATTGATATCCCTCACCTGCTCGAACAGTCCATACGCGCCCTCACCGTCTACCAGCGCGACCGCGACTATGTTGTCTCGCCCGATGATCAAGGCCAACAGAGTGTCGTCATCGTCGATCAGAGCACCGGGCGGAAGATGATCGGCCGGCAATGGTCCGATGGATTGCACCAGGCGATCGAGTCCAAGGAAGGCGTGCCGATCAAGCAGGAAACGC
>JADFFQ010000055.1 GCA_022568135.1 Planctomycetota bacterium | reverse complement strand
TCATCCATGGGCTGTGCCGGATGATCGGGATTCCCTTCATTCCTTTGATCCACCTCGATCGAGTGGGGTTCGACTCGAGGTTCTACGACGACGTCACCCGCGCCCCGCACTGCACCGCCATCGAATCTACTGTGGTCGGGATCGACTGCGACGACGACCACGACCGGGTGACCGGCGTCGTTCTGGACGACGGGGAGCGACTGGAGCCGACCTTCCTGTTCGACGCCTCCGGGTTCGAGTCACGGCAACTCCTCGATACCGCGCTGCGCATCACGAGCACGCCCGTCGGCCGAAGCCAGCATGTCGCCTTCACGCACTACTTGGGGAGAGACGGCAACGGCGAGGCCGGCGGCCCGCCTCCCGGCTGGAGACATGCAACCAGCCTCCTGAGGCTCGTCGCGCGCTACGACGAGATCGACGGGGTCGCCTGGGCGATTCCGCTCGGAAGCTACATCTCGGTCGGCGTGAGCGTCGACGCGGACGCGAACCGTCATTCGGACGACGATCTCATCCGACTCACCAACGCCGCCTACGAGCGACGGGGCGTCGAGTACAAGTCCGTCTTCGCCGAGCCCACCCGGATCAAGGGCCTCCCCTACGAGCACACGAGGACGCCCCGGATCTACGGCGCGAACTGGGTACAGATCGGATATACGTCCAATCAGGTCTGGTTCACGTCCAGCAGTTCCGTCGGAACATCGTGCTTCGTCGCGAACCTGGCGCCGCTGTTCCTCCGCTCGCCCAGACGGGCAGGTCGCCTGTACGAGCGATACGTGCGGAGCGTCTGGAGGACGCACTGGCGCCAAGACGGCATCTTCAATCAGCCCGTTCCGGACACCGAGCTCGGCGCATCCAGGAAGCTGCGGGTCGACATGATCGGCTTCATCTCGAGCAACGAAGATCGCTACATGTTGTATTCGATCGCAAAGGGGCGAGAGAATTCGCTTCAGGCAGCGCTCCGGTTCTCGTCACAGGTCGTCAAGAAGCTCCCCGGTCACGTGGCGGTCCTGGGGAGGAGATACGTCAGCATTGCCCGGCCGGATGACCTGGGAGAGCAGTCGCAGTCCATCTACGCGGCGAAGATCCCGCACTGCCGGCTCGTCGGCCCATGCCCCATGAGGGGCGACGCAGGAGAAAGCGGACCGTCCGTCTCCAAGGTCAAGCTCGTGTCAGACCTATGACCTGCCCCTGGTGAAAACTCCGTACTGCCGATTGTACAAAGACTTGCGGTTGATCGTCGGGGCGAGAATTCCTCCCAGTATGGGTCCAATACTCAACCCAGCACATCATGCCGCCTTCCGGTGGTAGTAACTCAGCATTTCGCCGAGCCGTTCACGCCGAACCACCGGTCCGGACAACTCCCCCACTGTCGACGCCGGAGCGAGGAGCGCATTGTCAAGTCCCTGGTGATTCCGCTCCGCGTGATAGTGCTCGACATACTCGCCGATCGCCATGCGCAGATGCCGCTCTCCGACGACGATTAGCTTGTCCAAGCACTCCTCTTTGATGGATCGGACGAACCGCTCCGCGTAGGCGTTGAGGTCGGGGCTCCGCGGCAGCAAGCGGACCGGTGTGACCCCCGCCGCTCGCAGCGTTTCGCGGAACTCCTGCGTATATAAAGGATCGCGATCGCAGATCAGATATCGATGGTCCGATAGGAAACCGATGGCAACATCCGTCAGATTCCGGGCGATCTGTGTCATCCAGACTCCGCTCGGGAAGGCCGTGATCCCCGCAACTTCGACCTTCCGAGTTGCCAGATCCATCACGAAGAACACGAAGTAGCGCGTGAGCCCGGTCCGCGTCCAGATCTCGACGGTGAAGAAGTCGGCGGCGGCGATCGCTCCCCAATGTGCGCGCAGGAAGGTCTTCCAGGGAAGATGCTTGCGATGCTCCGGCGCAGGATCAATACCGTGCTCCCTGAGGATCCGTCTCACCGTGCTTCGGCCCACACGATGTCCGAGATTCGCCAGCACGCCTTGGATGCGTCGGTAACCCCAACTCTTGTTCTCTTCGGCCATCCGCACGGCCAGTTCACGGATCCGCTGCATCACGTCGGGTCGTCTTGGTCTTCGCTTGTCGCTTCCGTCGTACTTCCTCGCAATGAGTCGATTGTGCCACCGCAGGATCGTGTCGGGGATCACGAGTGTGCCAATGTCCCTGAGCAGACGCCGACCAAGAGTCTTGCCCTTCACCGCCAGCCTCCTTCGCTGGTCGTCCGTGAATCGCAGCCTTCTCTTGCCATACAACTCTCGAAGGACGCGATTCTCCTCCTTCAGGTAGTCAATGATCGCCAACTGCTCCCGGTTCAACCAACCGGCCACCGCGACGAGCATCATTTGCAAAGGCATGCTGAACATCCCCACAACTCTACCGTGCCAGAAGCCCCGCACTCGGCCGATCAGACGAAGTCCACAAACCGTGTAATCGCTTGCACATGCCTGAGTTGCGATTAGGCTGAGATTTGGAACAACACGACATCGCCGCCGACGACTTCCTCACCATGTCGACGTAGCGTTCCGCATCCTCACATTGCTTCAGTGGACTTCTCGCCCCACTCAGCCTATTCTTGCTCGACTCCGTGGACGGTAAAGACCACTGGGCGACGAATTCAAGGCCGGTGGCTTTGTCAGGACGCGGCCCGCGTCCTGGGGCATTCCGGTTTCGAAGGCACCGGAAGCCCGAACACTCCGGAATCAGAGAACAACCCCGCATGAGATTCAATGACCTGCGGCTCGCAGAGCCCCTCGTTCGTGCCGTAGCCGCTGAAGGCTTACCACCCGGCTCATAGAGCACCATGACCGTTGGGCTTCGCGTGCGTCGCGAGCCCTGAACCCAATGACAGAGGCACGACAGGCGCGAACCCGGCCGTGACCCTCACAAGTTTGGAGATATTGCCGTGAAGATCTATGTAGGAAACCTGAGCTTCGACACCAATGAAGACGCGCTTCGCAACGCGTTCGCCGAGCACGGGGATGTCGAAGAAGTCGCCGTGATCACCGACCGGGAGACCGGGCGGCCTCGCGGCTTCGCCTTCGTGACCATGCCGGACAGCGCGGCGCGCGCCGCCATCGATGCGCTCAACGGGAAGGAGCTCGACGGGCGAACGCTCAACGTGAACGAGGCTCGGGCCAAGACCGACCGCGTTGGCGGAGGTGGTCAGCGCCGCGACCGCTGGTAACCCGTCATGGCGAGGAAAAGCCAGCAGACGATCCTGAAGCGCCAGCGCGAACAGAAGAAAGCCGAAAGGGCGTTCCAGAAGCGCGCTCGCCGCGACGCACGCAAGGACACGGAGACGCCTTTCCCTGGCGAAGGCTCTGTACTGCCGACTGAACAAAGACTTGCGGTTGATCGTCGGGGCGAGACTTCCGCCTAGTCTGCACGGACGATCAAGCTCGTCGTGTTCCATTATTCGATCGAGCGATCATGCGGCTTCTCGATAGTAATGATTGAGGAGTCCGCCGAGCCGCTCGCGTCGAACGACCCGGCCTGCCTCTCGTTCTGGAACGCCCTCGATCAGCCGATTGCCGATGCCTTGATGCGTTCGCTCGCGGTGGTAGTGCTCCACGTACTGGGCGATCGCACGCCTCAGATGACGCTCGCCGAGGATGACTAATCGGTTCAGGCACTCGGACTTGATCGAGAGCACGAATCGCTCCGCGTGGGCGTTCAGATTTGGACTTCGCGGGGGCAGCCTCACCGAGGTGACGCCGGCAGACTGGAGTAGCTCACAGAACTCCCGTGTGAACAACGGGTCTCGGTCGTGGATGAGGAACCGCTTCCCTCGCAGGAAGCCGGTGAAGTCATCGATCAGGTCCCGTGCCACCTGCTCCATCCACAGCCCGTCCGGGATCGGAGCGATCCCCGCAATCTCCACCTTCCGCGTGGGGAGATCGAGCACGAAGAACACGACGTATCGGATGAGCCCGACACGGCTCCACACCTCGACGGTGAAGAAATCGGCGGCAGCGATCCCCGCCCAGTGCGCCTTCAGGAACTTGCTCCACGGCGTCCGGATTGAACGCTCCGGTGCTGGCTCGATCCCGCGTTCCTTCAGGATCCGCCGGACACTCGATCGGGAGACCCTGTGACCCAGCTTCATAAGCTCCCCGAGAATCCGCGTGTAGCCCCAACCCTCGTTCTCGATCGCCATCCGGACCACCAGCGCCCGGATCTCCTCCATCACACGCGGTCGCCCAGGCCCGCGCTTGGCACTCCCATCGTACTTCCGGGCAATGAGCTCGCGATGCCACCGCAGGATCGTGTCTGGAATCACGAGTGTGCCAATGTCCCTGAGCAGACGCCGATCGAGAGTCTTGCCCTTCACCGCCAGCCTCCTTCGCTGGTCGTCCGTGAATCGCAGCCGTCTCTTGCCATGCAACTCTCGAAGGACGCGATTCTCCTCCTTCAGGTAGTCAATGATCGCCAACTGCTCCCGGTTCACCCAACCGGCCACCGCCACGAGCATCATTTGCAAAGGAATGCTGAACATCCCACAACTCTACCGTGCCAGAAGCCCCGCCACTCGGCCGATCAGACGAAGTCCACAGACCGTCCAATCGCTTGCACATGCCTGAGTTGCGATTAGGCTGAGATTTGGAACAACACGACAGCGGAAAATGGTCGCTGACCTCGGTTCGTGCGATCCTGATCAACCCCGCCTATAGAGGCGACATGGCCTGGAACCGCCGGACCGATGCGCGGTTCCACCGCATCGTCGATGGACGAGCGGTGGAACGCAAGGGCGTCCATGGCCGCCGGCTGGAACAGAACGACGAGTCGGATTGGCTCGTGGTCAAAGACGCCCACCCGGCAACTGTGAGTCAGCGCATCTGGGAGTCGGCCAAGCAGCGCCTCCAGGAGCAACCTTCATCGAGACTCCAGCGTGGGATCAACCCCCGGACCGGCGCGCCGGCAGGCGAACGGATCGGCGGCTGGACCGGTCCACGCGCGAAGTTCCTGCTCTCCGGGCTGGGCATTTGTTCCAAGTGCGGAAGCCGCTACGAGGGCTACACGCGCTACGGTAACTATCGGGGCGAGAACGGAGCACGCGGACGGACCTTCCACTACGCCTGCGGCGGGTACATTCGCCACGGGCGGAGCATGTGCACCCTCGGCGCTGTGCCCAAGGATGCGCTCGAAGAGGCGGTGATCAGAACCCTGGTGGACTTCTACGCTCGATACGCGGGCAAGGGCGCGAGGACGCGGATCGCCGAGGCGGTGGGCATTCACATCAGCGAGGACCGCGACCAGATCGCCAAACAACGGAAGAAACTGGAATCCCGCCTCAAGCGCATCGACAAAACCACCCGGAATCTGTTGGACAACATCACGGCGACGAACCGCCAGCTGGTCGATCAGCGTCTCGAAGAACTGAACAAGGAGCGCGAGCGACTGGAGACTCAAATCGAATCGCTGGAGCGCCTGGCGCTCACAGAGGCGGAGGTTCATGATCTCGTGGCAGAGACTGCACGGTTCGTCGCATGCCTTGAGCCGTCGCTGCGCGAGGGACCACTTGACCAACGCCAGGCCGCGGTGCGTCGGTGCATCGAGCAGATCGTGATCGATCGCGAGAAGCACGAGGCCAAGATCGAGGTGCGCGTGCTGCCGACAGGCGTGGGTGGGCCGGTCGGCGCGGGGACGGAGACGGTCGTCGTGGGATTGCCGGAGGTGCGGCGCGGCCGGCCACCGGGCAGGAGGCGCGAGCGCGGTCCCAGCCGGTAGAAAGAAGCGGTCGTGGACCTCTAGCATATCGGGCGCTCCCCCTCCGGGTCGTGGCCTCCGGGCCATGGCAAGTGATAGCATACTCGTCTACCATCACGTCCGACTGGTGTGGAGAGTTTCTTGAGACTTGTTACGGTCTTGGGCGGCTACGGCGTCTTCGGCAGTCGAATCGCTTCGGCACTGGCCAAGCACCCAGACACCCGCGTTCGGGTCGTCGGTCGTGATGCGCAGGCTGGCGCGGCTTTCGCGGATCGTATCGGGGCCGAGTTTCGCGCATGCGACGTGACGGATACCGAGTCGCTGCGTCGATCGATTGAGGGGTCGCTGATCGTCATTCACACCGCCGGTCCGTTCCAGGGGAATGACTTCCGCGTAGCTGAGCTGTGTGTGGACATCGGCTCGCACTATCTTGACATTGCAGACGCACGAGATTTCGTGACCAGGATTGGAGCGTTGGACGAGGCCGCCCGTCGACGCGACCTGTTTGTCTCATCTGGGGTCAGCACCGTGCCGGCCGTTACCTATGCCATGGTCAACCAGCTACGGTCGGATTTCTTGTCGATCGAAGAAATACAAATCGCGATGAGTCCAGGCAACCAGAATCCGCGCGGCGCATCGACCATCGCGGCTATCCTCACTTATGTCGGCCGCCCGCTTCGCGTCCAGCAGCACGGCCAGTGGACGACGTGCCGCGGGTGGGGTGACGCGCGGTGGGTTCAATTCCCTCCGCCGGTTGGACGCCGCCGCGTCTACAACTGCGACGTACCCGACCTGGATCTGTTCCCCGAGGCGTGGGGGGCGCGCACGGTGCGCTTCCAGGCGGGCGTGCAACTGAACATCATCAACAACGCACTTTCCGGCATCGCCCGGTTGCGAAGATTCTTCCCAATGGAGTGGCTCCATCGCTGCGCACCCCTTTTCCTGAAGCTCTCCCTGCTGCTCTCCCGATTCGGCTCAAAGAACGGCTCGCTGGCTGTGTGGCTCCGCGGTGCCGGCCTCGACGGGATGCCGCTGGAGCGGAAGATCGCCATCGTGACCGACAACGATGGTCCTGCGATTCCCAGCTCAGCAGCGATCGTACTAGCGAAAAAGATTCTTGACTTCGGCCCACCGCGCGCCGGGGCGGTCCCATGCATGGGATTCGTGACGCTGGACGAATTGGCAGCCTATATTCGTCAGTTCGGCGTCTGGATTGTCCGCGGTGACCAACGCGGGTGGGAGTCCCACCTCTAGCCTCCCATTACCAGCCCCTCACCGCTGGTATTCTCACTAAGGCGATACGCAGTCAGCCCCCGCTGCCGAATGGAGGCCGTTATGCTCCATATCATTCTCGAAAGTCAACGACCCCAAACCCATAGGGTCACGAGCAGAAAAGTGGTGTCCTTTTTGTCATAGGCCAGAGGGTGCCTTATCGCCGTAAATATCGTGGTATCAACGTGTTATGGTGTGTCGCCCCCGCGCGAGTATGACACGTGTGTCGGCGGTCGCGTAGCTCCGATTCCCGATCACCGCTAGGTGGCCATCCCAGGCCCCAGCGACCCGACCGGTCTAGGTCCGGGTGGGTGACTCCATATACCCCGCCCAACTGCGGCGTACCGCCGATTCTGGGCTATCAATCCAGATCAGGCCCACGGAGGTCCGTGCGCCCGGCTCGACACCATTCCGATTGGGTGAGGCCTCAGCCGACCAGTCCGGCATCAACCTCCTGCGAACACTCCACTTCCCCTTGGGTTGAGATTTGAAGCCATACGGGGTACCTGGAGGTGTGGGAGCCGGTGCTCAACGAGGATGACCTGAGCAAGCTCGTCGGGGCGATGCCCCGCTTCCCGAGATTCCAGGCGACCGGGTGGCGGCTCCTGGCGCGCTGCCGGGTCCTCTGGAGCCGCGACGGCGGGCGGTCGCGCCGGTAGACTGCCTGGCGGGTGAACATCGACCTCGCCAGCCCGGTCCGGCGCCACGCCGGCAACCCGATCCTGACGTGCCACGACGTCAACCGGGTGTGGGCGTCGCCGGCCCTCCAGGTCAAGACCGTGCACAACGCGGGGATTGCGGAGCACGACGGCGAGGTCGTCATGCTCTTCCGATCCCACCTGCGCAGCGGCGTCTCCGTGCTCGGGCTCGCGAGAAGCGCCGACGGGCTCGGCGGGTGGCGTGTCGACCCGGCGCCCGCGATGCTCCCGTGCAGCGCCGACGATGACTTCGCCCAGGGTGTCGACCGGCAGGCCCTCATCGAGAACGAGGCCGGCGGCGTCGAGGACCCCCGCATCACGCGGATCGGCGACACCTACTACGTCACGTACAGCGCCTACCACGCGACGATCAAGGACCGCGTGCGGGTGTCGCTGGCCACCACGACCGACTTCTCGTCCTTCGTCCGCCACGGCCCGGTGCTCGAGCGCGACATGCGGAACGTCGTGCTGTTTCCCCAGCCCATCGGCCGCCGGTTCGTCGGGCTCTTCCGCCCCAACGACACCACGGCCGGCGACGTCGGCGGCACCTTCGCCGAGATCCGGCTCGGCACGACGGATCGCATCGAGTCGGGCGACTGGGTCCTCGACGACGAGCCGATCCTGCGGACCGGTGACGGCCCGTCCTGCTTCTGCGACAAGATCGGCCCGGGAGCGCCGCCGATCCGCACCCGGCACGGCTGGCTCAACGTCTTCCACGGGGTCCGGAGGACCATGGACGGCAACCCGTATGTCCTGGGCGTGGCACTCCACGACCTCGACGACCCCCGCCGCGTCGAGGTGGCCGCCGTGCCGATCCTGCTGCCCAGCCGCGCCGACTGCCGGGTGCAGGAGACCGACTACGTCCACGTGCCCAACGTCGTGTTCACCTGCGGGGCCCTGCGCCGGGACGACGGCACCATCCTTCTCTATTACGGCGGCAACGACACCGTGATGAACGTCGGGTTCAGCCACGAGGATGTCCTGGCGGACCTCTGCCGGGCCCTCCCCATGGACCCCCTGACCGGCCGGGCGATGTACGATCTCCACCCCCGCAGGTGAGCCGATGCGCATCGCCATGCTGGCCCCCATCAACTGGCCACTTCCCCCCGCCGGCTACGGCCCGTGGGAGCTCGTGGCGTCGAACCTGACCGAGGCGCTCGTCGCGCTGGGCCACGAGGTCACGCTGTTCGCCGCCGGCGGCACGCGGACCACCGCGAACCTCGTCACCACCACCCCGCACGCCCTGGCGACCTGGCCCGAGGCCGAGCGCAACCGGCCGCGCGAGTTCGACCCCGAGTCGGGGCTGCTCGAGGGACCGCCGGACGCGCGTGTGCTCGAGCAGCTGCACATCGCGACGTGCATGGAGCGCGCAGCCACCGGCGAGTTCGACGTCGTCCACTCGCACCTCCACGTGCATGCCCTGGTCTTCGGTCGCCTCGTGGACTGCCCCATCGTGACCACGCTTCACGGCTCGGCGTGGAACCGGGCGGCCCACCCGATCCTGCGGGCCTACCGGCACATGCCCTTCGTCTCGCTCTCCAATGCCGAGCGGACGTTCCTCCCCGAGCTGAACTACGTCGCGACGGTCCACAACGGCATCCGGCTCGACGCCTTTCCCATCTCCTCGGACAAGGAGGACTTCCTGCTCTTCGCGGGGCGCCTGGCGCCGGAGAAGGGCCCGGACACCGCCATCGAGGTGGCCCGCCGCGCCGGCCGCCGGCTCGTCATCGCGGGCATGGTCGAGCCGCAGCACGAGGGCTTCTTCGAGGAGCGCATCAAGCCGCACCTCGACAACGGCCAGGTCGAATTCGTCGGCCTGCTCTCCCAGCCCGATCTCGTGCCCTATCTCCAGAAGGCCGCCGCCGTTCTCTTTCTCGGGCGGTGGCAGGAGCCCTTCGGGCTGTCGGCCGTCGAGGCGCAGGCCTGCGGCACGCCGCTGATCGCGACCCGGCTCGGCGCGCTGCCCGAGATCATCATCGACGGCCAGACCGGCTTCGTCGTCGACTCCGTGGACGAGGCTGTCGAGGCGGCGAAGCAGCTGCACACCATCCACCCCGCCGCGTGCCGGGCCAACGTCGAGTCGCGCTTCTCCGACGACGCGATGGCCCGCGGCTACCAGGACGTGTACGCCGCGGTCACCAGCGGCTGACGGGCGCCCCGGGCGCGGCCTGCTTGGCGACGAACGGCTCCGGCGGCGGCATCAGGTGCGCGGCGGCGACCCACCCGGCGAGCGCAACCACCAACATCTGCAAAGGTATGTTCATCATGCCTAGCACTCTACCGTGCCAGAACCGCTCAACCCGGATGACCACCGCCTGTCCACGAGCGACTCAATTACTTGCAAACACGTGACTTGCAGATAGGCTCGCTTCTGGAACAGGACGCCGAATCCCGCTACAGTGGCGCTTTGCGGTGTTTGGCCTTTGCGAGGATGAGCCGTGCGGATCTGTGGTGTGCTCTGTGTGTTGGGTGTGGTGACCACGTCGCTGGCCGATGAAGTCGAGCTGGTTACGGGTGAGGTGCTTCACGGCGAATTGATCGAGCACACGCCTGAGGTGGTGGTGTTGGACCACCCGATTCTCGGTCGTCTTGAGATTCCCGCCGAGGCCGTGCAGGCGGTGCGGGTCGAAGGCCCGGGGGCGGCACCGTCGGCCGGCCAGCCCACCACCACTGACGAGGCGAGCAGCGCTGACGATGGCCGGGCGACCGCGCCGGGTCGTGCGCAGGAACCTGCACCGCCACTGCCGCCCGATGAAACGACGCCCCCCAAACCCCGCTGGGATTCCAAATTCGAGCTCGGCTTCCGTTTCAGGGAAGGCGCCACCGAAGACGCAAACCTCCATATGGCGTTCACCACCGCTCTCAAACAAGAGTCCTATGGCTATGACATCGACAGCAGATACGCCCTGAGAACAAGCCGTGGCGATCGTTCAGAAAACAAGTTCACCGCGGGCCTGTTCGCTGAGTGGCCGGTGTCGAACTCACGCTGGTATTACTTCGCGCAAACCCGATACGACTTCGATGAATTTCAATCCTGGGAGCATCGGATCACCGGCGGCGGTGGAGTCGGCTATCACCTGGTCGATGTCAATCAGCTCGACGAAACAGGTGAGCCATTCGATGTCTTCGACCTGTCATTGCGCATTGGCGCCGGCCTGCGAAAGGAGTTCGGCTCACAAAACGAGGACGTTCAACCGGAAGGGATTCTCGGCGGCGACCTCGAGTGGCACATCTCGCCCCACCAACACCTCAAGGCAGGCTCGACGATCTTTCCCAACCTCCAGGAGACCGGTGAGTTCCGCGTCCGGACCAACGCCGAATGGATCCTCGATATCAACACCATGGATGGGATCAGCCTCAAGCTCGGCCTGGCCCATGAGTATCAATCGCAAACCGACCCCGGCATCGATCCGAACGATCTGTCGGTGTACGGGGCGGTGGTGATCGACTTCTGAACAGCTTTCACGACGGCACGCTGCTCCACACCTCGACGGTGAAGAAGTCCGCGGCAGCGATCGCCTGCCAGTGTGCCTTGAGGAACTTCGACCAGGGCATGCGCTTCAACCGCTCGGGCGCGGGTTCGATGCCTTGGGCTCTCAGGATGCGACGAACCGCTGATCGCGAAACCTGATAGCCCAGCTTCGTGAACTCTCCGGGAATGCGGGTGTAACCCCAACCCTCATTCTCGATGGCCATGCGGACAGCCAACCCCGCACCGTCAAAATACTCGGCCGGACAGTAACTGGCGAGGTCTTGGCAAGCTAACGACGGGTGGCAGGCTTCGCCGGCGTCGGCACCAACAAGGCATGGCGAGACTGGAAGGCATGCTCTGCACGGTAGAAGATCATCTTCGGCTGAATATTTTGAGGGTACGGGCTTCGGGACCCCGCGGTGGAGCGGCCGCAGAGATCTCGAAGGATCGCGCGAGCAGGTATACTTGGCCTCCCCGGGTCTCGGTCAGCTTCCGGTCAAGGAGGCCACGAAGATCCCCCCAATCCTGGCCGTCGCCCGCAAGACCCTTGCCGAGCCCACCGCCATGAAGACCTCGCAGATCAACGTTCAACGACTCTCGCAGCGGCTAAGTCGCGACCCCGGCCTGACCATCACCCGCTTCTTCTTCCCCGGTGGTCCCGGCCGCGCGCGATCGATCATCGAGCGGGTGATGCGTCTGGACGACACGACCGCCTCGCGGATGCTCACGATGTGCATCCGGGACTTCGGCGATCACTATGTCAACCTCCTGGATATCCTCGAGAGGCACTTCGAGCGCGCGATCGAGCAGATCGACGATCTGGATGGCGACGTCACATTGGATAGGCGACACCTGATCGGCGCGTACTTCACGATGGAGTACGCCTACGCATCGGCGGCGCTGTTCAACCCGTCGATGGTCCCCGCCCTGGTCCAGAGCGGGCTGCCGGACGGCGCGGTGCGTTTCGTGATGAGCCTGCGGGCGGTGGGCGAAGGGCACATCTCGTCGATCATCTTCCGCCGCGGCATCATCCGGTCGGACGGGCAGGTGTCGATCGACCCGGTCTCGGCGGTGTCGCGCCGCCTACGAGTCGTCGAGAACCGCAGCTTCGCGAAGAAGGACTTCAACGACAAGCTCATCGAATCGGGGTCGTACACCGAGTTGGTGCCCAGCGTGCTGGATCGCCTCGGCGACACGTTCACCGTGGACGAGCTCTGCGCCGCGATCGAGGCGCAGCGGGCGTCGATCCCCGAGCCGACAAGGCTCGACGGCACCGCCGACCTCATGCAGTGGCTCGCCCACTCCAACTACATCATCAAGGGACCGGAGGACGCGGACATCAGTGAGATGGTCGTGTTCCCCTACAGCGAGAACGAGTCGAACGGCATCGAGGACATGCGCCTCGTCCAGTTCACCGACGACGACGGCTCGATCCGCTTCTACGGAACCTACACGGCGTTCAACGGCTCGCGCATCCTCCCCCAGCTCATGGAGATCCACGAGTACAAGACCCTCGAGGTCCACACGCTCGGCGGGAAGTACGCGATCGACAAGGGGATGGCGCTCTTCCCGCGGAAGATCGACGGCAGGTACGCCATGATCTCCCGGACCGACGGGGAGAAGCTGTACCTGATGACCTCGGACAACGTTCGCTTCTGGAACCAAGCGCAGCTGATCCAGGAGCCGAAGTACCCGTGGGAGTTCGTGCAGATCGGCAACTGCGGCTCGCCGATCGAGACCGATGCGGGCTGGTTGCTGCTCACACACGGCGTGGGCCCGATGCGGCGCTACAGTCTCGGGGCGACCCTCCTCGACCGTGACGACCCGACGCGCGTCATCGGCCAGCTCGAGGACCCGTTGCTCGTGCCGCTGCCCGAGGAGAGCGAAGGATACGTGCCCAACGTGGTGTACTCCTGTGGCGCGATGGTGCACAACGGCAACTTGATCATTCCGTACGGCATCAGCGACGTTCAGACGGGGTTCGCGCTCGTGTCGATGCACGAGCTGCTCGAGGTATTGTGCGATTGACGACGATCACGGAGGCACGGCTTCCGCGGTGAATCCGATTCTCAGGGTGACGAAGGAGTGACGAAGGACCGGCCATGACCACGGCAGGAACCCCGATCCCCACGACGTCCACCGGAGTGCATGCGCTGCTCGGCGACGAGGACGAGGGGGTCGCGCGCGGCGGGTACGTGCTCGCGGACGGGCCGGCCCCGGACACCGGTGAGCCCGCGGTCATCCTCATCGGCACGGGCACCGAGCTGTCGAGGTGCGTCGCGGTCGAGCTGGCGTCAACGTTCGGCTGGGAGCGCTACGTCGGGGCGCACGGCGTCGTGATCGGCATGACCAGCTTTGGTGAGTCGGCGCCGCTGCAGTCGCTCCAGCAGCGCTTCGGCTTCACGCCCGACCGCATCGTGGGCGTCGCGAAGGAACTGCTGACGACCAACGTCGTTTGAGATTTCTCGAGGAGTCTTCAAGCATGAGCATCCTGGATCAGTTGCGAGAGATGACCGTCGTCGTCGCCGACACCGGCGACATCGAGGCGATCGAGAAGCATCAGCCGCAGGAGGCGACGACAAACCCGTCGCTGCTCTACAAGGCGGCGCAGATACCGCAATACCACGACTTGATCGAGGCCGCGATCGAGTACGGGAGACGATCCTCGAATTGTCCAGAGGGGCGGATCGACGCGACGATCGACTACCTCTTCGTCCGATTCGGCAAGGAGATCCTCGACATCGTTCCCGGCCGCGTGTCGACCGAGGTCTGCGCGTCCCTGTCATTCGACACGGAAGCGACGATCCGCAAGGCACACCATCTCATCGAGCTGTACGACGCGAAGGGCGTCCACCGGGAGCGCGTCCTGATCAAGATCGCGTCGACGTGGGAGGGCATCCGCGCCGCGGAGCAGCTCGAGAAGGAAGGCATCCACTGTAACCTCACGCTCCTGTTCAGCCTCGCGCAGGCCGTGGCGTGCGCCGAGGCGGGCGTGACGCTGATCTCGCCGTTCGTCGGGCGCATCTACGACTGGCACAAGAAGGATCGCGGCGTCGACCATATCGAGCCGGCGGAGGATCCGGGCGTGCACTCCGTGACGGAGATCTACAACTACTTCAAGCGCTTCGGCCACAAGACCGAGGTGATGGGGGCGAGCTTCCGCAGCAGCGGCGAGATCATCGAGCTCGCGGGCTGCGACCTGCTGACCATCTCGCCGGATCTCCTCGAGGAACTCGACGGCATGCAGGGCACGCTTGAGCGCAAGCTCTCGCCCGCCGACGCCGAGCACACCAGCATCGCTCGCATCGACATGACCGAGAAGATGTTTCGGTGGATGCTCAACGAGGACCCGATGGCCACCGACAAGCTGGCGGAGGGCATCCGGAACTTCTACAAGGACCTCACGAAGCTCGAGGACTACGTCTCGAAGTTCGTCACGGAGACGGTTGGGGTGAAGTGAACAGCCGTCGCCTGCGTTGGGCGTGCAGGAGTCGAACTCGAACCACAGATGCACAGAGGAGGCACGGAGGAAAGAACAAGACGGAAGAAAAAATGGAAGAGAGAAGAGATCCGGGGATCCCCTCCTCTTCTGATCTTCAGCACCTATTCTTCCCTTTGTGGTTCCCGCATGGGTCCCAAAGTCAGCTCAGGCCGAAGTCGTGATGCGTCAAGAGCTTGAAGATGGTGTGAACTTCATCTCCGCAGCCCATCGCATGCGTGCCAGATTCGGGCCACAAACGACCCACCACCGACAAAACCAACCTCTTGACACCGTGCGACTTTCCAGTTGGGCTGAATATTGGACCCATACGCCCTCAATTGTCACATCTCCTTGCTACGTCCCGCCGCGGCAGACTTGTGATGGCGACCGGCGCGTTTGCGTTGCGACTCACTCAGTAGCTTCTTGCGAAGTCGAATCGACTCCGGCGTGATCTCGACCAGTTCATCGGATTCTATATACTCCAAAGCAGCTTCCAGCGATATCGTTCGCGGAGCCTTGAGCACCACCGTCGCCTCCTTCGTCGATTCACGAACGTTGGAAAACGCCTTGCCCTTTGCGACATTCACGCCGAGATCTCTTTCTCGACTATTTTCGCCGACGATTTGTCCTGCATAAACGGGATCCTGCGGTTTGACAAACATCACACCGCGCTCCGACAGATTCAGAAGCGCATAAGTCGTCGCCACGCCCGTTTCAATTGCAACCATCACACCATTGGCCCGATGTTGATCGATATTACGAATCGGCCCGTAGCGTTGAAAGCTATGATACATGACCGCCTGCCCCGACGTTGCCGTGAGCATTCTGCTTCGCATACCGATCAATCCACGGGCGGGAATCTCACATTCCACGTGCATTCGATCACCACGCGGCTCCAATGATCGAATCTCGCCGCCACGCGAACCTAATATTTCGAGCACCGCTCCAACGTTCTCTTGAGCCACATCAACAGTAAGCAGTTCGATCGGCTCGCAGCGCAGGTCATCGATTACCTTCTCAATAACCTCTGGTCGGCCGACGGAAAGCTCGTATCCTTCGCGGCGCATATTTTCCAGCAATATTCCAAGGTGTAGTAAGCCTCTTCCCGACACGCGGAATTCTTCGGATGTAGAGCCAGGCTCAACACGAAGCGCTAAGTTTGACCGCAGCTCACGATCGAGTCTTTCTGATATTTGCCTGGAAGTAACGTACTTGCCTTCTCTACCTGAAAACGGCGAATCGTTGATTCGAAAGAGCATGTGCAGCGTCGGCTCATCCACCGAAACACGCGCAATCGGGTTCGGCAGATCAGGACACGCAATCGTGTCGCCGATCTCAAAATCACCAAGCCCTTCAACTGCACAAAGATCCCCGACCTGAATGACATCAGTGAGGGTTCGCCCCAAATCCTCGAAGCGATAGAGTTGTTGCACCCTTGCCAGCCGATTGGTCCCATCTGCTTGACAGATATTGACCGCTTGGCCGGAGCTTATCGCACCTGCGAAGATCCGACCGATCGCGATGCGCCCAACATACGATGAATAGTCCTGCGTGGTAATGAGCATTTGAAGCGGCACATCAGAATATCCCACCGGCGCGGGAAGATGATTTGTAATTGCGTGAAGGAGCGGCTGGATGTCATTGGTTGGTGTCATGGCATCCTCGGATGCCCAACGATCTCGGCCGGACGCGTATATGACAGGAAAATCCAGTCGCTCATCGCTTGCTTGCAGCGCGACCAATAGATCAAAGACCTCTGTAATGACCTCATCAGGTCGAGCATCAGGCCGATCGCATTTATTGACAACCACGATAAGAGGATGATCAAGCTCCAAAGCTTTACTGAGCACAAATCGCGTTTGCGGCATCGGGCCTTCGAACGCATCAACAAGCAGCAACACACCATCCGCCATCTTGAGCACGCGCTCGACTTCGCCTCCGAAATCTGCGTGGCCTGGCGTATCGATGAGGTTTATGCGAAAGGTCTCGCCTGCGTGCTCGCCATCTGTGGGACGAAAGGTGATTGCACAGTTCTTGGAGAAGATCGTGATTCCTCGCTCACGCTCCAAGGGATCTGAATCGAGCACGCAATCAGTCGCTTCCTTTCGAGCATCGAGTGAACCACAGCAGGCAAGCAGTGCGTCCACGAGCGTGGTCTTGCCATGATCGACGTGGGCAATGATCGCCACGTTCCGCAGGTTTGGGTCGGCTGGGTGCAGCATGAGGCGGAAATCATAACGCCAAAGACGGACAACGCCATTCACATGATACGATTGTGTTTGGTACTGGTCGCAGGCAATGATATCTCCTAGGGTTTTCATATGTCAAAACCCTTGTGCGGGAGACTTGGAAGAAGGCTATGCGCGCATTTCGCAAGCACATCAAGCTCATCCGGCTCGATCACGAATCCATTCTTGGCATGAGGCCTGATGACCGAAAACCACAGCCTGTTATGACCGCCGTCGCTTCGTATCGTCCATGCTGACCCTTGACATCAACAAGAAGCGCCTGACGCGCATTACGTGCTCGCAGCATGTCACGCCATACCTGCGCGAAGAGGTCGTTGCCCTTGGATTCGAGATTCAGGATGAAGATCCGGCGGGCGTGTTCATCGGGGCGACATTGCCCGACTGCATGCGCCTGAACCTGCATCTTCGTACGGCGTTGCATGTGATGTGGCTCCTCAAACGCTTCCGCTGCCCTTCGCCCAAAGCGTTGTATCGTCACACTGCATCATTTGCGTGGGAGGAGGTGATCCCCAACGACTCGTACTTCACCGTGACCTCGAATGTCGATCATCCCAAGATCACCAACTCGATGTATCCGAATCTCGTGTTGAAAGATGCGATTGTTGATCGCATTGCAAAGCGGACCGGCGCTCGGCCGGACAGCGGATCGGACCGCACGAAGATCGTGATTCATCTATACTGGGCGGATAATCGAGCGTGGATATACCTGAACACGAACGGCCGGCGACTTGCCGATCGCGGCTACCGCAAGATGCCACACACGGCGCCGATGCAGGAAACACTCGCAGCAGCCGTTCTGCTAGCGGCGGGATATGATGGCGGTGTGCCGTTGGTGAATCCGATGTGTGGAAGCGGCACACTTGCCATTGAAGCCGCGCTCATCACCACCGGTCGGGCGCCGGGGTTATTGCGAACGAGCTTCAGCTTGATGCACACGAAACTACACGATGAAGACGCGTGGCGGACAATCCGTAACGAAGCGCGCAAGCAACGTCGATCACAACCACCGCCGCCGATCATCGCATCGGACATCGATCCGCGCGCGTTGGAAGCGGCTCACAAGAATGCGCGTACGGCGGGTGTCGAGCAGCTCATCGACTTTGTCGAGTGCGATTTCGCCCAAACACCCCTGCCGGACGCGCCCGGAGTTGTCATCCTGAACCCCGACTACGGCGAGCGTTTGGGAGATCGAGGCACACTTGAGCTGGTCTACGCGCGCATCGGCGACTATCTCAAACAGCGCTGTCCGGGCTGGAAAGGCTACGTATTCACGGGTAATCGCGATCTTAGCAAGTGCATCGGTCTGCGCGCCGACCGACGGATTCCGTTTATGAATGCGAAGATCGAGTGTCGTCTGCTAGAGTACGAACTGTACCAGGGCTCGCTCGAACGCTGAGCGAGAATACGGAGATCGGCCTTGATCGGCTGGCAAACACAATCACGACGGGGGCTAAAGAAACTCAGTAAGATTGAGTTTGCAGCGATCAAGTATTTTGCGCTAGAATGACCGTAGCCATGAACTACATGACCTCACAAGAAAAGACCCGTTTGGAGGAGCAGCTGCAGAAGCTTGTCGACAGGCGCCTCGAGTTGTCAGACCGCATCGGCCGGGCCCGCAAGCTTGGTGATCTCAAGGAGAACGCTGAGTATCACTCTGCCAAGGAAGATCAAGGCCATGACGAACGCAAAATCCGCGACCTGCAAGCGAAGCTCGCGACCGCCGTCGTCGTTGACGATACGAGCGTACCAGCCGGCATG
>JADFFQ010000054.1 GCA_022568135.1 Planctomycetota bacterium | reverse complement strand
AAGAACGTCATCAAGGGCATCGCCCATATCAAGGCGACGTTCAACAACACGATGATCACCATCACCGACATCGACGGTGAGACGCTGGCTTGGGATTCAGCCGGGACCGTCGGGTTCAAGGGTGCCCGCAAGGCCACGCCGTTCGCCGCCTCCCGTGCCGCGGAGAAGGTGGCGGTCAAGGCCAGACGAATGGGCATGCGGGAGATAGAGGTTCACGTGAAAGGCCCCGGCAGCGGGCGAGAGTCGGCCATCACCGCCTTGCAGGCCAATGGACTGAGAGTCAGCGCCGTCGAGGATCACACGCCGACCCCCCATAATGGATGCCGGCCTCGCAAGAGGCGGCGGGTGTAACCGCGATCTGATGGAGGCACGACGAGAAAAACAGGCTTTGCTGAGGCGTTGGTCGCCCAGCCCCAGGCCTCTACAATCAATCCCTGATCGATGATGATGACCGTTCCCCCCGGGAAAGAAGGAGCCTGCAGGTCGATCAGCAGGACCTGCCTGATCTCCGATACCCCGCGGGACATTCGATAGAGACACTGCTGAGCGATTGGAGCAGAGACGATGCACGTTCGATGGCGAGGGCTGGAGCTGCCGGCCCAGGTGCGCGTGGATGATCGTTCACGCACGAACACTTTTGGACGGTTTATCGTGGAGCCGTTCGAGCGAGGCTTCGGCACGACGGTCGGCAACAGCCTCCGCCGAATCCTCCTGTCCAGTATCCAGGGTGCAGCCGTGGTCAGCGCGAGAATCGAGCGCGTTGAGCACGAGTTCTCCACCCTGCCTGGGGTGCTGGAGGACGTTGTGGACATCATCCTCAACCTCAAAGGATTGGTGGTGAGCCTCGACAGCGACGAGCCCAAGACGATGCGCCTCGCCGCGACCGGGCCCGGGGAGGTCACCGCGGATCTCATCGAAGCCGATACCGCAGTGACCATTCACAATCCGGATCACGTGATCGCCACGCTCGCCGAGGATGTTGATTTCGAGGCTGAAATGCGCGTCGCCAAGGGACGAGGCTATCAGCCGGCGTCGGATCAGTATGCCCAGGGCGAGGAGCAGGTCATCGGCGAGATCGCCATCGATGCGGTGTTCAGCCCCGTGCAGCGCGTCCGCTACCGCGTCGAGGATACCCGTGTCGGCCAGAGGACCAACTTCGACCGAATGATCATGGACATCTGGACCGATGGCACGCTGTCACCTGAAACGACCCTGGTGGAGGCTGCGAAGATCCTTCGCAAGCACCTCAACCCCTTCGTGCAATACTTCGAGTTGGGCGTCGAGCAGGTGTCCGCCGAGGCCAGCGCCGCCGCCAGCGTGGATGAAGAGCTCGTCCGCAAGCTCATCATGCCCATCGGCGACCTGAATCTTTCGGTTCGAGCCGGCAACTGTCTGGAAACGGCCGACATCCGAACCATCCGCGAGCTGGTGCAAAAAGATGAGGGCGATCTATTGGCGGTACGCAGCTTCGGCAAAACGTCTCTTCGTGAGGTGAAGCGAAAGCTCGAAGAGCTTGGGCTCAGCCTCGGTATGCGACTTCCCGAAGGTCCAGTGCAAGCGTAGCTCTGCAAAGCCTCACCTCCGGCAATCTTCCAGGAGTCCTCTCATATGCGTCACCGTGTCTTCGGAAGACATCTGAGCCGTGACGAAGAGCACCGCCGGGCGATGATTCGCAATCTGGCGGCGGGACTGTTCGAGCATGGCCGGGTCGAAACCACGCTTCCCAAGGCGAAGGCGGTTCAACCGTTCGTCGAAAAGATCATCACCGTCGCTAAGCGGGGTACGCTCCGCGCCCGCCGGCAGATCGAGGCCAGGATCAACGATCGGCGAATCCATGCCTGGGTGGCGCACCCGAACGTACCCGACGCTCGAAAGAGCAATCCTTACTTCGATTTGCCCGATCAAAGCGAGATCGAGTTCAACCGCTACGGCGAGCTGCGCAAGAGCCCCCGGTTGGTGCAGCACATCATGACGACGATTGCGCCTATGTTCGCGCGCCGGGACGGCGGTTACACTCGCATCGTCAAGCTCGGCAAGCATCGCCTCGGCGACGGGGCTGATCTGGTGCAACTGCAACTGGTCGGCAAGGAAGAAGGACCGCAGATCGGCGGAGGCGAATCCAGGCGTCGGGAACAAGCCGACAACCGTACCGCCTTCGCCGCCCGGCTCCGCAAAGGTGCTGCCGCCCAGGACGAAGCCGACGCCAAGCCGGCTGAGGCTGCTGCGCCGCAGAAGTCTCAAGACACCAGCGACACCAGCGACACAAACGGGACATAGCCTCGCCCGGAAGGGCGAGGGGGTTTGGGGTTGGCTTGTCGCAAAGGCAATCCCGCGGTCTTGCGGCACCCGGCTCTTGGAAGTCCCTGCGTATGTCGTCCTTCGCAATCCTTCCGCTGCCGGTACACTCCGGCCCATGCTCGACGAACTTCACGAGCTTGAGTCCACCGGCCTGGCCCAGCTCCAAGACGTCGCCGACGCCGATGCGCTGGAGCGCTGGCGGATCACCTACCTGGGCACGAAGGGTCGGCTCAAAGCGATTGGGCCGGCGATGAAGATGGTGCCGTCGCAGGATCGGCCGGCGGTGGGGAAGCGGCTCAACGAGGTGAAGACCGCTCTGGTGGCGGCCTTCGGCGAGAAGAAGGCGGTGTTGGCCCGCGAAGCCGCAGGCGGCAAGGGGCCGATCATCGATGTCACCGAGCCGGGCATCCCCATGGGTCTCGGCCGCCGGCACGTGATCAGCAAGACGATCGACGAGATCACCGAAGTGTTTGCCCGCATGGGGTTTTGCGTCGCCTACGGACCGGAGATCGAGGACGAGTGGCACAATTTCGAGGCCCTGAACATTCCTCCGGACCACCCCGCCCGCGATCCGCGTGACAACTTCTATCTGGCCGGCGGGCTCATGCTCCGCAGCCAGACCTCGACGGTGCAGATCCGAACCATGGCCAGGACCAAGCCGCCGCTGAAGATCATCTCCATCGGCCGGGTGTATCGCCCCGACACGCACGACGCCACCCACTACAGCATGTTCCATCAGGTCGAAGGGCTTTACGTCGATCGAAACGTGACGATGGTCGATCTCAAGACGACCCTCTTTCAGTTTGCCCGGGCGTACTTCGGGCCCCAAGCCGAGGTGCGCATGCGCCCGAGCTTCTTCCCTTTCACCGAGCCCTCTGCTGAAGTGGACATGAAGATAAAGGTCAAGGGCCGGTGGCAGTGGACCGAGATGGGTGGGTGCGGGATGGTTGATCCCAACGTGTTCCAGGCTGTGGGCTACGACCCGGAGCAGTGGACCGGATTCGCCTTCGGCTGGGGTATCGAGCGGATCGCCATGCGCAGATACGGTATCGCCGACATCCGCTGGCTGTTCGAGAACGACGTGAGGTTTCTGCGTCAGTTTTGACCGTTCGCCGGCCGGTCACCCGACTCAAGTGCACAAGGCAAAGGAGGCACTTGCATGAGCGCAACTGACTTGCCGCCGCCCGCTCTCATGACGCCGCCGGTTGACCCCGGCGAGATACCGCAGCAGCCGTCCGCCTGGCCGATGGTCATCGGCGTGATCGCCATCATCTTCGGCTCCCTGGCCATCCTCCAGGGCTGCTTCGGTGCGGTTTCGACACTCTTCATGAGCAGCCTTTCCGCGATCGCGCCGGCGGAGCAGGCGACAATGTTCGAGGCGATGGAGGATTTGAAGCCGTGGATGGTCACTGGGGCGGTGTTGACGCTTGCATTGGGGATTCTGCTGCTGGTGGCGGGCATTGGCCTTGTGCGCCGGCGAGCCTGGAGTCCGACGGCGTGCATGGTGTGGGCTGGAATCAAGATGATGTTCGTCGTCGGCAACACCATCCTTGCTGACATGGCCCAGCAAGCCCAGTTTGAAGCCTTGCAAGAGATGATGCAGCAGGATCCGAATATGCCTGCGGGGGCGTCTGCGATGATGGGCAGCTTCATGCAGGTTTTCGGCGCGTTCACGATCGTGCTGGGAATCCTCTGGGGTTGGGCGCTGCCGATCTTCCTGCTCATCTGGTTCTCGCGCAGTAAGATCAAAGCGGAAGTGGCGCAGTGGACGCAGGGGTGATGCCGCTCAACCGCGTTTGACAATGAAGCCCACGGACTCGAGTCCGTGGGCTTCCGGCTGTGCGTCGTTGTTCAGCGTTTGGGCGAAAACGCCTCGATCAGGCCGCTTAGCTTGCGCTGGACGAAGTCCCAGTTGATGATGTTCATGAACGCGCTGACGTATTCCGTGCGTCGATTCTGGTACTTGAGGTAATACGCGTGCTCCCAGACGTCGATTGCCAGCAGCGGCACGACGCCCCAGGCGGTGAGGTTCTGATGTTTCTCAGCCTGCATGACCATCAGCCGCTGGGAGGTGGGCTCCAAGACCAGGATGGCCCAGCCGCTGCCTTCGACGGAGCGGGCTGCGGTTTCGAAGTGCTGCCTGAACTGCTTGAACGAACCGAAGTCGCGGTCGATTCGCTCGGCAATCAGGCCGCGGGGCATGCCGGCTCCATTGGGACCCATACAGTTCCAGAAGATCACGTGCAGGAAATGCCCGGAGCCGTTGAAGGCAAGCTGGCGGGACCAGTGTTTGGTTTCGCCGACGCCTCGCCGGGCGGTGCGCATCTCATCGAGCGCATCCAAGGACGCGTTGAGCCCGCGGACATATCCGGCGTGGTGTTTGTCGTGGTGAAGCTGCATCGTCTGGGTATCGATGTACGGTTCCAGGGCGTCGTAGGGGTATGGAAGCGGCGGGAGGATGTAGCGGTCGGTCTGGGGATCCCAACCGAGGTCCTGGGGCGTCATGGGGCTGGCGGAGGCCGGCTGAGGCATTGTGGTCTGCCCTGCCGCGCCGCGGACACCGGCCAGGGCTGCGGCGCCGATGCCCAGCGCGGCGAGCATCTCTCGTCGGGATGGGTCGGTTCTCGTCGTCGTCGTCGTGCTGCTTGACATGGTCAGTTCCTCCTCAACGGAATCAGTTGGACAATGTGCGGTTCCTGCTACCCTATTGCGCTGGCCGTGATTGTCGCATATTCTGGCTCCTGCGGATTCCCCGATCGTCATGAGTTTTCTCGACGAACTCGCCTGGCGTGGCTTGTTGCACCAAAGAACGGCCGGCGACGAGCTGGATACGCACCTGGCCGCGACGCCACGCGTCGGCTACTGCGGCTTCGATCCGACTTCGGACAGCCTGCACATCGGCAGTCTCATACCGATTCAGCTCCTTCGCCACTGGCAGCTCGCAGGGCATAAGCCCATCGTGGTCATGGGCGGCGGAACCGGGCTCATCGGCGACCCCTCCGGCAAGGATGACGAACGGCCGCTGCTTGCTCGCGACCAGATCGAGGCCAACATTGCCTCGCAGAAGCGGATATTCGAACGGCTGCTCAATTTCGACCCCGCTGCTCCCAACGCCGCGGTGATCGTCAACAATATCGAATGGCTTGGACCGCTCGGATTCATTGAGGTGATGCGCGACGTGGGCAAACACTTCTCCGTCAACGCCATGATACAGAGGGACTCCGTTCGCCAGCGGCTGCAAACGCGCGAACACGGAATCAGTTATACCGAGTTCAGCTACATGATCCTGCAGGCGTACGACTTTCTGCATCTGCGGCGGTCGATGAACTGCACGGTGCAGCTGGCCGGCTCCGACCAGTACGGCAACATCGTCGCAGGTGTCGATCTCATCCGACGCGAGTTCGGGCAAGAGCAGGGACAGGCGTTCGGTATTACCGCGCCACTGGTGCTGACATCGCAGGGCAAGAAAATGGGCAAGACCGAACAGGGTCCCGTGTGGCTGACCGCCGACCGTACCAGCCCCTACGCCTTCCATCAATACTGGATCAATCTTCCCGATGCGGACGTCGTCGGGTCCCTGAAGTGGTTCACAATGCGTAGCCGCGAGGAGATCGACGAGCTGGCTCAGCGACACGAGGAGTCGCCGCAACTGCGGCTTGGGCAAAGAGCACTGGCAAGTGATCTGACGGAGTTGTTGCATGGCTCCGACGAACTGCGACACATCGAAGAAGCGACGGCGGCGCTGTTCGGCGCCGGCGACGTGCGCCGACTCGATGAGGCGACGTTGGCTGACGTCTTCGCTGACGTGCCGCACTCAACCCACACCAGGTCGCTGTTGGAGGACCAAGGCATACCGATCGCCGAGATTCTTCCGCAGACGAGCCTGGCTGAGTCCAAGCGCGAAGCGCGCGAGTTTCTCAACAACGGCGCGGTATCTGTCAACGGCGAGAAGGCCGGCCTCGATCGAGTCTTGACAGCCGCCGACCTTCTTCACGGCCGGACGATTCTCCTGCGCCGCGGAAAGAAACACTGGCACGCGACGGAATGGGTTTGATCGCGTTCAACCACGGATCAATCCGAGGAGCAATGAGCTGGTGGATGTGATGCAGCAGCGACCAATCGTCAAGCCGATCCGCGATGCGAATCATCTCGGCCCGGCCGATGGCGGCTGTGACATCATCCTGGAGTCAGATGCCCGCCGCGCCGCGAGTACATAGGCCAGCACGTCGGCTTCCTCATCGACCTTGAGCTTCGCTCGCTTGGCCATCCGATCGATGATGGACTCCCAGCGATGCAAGGGATACCGCGCGACGGGCTCGGGGCCGTGACAGCGGATGCAGTTGGTCAGGTAAACCTCTCGACCGTGGGTGAGCGCTGCGATGTCCGGCGGCCCGATCGCTCCAAGCTCCACCAGCATCGGATCGACGGGCGGGGCGAGTTGTTCGAGCGTCGCGCAGCTCACGAGCGTGGCCATGAGTCCAAGCGAGCCCCCAAGCAGTCTCCTATAGCCGCTCCCAACGGACTTTGCCTGGTCGGTGTTTCGCGGTTTCATCATGTCAGTCGATTTCCGGAAGCGGTTGCCGCAGCCGAAGCACTGGGGCGCCTACGGCGCAGGCCCCCAATCGGATCAAACTCAAAAGTCAAACCCAAAGATCAAGCGAAGTTGGAAGTCCGGCTCGCTGGCAACGTCGGTCATCTGCAACAGCGGGGTCACGGTGACCCACCAATCCTGATGGCGATAGGACAGGTTCGGCCCCAAGTACAAAACGTCTTCGTCGCGCGTGGACCAGTCGGGGAACTTGATCTCATGCAGCAGTTCGGCGCCGACGAGCAACTGCGGCCGCAGTTGGTAGCTGATGCCGAGGGTCTGCTGGAACTTGCCGTTGTCGTCGGCGTAGTGGGGACCCTCCCATTCAGCCTCGATGGTCGCGTTGTAGGCGGCGGTCCACAGGTTGACGTTCTTCTGAAGGATGAGCTTGCCTTCCAGTTCGAACAGCTCGTCACCGAGTTTGACCTCGCCGTAGAGGGCGGTGCCCAGGAAGTCTTCCCAGGGGTCGGAGAGGTTGTAGATCAGCTCCACGGCGGTGTCTCGGTACTCGGCGCCATCGTCGCTCACGGACCGGCCGTCCTGATACCGCCAATCAGCGAGGTAGAGTGCGACCTGCAGGTGGTCGGTCACGCCGAACTCGATTTCGTGACGAAAGTCAATGCGATCAAAAGAGCTGTCGGTACCCTTGTCGGTCTTCCACGTCACCCATTGCTCATACTCAAACTCCCCAGCTGCCATGGTGGTGGCCTCGTAGACGTAGGTGAACTTCCGTTCGCCGGCATCAGTTCTTCCCGCCAGGATCAGGCTGGTGAGGGCCAGGGCCAGCCGGGCGTAGGCGGTGCGTCTCCGGGCGAATGCAGTGCATTGTGCGTCGATTCGGCGTGCGCGACCCGGCGGCGGGAAGACCATCGGCGGGGCTCCGTTTGTGAGGTGCTTGGGTGTCCTGGACCAACGTGCGATAGAAGGGAGAGCCTACAGCGATTGAAACGCAATTGCAACTGTATCCAGCCTGAACCTTGGGCATCGCCATGGCGGTCTGGTCCCCCCTATGGGGCGGGAGCTCTTGGTCCTGCGGAGGCGTTTAGGCTGGCTGCGCCGGCGAGCGCTAACTCACAAGATGCTTGTGGGACCGGAGTTACGCCTTGACGTAATGCGTGAGGACGCGCTGGGCGATCGCGCGGATGGCGTTGCGGAGCTCGGGCGGCTCACGGACGACGACCTGGTCGCCGTAGCCGATGATCCACCAGCTGACCTCGTTGAGGCCGTTGATCCGAAAGCTCATGCGGCATGAGCCATCGGGCTGCCACTGGGTCTGCTAGGTGCGATGCCAGCGGATTTCGGCGACGTTGCGCGCCACCTTGGGCGCGAACTCGATGACGACGTCGTACTTGCGACCTTCGGGAATGATGCCCCAGGCGTCGTCCAGATACGCGTCGATGGAGAAGTGAAACGGAGCAAAGACCTCGTCGCTCGGCTCGAGCTCTTCGATCCGCGAGAGCTTGAACATCCTGACCTCGTCGTGTTGTTCACTGAACGCCAGCACATACCAGGCACGCTTATAGAAGTGCAGATGCACGGGATTGAATCTTGGTTCGGCAGGGGCCCCACGGCTCAACGGCGCGGTAGACAAATCGGCAGACCATGCGCTCCTCGATGGAGTACTGAAGTGTGCGGTAGTATTGCTCATCCTCCGGGCAGATGTTGAGCGCGCCGGGGGAGATGCTGACTGCGGCGAGCAAATCGTCGTAGACCATGCGAACGGCTGGGGGCAGTTGCGCGACGACCGTGCCGATGGCCTCGATTGCCGGGCGAAACAGCGGCTGGTCGGGCATGGCTGCGGCCACCTTGCCCAGCAACATCAGCCCCAGGGCCTCCGGCACGCCCAGGTTCAACCGGCTCATCGCGTAGTCCGGGCTCAGGTCATAGCCCCGGCCGGGTGTGCTGACGAACGGCACCCCCGCGCTTTGAAGCACCTTGAGGTCGCGGAAGACGGTGCGTCGGCTCACCCCAAGGTGCCGGGCGAGCTGCTCGGCCGTGCACCGCTCGGTGCTCTGCAACAGGTTGACCATACGAATGATCCGGCTCACCCGTCCGGCGACGATGGACGGCGGATTCGGAGACTTCTGTACCGGCCGGGTGCGGGGCTGTGCAGGTCCCATCAGCGCCTCCGGAAGTCAACGCCATTGAGAAGGTCGGCCACGGCGAGGTTACGAGGCCGACCGTTCGGTGATTTGCAGGCGAATCACAGGCATGAGTCTCGAACCGTCAACCTCAGCTTCGACGATTGTTCCACGGCCGTCAGGCGGTAGTGCCATGAAGCATGTGACGGCCTTGCTCTCGATTCGTCGCTCCTTTTCGCTGGAGCTCAGATGCACCAACGCCACAACCGTGGCCTCGCCCTGCTCGATCTGGCGGATCAACGCGCCGTCAGCCTTGATGGTGACGTTGGCGAGCTGCTTATCCGTCTCATCAATCTCGACGATGTATTCACCGTGGTCCTCCGGCGGACCCGCGATTTGAACGCGAACCATAGGCAGCGTCGTCTCCTCGATGCGTGACCGAACAGTGAACGTGATGACCACGGAGGGCGGCTCGATGGTCACCGCTTTTTGCCCGATGAGAATCTCCGGCGGGCGCAGCTTCGCGTCCAGGGAGTACGGCCGGCCCGGCTCGAGCTGATCGAGGCGGGACTGGTCGATGTAGGCTCTGAGCACCAGCTCTTTGCCGGTGCGTCTGTGGAGCCGGCTGGGCAAGGTCAGGAGGACCTGGGGCGGATCGACGAGGATCTCGCCTTCAGTTTGCAGCCGCGGCAGCTCGGGCTGAACCGTAGCGTTGACCGAGACGAGGTCATCGACTTGGATGTCAATGAGCGCTGGGTCCACCGAGATGATCCGCACTCCGGTGTCGCGCAGTGCTTCGTGCTTCTGCAACGCGTCCGCGATGTTGGCGGGAATCTCGTCAGCGTCGGCGGGCAGTTCGCTGCCGACGGTGAGTTTCAGCGGCATCGTGAGCGTTCGCGCTTGTTCCAGCGCGTGCCGAGACCCCTCCAGCTCAACCTTGAGGCGAACCTCGTCGGGCGTGATCACCTGCCGGGCGGGGTCCGACGGGGCGAATCGGATCCGAAACGATGTGCTGGCTTGTTCGCGGGTTTCCTCCGCCGCCCACGACCAGATCAACACCGTCACCACGGTCACCACTGCATAGGTCCACCATCGATTCTCAAACTGCACCCCTATGCCTCCTTTGGAACTGCCGTTGACCGTTTATCGGGACCTTGGGCGGCGAGACCGGCTCCCGGGGGCGATTCCTCAGCCGGCGCGTCTGGGGCCGCGTCCGGTTGTTCGGATGGTCCTTTGCCGGGCGGCGTGCCCAACCGCTGCAACAGGGTCTCGCGAAGGCGATCCCGTGGGATGTCCGCGTCCACGACCCCGCGCTCGACGAGGCTGATGCTCCTCGTCTCTTCGCTCACCACAACGACGAGGCAGTCGCTGTCGAGGGTGATCCCCACCGCGGCGCGGTGTCGAGAGCCGTGTTCCCGCGGCAATGATCCTTCCTCGGCGAGCGGGAATTGCACATTCGCCGCCACAATGCGCTCGCCGCGAATCACCACGCCCAGGTCGTGCAGCGGACTGTTCGGCCAGAATATCGATTCCAGTAGGCGGGCGCTGACCTGGGCGTCCAGCCGTTCGCCGCCTTCGATCAAACTGCGCAGCCCGACGCTGCGCTCGATGGCGATCAAGGCTCCAAATTGGCTCTTGCTCAGGAACTGGGCCGCCTCGCTCACGGCATCCACCACCTGGTTCACCTGGCGGCTCGAGCGCCGGAAGAACCCGGCGTGGCCGAGTCGAATCATCGCCTGGCGAAGCTCCGGCTGGAACACCACAATCAGCAATAACGCCGCCAATCCGAGAAAGCGGTCGTAGATAAAGTTCAACCGGCCCAGCGCGTCGGTGCCCTGGCCGAGAAGCTTGATCGTCAGCGTGACCAGAACCAGCAGGACCGCAAAGCCCTTGATAATTCCCGCTCCTCGCGTGCCCTTGAGAAAGCGGAATACCAGGTACACGCAGATCCAGATGACGGCCAGCTCGAGGATGATTTCGGGTGCTTCGTAGCTTCGGAAGATCTGCTTGATCGAGGGGAGCATGAAACTACGGTTACCTCCAGTGGATGGCCGGCTCGCTGGCAAGTATATCGGCTGCGAACAGCGGCGCCCTAAGAGAGGCTGCCCGACGGCGTGACCGGGCCGTGCCGATGTCGTAGTATCTGGTTGTGTCCACCTACGGTCTGGGGTATCGCGTAGCGCCGCCGACACGCGTCTGTGCCGCCACGGGCCGGCCGCTTGAGCCCGGGTCGATCTGTATGGCTACCCTGTGCGAACGGGCCGAGGATGACGGCTTCGACCGGCGGGACTATTCACTCCAGGCATGGGATGCACAAGCCCCCCCCGAGGGTCTGTTCAGCTTTTGGAAGGCCGCCGTGCCCCACCCCGACGCCGGGCGAAGGGTCTTTGTGGACGATGATGTGCTGTGGGACTTGTTCGAACGGTTGGCCGACGATCCTCGACGGCGAAGGATCGCGTACCGCTTTATCATTGCGCTCATCCTGATGCGAAAGAAGCGGCTGAGATACATCGGCCGGACCGGCCAAGGCGAGAATGAGCGATGGTTGATGCTGCCCAAGGGAGCCGAGCCGAATCAACAGCCCATCGAGGTGGTCAACCCCCGGCTGGGCGACGAGGACGTCCGCGAACTCAGTGAGCAACTCCGCGAAGTGCTGCGCGGTGAGTTGTAGCGGCGGCAACCGTCAAGATGGAGCGACGCGTCGTGGTGGCAGCTCAGACATGGCAGCTCACGGGCCGTTGGGCCGGCGGGCTTGATCCGCCGCGACATCCCCGGGGGCGTTTGGGCGGCGTCATCGTGCTGATGCTCCTCGCCTCTTGCCAGAAACCTCCCATCGGTGAGATGGATGCGCCGGGTCTCGATCCGCCGCCCTATGTGACGCTTGCCGAAGCCCACAATGCGCGCATCGACCGTCTGGGGACCATCTATGCCCGCGGCGTCATCGAGCTTCGCTGGAGTGATGATGACGGGAAGCATATCGAGCAGGGGGATCTCGATCTTTGGATCGCCCTGCCGCATCAGACGGCCCTGAACATCTCAAAATTCGGCGAGCGGCTCATGTGGTTGGGATCGGATGATCGTCAATCCTGGCTATTTGACTTCCGAGGCGACGAGACGGTTCTCTACCACGCTACGGGCGACCAACGTTCAGATGATCGAGCCGATGCACAACTGCCCATTGATCCTGCGGCGTTGCTTCGGCTGGGCGGCCTGATGCGACTGCCGCCTGAGGAGCCCCAGGGCCCGGCCCCGGTCGGATACAACGCTCAGCTCGATGCATGGGTGGTGGCGATACCGCTGCCCGGCGAAGTGCTCCGCCTGCACCTGGATCGAGACACGCTCTTGCCGGTGCGAGTCGACGCGCTGTCGCCGGACGGCCGGGTTCGACTCTACAGTCGGCTGAGACTGGATCGATATGAGTCGGTCGCGATGGTGGGTGTTGGTCCGGGGCAGCGGCCCAAGTTCCCCACCCTTATTGATATCTTCAACGCCGACGACACGGCCGCGGTCAAGGTCGCGGCGCGCTCGCCGACCGACCAGGTCAAGGACCGGTTCTTCGACCTCGACTGGTTGATGAGCGTCTTTCCTCCCGATCGAATTGAAGACCGGGCCACCGGTGAGAGCCAGCCCGCAGTGCCGTAGGTTGAGGCGGCTATCATCGGGGAATGCGATCGCCACGCCACAGCCGAATCACGATAGCCGCGGCGGTCAGTTGTCTGGCGGCGGTGCCCGTGGGCTTGGAGGCCGCAGCCGGTGATGCGGTGTTGCTCGGGGCCTCCAGCGATGATCATCTGTGGTTTGTCGTGGAGCACACGCAGCCGGATCGTCGGACGGTTCTGCGCCACCACGCCGGGGAGATGGACGGTCCGTACTATTCGAAGGGTTGGCCGTTGTCTGGAGCGCCGGCGGCGATGGCCGCCTGGGAAAATCGTTTGTGGCTCGTCTTTGCGCCGAAGCCTGGCGGGGAACGAGTGCGTCGCGAGACGTTTACGGTGCAAGTTGATCGCGTCCCGGCGCTCGGGATGTACGTCTACACGCCGTCCAATCGCCTCGGCGTTGTTGAGTCCCTTGAGGGTCTTGGGAATCTGGCCGGGTTCGTGGCAACGGCCCATGGGCCGGTCGCTCTGCTGCTGCCCACCCAGCGAGCCGGCGCCGGCGTACGGGCCGGCAAGGATTCCCTTGCGGCCGAGCCCGTGCTTGGGGGCGCGAAACTACTCCAATTGACCGATCAGGAGTGGATCGAGCTTCCGCTTCCGGAAGGTTTCATGCCCGGGTGGAACTGTCAGCTGGGCGTTGGGGGCCGGGATGGGCAGGCGATGGTGCTGGTGACCGAAACGCCAGGCGACCGCCGCCGCAGCACCGTCTACTGGCGCGATGCCTACGGAACCTGGACCCGCCGTGATGTGCCGCTTGAGGCTCGAAGGCTGCGAACGCTGACTCGCGTCGGGGCCAACATCGCAGTGGTCACTGAGGGAGGCGCCGCCGACCGTCTCGAGATCTCCTATCTGCGGCCCAACGTGCTGCTGGCGCTATCGGGGCTGCCCAGGCCTGTGGGGCAATGGACGATGCTGGGCATGCGCGATGGGCTGCACCTGATCGAACATTCAGCCCGAGACGAGCTCACGCTGCGCCGCATCGATCCGTTGGGCGGTCAGGTCGGCCCGCCACTGCTGATGTCCAGTCAGCGGCTCATGTTCGGCCGGGTCTGGCACATGCCGCTTCTCTTTGGGGCGGCGATCACGGCAGTGCTGTTCTCGTTCGTTCTCAAGCCCAGGGCCAAGGCCGCGACGATCGCGCTGCCATCGGGGGCGACGGCGTTGGCTGCGTTGCCTCGACTGATCGCCGTCGCCGCCGACATCGCCGCCAGCGGGCTGGTGGTCGCCCTGGTCTTTGGATACACGCCGGCGGAACTTCTGAAGTTTCCAATCTGGACGGCTGACCTCGCCCAGGCGACACCCGCCTTGCTGATGATCGCGATCACCGTCGGGCATTGCACGCTCAGCGAACTCATTGGCTGCCGGACGCTCGGCAAGTCGCTGGTCGGGGCACGGGTTGTCGCCGGCGACGGCTCGCGCCCCTCGGCCGCAGCGATCGTTGCGCGCAACATATTCAAGACGATCGTGCTGCTGATACCATTGCTTGCGGTCTTTGCGTTGTTGAACCCCCACTTGCAGGGGTTGGGCGATATGGTGGCAGGAACTGTGGTCGTTGGGGGCATCGATGACCAACCCACTTCGTCGCCCAAGGACCGATAATCCCCACAATCGCGGTCCTGCAACTGCCCATCGAATGCTGATGCCCGGCCGAGGCCCCGGCCGATAATGCCTCGGCAACGGCGAATGGATTCGCCAGCGAGGGTGATCGTCCGGGCTGACCTCGCGCGTCATCGTGGTCAGGCCAGTGAGAGGATCTCAGGTGGCCGACGATCAACCCAAGGACCGTAACGATGCCGCCCCCAAGCAGCGGGGTGCGCCGGCCGATTCTGCCGAACCACTCGAATCCAACGAGGTCGATTCATCGTCCTGGTCCAATCTCTGGCAGGTGCCGGCGATCGTCCTCAGTGTTGGGCTGATTCTCCTTGGACTCTATGTCGCCATTCATCGCGCGCCGAGAAATGATTTCGAGGGCGCGTTTGATCAGATCGACCAACTTCTTGCCACCAACGAGTTTGAGCTGGCCGCGGCCCAACTCAAGGAGGTGATCGAGCCGAACCTTCATCTGGCAACTGAACTCCAGGAGGCTCGATATCACGCGACCGTAGCTGATTGGATTGCGCTGTCTCAAGCTTCCCGGCAGTTAGACCTGCTTGCGAACAACCGGCGCATTGCTGAACAGTACGCGAAAGTGATCGAGCTGGGGGTGATGCTGGATCCTGCTCGGCTTGAGCGCTGGGCCAATGCGCAGATTGCGCTGGGTGACCTCGACGCGGCCCGGAGCCTGCTCAGGGAGCTGGAAGGCCTGGCCGGGGGCACCGATGTCGGTCTGGACGTTCGCCGGCGACGAAACCGCGTGCTGCGCCGGCTCGTGGAGTTCAGTCTGCGCCAGCAGGATATCCCCTACGAATCGATGATGCTGTTGCTCGACGACTACCGGGCCCACCACCTCCTCGCCCAGGCTGACCATCTCTGGGCCATCGCCCGCCAGGCGGAGCTGCGGCTGGAAGCGGCCCTGGCACAGGAGGCTATCGATCATCTGCTGGTGGATATGCGGCGCCTTGAACCGAATCGACCGCAGCCGGTCGACCGGGTGGGCTTCGGTGAACCCTACACGCTTCTTGCCCGCGCCTACTACGACCTGGGCAAGCATCGCTACGCCCAGTATCACGTCCAACAGGCGCTACAGCAGCTTGCGCGAACCGATCCCATCCGCGGCGATGCCCTGGTGCTGGTCGGGCGACTCGCCGTGGCCAAAGGCCAATGGCACGACGCGTTCGAGCAGTTCGACAAGGTCGTCCGGGACTACGCCGGCACCCGAAACACCCTGCCCGGCCTGCTGGGTCGCGCAGAAGTGCTCAGTGTGCTTGGCGAACCGCAGCGCAGTCTGGCCGACTACCGGAAACTCCGCGATCTTCTTCCCAAGGCGGGACCTCGCCGCGATGTCACGCCTCACCGCGTCGCCCGCAGCCTGGCTGATCGGCATGACGCGGCCCTGACCATGGGCAAGCTCGAAGCGGCCCTGGAATACATCATGCTCGCCGAGACGTTCTTTGAGTCTGGTCAGGTGCCGGCTGAAGTGCTTATTCGAGTCGCCTCGACCAGCCGGCAGCGCGCCGACGATCTGATGGCCCGGGCCGGCAGCGCGCCGGCTGATGGTATACCGAGCCGGCGACATCTCGATGAAATCGATCCCGCGGTGCGCTATGAAGCCAACGAGCACTACCGACGGGCCGCGGACTATTACGTTCATCACGCGCGCAGGCTCGCCGGCCGCCCCAGCGAGGATCAGAATTGGGCCGACTCGCTGTGGTTGGCCGCCGACAGCTACGACTTGGCCGGCCGGCACAACCTGGCCATCATCCATTTCACCGAGTACATCGCCGGTCGGTCCGATCTCGACCCCCGCCGACCCGACGCCGCCTTTCGGCTCGCCCAGGCCTACCAGGCCGAGCGGGACTATGAGTCGGCGGTGAAATACTACCAACAGGTCATCGCTGAGCACCCCCGAAGCCCGCTTGCGTCCAAGAGCCACGCCCCGCTTGCCCGATGCTATCTCGCCCTGGACCGCAGACCGCAAGCCGAGCAGCAGTTGACCCAACTGCTCAGCGGGCAGCGCCACCTCAAGCCGGACGCTCGGGATTACCGCGATGCGCTGATCGAGCTTGGCACTCTGTATGCCGACAACGCTCAATACGTGCGGGCGATCGAGCGGCTGGACGAGGCGGTCCGGCGCTATCCGGATGATCCCCGGATCGATGAGACCCGCTTTCGGTTGGCGGACACCTATCGCCGCCACGCCGCCTCGATCATCCAGCAGCTCAACCAGCCGGCCAAGTCGCCTGCCGAGCGACAGCGCCTCGAGGCGCTTCGAGCGGACCATTTACGCACCGCCATGGAGTTGTTCACTCTGGTCGGCGAGGCCGGCGACGCATCAGACCCGCCCTCGGCGGGCCGAATGCAGCAGTTGCTTCGGTATTCCTATCTGTATCGCGCCGACTGCGCGTTTGAGTTGGGGCTGTACCAGCAGGCGGTCAAGCTGTACGACGAGGTTGCCGGCCGCTACCCGCAGCATCATTCCTCAATGACTGCGCTCATCCAGATCGTGAACTGCTATTCCAAGCTTGGAGAAACCAACCGTGCTCGCAGCGCTCACCGTCGCGCGCTGGTGAGGCTCAAACAACTTCCCGACGACGCCTTCAGCGCCCCCGATGCTCTGCTGGATCGTGAAGCGTGGGAGCGCTGGCTCGAGAACATCCCGTTGAGGAAAGCTGAATTGTCCGCCGCCGGGAGTTGAATCCCTGAGCCGTCGGAGTCGGGCAAGCCGCCGCTTCGCCGAGAGTTCAATGGTCACCAATGACTGACACCGACACGACTGCTTCCGCTGACAGCCTCATCGACCTGCTCCAGCAGCAACAGGAGCTGGTTGGCCAGCTTGGGCGCCTGGCGAGCCGCCAGGGCGCGCTGATCGGGACCGGGCGGGCCGATGCGCTTCTCGGACTGCTCTCGCAGCGCCAAGAGATCATGGATCAGTTCGTCAGGAGCCAGGAGAGGTTCGCTCAGTTTACAGAATCGGTGTGCAGCGGCGATGTCGGGTACGAGAAGCGCGAGCGGATCAGCATGCTGGTCGATTCCATCAGCCGCCGGTTGTCTCAAATCATGCGCTGCGATGAGAAGGACCGCGATGCCTTGCGAGTCAATCGGGATCAGACCCGTCAGGAGTTGGCCGGCCTGGGGACCGCCAAGCGGGCTCACCGAGCGTATGTCAAACCCAGAGCCCCAAGCCCGAGATTTGCTGACCAGAAGGGATAGGACGTGACCGCTGTCGTGACGCCCCAACTTGCGCCGCCCCAGCTTGAAATCGAAGATCTCAAGCTGCTCATGCGCTCAGTCAACGAGACGACGCAGCGCCTTCAGCACACGCACGCAGCGCTGCAAGAGCAGGTCGCTTGCCTGCAGAACGAGCTGGCCGAGGCCAATGCTCAGCTGCGCCGGTCACGTTCGCTGGCGGCGCTGGGTGAAATGGCTGCGGGCATTGCCCATGAGGTGCGCAATCCTCTGGGGTCGATCGGGCTGTACATCCAGATGCTGGCTGAGGACGTTGCCGGCCGCCGGCCGCAGGTCGAACTGTGTGAGAAAATCGCTCGAGCGGTCGAGGACCTCGACGCGATTGTCCGAGATGTGCTGTTGTTTGCCAAAGACAGCAGACTTGACCCCCAACCCTGCACGGCCGAAGCCCTCATCGAGCGGGCGCTGACGAACTGCCAATCACTGTTGGCCGACGGCGGAGTCGAGGTTGTTAGCCGCCCGCCCGCCGGCGCTTCATGCCGGCTCGAAGCCGACCCGTGCTTGCTCGTTCAATCGCTGGGTAACGTGATTCGAAACGCCGTGGAGGCCATGGTCGAATCCACCGCCGATCGCCGCGAGCTTCGCCTAGGCGCATCGCGCGAGCGTCGCCGATGTCCCGATGGCCGCCGGGCCCTGCGCATCGTGTTTGGGGTCACCGACACCGGGCCGGGCATCACGCCGCAGGTTCTCGACCGCATGTTCAATCCGTTCTTTACCACTCGCAAGACCGGCACGGGATTGGGGCTGGCGATCGTGCACCGTACGGTGGATGCGCATGGCGGGCACGTGACCGTTTCCAACCGCCCCGAAGGTGGGGCGTCGGTGGAATTGTGCCTTCCGCCCAGGCCAGTCGAGCCCAACGGCCCGCCGAAGCACGCGGGCGGCCGGCTTGAGGCCGTCGGCTCCGGGTTGCACGGCGTTGGCGTTGTTGTGGATGGTCCTACCACGGAGACCGAGGCATGAGCAGAATTCTCGTCGTCGATGATAAGGAAATGATGCGGGACAGCGTGGCCACGATGTTGGTCCGGCAAGGTCACAGTGTGGTCGCCGCCGCCGGAGCCTCCGCCGCTTTGGAGAAGATCGCCCAACGCGGCTTCGATGCGCTGATCACCGATCTGCAGATGCCTCAGATGAATGGGCTGGAGCTTCTCAAGGAGGTTCGCAGTCACGACGACCAACTGCCCGTGATCTTCATGACCGCCTACGGGACGGTGGAGACGGCGGTGGCGGCTATGAAGAACGGCGCGTTTGACTATCTCACCAAGCCGTTCACCGGCGATGAGCTGCTGGTGACGGTCAAGCGGGCGCTGGAGCACGGGCGGCTGTTGAAGGAGAACCAGCTTCTGCGCGCTGCCGCCACCCCGGCCGGGGCCCGCCTCGCCCAGCAGACCCACGCCATGATCGGCGACGGTCCAACGATGCGCCAACTGAAAGAGCGCCTCGGACGCATCGCTGACAGCCACGGGACGGTGCTCATCAGCGGTGAATCGGGCACGGGCAAGGAAGTGGCCGCCCGGTGGATTCATCAGGCCAGTCCGCGGGCCGGCATGCCGTTTCTGCCCATCAACTGTGCGGCCCTTGCCACCAGCCTGCTGGAGTCTGAGCTCTTCGGCCACGAAAAGGGGGCCTTCACCGGGGCGGACAAACTTCGCAAAGGCCGATTCGAGCTGGCCGACGGCGGGACGCTCCTGCTCGATGAAATCAGCGAGATCTCACCCGCCATTCAGGCCAAGCTCCTGCGCGTCTTGCAGGAGCG
>JADFFQ010000053.1 GCA_022568135.1 Planctomycetota bacterium | reverse complement strand
TTGACCGCGGTGTTCATCCACGATTGGGGCGAATCGCGGATCGACGTGCTGGCCCGCATCGAGCCCTGGCGGACGCTATGTGATCGCTTCGTGTTGTACGACCTGCGGGGCCATGGCGAGGCGACCGGCGGAGGCAGCCGGCTGGGTCACCGCGAGGACCTCGACTTGCTGGCCTTGCTCGATCGGCTGGGGGATTCTCCGATCGTGCTCGTCGGCCAGTCAATGGGTGCGGTAATCGCCATCACTGCGGCTTCCCAGCGAAGGCCGGCCAGTGCTCGGATCGCCGGGATTGTGGCCTATGGACCGTATTGTGGCTTTGGCGAAGTACTGCGGCGATGGCTGCGCGCCGGCGGGATTCCAGCGCACCCGATGTCGGATTTGGCGATGGTGTGGTGGCGGCTGCGCGGCCTTTGCCCCAGGGGTCTGCGTGATGAAGATGTCGCGCGTCTGCGCTGCCCGCTGCTGGTGGTGTGCCCAGCGGACGATCCGATCGTTCCTTGCTCGCATGGGCAGCGGATTGCCGAGGCCGCTGCGGATGGAACACTGCTGGTCATCCCCAACGGTGGGCATCTCGATGCACATGTCGTTGATCCCCAACGGCACGCCCAGGCGCTGCGGGTGTTTGTGGAGCGTGTTGAGAATGCAGTGAGTTGACGGAAGCTCGCGGGGGCAAGCCCCGCCGCTAAACGCCCGGTTCCGTCATCGACTTCGCATCGAGCAGTTGATCTAGCCGCTTGGGGTCAACCAATCCGTGCTCCAGCACATACTCCCGCACCGTTTGGCCGGTCTCGAACGCGCCCTTGGCTACCTTCGCTGCCTCGTCATAGCCGATCTGAGGGACGAGCGACGTGCACGTCATCAGCGACTTCTCGACCATGCCGGTGGCGATTGCCCTGTTGACCTCCAGACCGTGGATGCAGCGGTCAACGAACACGTTTGAGACGTTGGCCAGCAGCATGATGCTGTCCAGCAGGTTGGCAGCCATCATGGGCATGGCCACGTTGAGCTGTAGCAGCGACCCGATGCCGCCGGCGGCGCCCATGGTGATCGCGGCGTCGTTGCCGACGACCTGACAGGCGACCTGCATGACCGATTCACAGATGACGGGGTTGACCTTGCCGGGCATGATCGATGAGCCCGGTTGTGTTGCGGGCAGTGCTAGCTCGTAGAGCCCGCAGCGCGGACCCGACCCCAGCCAACGGATGTCGTTGGCGATCTTCGATAGCGAGATCGCAATCGTTTTCAGCTCACCCGAGGCCTCGACGACGCAATCGCGAGTGGCCTGGGCCTCGAAGTGGTTGAGGGCCTCGGCAAAGTTGACGCCCGTCGCTTCGGTCAGCTTCGCCGCCACGAGCCGGCCGAAGCGCGCGTGGGTGTTGATGCCGGTGCCGACCGCGGTGCCGCCGATGGGCAGGTTCTCCGCCAGTCGCACCATCGCACGCTGGGCCCGTTTCACACAGTAGCCCGCCTGGGCGGCAAAACCTGAGAACTCCTGGCCGAGGCGGATCGGCGTGGCGTCCATCAAATGCGTTCGCCCGATCTTCACGATGTCGTCCCACTTCCGGGCCTTCGCCTCAAGCGCTCTGGCGAGATTCTCCATGGCCCCGATGAGCTGGTTCGTGATCGCGACCGCCGCGGCGACCTGCATCGCGGTGGGGAAGGTGTCGTTGGACGACTGACCCATGTTGACGTGGTCGTTGGGATGGACGGGGTCCTTGGCGCCGATCGGTTTGCCGGCGTACTTGGCGGCGAGATTTGCGATCACCTCGTTGACGTTCATGTTGGTAGAGGTGCCCGAGCCGGTCTGAAAGATGTCGATGGGGAAATGCTGCATCATCGACGCGACGGCGCCGGGGTCGGAACCGTCGGCCAGCGCGGCGGCAATCTCTTCGCACGCCCTGTGGATGAGGTCAAATCGGTGCTGATCCAGCTTCTTCAGTTCGAGATTCGTTGCAGCGCACGCTCTTTTCAGCAGCACGAAGGCCCGAATGAGCTGGGGCGAAACCGCTCGCTCGGAGATGGGAAAGTTCAGAACCGCCCGCTGGGTGCTGGCTCCGTAGAGGACGTTCTGGGGCATGGTCATCTCGCCCATCGAGTCATGTTCGGTTCGCGTTCTGCTTGTGGGGTTCTGAACCACGGGCGTGACGGTAACAGGTACAGGCATTCTTCGCTCGAAGCAGTCGGCAATAGCCTCGCCCGGAAGGGCGAGGTTATCGCAGACGGATGACCGCCGCTGAGAGCTATCCGAGCAGCTTCGGCACAATCTCGCCGGCCTTGCACAGCAGTTCGATATCGGCGAGGTCACTCGCCTCGGTCGGCTCGGTGTTGACGATGATGATCCCGGCCCCGGCGGACCTGGCCAGGCCGATCAAACCGGCGGCCGGATAAACCACGGCGCTGGTGCCGATCACCAGAAGCAAATCGCACGCATTGCACGCCTGCTGAGCCTGTTGCCAGGCATCCATAGGCAGCATCTCGCCGAACCATACCACGTCCGGCCGCAGACGATTTCCGCACTTCGGGCAGATGCGCAACGGCGGCGGTTCCCACAGGTCGATCTGCTCGCGGTACCCGCAGCGCCCGTTGCATCGGTCAGCGGTGATTGAGCCGTGCAGTTGAATGATTCGACCCGCGCCGGCCCGGTGCAGCAGATCATCGACGTTTTGGGTCACATGCGTCATGTCACGGCGCCCGGCCAGGGCCAGGTGCGCGGGGTTCGGCGTGGCGCGGGCGATCGCGCGTCGGCGATGCGCGTACCAATCGACCACCAGTGCAGGGTCTTCGGCGAACCCTTGCGGCGAGGCGAGCCGCATTGGATCGTGCTTGGTCCACAGCCCGCCGGTGTCGGCATCTCGGAATGTCGGCACGCCCGACTCAACGCTGAGCCCCGCTCCTGAGAACGAGACGATGCGCGCGGCACTGGTGATGAGTCGGCGGGCCGCGTCGATCACTCGTCCGGCTCGGGCCTGGAACTTCCGTCAGTCACGGCGTCCGGCAGCAGGCGCTCGATCGCATCCTCGAATCGCGCCTGGGCTTCGCCAACAAGCTGGTTCCCGAATCGCCGCTGAATCTCTCTCCCAAGCGCGACCGCCACCAAGGGGTTGGGCTCGGCGGCCTCGACAAGAAGCTCGACCCACGCCAGCACATCTTCATTCAAGTCGGCGGCCTCTTCATAATGCCCGGCCAATGCAGCCGCGCGGAACCTCAGTCGCGCCAACGCCGGCGTCATCGGCATTCCCTCCAGGGCCTGAATCACGTCGAACGCGAGCTCGTATTCGCCCAGCGCCAACCTCAGCTCGGTCAGGCGCGCAAGAAGCGAGCTGCGCTGTTGGGGGATCGTGGTTTTGGGGGGGAAGTCGGTGACCTTGGCCAATACCGTGGCTCGCAGCTGAAGATCGACGTGCCCAAGCGCCGCGAGCATGTCATCGGCGGCTAGCAGATCAGCCGGCGCAAGGCGCTCCGCCAGCGCCCTGACGGCATGCGCCCACTCCTGGTGGTGCGCATCCGGCGGCGCCAGCTGGGCCACCTGCCGTAGCGTCGCGAGGTTGGCCGGGCCCTGAATCAAGACACGGACGACAAAGGGGTAGACCTCGTCATCGCCCACTCGGCGCAGCAGAGGCTCTTTCCGGCCGGCCCAACACAACCCCTCGGCTACAGCTCGGCGCACGGCGGGGTCCGGGGCGTCCAGCAGGTCTTCCACGTGCGCTTGATCCTGGTCCTCGCCGATCCCGGCCAGAAGTCTCGCATGGAGGGGTGTGCCCTGTTGCTGGAAAGCGGCGCGTGCGGCGCGTCGGGCTGCGGGGAGCCGCCCGTCCTCAAGCAGGTCGCTGGAGATGATCGCCCAAAGCGCCTGGGCCGCCGCCTTGCCCGCTGCCGGGTCGTTGAGCCACCTCAGCGTCGCATCGAGCCCCGCCTGGGTCGGGCGCTTGGCAAGAATCTCCAGGTAGCCGCTGGCGATCTGATGGTCCGATTCGTTGCCGAGCGCCGCCGCTACCAGCTCGGCGGTGCCTTGATAGTTCAGGTCGTTCAACAGTCCTGCGGCCGAGAGCCGTAGGGGCGAGACCTCGGCCGTGTCGCGCAGTCGCTGGGCCAGCGCTGCCGGCACCGGCTCCGGGACCCGCTCACTGTCTCGCAGCAGCCGTTCCACGCGCCCCATGGCGAACTGCCGAATGGGCACCAGCTCGTCACTGAGCAATTCCGGCAGGCGGTCGAGCTGTTCGTTGGGGCTGAGAACCACAAACAGCTCCTGCAAGGTGTCGGCCAGTCGCCCGGCGATATCGTCGTTGGCCTGTTTGTGCAGTTGTATTTGCTGCTCGATTTCGGTGATCCGAGTGCTGAGCTGCTGCACCATGTTGCGCAGCCAGTCTTCGACGGGCTCGTCCCCGTGCTCGGCCCACCACCGCCTCCACTGCTGCGCATCGGAGTCGTATGGCAGGCCGGTCAGCCGCCCAAGGCTCGCGCACGCGGCAGTGATGACTTCCGGGGGCGCGGGATGCTCCCCATCGAGCAGGGCCATGATCCGCGAGGCGCTGTCGCGGGTGCGAAAGGCCCCCAATGCGTGAATGAATCCGATACGCTGGGCGGGCGGCACGTCCCGATCAAGTGCGCGCCGGGAGACCATGTCCAGCGCCGGCGGTCCATAGCGGGGCAGGACCATCGAGAGCTTCTCCAGCGCTTCGCCCGAAGAGTCCTGCATGGTTGAGACGGCCGCTTCGAGCAGCCCTTGGACCGGTTGTGGCGAGGATGCCATCGCATCGATTACCGGCAGAATCACTTCCGGCTGGCCGCTCCGTAGGGATTGGTCAAGGATATCGATCGCCGCAGGCACATTCATCGCGATGAGTTCTTCGGCGGCGTGGCGGCGAGTCTCCGCGAGGATGTCGTGCGAGGGGTTCAGGACCGTCCGGCCGAAGACCTCAATCTGCCTACGCTGGCGCGAGGTGAGCTGGCCATCAGGCCGGTCAACCGCCGCCAGGGCCGCCGGTTCGAGCAGGTTTGGCGGGAGCGATGGGCCGCAGCCGCCGGCCATCGTAGCATTGATGGACACACCCCAAGCCGCCAACGATCGCCAGCCGGGCAACCGCCGGGTACGCTCCCGGATTGTGGACATGATCGACGGCGAGATAGGCACTAGAGTACTAGGGTGTGTTCCATCCTATCGGCTACACGATGCCGAGGATCGATATGAAACCGATGATAAGCCGGAGTAACGGTCGATGAGCGATTGGTGCGACGCCGAAGACCATGCGGATCGGGCCTTGGATATGTATGAGCGCGGCCGGTGGGCTGAGGCTGAAGCCGAACTGCGCAAGGCTATCGCGCTCAACCCCGATCAGCCGGAATGGCACTTCAATCTCGGTCTGACGCTGGAGGTGGCGGGACGCGATGCCGACGCCCTCGCTTCATACGAGCGAGCGGTCGCGCTGATGTCAGGCCAGGCCGATCCACTGGTGGCGGCTGGGATCGTCGCCAATCGGCTTGGACAGTTCGAGCGAGCCATCGACTGGTTCCAGCAGGCCGTGCGGATCGACAGCCAATGTGAGCTGGCCTATGCCCACCAGATTGAGAGCAATGTCCGCCTGGGCAGGCATGAGGAAGCCGAGACCACGTTCTACCTCGCCGAGGGGGCGATGGAACATCGCAGCGCCCATTGCCTGGCGGCGATCGCCCAGAGCCTGTTTCAATGCCGCCGGTACGATCGTGCCGAATGGTGCATTCGCCAAGCGCTGCGAATCGACCCGACGATCCCCCGGCTGCGCGCCCGTCTCGGCGCGGTGTACGCGGCCACACGCCGGCCGCGCAAGGCCCTGCAGCTTTATCTACGCGACCTCCGCGATGATCCGGGCAACATCGAGACGCTCCTGGACTTCGGCGAGGCGTTGATTGATCTGGGGCGTCTGCCCGAGGCAGCGGAGAAGTTCCGCCAGATCCTCGAGCTCGAGCCGGCCAACGTTGATGCACACTATCGTCTCGGCGAGATCGCCATGACTGGCGGCCGGTATGAACAGGCCCACCTGGAGTTCGAGCTGGTCTTCAAGCTTGATCCGCAGGATCCGCAAGTCCGTGTCGGCCTCGCGGAGGCACTGCTGCGCCGAGGACGGATCGAGCAGGCACGCGGGTATCTGCGCGAAGTGTTGGAGCACGGTCAAGGGGGCGAGGAGGCCGCCCGGGGGGCGATCGACATCGCTCGGCTGGGGTCGCTGCTGCTGGAGGCGGGGTTGCCGGGCGAGGCGGCGGGCGTGCTGGATCGCGCCGTTGCCGGTGTCGGCGAGAGCCCCCAACTGCTGCGAGAGCTTGCCCTGGCCAGGTTCCAGGCCGGTGATCGTGATGGGGGGGTCGCGGCCAGCAGACGGTTGCTTCGGCTCGATGGGCGATGTCTGGTTTCCATGCACAACCTGGCCCTGGCCGCCCTGGAGCAACGCCGACTTCGCGTTGCGGCGGGCTGGATCACCCGCGGGCTGCGGGTTGATCGTCACGATGATGGACTGCGACGCCTGCGGATGCGGCTGTGGCTGGCCTGGCTGGGGGATGCGTTGGGGCGGCTGATCGGCGGTTTCCGGCCGACCAAGTCACGGCGAGGATCCTGATCGGCACAAGGAGATGCGCCGGCGGCTCGCGGCGCAGCCGGTGTCCAGCCGGATCGCTTATAACGTCCCGCTGGTATAGGGGAGCAAGGCCATGAAGCGGGCACGCTTGATCGCCCTGGCGACCATCCGTTGCTCCTTCGATGAAAGGCCCGTCCGCTTGCGGGAGTAGATCTTGCCGTTGGGCGTCATCATGCGGCGCAGCTCGTCCACGGTCTTGTAATCAACATAGGGCCTGCCGTGCACCCCAATGTGCAGGTAGGAGCGGTGACGTGGTGCGCCGTAGGACAGTCGAGTCATCCAGATAGCTCCCGCTGCATGGACCGCTGCCCTTGCTGGGGGGCATCGGCCGTAGCGGGTGTCAGCATAGCCGGTCCTCGCCGCGGATCAAGATGTTGCCCAACATACCCAAGGGGCGTCAGAACCGTTGGGCCAGGCTGCCACGATGGGCCCGGGCCTGGCCACGGGGGCCGCCGCAACCCGTCCCCCCCTTGGGGGGGAATCAGGCCCTGTTTTTGCCAAATGGTGCGGCTGGTAGAATCCAGCTGAGACCGGCTGCGAACCTACCAGCGAGGACCGATATTCTTCACGAGCCATTCTCCTCTCCTTCCTTGATTGCCGCCGACCGGCCCCGCCCGACGTTGCCCCCACCGTCGCACAGCCGGTCGGTGGTGCTTTTTTGATCCTTGCGGTGACCACCCACCCCTCATCCGATATCTGATACGGTGCCGACCCGGGTCTTCCTCGTCCGCCGCGGCGGACTCGTCAGACCCGGCTTCACCCGATGCCTTGGTGCCTCGATGCCTTGGCGCCTTTCCACATGCCTCGTCCACTCATCGGCATCACGGCTGACCTCAAGGAGACGCGATACCTCGCGCCCACGAGCTGCGCCGCAATGGTCAGCGAAGCGGGCGGGGCGGCTGTTGTGCTGCCGTGCCTAAGTCACTGTGTCGAGGTGTACGTCCAGCGATGCGATGGCATTATTCTTTCCGGCGGCGACGATCCCATCATGGAGCATTGGGGCGTGCGGACCCACCCCAAGGCGCACAAGGTCGATCCCCTTCGGCAGGCGTTCGAGCTGGCCGTGCTGGAGGCCCTGGATGCGCGCCGCGAAACGCCCGTGCTGGGGATTTGCCTGGGCATGCAGTTGATGGGGTTGCATCGCGGAGGAGCACTCGATCAATACCTGCCCGATTCACTGCCTACCGCCGGCCAGCATTGGCCCAAGACCACCCATTCGGTCACCGGCGAACTCGGCGAGGGCCTGGTGCACAGCCACCATCGTCAGGCGCTGGCCGACGCCGGCTCGATGCAAATCGTTGCTGCCGCCGCCGACGGCGTGATCGAAGCGATCCGGGATGACAGCCGGCCGTTCTACCTCGGCGTGCAATGGCACCCGGAGCGCACGGAAGATCAACAGCTCGGCGCCGGACTCATTGGGCGACTCGTCGAAATGTCGTCCTCAACGCGCCGGGCATCCCCTGGGGGCAAGCCCGCAGGCTAAACGCTCACTTCACCGTCGGCAGCCAGGCGGCGACGAGGTTGATCGCCCCCTGGAGGTCCTTCTTATCAATGGATTCGGTGACGGTGTGGATGTAGCGGGTACCGCAGACGATGGCGGCGGTGCGGGCTCCGGAGCCGGCTCGCTGAATGGCCGCGGCATCCTGGCCGCCGCGCGGCAGAATGCAGCGCTGATAGGGAATCCTCTTGCTCCGGGCCACTTCGCACAGATCGTTGACCAGCTCGTGGTCGGCGATCATGGATGAGTCCTGGACCATAATCGCCACGCCCTTGCCGTGTGTGCTCACCCACTCGGTTTCCCCTATGCCGGGCGTATCGCAGGCCAGGGTGGTATCCAGCCCAATGCCGATGTCGGCTCCGACGGAGTTGGCTGCGGTCGTCGCGCCTCGCAGGCCGACTTCCTCCTGCACGGTGAACACGACCACCAGCTCACATCGATGCTGGGCCGCCTTCGCCCGGCGCTTGGCAAGAATGCGTGCCGCCTCGATGGCCACGAAGCACGCCACACGGTTGTCCAGCGCCTTGGAAACGACCTTTCTGGGTTGTTCGATGAACGGCTCGTGCATCACGACGAAGTCGCCGATGGTCACCTTCCTTTGCACGCTCTTTGCATCCATGCCCAGGTCGATGAAGAACTCGGTGATCTCCGGCACCTTCTTGCGTTCCTCGGGCGTGGAGATGTGAAGCGGCTTCCCGCCGGGATTCATCACGCCCTCGTAGTCGCCGCCGGCGCAGCAGACCAGCACCCGCCGGGAGAAGAGATTCCGCGCGTCGAATCCGCCTGCGGGGTTGATCCACACAAAGCCTTTGTCATCGACGTGCCGGACGTAGAAGCCGATCTCATCCATGTGAGCCGCGATCATGACCCGCGTCGGTTTGCGCAGCTTTGACGGGGTTGTCGGTTTGCGGGTGCAGATCAAGGACCCCATAGGGTCGGTCCGAACCTCGTCGAAGAGTCCCTTGATGCTCTTGGTGATCAACCGGCGAACGCGCTCCTCCCGCCCCGGCACACCCGGCGTCTCGCACAGTTTCCCAAGCAGGTCGAGGTCCATGAAGCGGCTGTCCTTTCCAAGCAGATGAGGCCTATGGGCGGGCAAGACCAATTCGGTGCCATCGGCCGCCTTGGGGCGGAAGTCCTACCATCCTCGGGCACGGACCCCCCGGATGCCCCATCATGCCCCACGAAAGCCCCCTTCGCAAACGCCACGAGGCCTATTCGCAACACCCCCGACCCGATCCGAACGCTGCCGCGCATCGTCCTGGGGCCGCGGTGGGAATGCGGGCCGCGGCTCCCGACCCCCAATACGTCGCCTACGGCCCTTTGAATGATCTGGGCCGAGTTTCGTGCGAGCTATTGGCCACGTTTGGCGACCTCGAGGCCGAATATGCGGCCATTCGCAAGGGCGCGGGGCTCTTTGACTGCCCCCATCGGGCGACGATCCGGATCACCGGCGACGACCGGCGCGAATTCCTCAATCGCATGTTGACCCAGGAGTTGAAGGATCTCCAAGGGGGCGTGGCGAAGCCGACGTTCTGGCTGAGCCGGCAGGGTCGCCTCGTCGCCGACCTGCTTCTCATCGAGCTCGGTGATCGGCTGCTGGTCGATCTGGATATCCATCAAGTCGATCACACCGTCAAGACGCTCACGGAGTTCCTGTTTACCGAAGATGTTGAGATCACCGACGCGTCGAGCGAGTTGTATCACCTTGCGGTGCACGGCAAGGAAGCGCAGGCGGTGATCGCCGAGGCCGGCGGGGGCACATCGTTTGATCTCGATGCGCTGGGTGCGACGACGGTCCGGATCGCCGGCGTCGAAGTGGTCGTCGCCCGTCTCGATCAGACCGGCGAGGTGGGGCTGCATCTCATTGTTCCCCACGACCGGACCGAGGCGGTATGGGATGCCCTGGTCGCGACCGATGAGAAGCTCGGCCAGGGGAAGCGCCGGGTTCGGCCGATCGGCTGGCATGCGGTCAACGTCGCGCGCATCGAGGCCGGAGTTCCGCTGTTCAACATCGACTTTGGGCCGACGAATTTGCCGCATGAGACTGGCCAGTTGCACGATCGCGTCAGCTTCACCAAAGGCTGCTACCTTGGTCAGGAGATCGTGGCCAGAACGGAGAGCCTCGGATCGCCGAAGCAGATACTCGTCGGGTTGAAGCCGGGCAGAGACTTGCTCCCGGTCGCTGGTGATGAGGTGTTTTCGAAAGACCAACAAGGCAAGGACCGGCAGATCGGCGTGGTGACCTCCAGCACGCTGAGTCCCATGCTCGGTGCTGCGCCTATCGCCTTTGCCATGCTCAAGACGAAGTCGGCCGATCCCGGCACGACCGTGCTGGTCAATGCCGAAGGCGAACAAACCGACGCCGTCGTCTGCGGCCTTCGCTTCTACAAACCAGTCGCCCGGCAAGCTTCAAGCGCCCGCGAGACCGGGGAATCCACATGATGGTTGCAGTATCCGTGCAGGACGGCATCGCCGGTTTCGAGTGGATCCTGCTGGTCGCGGGCGGCGTGCTCATGCTCGTCGTGCTTGGGTTCTTTGTTTTCACCTTGACGAGGAAGGAGCCCCCCGGCGGAGACGGGGGCTAGGGGATTCACCGCTCGATGCCTCATGCCTAGTGCCCAATGCCTGCGCGGAAACACATTCGCATCACCGAGGTCGGCCCGAGGGATGGGCTGCAAAACGAGGCGGTGGTGGTCAGCGTTCAGGAGAAGGTTGCGTTCGTCGATCTGCTGTCGCAGGCCGGGGTGGCCGAGATCGAGGTCAGCAGTTTTGTGAGCCCCCAATGGGTGCCGCAGTTGGGTGATGCCGAGGACGTGTTTGGGCGAATGAGCCGTCGGGATTCAGTGGTGTATTCGGCGCTGGTGCCGAACGAAGAGGGCATGCAGCGTGCGCTGGCGGCGCGCGTGGACAAGATCGCGCTGTTCACCGCCGCCTCCGAGACGTTCAGCCGGAAGAACACCAACGCCACGATCGGCGAGACTCTACGGCGTTTCACGCCGGTGATCGCGCAAGCACAGTCCGCCTCGCTGCCCGTTCGCGCCTACATCAGCTGCGCCGTGGCCTGCCCATATGAAGGCCCCATCGATCCGGGACAGGTGCGTGAGGTGGCTGCCAGACTGCTGGATATAGGCGCTGATGAAATTGACCTCGGGGAGACGATCGGCGTGGCCGTGCCGAGCGACATTGACAGGTTGTACGAGGGTCTGGCCGGCCTGCTGGAGCCCGCCCAAACCACACTGCACTTGCACGACACTCGCGGCACGGCCCTGGCGTGCGCGCTGCGCGCGATCCAACTGGGCGTGGTGAGCTTTGATGCGACCTGTGGCGGGCTGGGGGGCTGCCCCTACGCCCCGGGCGCAGCAGGAAACCTGGCCACGGAAGACCTGGTGTACTTGTGTAATCGCATGGGTTACGAAACAGGCGTTGATCTTGGGGCGCTCTTTGCGGCTTCGCGCCACGTCGCCGCGGCGCTTGGTCGAGCGCTGCCCGGGCGGGTGTTCGGCGCCGACGGAAACGAAAGAGGGAACGACAAAGGGACCGGAACGACAAAGGGACCGAACGACAAAGGGACCGGGAGTCGTTTCGGGCGGTGATCGTTTCGCGGTGTGGCGGGCACCACTACGAAGGCGGATCGTTGGCGCCACGGATTCCCTGGGCCCCCGGACCCATAGTGATCACGTTCTTCCCCTTCTTCTTCGACTGTAACGCCAGTTGATCAGCGTGGCGGAGTAGGCTTGCCGGATCGGCCCCGTCCCAGGGATAGGTGGCCAGCCCGCCGGAGATGCTCAGCGTGCCGGGCGCATCGAGGCCCAGCTTGGGGAACTTCATCTGGCAGATCTGATCCTGGAAACGCTTCGCGATCTGCTCGACGGTCTCCGGCGGAGTGGATCCCGGCTCTCGCGGGCCCTCGGGATCGGCGAAGATCACCACGAACTCGTCGCCTCCGATTCGGCAGACCCGGTCGCCCTTGCGGATCACCGAGTTCAGCAGCCGCACGGTCTCCCGCAGCACCTCATCGCCGGCATGGTGTCCGAACTGGTCGTTGTAGTGTTTGAAGTCGTCGAGGTCGAAGACCATGACCGTTACCGCTCGGCGCTTGCGGGCAGCTTTGGGCATGGACTGTTGCATGAAGGCTTCGTAGAACCGCCGGTTCCCCGCCCCGGTCAGCTCGTCGTGAAAGGCCATCTCTCGGTAGTCGCGGAAGTTTCGATCCAAGGCCAGCCATCGCGCCAGCCAATCAGCCCACGGCCGCAGTTGCGGTTCGCTGGCCCGGCTTGAGGAAAGAACCCCGAAGGATCGCCGGCCGTAGCGCACGTCAGCCGACGCCCCTGCGCGTTCGGCGTCGCGCTGTGGGCGATCTTCCGTCAGCGCCAGGTCAGCCCATTGCGTCTGCTGGACGATCAGTTGCATGGCCCGGTCCCGGATGCCGGCGGGATCAGTCAGTATGGCTTCGACGAGGTCGGTGTCGCCCAGCTGTTGCATGGGCTGATCTTCGGCCTGATCGGGCGTGGTGAGGTCAGGTGCCTCGGCTTCCACCGGTTCGATGGTTCGGGCCGCCGGTTGGGTCGCCTCCTCGGCTTGTTGGAGACGGGCCGCCCCGACCGGTTCGATCAGCACTTCGTCGAATCCGTCCGCGACCGCGTCGATTCCCCCAAGCTCCTCTTGGGATTCAGCCAACAGAATCAATCGCACCGAAGGATCAACCCGCCGAAAGGCCTGCGGCGCGTTGGCGGAGGACCGTCGAACGACATCAACCGGTATCAGCACTGTGGCCACCGGCTCGGCGGCGGTGGCGATCGCCACCTCGCCCAGGGCGTCAAAGAGGTTGTCCGTATGGAGTAAAGTCTGGGGTACGCCGTCGGCGGACTGGCTGACCTGCAGCGGAATCCTCGCGGCATCGGTGCAGCCGACGATGAGCACCCGGCCGTGCTCGACCCGCCTTGGCGGTCCGTATGTGCTCATTTCGATGGACCTCGATCGTCGTTATCCAGCAGCATGGCGATTTCTTCTTGGGTGATCTGAGGCGTATCCGAGGGTGGTGATGGCTTACGCTCGCTCGCCGCCCGGTGAGTTGGGCCCGTTGCCTTCGCAGTTGGTTGGGTCACCGGATCGTGGCCGGATGCGAGCGGGCACAGCGTTCCGTCAACATAGGACCACAGGTCGGCCTGGGGCACATAGCGTCTGGCCGCGGCCAGCATGTCGTCGAGCTGGGGCCAGCGTGTTGGTTCGACGACCACAAGGGCCAGCCCTTCGACCTGTTGCTGCCCCCACCCCACGCGCGACTTCTGGGTGCGGTCAAGCAGGCACAGCTCGGCCAGTGCCGCCAACGGGTCGTCCGCCTCGTGAGCCTCCCACTGCCCTGCGGTGCGGCGGTCGAGCAGGGTCCGTAGGGGCTTGCTACTGCCGCCGGTCGGCGTCAGCAGCACACATGTAGTCCGGCCCTCAATAGATGGCATGTCGATCTTCCATCTGCCTCCCGGTGGCGTCCTTCCAGTTCCATTTTAGGCACCTGGGCTAGACGGTCATCCCGCCGCGGTCGGAATTACGCCCCCAGCGGTCAAGGCATGAGCATCAGCGGGGCTCCCCGGCCGATCGTCGGGTAGATCCAGCAAGAGCCTGGCGATGGTCAGCGCAGCATCAGCGGGCGGGCGGGCGCGGAGATTCACCTGCATGGTCCGGCGTCGGTCGTGGTCGCTCAACAATGCGCGAAGCGTCGTCCCGATGTGGTGAGCGTTGATGGTGGGGTCAAGGTGATCGGGTTCGATGACCGCTCCGCCCACGGCGACCATCGGCTGGGCGTTGCGCTGCTGGTGCTGGTCGCGGTGATGGGGATAGGGCACAAAGATCGTGGGAACCGAGTTGGCCCAGGCCTCGGCGACGGAGCTGGCGCCGGCCCGGCTGATGGCCAGGTCCGCCGCACCCCACGCCAGGCCGATGTGGTGCACAAACGACACCACCACCGCAGGGATCTTCGCAGCCGCAAAGGCCTGTCGAACCGCGTCGTAATCAGCCCGTCCGCAGAGGTGACAAACCTGCCAATCGGCGAACATCGGCGCGTCCGATGCCGCAAGGGCGATGAGCAGGGCGTTGATGCTTCTCGATCCCTGCGACGCGCCGGTCACCAGCAAAGTCGGCCGGGCGGGATCGAGGCCCAATTCGTTGCGGCACCATTTGGAATCGTGCGGCGCCAACGCGCAGCGGCGAATCGGCATGCCGACGACCCGCTGCGCAAACCGAGGTAGCTGCCCAACGTCAATCGCCGAGAAAACCTGCTCGCACCGCCTGGCGATCCATCGGTTGGCCTTGCCCGGTGGGTCGTCGAGGTTGATGAGGGTCACCGGCACGTGGCACCTCGCAGCGGCTACCACCACCGGCGCGGAGACGAATCCCCCCAGCGCGACCAGACGGTCCACCCTTTCCCGCTGGATCAGAGCCTTCACCGCGTGGATACTTCGGCGATAGTTGGCCACGAATCGAAGCAGCGGTCGCGGGCGAACCGAGAAGGGTGAGGCAGGGATCGGCTCGAAGCAGACCTTCGCCTCCAACAGCATTGTCGCGTCGATCTCTCGACGAGAGCAGACGAACAGTGATCGCGCGGATGGCTCCAGCTCGCCGATCCGCTCGGCAATGGCTAGGGCCGGGCTGAGGTGTCCGCCTGATCCGCCCCCGGCAAAGAGAAAGGTCTGCGTGGGCGGTGTGGGGCCGTGGTCCGTCAATCTGAAATCCCAGCGAAATTGGAGGTACCGAACAGACCTCTAACAAAGTGTCAGCTATAATGCTCCGATAGCCTACTAGGAAGCTTCCTAGCCAGAGTGAGCGGTCGAAGTCAAGAGGGCGTTGCCATGGTTTTCCGCTTGGACGTTGCAAAGGCGATTCAGGCTGCGGCGGTACTCCTTCGCTTGGAGAGCGGGAACAGGATGAATTACATGCGGCTCTTGAAGCTCCTGTATATCGCTGATCGAGAGAGCTTGAAAGAAACCGCACGGCCGATCACAGGTGATCGCGTCGTTGCGATGGATCGAGGGACCGTGCTCAGCGGTGTTCTCGATCTCATCAAAGGGCAGCATATCGACGCACGACATTGGGATGAATTCATCGAAAGGGCGCGTTTTGACGTTTAACTGAGGGGTGACCCAGGCAACGGCAAATTATCCCGGTACGAAATCGCGAAGTTGCAAGAGATTTCCAGGCGGTACGAATCGGATGACGAGTGGGCCATGGTCGACATAACGCATCAGTTTGAGGAGTGGAGGCGGAACAAGCCGCAGGAAAGGTCATCCAGACCGATACCCTTGGAGGATATCCTCGACGCCGTTGGGCGCTCCGCCGACAAGCACGCGATCATTCAAGAGGCCAGTGACGCGGCCGCCTTCGACCGCTTCTTTTCAGGGTGATCCAGTTGAAGGGAGGGGAGACGTTCCTGATCCCTGAGCCGGGGTCCAGCCTCGACTCGCATCTTTGGATCGTTCTCTCTGAACCGAGCATCGACCCCGAGAATGTGTTGATCGTCAATCTGACGACATGGGCTGAGTACAAGGATCAGGCGTGCCTGCTTCAGCCCGGAGACCATCCGTTCGTAAAACAACGAACGTGCGTGAACTACGCTGATGCGAAGGTAGTTACGGCACACCAGCTCGAAACGTTTCTCGACCGTGGCCAGATAGAGCACCAGACACCACTCACCTCGAGCTTCTTCGGCGGGTTCGAGAAGGTGCAGCGCAGTCAACACGCATGGCATTTGCACACGCACAAGTCCTGTTTGATCAGGAACTGATCGAATGAGCCATCGTGCGAAGGCCCGATAGCGTGTGAGCCATGGAAGCATCCTGCGACTCACAGAGAAGCCTGCCTCAAGTTTACCGCGCCCCGCGACGCTGCATCGATGCTGCACGGCACCGGTTGACGGCCCCAGAATGCCGGCCGCGGCTTGCTGCTGGCGATGGCCCGGTCCATTGACACCAGCAGCCCAATGGAAAATGCCGTCAGCACCCATCCCGTGCCGCCGGCGGAGACCAACGGCAGGGCGATGCCTTTGGTGGGAGCCAACCCGGTCACCACCGCCATGTTGATCACCGCCTGGAGGCCGATCGTCAACAGGATCCCCAAACCCAGCAGGCGATTGGCCCCGCCGGAGGCGGGCTCCACTCTGCGGATGATCGACAGACCGCACAACAGCAACGTGCAGAAGAGGCAGATGATCACCGCGGCGCCAATGAGCCCCAGCTCTTCGCAGATGATGGCGAAGATGAAGTCGTTGGTGTCTTGCGGCAGGTAGCCGAACTTCTGCACGCTGTTGCCAAGGCCTCGCCCGGGGACACCGCCCCCGGCCACCGTCGCCATCGATTGAATCATGTGGTAGCCGATGCCCTGGGGATCCTGATACGGATCAACGAACGCGCGCAGTCGGTCGAGTCGATAGGGATTGCTCAGCACTGCCGCAACGAACGCGAGCACGGCCGGTGGCGCCAGTACAGCGGCGTGAAGGACTTTTGCTCCGCCGGCCAGCAGCACGCCGACGCTCGCGGCCCCGATGAGCACTGCTGTGCCGAGGTCTTCAGTCGCGATCAATGCGCACAGAAGCGCGACGAACGCCATCGGCTGCACAAATCCGCGCATGAACTGCCCCATTTCGCTGGCCCGCCGCGCCGCGTACCCGGCCAGGATCAGCAGCACGCCCCATTTCGCCACTTCGCTGGGTTGGAAGCTGATCGGCCCGAGGTTGATCCACCGCCGGGCCCCGTTGATCTCCAGTCCGATTCCCGGCAGATGCACCGCCAGGAGCAGGGCCACTATTGCCAGGGCGAGCCACGGCAAGGGCGAAGCGATCCCACGGGCACGGTACAGCCGATCCAGAGGGACCCGCGAACCCACGAGCATCATCGCCACCGCCAGGCCGGCGAGGATGGTCGGCCGGCCCAGCAGCACATCTCGCAAGTCGATCTGACGCTCGGGGTCGATCGTCAGCCCAGCGGAGTTGACCATCACCACGCCGAACGTCAACAGCGCCACAACCAGCAGAATCAACCCGTGCCCGGCCCGTATCACCCCCGGCATATCGGCTCATCCGTCGCGGCCGGCGTCAGTTTTGGACCTTCGATCGCCTCCTCCGGGCGGCGGCGGCAGCGCGCCGGCCGGTGCTCTGGGGCGGGCTGGACCGAGCGACCTTCGCGGCCCCAAAGGTTGCCAACGGCCGGCCCACCTTCCGCCTGACCGATGAGGCTGGGGGAGTCAGAACCGGATACGAAAGCTCAGGCCGACGACAAAATCCCTCGCCAATCGATGGTCAAGTTCCTGCAAGATGGGAAGCTGGATGGTCCCCTCGAGAGTCCAGCGCTTGGTCACGTAGGAGATCCCCGGCGAAACGAACAGCTCGTGATCACCGTTCATGTCATACTGGCCGTTCAGCTCCAGGACACCGAACAGCGCCGTCAGTTTACTGGACGTGTATTGGTCTGGAGCCAGCCGATAGAGATAGGCGACATCGTATTTCATCTGGTCGGCTCGGGCTGCGCCGCCGGCCGTGTTGAACTTCCAAAGCAGGTCCGCATCAAAGGCGTGTCGGCCCTCGGCGTGCGTGAAGACGCCGCCAAAGATCGGGTCGTACGAATCGCTTGTGAACCCGCTGTCACCGCTTCGGATTTCCAGCCCGCCTAGCAGGCTAAGCCGTCGGGTATCGGTGGGTCCGAAGTCGTCGCGGAAGACTCGAAACTTCGTGAGGAAGGTGAGATCGGCCACGCCGCTGTCTCGGCGGGTTTCGCCGGTCGTGGGGACCTTGACTTCCCGAAAGACCAACGGCGTTGTCAGCAGAAGGGTCAAGTCGTCCCGCAGTCCGTAGAGGATCGTCGTGGGTACCACGAATGCCTTCACCTCGCCGGCCTCGAAGTAACGAAGCTGCTGCCGGATGATGACGCCGCCGGTGGACGGCTGCAACGCGACGTTGGAGTTGATCGGCGCCTGGGCGTGGCTTGAAGCGGTCGTGGCAAAGGCGCCTACGCCCAACACGATCGCTAGCTGGAAGCGAGACAACATCACCGCCCACCCCGCGGTGTCGCCCAGCGCGGCGTCACCTTCACGGCGCCTCGATGCGATCGAGCGTAAAGCCGCTTTTGTCGATCGCATCTCGCAGTTGTTGTCTGCTTGCGGGGTTTTCGGCCGACAGGGCGATGTCCACCCGACCGCTGGCCAGGTCAACCTCGAAGTGCTCGACACCGTCGATAGCGTTCAATTGCCTCTCGACGTTGACAATGCAGCCCGGGCAGGCCAGGCCCTTGACCCACAACACGGCCGTCGGGCCTTCGGCGGTGAATGTCTCCGCGGCAGCGCTGGGCTGGGCCGTCACGTCCCCTGTCGTGCGCACCGGTGGTGGTCCCGTCGTCTGGCAGGCCGCCAGGGCGATCCCAAGTGCCATAGCGATGCTCGCGGGCGCGATTCTCATCAGTCGGTCTCCTGATCGAGTCCAATGGTAGCCTGGTAACCCGCTATCTCCACAGCGCAGCGGAGGGTTTCGAAATAGGGCCGCCAAGCCGCGTCCACCGTGTCCGCGGGGCAATCGTTGCTGAACCGGCCGTTCTATCGGCAGCCGTTGCGGGGTGGTATTACCGATCAGGAACCCAACGTACTTGGCCAACAACGCCAAGGCGATCACGACAAACGTGCTCGCCCACAACATCGCCCGGTCGAATTGCCTGGGCCTGGGCTTGGGGGCTGGGCACGTCGAGGGGCCGCCCGGGTCACCTTTCCATGAGCCGGGTGCTCGCCGCGGATGGATTTTCGCCGGGCTGTCGATCCGACCCTCATATGCCTGTGGGGCTATGACGCGCATGACTGCGATAGGATGTAGCACCTATGAGCACTGAACATCCGCCTACCGGAGCCGTTGCCCGGACCGTCTACCTTGAGACCTTCGGCTGCCAGATGAACGAGCTGGACAGCGAGCTGGTACGGGGGCAGCTGGCGGCGCTGGGGTATGAGTTCACGGACGATCCGACGTCAGCGGCCGTGGTGCTGTACAACACCTGCTCGGTCCGCGAACAGGCGGAGAACAAGGTGCTCAGCCGCGTGGGGCGAATAGGAGTGTGGAAAAAGCGCGGGCACAAAGTCATTCTCGGCGTCATCGGCTGCCTCGCCGAGCGCGAAGGCTCGGCGATGTTACGAAAGTACCCGCAGATCGATCTGATGTGCGGGCCGGGCGAGCTCGACAACCTGCCCATGCTCATCGACAACGCGATGAAGACGGAGGCGGTCGATCTGGCGGATCGCGTCGCGCTGCAAGGAAACAAGACCCGCCGTTGGGCCACCCTCGCCGCCGCCGAGGACAATCTCGAATTGCTCGACCTCTCCCGATCGTTCGACCCGGATCGTGCCTCGGCCGGCGGTCGCAGCGCTTATGTCAGAATCACTCGCGGCTGCAACAAGTTCTGCACCTATTGCGTGGTTCCCTACACTCGCGGAGCCGAGGTGCACCGGCCGCCGGATCACATCGTCGACGAGTGCAAGCGCCTCGCCGATCTTGGTGTGATCGAAATCACGCTGCTTGGCCAGACCGTCAATCATTATGCCTACACGCACGGGC
>JADFFQ010000011.1 GCA_022568135.1 Planctomycetota bacterium | reverse complement strand
CAGCAGCGCGAGGATGAAGAACAACCTGCCGAATAAATTGCCCAGCACGATCTGAAGGTTGTTCAGCGGGGTGGTGAGCAGGATGTCCCAGGTGCGCGGGTTGGCCTCCTGAGCAATCGCGCCGGCCATGAAAATCGGAGTGAGCAGACAGATCAGTCCGATCTGGAGATAGCTGATGAGCGTGAAGGTCTTGGCCGCTCCCACGGCGAGCTCTCGCACGGACGGCGCGCCCTGGAGGTTGCTGAGCATCGCGAACAGCAGAATCACGATCATGACGGCGAGGTAGCCTGATCGGATCAACAGGTGGCGGCGGCGCCGCGATCCGCCCTGGACCAGGCGCATACAGATGGGATTCGTGGGGACCAACCGCAGGAGCCAGTTCAAGAAAGCGGGCATACTCAGCGATCCGCCGCTGGAGGCCGAAGAAATCCTCAAGTTCAGGCCGAATGGGCCGTTGAACTTGACACGGTGGGGTCGAGTGGACGATAATAGTCTCGATTGGACAATACGGTCGTTCGCGTGTAGGGGACATTCGGTGGGCGACGCGCTCGCCGGAGGTTGGTTTTTCCTACGGCCCGCTCCACAGCGACAGGGGCGACATTGTTTTTACCCGGCGTCGAGGGCGACGTCGGCAGGCGCCGGCTATCGATCGGCGGCTGATAGATTGACCTTTGCTTCATTGCGATTGAAACCGACGTGATGTTGAGATTCCCGCACCACAGGATCCTGCTCTTGCCGGGGCCGCCCGCCCGCGGCCCGGCGATCGTGAGGCAGTCCCCACTGTAGCGCGGATAGCGTTGGTTCGATCCATGTCGTCGCTCGTGTTGCCCGTCCGGTGCGCCCTGAGGCGCACTATAGATGGGGTTCGAAGCGGAGCGGGCCGACAACCGATTCGAGGTTGACGTGCCTGTGGTTTTTCTGGCAGTTTCGCCGCTTGCTTCGTGGCTCGCCGCCATCGCCGCTGCGATCGGTGGCTTGTTCCTCGGCTGGGTGTTGTTCGGCATGATTCCGGGCAACACCATGCGTCGGGCGAAGAAGGATGCCGAGCAGCTGGTTCGGGCCGCCGCCGCTGAGGCTGATGCCGCCAAGCAGCGGGTCGAGCTGGAAGCGGAAAAGAAGGCAAGGCAGCGACGCGAGGCCCTGGACCGGGAGGTGGCCGAGACCGTCGCCGAGATTCGGCAGAATCAGGCTCGGCTGGCTAAACGGGAGGATAACCTCGAGAGGAAGCTCGAAAAGATCACCGACCGCGAGACGAAGCTCGACCAGCGGGAGGCGGGGACCAAGCGCATTGAGGCCAAGCTCGACGAGGCACGCCAGCAGCTCGACCAGGCCAAGGAGGAGGTCAAGCAGCGGCTACAAGACGTCTCAGGCATGACCGAGGAGGAGGCCAAGGCGCGGTTCTTCAACGAGGTCCGCGAGGAGTCCGAGCATGAAGCCAATATGCTGACCCAGAAGATTCTGGAGGAAGCCGAGACTCAGGCTCGACAGCGCAGCCGGGAGATCACTCTTATGGCCGTTCAGCGCTACGCCGCCGAGCACGTAGTTGACTCGACGGTGCGCTCGGTCCGCATCCCGTCGGACGACATGAAGGGTCGTATCATTGGGCGGGAAGGTCGAAACATCCGTACCCTCGAGCGGGCCACCGGTGTTGATATCCTGGTGGACGACACACCCGGTGTGATCGCCGTCTCCTGCTTCGATCCGATTCGTCGAACCATTGCCGCAGAATCGCTGCAGACGCTCATCGCCGATGGCCGTGTCCACCCGGCCCGGATCGAGGAGGTTGTCGAGCGGGCCACCAAGGAAATGGGTGAGCGTATTCTCAAGCATGGGCAAGACGCATTGATCGAAGCGAACATCCGCGGCCTGCATCCCAAGATCGTTGAGGCGATGGGCAAGCTCCATTTCCGAACCAGCTATGGGCAGAACGTACTGAAGCACTCGATCGAGGTCGCCTACCTCAGCCAGATGATCGCCGATCAGCTCGGGCTCAATGGGGGCATCGCCCGGCGGGCGGGATACCTGCACGACATTGGCAAGGCGATGGACCATGAGATGGAGGGCGGCCATCCCGCCATTGGCATGGAGTTCGTGCGGAAGCACGGCGAGAAGTCCGAGGCGGTGCTCAATGCGATCGGCGGACACCACGGCGACATCGACCCCACGACGCCATATACGCCGATCGTGTCGGCCGCCGACGCCATCAGCGGGGCTCGCCCGGGAGCCCGCCGCGATTCGATGGAGATGTACATCAAGCGGCTGGAGCAGCTCGAAGCCATCGCCAAGGAGCAGCCGTATGTCAAGGAGGCCCATGCGATTCAAGCCGGCCGCGAGGTCCGCGTCATCGTCGATGCCAAGAAAGCCGACGATGCCGAGGCCTTCGCCATGGCGCGCCGCATTGCTGCGAGGGTCGAGCAGGAAATGACCTTCCCAGGCGAGATCAAGGTGACCGTTCTTCGTGAGGTGCGGGCTGAAGCCACGGCCCGTTAACGTCCAGCAATGGAGCTTTGCCCATGCCGATACGAGCAACGGAGATCAAGCGCGGTCAGGCACTGATGTATGAGGGTCAGCTACACGTTGTCCTGGAAACGGAGCATGTCAAGCCGGGCAAGGGGCCGGCCTACATCCAGGCCAAGATGAAGAACATTCAGACCGGCACCATCAAGACCAACCGGCTCAATTCCGCGGATCGATTCGAAGACGTGAGCATTGACCGGCGTCAGTTGCAATATCTTTATGATGCGGGCGGGCGGGGCAACGGCCCGTTCGTGTTCATGGACAGCCAGACGTACGATCAGATCGAGGTCGGCAACGACATCATCCCGCCCCAGCAGAGCCAGTGGCTGAAGGAGAATGCAGAGTGTGCGGTGCTGCTGTTTCGCGACAAGCCGTTGGGTCTCGAGTTGCCGGCCGCCGTCGAGCTGATGGTGACCGAGACCGCACCGCAGCCCAAGGGCTCGACCGCAACCAACCAGCTCAAGGAAGCGACGCTCGAAACCGGGGCTCGGGTCCGTGTGCCGCCGTTCATCGAAAACGGTCAGGTCGTGCGGATCAATCCCGAGACCGGTGAGTATCTGGGCAAGGCGTGACGGCATGAGCGTCCAAGGGATAAACGTCTGTTTAGCTGCGTGGCTTGCCTCCGCGCTTTGTGTTTCGCGGGCTCACCTTGCCTCGCCGTCGGGCCGCGCGCATGCAGACGCTGTCTGAAATCCGCGCTGTTCTCGCCGAACGAGGCATTCGGCCGAAGCACCGTCTGGGGCAACATTTTCTTCACGACAAGAACCAGGTCGCCAGGCTTGTCCACGCAGCTGGGGTACAGCCGGGCGATGTGGTGCTGGAAGTTGGCCCCGGGACCGGCGCCTTGACCGAAGCGCTGCTCGATCGCGGCGCCGAGGTCATCGCTTGTGAGGTTGATCGCAATCTGGCTGCGATCATCGCTGATCGATTCGGCCCGCGCGTTCGCCTGATCTGCGGTGATTGTCTGCTGCGTCACCGGGCGTTGAACCCGGCGGTGGGCGAAGCGCTGGGCGGCCGCCTGTTCAACCTCGTGGCCAATCTGCCGTTTCAGGTGGCCAGCACCCTGATCTGCGTGCTGTTGATCCAACATCCGCAGTGCCTGGGGCAGTTTGTCACGATCCAGAAGGAGGTCGCTGATCGTATGCTCGCCCAGCCGCACACAAAGGAATATGGACCGCTGACGGTCATCGTGCGAGCGCTGGCCGAGATTCGTCGCCTTGCAGTGGTCAAGCCGACGTGCTTCTGGCCTGCTCCGAAGGTTACCAGCATGATGATCGCCGTTTGCCCCCGACCGGACCATGGGATCGACGATCCCGGTGGCTTCGCGCGCTTCGTCACCAGATTCTTCAGCAAGCGGCGCAAGCAGTTGGGGAAGATCATCGGCCGCAACGTCTCGCATTGGCCCGCAGGCGTCACGCCCGACCTGCGACCCGGAGCACTGACGGTGCATCAGATCATCGAGTTGTGGCGGTTGGCGTCGCCGAGTACCGCGGAGTAAGGCTGGCCCGTCCGGCACGCGGTACGATGCACCGCATGGCCTCTGAGATCCGAATCGGCATCATCGGCGGCACCGGGTTGGAAGAAACGCTGCTCAGTGGTGTCGATCCGCAAGGCGCCAAGTCGATCGTATGCGATACGCCGTTCGGCCGGCCCAGCGACCCCATCATCACCGGCTGTTGCGGTGATGTGTCGATTGCATTGTTGTCGCGTCACGGCGAGGGTCACCTGCTCAACCCCGCAGCCATCCCCTACCGCGCGAATATCTTTGCCCTCAAGTCGCTCGGATGCACGCACATCGTAGCGTTTGGTGCGGCAGGTTCACTTCGCCAAGAGGTCGCCCCTGGGGATCTGGTGATCTGCGATCAACTCATCGACCGCACCGCGGGTCGAGAACGGACTTTCTTCGAGCATGCCGCGGTGCATGTTGAGTTTGCCGAGCCGTTTTGTCCCGTGATGCGTCGGTGGCTGATTGCGGCTGCGGCAAAGCTCGGCGGCGTGACCATACATTGCTCGGGAACCTACGTGTGCATGGAAGGGCCGAGCTTCTCGACCCGGGCCGAGTCCAATATGCACCGGCAGTGGGGCGGCGACCTGATCGGGATGACGGCGCTTCCCGAAGCACGCCTGGCCCGCGAGGCGGAGATCGCCTACGCATTGGTCGCGTTACCAACTGACTATGACTGCTGGCGACGGCGCGACGATTCCGTCGATGAAGCGTCACTTCTCACCGAAATCATCGCGAACCTCACCAAGGCGACTGAATCGTCAATCGAACTGCTCAGTGCGGCGCTGCATAACGTTGGGCTGCTGGGTGACGAACCCAGCCCCGCACACGACGCGCTGCGCCTGGCGATCTGGTCGGACAAGAGCAAGATTCCACGCGGCGAGATAGACCGCTTACGCGTCCTCTGGGGAAGGTACTTTGATTCCTGATGCCCCAGCAGCTGGCGGAACCGCTCAAGCCTCAAGACTCAAACCCTATCCCGGATCATTTATCACCCGTGAGGCGCCCAGAACACAGAGGGTTGCCACAGAGGAAGATATGCTGAGGTGGGGCCGCTGCCCGAGCAGCGCGCACTGCGCCGACCTAGATCGAGGCCAGCGCGTTGTGTGATCAGATTCTGCCTCTTCTCTGTGTCCTCTGTGTCCTCCGTGGTGAATCTTCCGGGATATTCAGAACTCAACCAGGCCGATCGACGCGCCGATCGACGTGTCGTCGCGGATCTCGTCGCGCCGGATCTGGACGGTCAGGTCGAAATCGGGGAATCGGCGGGTAACGCGGAGACTCACGGCGCGGAATTCGTCCCGACGGAAATCCCATTGCGGTGACAGCGACATGCTGTACTTCGGTGTCAACCGGTAGGTCCAGCCGAGCTCGAGCAGTTCATTGCTGCTGGCGTTGAGGAAACGGTATTCAACAGACGTGGAAAGCAACGGCGAGTGGCGCAGCTCGGCTCCGATCGATCCACGGGCCACGATGCTGTTATCCAGGTCGTACGTGGTTTCGCCGACGACCGAAAGGTGGTCGCTAAGAAGCCAGATCATGGACGTATAGACATGGTCGCCGAACTGCGAATACTCTGGACGATACTCGAAGAATTGTGGAGCGGGTGATTCAGTGTTGGCATCGTTTGAGTTGAGCACCACGGCGGCATCGAAGGTGAGCACATCCACCGAGCGCCATCGGCCGGGCCCGCCACGCTGTGTCTGCCAGGTGTTGCGCAGGCCCAGCTCCGCGATCGCACCTGTTCCGATCGACTCCACCGCCTCGTCGTAGACGGGCAAGTCTGTTTCACTCACATCGCTAGATCCGTACCACAGCGCCATCCTCGGCTCGACGAGGTGCCGTAGACGATGCAGATCGAACAGGCGGTTCTCGACGCTGTTGTCGATTCGCTGGAACTGGGTGTTGAGGCGCACGCCGGCCGCACCGAACAAGCGCGCCTGATCCGCCTGTGAGGATGAGGAGAACTCGTCGAAGTCCTTGTCGTACGCGGTGAGCCGGCCTACGACAAATGGGACCACCTTCAAGACGCCCCACGCCAGCGGTAGCGCCAGCTCATGTCGAGTGTCGAACCGATTCACGAACGAGCTGACCAAGCCTTGTGCCCGAAGGGCATCGCTGATCCGATCGTCGTTACCGAGTCCGAAGGCCGCGCCGGGAACGCCCAGCTCGCGCGGCGTGCTGCGCTCGAAGCTGAATTGCAGGCGACTCACACGGGTTTCGCCGGAGTAGGTGATCCGATCGCCAAACAACGAATCACCGTAGCGGCGATAGGTCAGCTCCGGCAGCTTGTTGACCTGGTATTGCCGGCTGGCGAGCAGATAGCTGTTGGAGATGAAGTCGTTCAAATCGTACTTGGCCAGTAGCGTCAGCGCGGCGTTACCCTTGCGGTGCTTGAGATAGGCGCTGGTTTGGTATTCGCGTCTTCTCGCGAAATCGTTCTCATGCCAGGTTGTGATGAAGGATTCATCGCTGATCCACGCTGCCTCAGCCTGCAGGGTCCAGTTCCGATTGAGTTGTACCCTGTGTTCCCAAAGGGCGACCCCCCGGTACGCATCATCCTGGTTCACCTCCAACCCCGACGAGGTACGATCGACGCCGTCGTCAAGCAGGCCATACAGTTCTACGGCGCCCTGCGTTGTGCCGAGGTTGTAGGACAGGTCGAGACCGCCGCCGGAGCCCCGCTTCGTGAAATGGTCGAGGCGAAGATCAGCCTCAATGCCTTCGGGCGGTTCGATGCCCAGCAGCGAGAAGGGATTCCATTTTGTTCTGATGCGCACGCCATCATTGTCTCGGGAGCCGACATCGATGCTTCGCAGCGGGATGTCGTCGATCGTTCCGGCGAACCGCGGAAAGTAGAGGAACGGGATGCCCCCGGCTTGAAGGGTGGCGTGCCGGGCGTCCAGATGGGTCTCGACCTGATCGGGATCCTGTGTAGAGGGTCGGCGGGTGATGGTGATCCGGCTGGCGCCGATCGCTAGGTGCGGCATGAAAAACTCGCTGGTTGACACCCGCACCCGCCTGGCCGTCCATTGGTTGGCGGCGATCTGGCGCATCTCCTGCGCCCGGGCATAGAGCGGTCCGCGTAACTCCCGCGCATACGTGCGCAGCACCGCCTCGAGCATGATCGCCTGATTGGTACGAAAATCGTAATACACCTGCGGGGCGCGTATGGTGTACTCGCCTTCGTCGGCGGTTGCGACCACGTTGCCCTCCAGATAAATGCCTCGGATCGACTCCGCGGTCATCTGCCCGCCCAACATCTCTTCGATCGAACCGGGATCGCTGAACACCACCGCACGGTCAGCCCAGATCGTCAGCTCAGACCAGCGGTCGTCGCCCTGGTCGGCGATATACTGCACCACGATTGAACCGATAGCGATGGTGATGTTCTCGTCTTCGCCGGTGGTGACGGTCGTGCGATCGGCAGAGAACCGCACCGTGCCTTGGGGCACAAACAGCGGCGGCGTGGTCATCAGCTGCGGGGGAAGGGTGATCTCGGTCGGCAAGAGAAGCTCCTGGCCGGCGATCGGGCCCCCGGGTGTCGGGCGTGGCGGTTCCACGGGCGCGGCCGCCTCGATCTGCGGTCGCCCTTCCAGCGGGGGCGGCTGGGCCAGGAGTCGCTGGAGGTATTCCCCCAGCCGGCGCTGGGCCTGGTCAACGAAGCTGCTGCGCCTCGGCTGCTGCCGGTCGAGCAGAGCGACGTTCAGCTCCACGGCTCCGCGGGCGCTGGCCGTCATGAGCAACTGCCGGCCGCTCACGCCGAGCCCGGCCCGTTTGGCGGGATCGTCAACATGGTCGAAGTACACCGCGATCTGGTTGATCAACCCCTCAGCGGTTGGGATTCGGTTGATCCACACCACCGCCGCGTCGGAGTCGAACGTGTGGCGACCGATATGGACTTTCACCTCGCCCTGCAGCAGCAGTCGCTTGGTGTCGTCCACGTCCCATGCCCACGCGCGCAGCGCTTCCAGGCGGATATCGCCAGCCACTGGCTCGATCGGCAGCACGAATCCGCTCAACTGGTCGCCGGTGATCGGAATGACTTGTTGGGCTGCGGCCGGCGCTGATGCGATTGCGAGCCCGCCCAGCAGCACAAGCACTCGCAGCGAGTTGATGGGATCGCCGAAACGATTCAGCTCTCGGCTCAATGCACTGCCGTCATCCACCACGCCGCGGATCATACGGGCGGAGGGGGCGCGTCACAACTGGACTGCTCTTGGCAATGGCCGCGTGCCGGCAGGCTGCGGGGAAGCGTGATCGAAGCACACTCTGCACGTCGCCCTTCCGGGCGAGGCTATGATCCATCGCACTGTAGGGGGTACTGCCTCCGGATGGGATCTGAAATGCAAGGGCTCTCAGAAGCCGAAAAAGAGAAGCTCAGCGTATTCAATCGGAGCGTCTACGAGGCCATCGAGGAGGAACTCGAAGCGCAAAGGGGTACCTCAATTGACCTGTCGCGAACGAGATTCCGGCTGTCCGAATACATGAAGCCGGAGCTGGGGTGTGGCGTCATTTGCGAAGTACGACGCACGGATCCCTCGCTCTTGGATCTGACCATAGGGTTTGGTGACTGGGGGCCAGGCGCGGATGCGGGGCCGCCCTCGCCTGCTGTTGCCTTTTGGAAACTTGACTTGGACGACTGCCTTGACCAGAACGATTTCGACAATCGGCTGCGCGCCTTCCTTCGAGATTGGCTGGAAGGCCGTCTCACATTCACTACCAAATTTGCGGGAAAGAAACCATATCGGTGGATTCTAATACGTGGCGACGAGGTCCTCGGGTACCATTTTCGTTGGATTTTTCCATCTTTCGCGAAGCGCCGCACTGTGAGCCAGCACACTTGAGCCGGGCTACGCGACGGCGCGATGTTGCAGGGTGAGCTACTCTGCGAACATCGCGTCGATGAAGGCGTCCGGGTCGAACACCTCAACATCATCCGGCGTTTCGCCGAGGCCGATGAGCTTGACCGGGATGCCGAGCGCGTCGTGGATCGCCACAACTATCCCGCCTTTGGCCGTGCCGTCGAGCTTGGCGAGGAAGATGCCCGTGATGTCGATGGCCTTGGTGAAGACCTCGGCCTGGGCGATCGCGTTCTGCCCCGCGGTGGCGTCGAGCACCAGCAGCACCTCGTGCGGCGCCCCCGGGATTCTCTTCGCGGCGACATCACGAATCTTCGTGAGCTGCCGCATGAGGTTTGCCTGGGTGTGCAGCCTGCCGCCTGTGTCGATCAGCAGGACATCGACGCCGCGCGCCAACGCCGCATCCGCGGCATCGAAGACCACCGCAGCGGGATCCGCGCCGGGGGCGCCGCTGACGATGTCAACACCCAGCCGCTCGGCCCAGATGCTCAGTTGAGCCACGGCCGCGGCGCGGAATGTATCGGCCGCGGCGAGCAGAACGCTGTGCCCATCGTTGGTGAATGACTTGGCGATCTTCGCCACCGAGGTGGTCTTGCCGGAGCCGTTGACACCGGCGATCAGGATCACGGTCGGCTTCACTGCTGCGACCGCGAGGCTGCGATCTGCGCCGGCCAGGCGAGCCTTGAGCTGGCCCTTGAGAGACTCCAGTGCGTCGTCGCCTCTGGTGGTGTTGCCAGCGCGGTAGGCTTCGCGCAACTGGTCGATGATTACCGTCGTTGCGGCCACTCCCGTGTCGGCGGCAATCAGGCGGGCTTCGATCTCGTCAATCAGCTCTTCGCTGAGGCGCCGGCCGAGCAGCATACTCCGCAGCGATCCGCCCAACGCTTCACGAGTTCGAGCGAGGCCTTTGCGAATCGCGCTGACGGTGGAAGCGAACACACCCATAGCCTACGCAGAACCGTCACTCCCGCCTATCTTCTCGGTCGCCGGCTGATCCCGGACGCGTGACTTGTAGATCTTGTCCAGGACGCCGTTGATGAACAGCGGCGACTTCTCGGTGCTGAACTCCTTGGCCAGGAGCACGGCTTCGTTGATCGCGACTTTGGGCGGGGTGTCGGTAGCGGTCATCTCATAGTACGCCAGCCGAAGAATGCTGCGATCGACGACCGGCTGGCGATACGTCGGCCAGTCGGGAGCAATGGCGGCGACTGCGGCATCGGCCTCCTGGCGCAGGGCCCACGCGAGATGGGCCAGCTCAAACCCCCTCTCATGGACTTCCGTGCTGCCGGGCGAATCCTTGAGCGATTCGCGTATCGTGTCGGACGATTCCTCCTGGCCGGCGTCGAGTTGGTACAGCACTTGCAGGGCACAGCGGCGAATGTCGCGCGGCGAGCGCATCTCAGCAACGCGCCTCCATTTCGTGGAGAGTCCTGACAGTGTGAGCGGTTTCGATCGCCGCGGCCATGGCCTGGGCGCCCTTGTTGCCCTTGTCGCCCCCGGCGCGGGCTTTGGCCTGATCGACATTCTGGCAGGTCAACACGCCGAACGTCACCGGAACGCCCCTCTGTACCGTGATCATGCTCAGCCCGTGGGCGACGGCCGCTGCGATGTACCGATCGTGCATCGTTTCGCCGGAGATCACGCAGCCGATGGCCACAATTGCATCGGTATCGGCGACCATGGCCAGGGCCTGGCAGACTGCGATCAACTCGAACGCACCCGGGGCGGACACGATGCGCAGATCATCCTCGGCGCCGCCGGCCTCGGTGAATTGCTTGATCGCCGCATCACGCAAAGCGGCGGTGATCTCGGCGTGGTAGCGGCTGACAGCCACGCCGACGCGCAGCCCCGCAGCGCTGACGTTAGGCTTTAACTCTGTATACATCCGGCTGATGTGGTGTGACAAGATCCATGCTTGGGGGCGAGGCATGGTACGACGTAGCGCCCGTTCGATCAATGGCGTCGAGGCCAGGCGGGTAGGATGGAGGCTGTGCGAGCGCTGTTCCTTAAGCTGATCACGGCAATTCGACTCACACGGCTGACGATGGCGTTCGGCGCGGTGAGCGATGTGTGGTTCGTGATTCTGCTCTCCCGCGCCCAAGGCAGCGAGGTTCTGGCAGTAGGGGACGCGCCGAGGCACCTGGCGGCGGCGCTGCTGGCGGGGGCGGTGGTGGCAATCGGCCTGTTCGCATACGGCGCATCGCTCAACGATGTGCTGGACGTAAGACATGACAGCACGTTCAGCCCCCATCGGCCGATACCCGCGGGACGGATCAAGCTCGGTCAGGCCATCGTGATGACGGTTGGCGCGCTGATCATCGCCGTGCTTGCCGGCGCGGCCTTCGGCACGCTAGCGCTTTGGATAACGTTGCTCGTCGCTGCGGGAATCCTCTTCTATAACGCCGCCGGCAAATACATCCCGGCAGTTGGGTTGGTGACCATCGGGTTGATCAATGCCGCGCACATGCTCATTCCCAACGCGCGGCTGAGCTTCACCCTTCCAGTGTGGCTGGTGATGACCCACGCGATGGCTATCGCCACCGCCGTTCACATCCTTGAGGACAAGCGACCTCGATTGACTCGTCGCAGCGTAGCGGCAATGGTTCTCGGTTGGCTGTTTTGGTCCGCACTGATCGTCGCGGTTGGCGTGTGGCGACAAGGTCTCTGGCCGCAGGCGATCCCGGTCCGGGCGGCGGTCTGGCCGGTGGCGGCTGTATTGGCGTTTGTTCTCGTCGCCCAGTGGAAGCTCAGCGCCGTGTCGGGAAGCGTTGCCGCCGAAAAACTCAAACGATACGGCGCGATGTGGCAGGCGCTGTACGGCGCAGCATGGCTGTTCGCGCTGGATTACAAGATGCAAGCGGCGTGGCTCGGCGCATTCGCGATCTGCGGCTTTGGAGCGATGACCATGATCAAGGAGCTCACCGGGCTCTCCGGTCGCCCGATCGTTTACCGCTGACAAGCCAACACCTTGAATCGAATCGGGCAAAACAACAGACGGCTTGTCGGACGGCTTCTCCTCCAAAGCCTTCCTCGACAAGCCGACTGTGGTGACAGAGTACGGTAACCTCGACCCGCCGCCAAGCGCAAATGTCGTGCTTTCAAGGATTTGATTCGATTTCTCGTGACAAGATAGGGGATTTATGAGGTGGGCCGCGCTGGGGGGCACTGCCGCTGGTGCAATTTGGGAGAAGCGGTCCGAGAAGCACGTTGTGAAAACGCAACATGTGGCTTCAGAAGGGGTTGCGCCACGTCGATCAGACTCCTAACCATGGTTGGGGTCGATGCAGCGTCCGAAGATCAGCACCTCACCGCGAGTGCCACTGCCGGAGCCGCGCTGCCTCTGGGGCAATTCGCTCACGAACTCGATTCCTTGATGGATGGTTCATTGCGCTGCCTGTGGCTCGCCTTGCATCTGCTCGAACAGTTCGATGACGGTGGCGCGGCGATCGCTGGGGAGCCGATCTGGGCGAAGCTGCGCACGGCCCAAGACGCAATGACGCCGGTGTCGAGGTTGTTTCACCGATGAGTGTTGCTCGACCGAGAGTAATGATCGTGGATGATGATTCGATCGTCGCCGAGTCGATCGCAGAGCTTCTGTCCGACGTCGGCTACGATACCTCAGCCGTCAACAGTGGCGAGGAGGCCCTGGCGGCCATCGACGATGCCCAGCGAGCCGTCGGCGGCATGGCGCCGAATCCCTTTGCGGTGTTGATTCTTGACATGTCGATGCCGGCCATGTCCGGCCTTGAGCTGATCAAGACCTTGCGCAAGCGGCATCCGAGTATCGTGCCGCTGGCCATCACCGGATATGGAACAATCGAGGCGGCCGTCCAGGCCATTCGCACAGGGGCCATCGACTATCTGACCAAGCCGGTGGTGGACGACGAGCTGCGCATCGCCGTGGAGAAGGCGATTCGCCAACAAGTCCTGCTGGCTGAGAACGCCAACCTGCGTCGCCAGCTTGAGCAGCGCTACGGACTGGATAACATCATCGGCTCCGACCCGCGGATGCGACGCATCTACGACGTGGTCGAGGCCGTGGCGCCGAGCAAGACGACGGTTCTGATGTTGGGCGAATCGGGCACGGGCAAGTCGCTCATCGCCCGGGCGATCCATCGCAACTCGTCACGCGCGGACAACACGTTCGTTGAGGTCTCCTGCGGATCGATCCCCGAAACGCTGCTGGAGTCGGAATTGTTCGGCCATGTCAAAGGAGCATTCACAGGCGCCTACGCGGACAAAGCCGGGCGGTTCCTCGCGGCCCACACCGGGACGCTGTTTCTCGATGAAATCAACGCAGCCTCGCCCGGCATGCAACTTAAGCTGCTGCGGGTGCTTCAGGAGCGCCGCTTTGAGCCGGTCGGCTCCAACGACACCATCGAGGTTGATGTGCGGGTGATCCTTGCCAGCAACGAGCCGCTGGAGGAGCTCGTCGCGGCAGGCAAGTTTCGCCAGGACCTCTATTACCGCATCAACGTCGTGATGATCCAGTTGCCGCCGCTGCGGGATCGAATCAGCGATATTGCGCTGCTCGCCGAGCACTTTCTCGCCGAAAAGTCCAAGGAGGCGTCCAAGCAGATCGCCGGATTCACCCTCGAAGCGATGCAGGCTCTACGGGGCTATGCCTATCCCGGCAATGTTCGCGAGCTGGAGAACATCGTCGAGCGGGCCGTCGTGCTCACCCGATCCACCCGGATCGACGTGGACGATCTGCCTCCGCACGTGATCGACAATTCAACCGGCAGGCTCCTTCCTCGGCATGTCCAACTGCGCCTGGCCGGCGATGCAATGTGGTCAGCAGGCAAGCCGATGCCCCTGCGCGAAGCTCTCCAAGAGCCTGAGAAACAGATCATCCTCGCCGCGCTCGAGGCGAACAACTGGAATCGCCAGCAGACCGCCGAACAGCTCGATATCAACCGCACGACACTGTACAAGAAGATCAAGCAGTACGACCTGGAAGCCTACGGCCAGGCGGGCTGAGCGGAGGCTTGAGTCTTGAGCAGGCGCTCGCCGCGCATGTGACCATAGCCTCGCCCGGAAGGGCGAGGGACCTCACATGAATGCTCGCTGACAGCTCCCATAGCCCCCGGCTCTGCCGGAGGACCATCCGCGATCGAACCAATTATCAACTAACCCCGGGCAAGTCCGTGGTTGAGGGAAGAGAAGGACCCGTGGGGGCCGGCGCGAGGCCGGCCCGCCCCACACAAGCTCAGCTTCAGCACATGATGCGGACCTTTCCGGTACGGGCAGCCTTGCCGTGTTGCGTCAGAGACCGTATTCTCCAACCGGTGAAGTCCTCCAGGTATAAAGGGTCAATTGCTATGAGACAGGTCAACCGCTCCTTTGCAACAATACGGCTCGTCGGCACGATCCTCACCATCTTGGTCGTGATCGGCTTGGGAGCGTATTTTCTAAGCGATGTCTTTCGGACGAAGGTGGGTGTGGCATATGACCAGTTTGCGCACTGGACGCCTGAGAACATCGCGAAAGACCCAGCGGGATATCTCGCTTTCTGCCAAACGGAGACGGTAAAAACGCTTGAAGAGTTGAAGGCTCGTGAGATCGCGGTCTCCCAGAACCGCGCGGGAATCGAGCGGATGCATGAAGATGCACAGGAGAAGGTGGTCGTGGGGACCAAAGCCCTGGGCGAGTTAAAGCAGACCTACCGCCGTGCGGCGGGAACGGATGCCTGGCCTATTCGTTGGCGCGGCCAGAACCGGGACAAAGACTGGTCGAAACGACAGATTGTGGCGCTGTACAAAGAGATTGAAAGTCAGGAAGTCGTCGTGGGCAAGTGCGAAGCTGGACTGAAGAACTTGGACAACCAGGTCGTACGGATCCAGGACATACGAGCGAAGGCCCAAGAGCAGCTATCGGAGATTCGCGCAAACCAACAGCTCATTAAGATCGAAAAGCTAAGCACGGAACTCACCGATCGCCTGGCGGCCATGAAGGGTGCTGTGGAAGCTACTGTCAGAACAACAGTGGATTTTTCGAAGCTGGTCAACCTGGATGATCTTGCAGCGGAGGCGGAATTGGAAATCGACGAGCAAGAATTCGAGTCGATCATGAAGCGCCCTGATTAGGAATCAAACATTTCCGTTGCACTGTCTAAGTGCAACGCGTGCCTTGATCCTAATGCTGGAGGTGAGTCTCAGAACAGGACAACCGGACCCGTGTACATTGGTCTTGAGTCGATCACTAGCCCGCTGACGATTGCGCTAACAGGGGGACAGTTGACGGGACTGATTATGCTGTTAGTCCTTGCCTTTGTCACTCCACCAGTGCTGGCTGCCGGCGTCAAGAATCCGAGCGGCAGCACTCAATTTGAAGAGACCTGCTTCGTAATAGCAGGGACTGGCGCATTCTTTTGCCTCTTGATATGGCTCGCCTTTTGGTCCATAGGCGCTTTCGAGGGGGAACCGTTGCCGAGTGTGTGGCGACTTCTGTCGGCTGTTATAGCCCTTATCGGAGGCTCGATGGCGACCAAAGTCTTGCTTGTTAGCTATCGTGCCGGATCGGCACCGGGAATGGGCATAGGTCTTGGAATTGCGGTCGCGTTGGTGGCAGTTCTCGCCATCGTCCTTTTTGGCCCTCCTCAGGAGGATGTCGCTATTGTGAGCGATGGAGATGACGTGTCCGACCATCCAGCAGAATTCGTCAAGGGTCAGATAGCCAGTCTTGAAGCGAGCATTGCGAAGGAGATTCCTTCGTTCCGGCTTCGTCTTGAGGAACAGGCGGGCAATGTCAGGCGCCAAGTTGACGCGGCATCGTCAGAATCCCAGCGACGATTACTACGTGACGAGTTAGCAGAGATTGCTCGAACAATTATCGCTTTGGAAGATCACGAGCGCGAGGTCGAAAGAATCTTGGCACAACTCAAATCCACGGAGAGAAGATTGGCTCGGCTCCGGGATGCGAAGTCTTACCTTGGGCCAGAGGACGAGAAACTGAGGGAAGAACTCGCCACAATTGCCAATGACTTGAATCTTGAGCTGTCGTCGGCGCTCGACGAGCGAATAGGTTCCGGAGCGATCACGGACGCACGCGTTGACGCGAAGCTGGCAGAACTGTTGGCGGAAGACAAGGAGTGAATAAGACGCGGGCCTGATGGCACCAGAGCGGGGGTGTTCAGGCGGCGTCGGGGCCGGTCGAACGGGGCTGGGCTGGCGGAGCGGCGTTTGGAGGCAGATTGGGTGGAGATTTGGTGTCCGCCGGTTCTGCCAATAGAATGTGCCATCGCAGGAAGCTAGAGCATGACGGAACTGCTCAAGAAAGCGTTTGCGGAGGCGTCCAAGCTGGAAGGAGACGAGCAGGATGCACTCGGCCGGTGGTTGCTCCAGGAGCTGGCCTCGCAGCGCCGTTGGGATCAGACGCTGGCGAACTCCCAGGATACGTTGGCTGCGCTGGCCGACGAGGCGCTGGCCGAGCATCGTGACGGCCGCACCCAAGATCTTGATCCCCAAGAATTGTGAATTCGCGCACGACCGAACGATTTCGCAAGTCGTTTGCGCAATTGCCCGAGCACGTGCAACAACAAGCACGCCAGGCGTATCAGAGATTCAAGCAGAATCCAAATTATCCCAGCTTACGATTGAAGCAGGTCCATTCGACTCGGCCGATCTACTCGGTCCGCATCAGCCTCGACTATCGAGCGTTGGGCGTTCGCGAGGGGGAGGATATGATCTGGTTCTGGATCGGGTCGCACGCTGACTACGAGAAGCTGCTCGCCCGGCGTTGAGGGACGCGTGGGAAGTGCGACGGGTGGCTGGGGCTGAGCGCAGCGTGCCCCAGTGTCGTCACCACAAGGTCATTGCACTTGAAACGACTGGCCTAAGGGCAGGAAGTCATCGGTTTCCTGGCGTTCGAGTTTGGCGCGGATCTGCTCGAACCGGTGGACAATGTCCGGGCTGTAGAGATGTTCGCCGCAGTGAAGACAGACGACGGCATCGACGGTCACGACTGCGGTATGGTTTCCGCCGCGCAACAGTTTTTCGACCTGCTTGCGGACCAATTCGCCGCTGCACACAGGACATTTGTCCAACGCGGTCATGCCTGCGGTCTCCTCTGACGGAAGTCGGCCCAGCGGTCGGGTTCGGGCCGATACGCGGTGATCAAGACTGCCCAGCCGTTGGTTTGATTGTACGCCCACATGCGGGGGCCCGGATCGCCGCAGAATCGAGCCCGCGGATATGCATCCGCGGCTAAGAAGATCGCTCTCCGGTTACAAATCACCATGTTTGGCGATTGCGGTGTCTTCATAGGCGGCGAGCCGGCGGCGGTAGAGCTCGTGCTTGGCGCACTCCAGCGTGCCGATGATGTCCGCATAGTTGGAATACGATTCGTTTTCTGCACGATCCACGCCCCACGCTTTACGAAGGATCTGCGTGATGACGTAGTTGGCGTGGCCTTTGCGACGATCGGCCGGCTGGCGGGCGAGTGACTTGGCTAACTGTTTGATCTGCGGGTCGTAGACCGGGCGGTCGGAGGGGGGGATGTAGGGCATGCGGCGAAGATACGGCTCAGCGCGCGGTAACACAAGTATGAAGCCCACGGGATCGAGTCCGTGCGCTTCAGTCACTGTTGCGCAGCGAGAAGCGACTCATCGGGCGTCTTGGTTGGGGGCACGCCGAGGTAGGTCAGCGTTTCGTCGATGATGTCGCGGACGACCGGGCCGGCGATTGTGCTGCCGAAGTGACCGCGCGACTTGTCAGGATCGTCGATCACGCAGAGGACAACGATGCGCGGAGCCTCGTACGGCGCCCCGGCAATGAAGCTGGAGACGTAGCGATCTTCGTAGTAGCCGCCGCCGGTGGGCTTGGGAAGCTGAGCCGTCCCGGATTTGCCGAACAGTTGGTAGCGCTGCGACTGGGCTTGCCGGCCTGTGCCCTCGATCATCACGTCGCGCAGCACTTGACGCACGAGCTGGGCAATTGATTCGGGGACGACTTGATGGTGGAAGCGGTACTGCTCGTCCTCTTGAGTGCGGGCTGTGATGTACAGATCGGGCAGTGTGCCGTCCCTGGCAAAGACGCTGAAGGCGCGGACCATCTGCACGGGGGTGACGGCGATCTCGTGCCCGATCGCGACCGATGTTTGGGTGTAGTGGCTCCATTTCTTCGGGGAGGTGACCAGCCCGGCCGACTCGCCCGGCACGCCACAGCGCGTCTTGGCGCCGAAGCCGAAGCGCAACACCGCCTCGCGCATCTCATCATGGCTGAGGCGCTCGGCCACGATGGCCATACCGCTGTTGATTGAACGGACCAGCACGGTGCGCCAACTGACGGGTCCGTGGGTATGGATGTCGCGGATTCGCCGGCCGCGACTGGTGCGGTACGATCCTTCGGTCGGGGTGGGGATGATCTCATCAGGCTCAGCTCTGCCGAGTTCGGTGGCGACGGCCCAGATGAACGGCTTGAATGTTGACCCCGGTTCGTAGGGATCGGTCACACAGCGGTTGCGGCCCAGCGCCGGCTGAACATCGCGCATAGGGTCGGCGGCGAGTTGATCCCACCCCGGCCTGGTGTTGAGCACATCACACATGGCCATGATTTCGCCGGTCCGGCAGTTCAGGACGACAACCCGCCCGCCGCCGGCGTTATGCTCCTCGACCGCCACACGGAGTCGTTGTTCGGCGAGTTGCTGGATGACCAGGTCGATGGCCAGGCGCACGTCCCGGCCTTCAATGCCGCGCAGGTAGCCCTGTGGCTCGATCCACAGAACTCGGCGTCTAGCGTCGCGGACGTAAGTCAAACGTCCCTGGCGGGGGGCAAGGGCTGAATCGAAGGCGTGTTCCAATCCGCCGAGGCCGGTGTGCTCGAACCCCACCATACCGATCACGGTCGCCGCGACACTGCCGTGCGGATAATGGCGGACCAATCGCGGCTCCAGGGCGACCCCGCGCAGGCGGGCCCGGCGGATCGCGGCCACCTGCCAGTCCTCCAGCAGATGGTCGATCACCACATATTGCCGATCCGCGCGCTGGAGGATCTTCTTGTCGATCTCGATGGGATCCTCGCCGAGCACAGCCCCAAGATCGACGGCGATCGTTGAGGCATCGACCAACTGCGTGGGATCGACAAACAACCGATACCCCATCGTGCTGGTGGCGATGAGACGGTTGCGTGCGTCGAGCAGATTGCCTCGTCTGGCGAACTCCGGGCGGCTGGAGACCGGGGGCGTAACCGCCTGTAGAAGCTGCGCATCGGGGTGCAGTTTCAGTTGCGCGACCCGCCCCAACAGCCCAAGCATCGCCAGGACCAGGCCCAACACAAGCAACCTGGCCCATGCCGCCGCCCGGTCCAATTGCGCGTGACGGGTTTCGTTGGCTCCGGCCATCGGACTATCCGCCCCAATCGAAGTCGATGGCTGGTGCATTCGTGTGCGACGCCAAGTGCGTCTGTGTCGTGTCGCTCTCAACAGCACGAATCAGAATCGGGATCCACGAGCCGCCGAGTCCGGCCATGGCCAGGCGCACCTGATCGGGCTGACACCGCACGGCAATCTCACTGCGCAGTTTCCATAACAATTGTTCACCATCAAGCAGCCGCTGGTGGAGCAGCGCCGATTCGTGGGCCGTCTCGATGCGCTGCTGGCGAATGGCCAAGAGTGCACAAGCGGTCGCACCCATGACGAGGATGATGAGCAGAAGCTTGGCAAACATGGCAGGCTGTTTTCCTTCGCGACCGGGCTTCGGCCCCCTGGCAGAGCCCCCCGGCAGAGCCGGGGGCTAAGGACTGGGCGGAACTTTGATCACCGTTCCAACGTGCAGGGTGTCCGGATCACTGATCACGTTGCGGTTCAGTTCGTAAAGCTGCCGCCATCGGCCGGCGGAATGAAGCAGGCGCTGGGCGACCACCGAGAGCGAGTCACCCCGCTTGATGGTGTACGTGCGAGATCGGTCGGCGCTGCCGGAGGAGGCGGCGGGGTTGCTTCGGTCGTTGCGAGCCAGGGCGTCGGCCTTGGGGATGCGCAGTTTTCGGCCGGCACGGATCTTGTTGGGGTCCGAAATGTCGTTGTATCGTGCGAGCGCTGTTACCGTCAGAACGTCTCCATAGTACCGCTGGCAGATTGATGACAGCGATTCGCCCGGTCGCACCGTGTGGAATGTGATGGAAACCTCGCCGGCCTGATTTGAGGTCGGCTCGATTGCGGGCGGTGAACCCTCCCCAAGGGTGGGCATGCGAATTATAGGAGGGTCGATGCGAGATTCGCGCTGTTGCGGGGTGTTCGCGGTTGGGCGCGGGAATTGAGTCGTCGTAACCGCCGGCGGCCCCTGCGACAGTTCGCTTCTTCGTGGGGGGCCCAAGACGTCGCCGTGGATCTGCAAGTCAATCAGTTCCGGCCCGAGGTGGGGTGTCGGGGTTGCAGTCAGGGCGCTGGGCGGAACGAGGTTGGCGGGCTCTTGAGTTCGGGCGTCGGAAAGGTGATCGGAAATGAGGATTCCGACCAAGAGGATCAGGCCGAACCCAACCACCAGAGCCACCTTGTTTTCACGTGTCATATGGTCAAGCGTCCATGCTGCGTCGCTGCGTCGGCGGATCGGGTACCGCCGGCGCGGCATCCTGGGTGGCCGGGCCGTCAACTTTGACAACCCGTAGTTTAGCCGAGCGCGACCGAGGGTTGGCGGCGATCTCGCTTGCGGTCGCGGTGATCGGCCGCTTCGTGAGTCGCGCGGCGTGGCCTCGCTGGGCCAGCTCGGCAAAGGCTCGCTTGACCAGGCGGTCTTCGAGGCTGTGAAAGCTGATGACCGCCACTCGCGCGCCCCGATTCAGCCAGCCTCCTTCGTTGACCTTCCCGGCACCTTCAAGAACCTGCTCAAGGAGTGAGCCAAGGGCGGCCAACTCATCGTTGACCGCGATTCGAAAGGCCATGAAGGTCCGCGTGGCTGGATGCATCCGCGACCGGCGGGCCCGTGAGCCGTAAGCCTCCTGGACCACTCGTGCAAGCTGTGCGGTAGAACGAATCGGCTCCCGTTGTCGAGTTTGTGCAAGTTTTCGGGCGATCTTTCGGGCCAGGGGGTCCTCGCCGTAGCGGGCGATGACGTCCGCCAGCTCCCGTTCGGTCAGCGATGCGATGAGGTCCGCGGCGGTGACCGGTCCGTGGGGGTCGAAGCGCATGTCTAATGGGCTGTCGGCGGAAAAGCTGAAGCCGCGTCGAGGGTCGTCCATCTGCTGGGAGCTGTATCCCAGGTCAGCCAGGACCGCATCCGCACGCAGGCCCAGCGCCTCGAGGCGCCGGGGGGCCTCAACGAAGTTGGCATGGATCGGTTCGAACCGCCCTGACGCCTGCCGGACCCGCTGGCAGGAAAACTCGAGTTGCGCGGGATCGACGTCGAATCCGATAACTCTGCCATCGGGCTTGACTGCCTCAGCCAGGGCCAAGCTGTGGCCGCCCTGCCCGACCGTACAGTCCACGACGATCTCGCCCGGGCTCGGATCGAGCAGCCGCATGGTCTCGGCCAGCAGGACCGGGATGTGTTGGGCATCGTTGGGCACAGGCATGGAGGCGCTGAGTCTAGCCGTGGGTCGCGGCCCCGTGCGTCTCGTGATAGGGTTATTCATGGCACAGCCAGCGCCGAAGCTGATTATTCGGACGCAAAGGAGCTGCACAATGTTTGCGCGATTCGTGGCACTGGTGCTCTTGGTGACGGCTGTGGTGGGGTGCGCGCGGCTGCGGTTCGTCATCGATGCTGTGCCCGCGGTCGATGAGCTGACCGAGACGGAGGTGCTGCGAGACGATGGTGCAGGGTGGGCGGCAGCAAAGATTGCGCTAATGGACATCAGGGGTTTGATCGTTGACGCCCAACCTCGCCGGTTTCTACGACCCGGCGAGAACCCGGTGGCGCGGTTTGTCGAATCGCTGCGAAAGGCCGAGGCCGATCGACGCGTCAAGGCGATTATTGTTCGCATCAATTCGCCCGGCGGAGCCGTCACCGCCACCGACGTGCTCTACCGCGAGCTGAAGGACTTCAAGCAGCGAACGAGCAAGCCGGTGGTGATCCTGATGGGCGATGTGGCGGCCTCCGGCGGATACTACCTGGCGTGTGCCGGCGATGAGATCATCGCCCATCCCACCACCATCACCGGGTCCATCGGCGTCATCATTCAGACCTTCAACTTCTCCCAAGGCATGGGAAAGATCGGCATCCGTGCCGATGCGATCACCTCCGGCTCGAACAAGGCGGCGGGATCTCCTTTCGAGCCGATGCCGCCGGAGCACCGGGCCCTGCTGCAAGGTCTGGTCGATGAGTTCTACGACAACTTCCTCTCGGTTGTGGTCGAGAACCGTCCCGATCTCGCTCAAGATGACCTGGCGTGGATCAGCGATGGGCGAGTGGTCACCGGCCGCAAGGCTGCCCAAGTCGGGTTGATTGATCGCCTCGGTGGCCTGCGCGATGCGTTTGAGGCCGCCAAGGCTCGGGCCGGCGTGGCGAAGGCGAAGCTCGTCAAGTACCATCGCCCGCTCGAACATGTTGGCAGTGCCTATTCGCAGGTCCCTTCCACCGCCACAACCCAGATCAATCTCTTGCAGTTGAACGTGGCCGACCACCCCTTCGTTTCACCTGGCTTTTATTACCTATGGGACGCGTCGATTCCCTAGGGCCCGTTGTACGGACCGGTTGCGTCGGCGAGAATGCCGGGCGGAAATGGTTGGCCCAGCGGCCCGTACAGTGCGTAGGAGACTTTCTTGATGACGCAGACTCCAACCCCTCCGCAAGCGCCGGGGCCCATCGGTCCTCTGGGGGAGTTGCCGGGAGCCACGGCCGGTCTGGTGCTGGGCATTTGCAGCATCGTGTTCAGCGGACCGATCATCGGTCTCATCCTGGGGTTTCTCGGGTTCCAGAAGTCACGTGAGGCCAAACAGACCGCCGCGATGAATCCAGGCATCTACGCGAATGCCGGGATCGCCCAGGCCGGCTACGTGTGCAGCATCATCGGGCTTTGCCTGGGAGCGGTGACAACGCTGTGCGGTTGCGGGTATTTCTTGATCATCATGGTGGCCATCATCGGCGGTGCAGCCGGCGGTGGGTTCTCGCCGTAGCCTCCGCGCTGCGCGGATCGGCACGCTGAGCGCCGCCACAACATACCCAGAACCCGGCGGTTTCAAGAGCAAGACGCCCACCGACTCGAGTCCGTGGGCTTTGTTCATCAAATCGTGTGCGGGTTGCGGATCATTGGCCCCCGGCAAGCCGGGGGCTATGTGGAGGAGGTTCGAGTCACAACCCGAGCATCATGCGCTGGGGGTTCTCGATGCAGTTCTTCACATGCACGAGGAAACCGACAGCTTCGGCGCCGTCCACGATGCGGTGATCGTAGCTGAGCGCGAGATACATCATCGGGCGGAGGACGACCTGGCCGGGGGTGTCGGGGTCCTCGACGGGGCGGTTGGTGATGTTGTGCATGCCGAGGATGCCGGACTGCGGCGGGTTGAGGATGGGCGTGGAGAGCATGGAGCCGTAGACGCCGCCGTTGGAGATCGTGAACGTGCCGCCGGTCATTTCCTCCAACGCCAGTTTGCTTTCTCGCGCACGGGTTGCAAGATCGAGGATGGTCTTTTCAATATCAGCGAACGACATCACCTCAGCGTTTCGGATCACGGGCACGACCAGGCCCTTCTCAGTGCCGACCGCAATTGAGATGTCCACGTAGTCGTGGTATTCGATCTCATTGCCGACGATGTAGGCGTTGACGCGCGGGAACTGCCGCAAGGCTGATACACACGCCTTGACAAAGAACGACATGAATCCCAGGCCGACGCCGTGCTTCTGGAGGAACTCTTCCTTGTGCTGCTTTCGCAGGCGGATGACCCCGCTCATGTCCGCTTCGTTGAAGGTGGTGAGCATGGCCGCGGTGTGCTGGGCGGCCACCAACCGCTCAGCGACGCGCCGGCGTAACTTGCTCATTCGCTGGCGGCGAACGGCCCGATCGCCGGGCGCTGGGACGGCTGAGGGCGTCGGTGCCAGGTGGGTGGAGAGACCCGGACCTTCCTCGTCCGCCGCGGTCCGCCGCGGCGGATCAGGTCCGGCTTGGGGCGCAGCTGCGGCGAGGACATCGGACTTGGTGATTCGGCCGGAGGAGCCGGTGCCCGCGAGGTGAGCCAGGTCCACGCCTCTGTCCGCAGCCAACTTTCGGGCGACGGACGTCGCTTTGCTTTCGCCATCGCCGGTTGGGGCCGAAGGCGCCGGCGCTGCGTTGGATTGAGCGGCGGTCACTGGTTGAACCGTGGCGGCCGTCGGGCGTTGGGCCGCCGGCTCGATGCTGCCGATCACGTCGCCGACCGTCATTTCGGCGCCGTCCTCGGCAACCCTATGCAGCAGGCCTGATTCGGGAGCCGGGATTTCCAGCGTGACCTTGTCCGATTCGATCTCGACGATGATCTCGTCCTTCTGGACCCATTCGCCTGACGCTTTGTGCCACGGACCGACCACCACATCAGTGATGGACTCGCCGGGGCTGGGGATGGTGATCGGAACAGGCATGGGAAGATGCGATCCTGGGAAAAGGGGCGTCAGAGCCGGCTCGTCCCCGGGCCGGTGGAGGCCGAGGACAGTCCGGCTCTGTCGGACAGCCCGGCTCCGTCAACCATGTTGTGGCCGGTCTCGGCAATGTGGGAATCACCCTCAGTGTCGGCCAAACCGATGGCGGTAATCATGATCTTTTCCTGCTCCTGAAGGTGCATTTTGGACGACGCCACCGCGGGCGAGGCGTGTTCGTCTCGGCCCACGTATGAAAGATCGAGATCGAGGCGTTCCAGCAGCGTCGTCTTCAGGAACCGGTACGCGCCCATGTTCTTCGGCTCCTCTTGGACCCAGATGAATTCCCCAGCCGAACCGTAGCGATTCAGAATCGCGTTCAGCTCTGGCTCAGGCAGGGGGTAGAGCTGCTCGATACGGACCACCGCCACATCATCGCAGCCCACCCTGTCTCGATGTGCAACCAGGTCGTAGTAGACCTTGCCGCAGCACAGCACAACACGGGCGATCGCCTTGGAATCGGAGACCAGCGGATCGTCCAGCACCAGGTGGAACCGCCCGGCGACCAACTCGTCCACGCTACTGACGGCTTTGGGGTGCCGCAGCAGGCTCTTGGGCGTCAGGATGATCAGTGGTTTGCGGAAGTTCCGCTTCATCTGCCGGCGAAGCACGTGGAACATCTGGGCCGGGGTGGTGGGGTTGATCACCTGCATGTTGTTGCCGGCGCACAATTGCAGGAACCGCTCCGGCCGGGCGGACGAGTGCTCCGGACCCTGGCCTTCATAGCCGTGTGGCAGGAACAGGGTCAGCCCGCTGTAGCGCTGCCACTTCACTTCAGCAGAGGCGATGAACTGATCGAAGTAGACCTGAGCACCGTTGGCAAAATCGCCGAACTGCGCCTCCCAGATCACCAGCATCTGCGGATCGCCCAGCGAATAGCCGTACTCGAAGCCCACGCAGGCCGACTCAGTGAGCGGACTGTTGTGGATGCAGAACCGCGCCTGTTCAGGCTGGATGTGGTTCAGTGCGTCGTATCTCTCCCCGGTCGTGGCCTGATCGAACAGCACGGCATGGCGATGGCTGAACGTGCCGCGCTCGACGTCCTGGCCGGTCAGCCGAACGGCATAGTTGTCCTGCAGTAGGGTTCCGTAGGCCAACAGCTCACCCATCGCCCAGTCCAGCGGCAGATTCTTCGCCACGGCCTCGCGCCGGTACGCAAGCAGCTTGTTCAGCTTCCGGTGCGGAACAAACCCCTCCGGGACCGATCCCAGAGCACGGGCGACCGCGTTGAGCCGCTCTTTGGCGACCGAAGTCTGCACGTGGGCGGATGAGTACTTTTCCGTCACCCCCGCCCACACCGAGCCGAACGCCTTCACCGTAGGCTTGACCGGCGTTTCCTTGGTGCGGGTCTGGGCGGCGTCGAGTTCACCCTTGAGCTGGTCATATAGCGCATCGAACTGCTCGCGCGTGATCGCGCCCTGGTCGATGAGTTGCTCGACGTACCTTTGCAGCACCGGCTGCTGCTTCCTGATCCTTGCGTACATTGCCGGCTGGGTGAAATTCGGCTCATCGCCCTCGTTGTGACCGTATCTGCGATAGCACCACAGGTCGATGACCACATCGTTCTTGAAGGTCTGGCGATACTCCAGCGCCAGCTTGGCGGCAAAGACGCACGCCTCCGGATCGTCGCCGTTGACGTGAAGGATTGGGGCTTCGGTCATCTTGGCAATGTCGGTGCAGTAGGTCCCGCTATGGGCGTCGTTGGGGTTGGTCGTAAAGCCGATCTGATTGTTGATGATGATGTGGATCGCTCCGCCGACGGTGTAGCCGTCGAGTCGGACCATGTTCAGACACTCGGCCACGACGCCCTGAGCGGGGAATGAGGCGTCGCCGTGGATCAGGATCGGCACGCACTGTCGTCGCTCGCTGTCGTTGCGGAGGCGCTGCTTGGCGCGTGCCCGCCCCAGCACCACCGGCCCCACGAACTCCAGGTGAGATGGGTTGGGCGAGAGCGTCAGGCGAATCGTCTCTCCGGATTCGGTGATGTGATCGCTGCTGTAGCCGCGGTGATACTTCACATCACCGCCGCCGGCAATGAAATCCTCCGTCCACGCTTCGGAAAACTCGGTGAAGATCTGGTCGTACGTCTTGTGCAAGATGTTCACCAGCACGTTGAGCCGGCCGCGGTGGGTCATGCCGATGGTGAACTCCTTCACATCGTTGACCGGCCCCTGCTCGATGATCTCATCGAGCAACGGGATGATCGACTCACCACCATCGATGCCGAACCGCTTCGCCCCGGTATAGCGGGTGTGGACGAAGTTCTCGAACGCATCGGCTTCGGAAAGCTCACGCAGGATGCGCATCCTTTGTTCGTGCGTCATGCCCGGTCGGCCGCGCACCGTTTCCATCCGCTGCTGCAACCATCGACGCTGCCGGGGGTCCTGGATGTGCATGAATTCGGCGCCGATTCTGCGGCAGTAAGTGTCCTGAAGCAGTTGGAGAATAGCGCGTAGTGTCGCCGGGTTGTCCAGTGGCAGATCACCCGGATCAAGCGACTGATCGAGGTCCTGTTCCGCCAGCCGGAATGATTCAAGCGCCAGTTGCGGGCGAGCTGATCGCTCGCGGCCCAGAGGATCCAGCCTGGCGGCCAGATGACCGATGTCGCGGTAGTGATAGATCAGATCATCGACCTGGCCTTGCTTGGTGTGGGCGATCTCCAGGGCGGACCCGGCCACAGGGGCAAGCTCGCCGTCGCCTGTGACTCGCCTCGCGCCCAAGTCGAAACCCTCGAAGAACTGCCGCCACGCCTCATCGACGGCGTTCGGATCAGTCGACCAGCGCTCGTACAGCCCGTCGAGGTATTCGCCGTTCCATCCGTTGACCGAAAGCTCTGCTCGTGGGGTGGCCATTGGTTGCTCTTCGCTTCGTCGAGGAGGCCGTGGGGGTGCGAGCCCGGGCGCCGTGGGCATGGTGATGGCCCAAGGGCCTTCGCGCGCTCGACGCACCCGGTATTCTAGGCGATTGGGACTGAGTTATCGGCCAAGTACCTCCGGCAGTTGAGGCCCCGAGGCGTGCCGGCGGAGATTCATCCGCGGCTCTGCGGTGAGTCCTTCGTGTTGATCAGAGCAGGGAGATGGGATCCACATCGACGACCATCGACGCTCCCGGCTTGATGAGTCCCTCGTTGCGGGCTGCGGCGAGAAGCCGTTGCAAGGGCTGCGGCGTCTCGGCCAGCAGCTCGATCTGCTGACGGTGTTTGCCGGCGATTCGTGCGATCGGGCATGGAGCCGGGCCGCGGACACGTATTGACTCGTCGGCCAGTGCGCGCAGCCGTCCATCGAGCCGCCGGGCCGTGCTCACGCAGCGTGTGAAATCGGAATCACGGGCCACAATCCTCACCATGCGGGTAAACGGTGGCAGCCGGCAACGCTTACGGCCGGCCAACTCGCCGGCGGCGAAGGCTTCGTAATCGTGGCTCGCGGCCAGGCGGATTGCCTCCGCCTGCGGCTGGAAGGTCTGCACGATCACCCGGCCCGGCGTCGCGCTGCGACCGCACCGGCCGGCCACCTGGCTGACCAGTTGGAATGTCCGTTCGGTCGCCCGGAAGTCCGGCAGGTGGATCGCGGTGTCCGCATTGATGACGCCCACCAGTTGAACCTCGGGGAAATCCAGCCCCTTGGCGATCATCTGCGTGCCCAGCAGCAGGCGAAGCTCGCCGGAGCCGAATCGTCGCAGCGCATCGTGAAGGTCTCGCGCTCCGTGCATGGAGTCGGAGTCCACGCGAAGCATCGTCTCGCCCTCGACCAACTGCCCGAACTTGCGGGCCAACTCCTCTTCGACGCGCTGCGTGCCCAGGCCGAAGGTGCTGATTCGATTGCCGCAGACCGGACAGGTCTCGGGCAGGCGCTGTTCGGCTTCGCAATGGTGGCACCGCACGAAGCCGCCGGTGCGCAGTCGCCGATCGAGGTGGTAGACCATGGTCGTGTCGCAATCGTCACAGCCCAGCATCCAGCCGCAACGATGATCGGAGCAGGCGATGTAGTTGGCCCAGCCGCGACGATTCAGCAACAGCAATACCTGGCCGCCGCGGTCAAGCGTCCGCCCGATCGCGGTCTCCAGTTGCGGGCCCAGCAAATGTACGCGGTGGTCACGGCGCTTCTTGCGCTCCTCGACGAAGTCAACGATCTGCACCTTCGGCTGGCACATGCCTGGTACTCGCTCGTTGAGGCGGTGGAGCATGTAGCTGCCGTTGGCGGCGGCGTTGTGCCAGCTTTCCAGGGATGGGGTGGCGCTGCCCAGTAGCACGGGGCAGTCGGCCAGTTGAGCCCGGCGGATTGCGACGTCCCGGCCGTGGTAGCGCGGCAATTGATCTTGTTTGTAGGAGCTGTCGTGCTCTTCATCGACGATGACGATCCCAAGCCGGCCGTCACCAATGGGCGCAAAGACCGCCGAGCGAGCCCCCAACACGATGTCGATGGTTCCGTCCGCGACCAGCGCCCATTGTTGGTGGCGTTGGGCCGCGGCAAGGGCGGAGTGCAGAACCGCGACCCGATGGTTGGGAAATCGCCCGATCAATCGTCCCCCGGTCTGCGGGGTCAGGGCGATCTCCGGCACCAACATCAGGGCGACCTTTCCCCCGGCGACGACTCGTTCGATGAGTCGAATGTACACCTCGGTCTTGCCCGAAGCGGTCACACCGAACAGCAGATGAGCCGAGAACCCACCATTGAGCGCATCGCCGATCAGCTTGATGATGGCTTCTTGGGGGCCGGTGAGCGCTTCCGGGACCGTGGTATCGACCGCCTGCTGCACCCACGCCGCTTCGATCGCGCTACGCGTGCTGGCTACGAGCACGCTGCGGTCAATCAAGCGTGTGATCGGGGAGGTTGTGCCTAGGCCGGCCAGCCTGGCCAGCGCCCGCAGTTCCACGGGACGCTTCTCTGGCGCGAGAGCCCAGAGCACGTCCACCACCTGTCTCTGCTTCGGCGATAGTTTGGCCCCCGGCCCATCAGACACCGCCAAGTCGATCATCGTGCGGCTGACCATGCCGACCCGCCGTTTGACCGCGGCGGGGACCATCGCCCCCAGCGTCATCCCCATCGGCGAGCAGTAGTAGCTGCTGATCCATCTGGCCAGGGCCAGCAATTGGCCGGGCAGCGCCGGGCCTGTGTGGTCGCGCCGGACGATCGGCTTGATCGTCTGCGGGTCGAGATCGGTCACATCGCAGCGGTCAATGACATACCCGGCCGTGGGTATGTTCGATCGTCCCAGCGGCACGATGACCCGCTCGCCCACGGCCAGGTTGCCAATCCCCGCAGGAATCGCGTAGGTAAGACCGTCCGGGAAGCGATCCACGCCGCGCTCCACCGCCACCCGGGCATATCCCACTGCAACTTCATGCTCGAACAGCGTCGCCATCAATCACAGTGTAGGGCGATACTCCGCAGGGCTCGTGTTGGGTAGTAGCAGTGAGCCGCCGCGCACTGCGTTGGACCGCGACCGCAGGTCGAGGCTCGGTTGCCGGCCCTCGGTGCCTTGATGCCTCAAGGCCTTCTTCAGGGGCACGGGCCCCAGTTGGTGAGGAGTATGAGCAAGTCAAGGATGCCGACCGTCCCGTCGCCGTCGAAGTCCGGCGGCCCGCCGGGGTTGGTCCCCCAGGCTGCCAACAGAGCGAGCAAATCGAGGATGCCGACGGTGCTGTTGCCATCGAGGTCCCAGGGGCACTCGCACTCATCCGGAATGCCGTTGGCATCGGCGTCTTGAGATGTACCATCGGTGATGTCGCACAGATCAAGTTCGCCATTGTCGTTGCAGTCGGCCAGGCCGCCGAACACGTACGCTTTGCCGGGACCATGGGGGTAGGGGGGAGGGAAAGGTTGAAACGCCCCAATCACAGCTACATCACCGCTGGTGGAAACAGATTTGCCGAACCGGTCAGCCCACGCGGGGTCGGACGCGGTGAGCTTGGCCTCTTCGATCCAGTTTGTCCCGTCGAATCGAAACAGGTACGCCGAGCCGGTGTCGTATAGCCCTTCGTCATCCCAAACCGCCCCAATCAGGGCCATGTCGCCGCTGACGGAAACAGACTCCCCGAAGGCGTCACCCGAGGTGGCGTCAGAGGCGGTGAGCTTGGCTTCTTCGATCCAACTGGTCCCGTTGAACCGATAGACGTACGCCGAACCGGAGAAGCAGTCGGTGTTGGCTGGACACCCATCGTCGTCGCGCCAGTCCCCGATGAGTGCCACGTCGCCGCTGATGGCAACGGAATTGCCGAACTGGTTGTTCGCCGCAGGATCGGATGGGGTGAGCTTGCCTTCCTCGACCCAGTTGGTACCGTCGAAGCGGAAGACGTAGACCCAACCGGCGTCATGGTCGGACTTACCTGTCTGCTGGTGAAACGCCCCGATCAGGGCGACGTCACCGCTCAAGGAAACGGAAGCGCCGAACTGGTCGCCCGCGGCGGCGTCGGAGGCGGTGAGCTTCGCGGTCTCGGTCATGTCCACCCAGCCGCCCTTGGGCTTTTTGAACACATACGCCGAGCCGGAGTTCCATCCCGCATGGTCGTCAGACCGCGCCCCGATCAGCACCACATCGCCGCTAATGGAAACATATTCGCCGAACCTGGAGAAAAAGGACACGCCGTCGGAGGCGGTGAGCTTCGCCGTTTCGGTCATGTTCACCCAGCCGCCTGAAGGCTTTTCGAATACGTAGACTGAGCCCGCCCCGCTTACCACCACAAAGTCCCCGCTGATGGAAACCGAACGGCCGAACCACTGAAACTCTGCGGCGTCGGAGGCAGTGAGCTTGGCGGTTTCGGTCATGTCCACCCAGCCGTCCCGCGGCTTTTCGAACACATACGCCGAGCCGGAGCGAATGCCTGCATCGTCGTCGAGATATGCTCCAATCACTACTGCGCCGCCGCTGATGGAAACGGAATGGCCGAACCGGTCCTCCAGCGCGGCGTCGGAGGCGGTGAGCTTGGCCAGCTCGTTGGCGGCGCACTGCCCCCAGGCTGGGGCGCCTGGCAGCAAGGAAGCGGTCAGTAGCGATCCTGCCAACACGAGGGATGGGCTGATTGTTGATCCCTGTCGGATGACCGCTGGGTTGTTGTGGTGAGCCATGAAAAGACCTCTGCAGCTAAAGGATACCGCGCCTCTCGGGTGGGAGGAAGAGTTTTCTGTGCTGAGCCCCGCATCGGCATGCGGTGCTTCGGAGAGAGGCATTCTTGCATGGTCTGGGGTGAGCTACGGCCCCCGGCCTGGCGGCCGGGGCTAAACCGCTGGCGGCGAGACGGCGTATCATTAGCGACATGTCAGCCGATCCACCGACTGCCCGGCTCGCCCTCGAAGACGGCACGGTGTTCGCCGGCCGGGCGTTTGGCGCCTGTGACGCGCCAATGAGCTCGACCGGGGAAGTCGTGTTCAACACGGCCATGTGCGGCTATCAGGAGGCGCTGAGCGATCCGAGCTACGCCGGGCAGATCCTGGTGATGACCGCACCGATGATCGGCAACTACGGAGTGTGCCCCGAGGATGTCGAATCGTCGCGCCCGCAGGTGGCGGGGTTCGTCGTGCGCGAACTGGCCCGACTGCACTCGAACCATCGCGCGGTGGCGGACCTGTCGTCGTGGTTGGCCGACGCCGGGGTGCCTGGCTTACAGGGCGTGGACACACGGGCGCTGGTGCGGCGCATTCGCACGCAAGGCGCGATGCGCGGCGTCGTCAGTTGTGACAGCTCCGCCAGTGACGCCGAACTTGTTGACCTGGCCCGCGGCAGCCCGCTGATGGCCGGGCAGAACCTTGTGCCGCAGGTGAGCCGCCAGACAACCTCACAGTGGACCGAGGGCCTGGGTTCCCAGCGGCCCGCGCCGACGAAACGATCGGAGGGCGAACGGCCGCTTCGAGTGCTTGCCCTGGATTGTGGGGCCAAGCGCAATATATATAGGAGCCTGGTTGATCGCGGATGCGAGGTGATTGCGGCGCCGCACGATCTCAGCGCCGCGCAAATTCGCGAACTGCATCCCGATGGGTTGCTCGTCTCCAACGGTCCAGGTGACCCTGAAGCGGTCCAAGAGACCATCACGGTGCTCCGAGCGGTGGCGGGCGAGTTTCCGACTCTGGGCGTTTGCCTGGGGCATCAACTGCTCGCCCTGGCCTTGGGAGCCAAGACCTTCAAGCTGAAGTTCGGTCATCGCGGGGCGAATCAGCCGGTGCGGAACCTGTTGACCGGGCGGGTGGAGATTACCAGCCAGAATCACGGGTTCTGCGTCGATGTGGACTCGCTGGCGGGAATCGACTGCGAGGTTACCCATATTCACCTCAACGATGGGACGCTGGCCGGGTTCCGGCACCGCTCGCGGCCGATCTTCAGCGTGCAGTACCACCCCGAAGCATCGCCGGGGCCGCACGACGCGACCTACCTGTTTGACTGCTTTGTCGAGCTCATGCGGACGCGTCGGCCGATCGACGCCGAGTCCATGCGCCGGGCCCAGTCCGCACCGCCCATGGTGACAGCCGGCTGACAACCGGCATGAGCATCGGCCGCAACCGCGACTTCGGTGATTGCGTACCATCTAGGCCCGAAGTACGCTTGTGCTTGGCGGTCAGTGCAATCGGGCGGGCGATCAATAGCGGGCTTGGGCCGCGCCGCGGCGGTGTTCGTCCACCCTGCTGGCAATGGGTGCAGGCGCTGCGGCCAACGCCCGGGCGGGCGGTCTGGGAGGTAGGGATGAAGCTGTTTGCGACACGACGTTTGGTGGCGGCCTCGGCGATTGGCTTGGGCATCGTTTGGGGTGGGACGACCGAGACCTCGTTTGGGCTGGTTGTGGCCGGCCAGGACCAGCCGGATGAGGAGGTGTTGCTGAATCAGGCCCGGGGCGAAGCGGCCCTGGCCGAGGCGCGCGTGTACATGGGGGCTCATCGCTGGCAGAGAGCGATCGACGCCTTCGAGACCGCCTTGCGGTATTTGCCCGGCAACGAGGATGCGCTCTCGGGGCTGAGGCAGGCCCAGGCGCAGCTCGACGAGGCCTCCGCCATCGGGGATGTGGATCAGGAACGACAGGTCCAGCTGGGTCGGGCCCGGGAAGAGTTCGACGTGGCTCTTCGGCGGGCCGGCGAGCTTCTGGCTCAGCAGGATTTCGCCGGGGCCGAGCGCGAGGTCCTTACCGCCCAGATCAGGCTCCGTCGCGTCCGCAACCTCTTCAGCGATCGCGAGCACAACGAGCGCCACCGGCAGGCCGAGAATCTTCTGGTGGAGATCGACGTCAGGCGGACGGATGCCCGGCTTGCGGAGGATCATCGCATTCGTCTCGAAGCGGATCGCGCTCAGACGGAGGCTCGGATCCGTGAGTCCCAGCAGCGACGGAGCATCATCACAGAGAACCTCCTGCGGGTCAGGCAGTTGCAGTTGGAGCTCAAATACGACGAGGCCCTCCAGGTCGTTGACGAGATTCTGTTCATCGACGAATACAACCCCGCCGCGCTGGTGCTGCGCGACACCATTCGCAACACGATGTTGTACCGCGAATACGCCGAATTGCAGCGCAGGAAGGACCCCGGCTACGCCGTGCTGACCCTCGAAGGGCAGCGGGCGATGGTCCCCCCCCAGCCCAACATCTCAGGCCCCGGCGAGCGGTCCACCACGGGCGTCATGCAGTACCCCGAGGATTGGGCCCAGCTGAGCCTTCGCCGCTCGCACGAGGCCGGCTTCGGTGAGTCCCCGGCGAATCAGCGGGTGGCCCAGATCCTCAGCCAAACCAGGATTCCCGTCGATTTCAGTCGCAACAGCTTCGACCAGGTGATCAGCTTCCTCAGCCAGGTCACCGGGGTCGACATCTACGTGGATTGGAAGGCGCTGGACTTCATCGGCGTGGACCCGTCCGATGAGATCACCCTTCAGTTGAATGATGTCGCTGTGGCCACGGCCTTGGAGCGAATACTGGAGCAGGCCGGCGACGATCTTGATCGGCCACAATGGTCGATCCAGGATGGGATTCTCACCATCTCCAGCGAGGAGAAGTTACGTACACGCACGCACACCCTGGTCTACGACATCCGCGATCTGTTGTTTGAGGTTCCCTACTTCGGCAACGCACCGGAGCTCAACCTGGCTACCGCGCTGAACCAGGGCGGAGGCGGAGGGGGCTTCGGAGGTGGTGGGGCAGGAGGAGGCGGGGGCTTCGGCGGCGGCGGGGGACGCGGAGGCGGGGGAGGCGGAGGTGGGGGCTCCATCTTTTCGCCGCCCGGCGACGAGCCCCCTCGGCTCACTCGACAGGAACTCGTCGGACAGATCATCGACATCATCCAGGACAACATCGATCCCGACGGGTGGCGCGACCTCGGCGGAGACACCGGCAGCCTCCAGGAGCTCAACGGCAATCTCATCATCACCAACACCCTGCGGAACCATCGCACGATCGAGGGCCTGCTGAGTCAACTTCGCGAGATCCGGGCCCTTCAGATCAACGTCGAATCCCGATTCCTGACCGTCAGTGCCGACTGGTTCGAGCAGATCGGCGTCGATCTTGACCTCTACTTCAACACCAACAACACCTTGCGCCAACGGCAGCTGGGGATCAATCCCCAGGCTCGTCTCAGCGATTTCTTCCTTCCGGGCTCCGGTATATTGGACCCTCTGGGCATCCCGTACATCCCTGACCCCCCGTCCATCATTCTGCCCGACGGCACCGTGATTCTTGGCCCGACTGCGCCTATCCAGGCCACGCAAGGCTTCGCGCCGATCGGATTCGTACAGGATTCAATCGGCCTGCTGGGGCTGATTGCCGGCCTGGAAGGGACGGCGGCGCTGGCTGCGGCCAACCCCGCGCTGGCGCTGGGCATCCAGTTTCTCGACGATATTCAGGTGGACCTGCTGATCGAAGCCACCCAGGCGGACAAGCGATCGGTGGTGCTCACCGCCCCGCGATTGACCTTCTTCAACGGCCAGCGGGCGTGGGTGGCGGTGGCTAGACAGGTCGCGTTCGTCTCGGCCCTGACCGCGCTCACCGGCGACGCGGTAGGGGTGTTCCTGCCGATCCCCGGGGTCGTCTCCGAAGGTGTCGTGCTCGATGTGGAGGGAGTGATCTCCGCAGATCGCCGCTACGTGACCATGACCGTCATCGTCAGCCTCTCTGAGATCCTTAACATCCGGGAGCTGGCGGTCCAGGGCGCGGTGGGCGCCGGCGGGCTCGGCGGGGGGGGGGGCGCCACCTTCGTCGCGATTCAGGAGCTCCCTGAGGTTGAGGTGTCGCTGGTGCAGACCACGGTCTCCGTTCCCGACAAGGGCACCGTCCTGCTGGGCGGTCAGCGGCTGGTGAAAGAGATCGAGGTCGAGACCGGCGTGCCGATGCTGTCCAAGATCCCCTTCATCAATCGGTTCTTCACCAACCGCCTCACGTCCAAGACCGAAGAGACGCTGCTGATCCTCATTCGCCCGGAGATCATCATCCAGCAGGAGAACGAGGATCTGCTGTTCCCCGGCCTGTCGGACTCGTTGGGCGGGGCGGCCGCGTATCTGCGCTAGGGCGCTGCAGCCAGCACACAATGGAGCATCGAAGGGGCGGTCGCTCTTTGACGGGCGGGGGCACCCCCTTCTCGCCCGCGGGGCGAGCGTTATGGCCCTGTGTTGCCTTGGTCGGCCCCCGCGAGTAGGCTATCGTTGGGTTCGCCCCAAAGGGGTCTCGCCATGACTTCCGCAGCTTCCCGTATCCGCGTGCTCGAGCAGGATGACGTATTGCGCATCGAGTTTGTCGATCGCAACATTCTCGATGAGGCGAACATTCAACAGATCGGCGAAGAAATCAGCCAACTGGTGGAGAGGAAGCCGCAGCCGAAGGTGTTGATCAGCTTCGAGAACGTTGACCACCTCTCCTCCGCGGCGCTGGGTACCCTAATCACCATCAACAACCAGATCCGAGGCAAAGACGGCCAGCTGCGCCTGGCGAACATCGATCCGCAGATCTACGAGGTCTTTGTGATTACCAAGCTCAACAAGCTCTTCCAGATTCATGACAGTGCCGAGCAGGCGCTGGCCAGCTTCACGTAGAGCACGCGACGCGTCATCACCGGGCCTTTTTTTGCGCCGGCATGATTGAGCGCACCTCGGATCACGATGTTCTTGAGGGCCGGTTGGTTCTGCGCAATCGTCGCCAAGAGATCGAGCCAGCCCAGGGCAGTGTGCTGGAGATGATTGAGCGGCGCGGCTATGGCCGGTCGAGTCGTTTCGCCGTCCGCCTGGCCATGGCCGAAGCGCTGGCCAACGTGTTGGAGCACGGGACCAGGAATGATCCGGGCAAGACCGTGACGCTGGAGTATCGTATCGCCCGGTCTTGGGTGGTGATCGAGATCGAAGATCAGGGTGTAGGCTTCGACCCACAGGCTGTACCCGATCCGACGAGGCAGGAGAACCTCGGCATTCCCTGCGGTCGAGGTATCGTGTTGATACGAGCGCACATGACCGAAGTCGAGTTCCCCCCGCCGGGCAACCGGGTGTGCATGACCTATGTTCGCCCCGCAGGCTCGTGCGGCCCCAAGGAGCCCATCGGCAGGTAGCCGCACACTGCTCTTGGGATCGTTGCTCCGGGGTGGCGACAGCGTGGCGACCAAAGAAAAAAGCTCCCTCTCTTGCGAGGGAGCCTTGGGGTCTTTATCAACGGCAAGCGATCGAGGCGATGATCATTACGGATTAGGTTCAAAGATATCGCCGAAGTCCTCGAATAGCTCCAGATTGATCAAATCATGGTGCACCCGGTAGTCGTTGGGGGGCAGCCCGAAGCCGGGCGGGGAGTTTCCGCCTACCGCGAGGGTCCAAACCCGAATGAGAACCCGCTGGTCCGATTGGTTGATGTATCGGGACGCACCATCGACGGGGAATTGGAACAGGGGATCCAGCCCATCGATCAGCCCCCTGAGCCCGGCGAAACCGACGAAGGCGTAGCGATTCCAGCCCCAATCCCACAACTCGACGAACATGATGCTCGTGCCACTGCTTGTGTGGGACTCAACTTCGACCAGCAAGGCGCTCGCGCCGGGGAGGTCCGCATGGGCGGTGACGAGCACGTCGGTGACCTCGCCGAAGCTGATGTATTGCGGATTCTCGGGCCCGCCGCCTCCGCCGTGGCTGGGGGTGGTGTACTCAGACTCGATGACGAGGTAGTTGTTGTCAGATGCCTTGATCGAGAAGACGTTGCCGTAGACCAGGTTGCCGCGAAGGATCGTGATGTCATCGATCAACGGCGCTGAGTCAAACCAGTTGCTGGTGATGACGCTCAGCCCGCACTCCACCGCCCTGGGGAACGGGCCGATGACGTTGGGGTCGCCTTCCGGATCGAGGTCGCCGACGCAGGGAGTCGGTGGATCGATGTCGGGCTCGCCCGGCAGCAAATCCTCATCACAGAATGGAACGAGGCATTGCGGGAAGGCGGAGCCGGGACATCCCGTGATGATGCTGCGGATTTGCTCCGGCGCCAGGGCGATGCCATAGAACTGTTTGGCCAGTCCTTGCAGATTGGCCACCAGCCCGGCGATCATGGGGGCGGCGCTGCTCGTCCCGCCGAAGCCGGCGGTGTAGGCCCTGTTGGGATCTGCGTCACCGAGGAACAGTCCGCCGTAGCCCAGAGTGGTGATGGCCGTGCCCCAAGCCTGCACGTGCACCTGCTCATCGACATTGGCTGAGTTGGGCGACTCGTGAAAGTTGCTAAAGCCAAGCCGGCACCAGGGCGGGCCGGCGAATCCGGCTCCGACGATGATCACCCCGCTGTCTTCGCCGTCGAACTGTGGGGCGGTCTCCAGATTGCAGCAGTCGTTGCCGGCGGAGAGACACACGGTGATTCCCAGGTCGCTGGCCTGCCGGAACAAAATCCACATGGTTTCACCGCTGGCCAGCGTGCCGCAGCCCACCGGTCCGTACGATGCTGAGAGAACGTCGCCGGGCCCGAATGTCATCAGGGCGCTGGTCCAGGCCGCGAACGCCCGTCCGCCGGTACTAATGGCCTCGATCGGGAAGAACCATCCTTGAGCGTCCGGGGCGATACCGGTAACGCCGAACCCGTTTTCCAAGCCCACGATCTCCCCGAGGGTCGCTGTGCCGTGGGCCGGCGAGAAGAAGAACAGATCATCGGGCTCCAACTCCGGATCCAGGTTCACGTCGAGGTCTTCGTGGTTGATGGTGGCCTGGAACTCGACCACGCCGACGTTGATGGTCGCGCCTCGGGCCTGGTTCTGCTCGCCGACGCCAAGCACCTCAAAGACAAAGGCACCCAGGCCGTACAGCCCGGCATAGGGATCAAAGGGTGTTGGTTCGAGATCAAACCCACCCGTATCGAGGCTACGGTAACCTTGCAGCGGTGTGAAGTCTGGTGTCGGGCCCGTGTCATCTGATTGGCAGAGGCTCGCGGCCAAGTCAACGCACCCCTCATCCCACGCGAAGTCGCAGCAGAGGGGTTCGGCTATGCACACCAGCTCGCAGCAGGCCCCGTTCTCACAGCCCGGAGTTGGGTGCGCGTCTAGACAACTCCCCACGCTTGGGCACCCGGTCGGCGACTCGCACCCGAATTGAGCGATCAGGGCGCAGTTGGTGTCCCACTCCTCGTCGCAGCACATCGGATCGATCTCGCAGACCAGATCACAGCAAGCCGGATCATCGCATCCCGGCGTACCGTTGGGTTCGTAACAGGTTCCCGAGTTGGCGTTGCACCCTTCACAGAACAGCCCCGCGATGGCGGCGCAGAGGTCATCCCATTGCTCGTCCGCATCGCAGCACAGGGGCTCGATTTCACAGACGGTTTCGCAACAGCCTTCGATGTTGCAATAGGGGTTGCCATTGGACTCGAAGCAGCTTCCGGCTGCGGGATGGCCGCAGGCAAGGCCGCAGAACTGCGCAGCCACTTCGGCACAGAACGCATCCCACTCATCGGTACAGCAGTAGGCCGTTTCGGGTATGAGGTCGCACACGGTGCTGCAGCAGTCCGGATTTAACGCGTTGAAGCAGCCGGGGGTGCCGTTGCCCGCCGGATCGAAGCAGCTGCCGGCGCAGACGCCGCATGGGTCGGGGGGATCGGGGCAGAGGGTGCCGCCGCCCAAGTAGGAGCCGCCAGCCGCAAGGCAGGAGCGCTCGGTCATCTCCGCGCACGATCCGTCCGGCATGCAGCACGCCCCGAGAGTCCCGAGTCCGAGGTCCAGCTCCCACTGTGGCTCAAACTCGACGTACTCGACGATGTCCATCGCGTGGAGGGTCGCCGCCGCCTGCTCGAGGGCGTCGGGTGGCCCCTGTACGTACATGATCCCCGCCAAGTCGGGCTGAGCCTTGCCGCTGTGGACCGCCGCTCGCTGCTCAAGCTCGGCCAGTTTGGCATCGTCCCGATGCAGCGCTGGGAGGAACCTCACGCCCAAATCAGCTGCCAGCTGCTCGACATCTGTGGTATCCACCCCCGCCAGCGAGACGACTCGCCCCTCATCTCGTGACCGGGCCTTGACCTCATCCCTGAACTTGACGATGAGCTTTCCGCTCGTCACCGGCGGCTTGATGACCTCGGCGGGCTTTCGTAGCGGCTTTCGCGGAATGAGATCGCCGGCCTGTTCACGCTCGACCCTTCCCTGGGCCAGCCCGGTTTGCCGATTGATGTGGCTGAGATCCCTGCCGCTAGGTGACGGGACGTTCTTGGCACTCGGCCGATCGGGCACCGGTTTCCTGGCCGTAGGCTGCGGGTCATGTCCCGCCAGTGCCATGGCGGCAAACACAAACAAACCAATGAAGAGGGCTCGTTTCAGCAACATGCGTCAGCCTCCATTTGGTCGAATCCGGCGGGCGTCGTCGGAGTTGGATGCAGTGGGATTTGCCTTAATACAGGTTCGGCCTCAGTGCGCGCAGGGATGCATCCGCGCCCTCATCATACCCCAAAATCCTACCGGAAACCGAGAACTATTCAATTCCCAAACAGAGATTTCCTTCCGTCGGGGCCTCCGGCCTCATGGCGTGGGCCAGCGTGCTCGCCCTGAGCGGCACCCCGGACGCCCTTATCAGAGGATCGCTACGAGGCACCGTGTTGGCTCGCTATGGGGCTCACGGGTCCGCGATCGGGTGACCCGGTTTCCGACGGAGCCATGACCTCGGCCAGGGCGGGGGCTCGCTGGGCACCGAGGGCCTCGGCGACATCAGCGGCCTCGTCCAGCATCGCCTGCTCTTGCTCAGCCTCGGAAACCGGTGGCTCGACCAGTTTCTTGACCCGCATTGAAAGGTAGGGGTCGAACCCGGTGCCGGCCGGAATGAGGTGCCCCAGGAGCACGTTTTCCTTGAGCCCCTTGAGGTCATCGACCGCCCCCCGCAGCGCCGCTTCGGTGAGCACCTTGGTCGTCTCTTGGAAGGAGGCGCCCGAGAGGAACGACTCGGACTGAAGTGACGCTTTGGTGATGCCCAGCAGCAGGGTCCTGGCGGTTGCGGCTCCGGTTCGCTTGGTCTTGGCGGGCGACTTGCCCTCGGCCTCGGCGAGCGCATTGGCCTCTTTGGCTTCTTCTTTGTTCACCAAAGCGCCGGCCGGCAGGTTCGTCTCTCCGGCGTCGATCACGCGGACCTTCGAGGCGATCCGAATGTTGCGCTCTCGAAAGTAGAACTTGTCCACGACTTCATTGGGGAGCAGATCTGTATCGCCCGGCGAGAGGACACGCACCTTGCCGAGCATCTGGCGAAGGATGGTTTCGATGTGCTTGTCGGAGATTGGCACGCCTTGGGACCGGTAGACGTTTTGCACCTCATCGAGCATGTAGGTGTAGAGCGCCTCCTCACCCCTGATGCGAAGGATGTCCGCGGGGATCAACGGACCTTCGGTCAAGGGATCACCCGCGCTGACATGATCGCCGGTGTGAACCAGCAGGTGCTTGCCTTGGGCGACGTGGTGGTCATGTTCGAGCCCACCCTCGGAGGTTACCCGAATGGTCATCTTGCCCTTGCGTTTGTCCGAGTACAGCTCGATCTGACCGGAGATCTCGGCGGTGACGGCGGGGTCCTTCGGTGTGCGGGCCTCGAAGATCTCGGTCACTCGAGGCAGCCCGCCCACGATATCCGCTGAGCCCAGAACTTCCTTCGGTTGGCGTGCGAGCATTGCCCCGATCTTGATACGCTGACCTTCGGTCACTTCGATTCGAGCCTTGGCCGGCAGGTGGTGGAAGTCGAGAATCGTGCCCGCCTCGTCCTCGATGATGATTTGTGGGTGCTTCTCACCCGTGTGCTCGATGACGATGAGCTCCATCGCTCGGCCGCCCTTGGCCTGCTCTTGACGGACCGTCTCTTCGATTTCGATGTCCTTGAACCGAACGATCCCCGACTTCTCCGCGAGGATCGGAGTACGGTGAGGGTCCCATGTCGCGAGGATCTGGCCCTTCTTGACCTTTGCGCCAGAGTCGACCCTTAGCGTGGCGCCGTAGGGCACCTTGTACTTCTCGAGTTCGCGTTGCTTGTCGTCCAGCACGACAAGCTCCCCATTGCGTTTGAGAGCGATCAACACCGTACCCGACTCGGTGTCGACTTCGACATGGTTGCACTCGCGGATATCAACGGTGCCGGAGGAGTGGCTCCGATAGCTGTTCTCGACCAATCCATGAGAGGCGATGCCGCCGGTGTGGAACGTCCGCATCGTCAACTGAGTGCCGGGCTCACCGATCGACTGCGCGGCGACGGTTCCTGCGGCCAAGCCTTCCTCGACCAACTGCCCGGTGGACATGTCCATGCCATAGCAAATGGCACAGACCCCTCGAGGGGTATCGCAAGTGAGCGAGCTGCGGACTTGCACCGAGTCGATGCCCAGGGCCTCAATCTTCGCGGCGATTTCCGTAGTGATCAGTTCGTTCTCGCTGACAATCGATGCATCGGTAATCGGGTTGATGATGTTGTGCAGGCTGGTTCGGCCGATGATCACATCACGCAAGGGGACGTCAATTTCCTCACCCTTGTAGATCGCCCGCTTGGCAATTCCTCGTTTGGTGGAGCAGTCGCGTTCGAGCACCACGACGGCCTGAGCGACATCATAGAGCTTGCGGGTGAGGTATCCAGAGTCGGCTGTTTTCAGCGCGGTGTCCGCAAGACCCTTGCGGGCACCATGGGTGGAGGAGAAATACTCCAGGACGTTGAGACCTTCACGGAAATTCGCGCGGATGGGGGTTTCGATGATCTCGCCTGAGGGTTTGGCCATCAGCCCGCGCATGCCCGCAAGCTGCTGCATCTGACTGATGTTGCCGCGAGCACCCGAATGGGACATCAGGAAGACTGGGTTCAGATACCGTTCGCCTTCCTTGGAGTCGATTGGCAGCTCTTGATGGTTGGCCGGATCACGTCGGTCGTTCTTGAGCGTCTCAAGCAGACTCTTGGTGACCTCTTCGCGACAGTGAGCCCACAGGTCGAGCAGCTGGTTGTGCCGTTCTCGTTCAGTGATCGCCCCGGCCTGGTAGTTCTTTTCCACGCGATCGACCTTCTTCTGTGTCTCATCAATCAGCTGCTGCTTGTTGGCGGGAACGCGAATATCGGTGATGCCGATCGACAGTCCCGAACTCGTGGACATCTTGAAGCCGACCTCCTTGATGTCGTCGAGCATCTGAAGTGTCGCGGGCCGGCCGAGTCGGCGATAGGTGTCGTCGATCACCCGGCTGCATCCCTTCATGCTGAGCTGGCAGTTATAGAAGGGCATTCCGCTGGCCAGGATGTCGCTGAACTGCACTCGGCCGATGGTGGTCACGATGCGGTGATGTTTGGGAATCGGGTCTATGGGACCGCTTTCAGAGCACACAATCTCATCGAAGCGATTCATGCGAACGACAATACGGTCTTGCAGGCCAATGCAGCCGAGGTCGAACGCCAGCATCGCTTCGTGCGGGTCCTTGAACCTTGGAAGTTTCTCCTCCGTACGTTGATCCTCCTCGTCCTTGCTGACGGTGAGGAAGAAGATACCCATGACGATGTCCTGGCTCGGGGAGACAATTGGGTCGCCGTTGGAGGGTGAGAAGATGTTGTGGGTCGAAAGCATCAGCACGTGCGCTTCGGCCTGAGCCTCGACCGACAGCGGCAGGTGCACCGCCATCTGGTCTCCGTCGAAGTCGGCGTTGTAGGCTGTGCAGACGAGGGGGTGGATCATGATGGCGTTGCCTTCGACCAACACCGGTTCGAACGCCTGAATGCCCATCCGGTGCAGAGTCGGGGCTCGGTTCAGCAGCACGGGATGCTGGTAGATCACCTGCTCAAGGATGTCCCACACCTCGGGCTCACGACGATCGAGCATGCGCTTGGCGCTTTTGATGGTGTCGGCCAGGCCGTGCTCTTTCAGCTTGCGGATGATGAACGGCTGGTACAGCTCTAGCGCGATCTTCTTGGGCAATCCGCACTGGTGCAGGCTCAGCTCGGGTCCCACCACGATGACCGAGCGAGCGGAGTAGTCCACGCGCTTGCCCAGCAGGTTCTCGCGGAACCTGCCCTGCTTGCCCTTGATCATATCGGTCAGCGATTTCAGCGGCCGATTAGAGGATCCCAAAACCGGTCGCCGGCACCGGCCGTTGTCGAACAGCGCATCCACCGCCTGCTGAAGCATTCGCTTCTCGTTTCGGATGATGACCTCCGGCGCATTGAGGTCCATCAGCTTCTTGAGCCGGTTATTGCGGTTGATGATCCGCCGGTACAGATCGTTGAGATCGCTCGTGGCGAAGTTGCCGCTTTCCAGCAACACCAACGGCCGCAAGTCGGGCGGGATGACCGGGATCACGTCCATGACCATCCAGGCCGGGTCGTTCTCGCTGAGTCGGAGCTGCTCGACCAGCTTGAGCCTTTTCGAGAGGTCCTTGATCTTCTGTTTGCTGCGGGTCTTGGTCAAGTCCTCGCGCAGCTGCTGGGAGGCATCCTCCAGCTTGAGCTGATCGAGCAAATCTCGGATCGCCTCGGCACCCATCAACGCGGTGAAGGCGGAACTGCCGAAATTCTCAACGGCCGCTCGATACTCGTCTTCAGTAAGCACCTGCTTGTACTGCAGGTCGGTTGTCCCTGCATCGTTCACGACGTAGTCCTGGAAATAGATGATCTTCTCCAGGTCGGCGGTCTTCATGGCCAGCAGCGCCCCCAGCCGGCTGGGCAAGGCCTTGAAGAACCAGATGTGGGCAATCGGCGCGGCGAGGTTGATGTGGCCCATGCGCTTGCGGCGAACGCGGCTATGGGTCACCTTCACTCCGCAGCGGTCGCAGATGATGCCCTTGTACTTGGTGCCCTTGTACTTCCCGCAGGCACACTCGTAGTCGCGCTCCGGACCGAAGATCCGCTCGCAGAACAACCCGTCCCGCTCAGGGCGATACGTCCGGTAGTTGATGGTCTCAGGCTTCTTCACCTCGCCGAAACTCCAACTTCGGATGTCGTTGGGGCCGGCCAGAGAGATCTTCACCGAACCGTAGTCATTGACGCGGTCGTAGACGTTTTCGGCCATTGGTAGCACTCAACTCCTAGCGCTCAACGTGCGGTTCAAGAATGTGGGCAGCAGCCATCATCCGCCTGTCGCCGGCAATCGAGCCAATCGCCGACGGCAGACCGCTGAAAGCTTGATTACAAGAGACTTACCCCTTCAAGTTGCTGTTTCTCCAGCGTGATGTTCAGACCGAGGCCTTTGATTTCATAACACAGCACGTCAAAGACGACCGGCATGCCGGCTTCGAGTATGTTGATGCCCTTGACCATTGAGTCGTAGATTTTGGTGCGTCCTTCCACGTCGTCGCTCTTGACGGTGAGCAGCTCCTGGAGGACGTAGGCCGCGCCGTAGCCTTCCAAGGCCCAGACTTCCATCTCGCCGAAGCGCTGGCCTCCGGTTCTCGCCTTGCCGCCAAGCGGTTGCTGGGTAATCAGGCTGTACGGCCCGGTGGCCCGGGCGTGGATCTTGTCATCCACCAGATGGTGAAGCTTGAGCATGTACAGATACCCGACGGTTGTCTTCTGATGAAATGGCTCGCCCGTTCGCCCGTCGTAAAGCTGCACCTTGCCGCCATAGGGCAGGCGAACAAGCAGTTCGCGGGAGTCGCCGGGGGCCTCGCCCGTCTCCTCGAACCGTACGAGGCGCTGTTGGACGTGGTCGTTCGCCTCGTCGATGCTGGCGAGCACCTCCTCTTCAGTTGCTCCGTCGAAGACAGGAGTAACCGCCTGAAAACCCAATACCGCCGCCGCCCAACCCAGGTGCGTCTCAAGGATTTGGCCAACATTCATCCGCGACGGCACGCCGAGGGGATTCAGCAGCAGATCCACCGGCGTCCCGTCCTCGAGGAACGGCATGTCCTCCACAGGAACAATGCGGGAGATGACGCCCTTATTACCATGCCGTCCGGCCATCTTGTCGCCGACGGCCAGTTGACGCTTGGTGGCCAGGTAGACTTTGACCATCTCCAGCACACCCGATGGCAATTCATCACCGCGCTTCATGTGCGCGAGCTTGCGTTCCCGCTCCTGTTCAATGGCGATGATTCGGGGCCAGAATTGATCGCGAATTCTCTCCGCCTGGGCCTTGGCATCCTTGTTCCCCTTGATCCACTTCGAATCAAAGGTCTCGATCTGTTCCAGGATGACCTCGGGGATATCTGACGCCCCGACCTTCTGTCGCGTCGAGGGATCCACCATCTCCGTACCCAGCACCTCGTTCATTTGGCGGACCATTTGCCGGAACAACGTGACGGCCTTGGCGTTCATCTGACGCTCGTACTTGGCCGTATTCTTCTTGACCTCCCTTTTCTGTTCGTCGGAGAGGTGCATTCGGCGACTGAACCGCTTGGCGCCGATGACCATTCCGGCCGTGCCTGCGGGAACTTCCAGGGAGTCGTTCTTCACATCCTCGCCGGCTCGGCCGAAGATCGCATGCAGCAGTTTTTCCTCTGGCGTCAGCTCCGATTTGCTCTTGGGGCTGACCTTGCCGACGAGGATGTCGCCGGGGTTTACGCGGGCCCCGATGCGGATCACGCCGTTCTCATCGAGGTTCGACAGCATCTTCTCCGAGACGTTGGGAATGTCGCGGGTGAACTCTTCTCGCCCCAGCTTCGTCTCGCGAACTTCGACATCGAAGCTCTCAATGTGAATCGAGGTGAACACGTCCTCCTTGAGCAAACGCTCGGAGATGACGATCGCATCCTCGAAGTTGTAGCCGTCAAAGGTACTGAACGCGACCAGAATGTTCTTGCCGATGGCCAGCTGGCCGTGTATGGTAGACGCGCCGTCGGCGAGGATTTGCCCTTCCTTGACCTTCTGTCCCAGTCGGACGATCGGCTTCTGATTCTGGCACGTGCGTTCGTTGAGACCGACGAACTTGCGAAGCTCGTATTCATCAGCGTTGTCGATAACGATGCGATCCGCATCAACGTAGGTGACGGTCCCTCCTCTCTTGGCGTTGACGATCATGCCCGAGTACTCGCCCACGATCCTCTCCATGCCGGTGGCGACGATCGGGGGATCGGGTTTGATCACCGGTACCGCCTGCCGCTGCATGTTGGACCCCATCAGCGCGCGGTTGGCATCGTCATGTTCGAGGAACGGGATCAGCGCCGCCGACACCCCGACCGTCTGCTTCGGTGAGATGTCCACGTATTGCACGTCTGACGCATCGACCTGAGCCAGGTCGCCGCTGACTCGGGCCAGGACCTGCCGCTGGGTAATCCGACCGGACTCATCGAGCACGTCAGAAGTCGCGAGTATCGCCTTCATCTCCTGGTCCGCCCGCAGGTACTCCACCTCGCCAGTCACCTTGCTCTTCTTGACCTTGCGATACGGCGTGAGCAAGAAGCCGTACTGGTCAATTTTGCTATAGATGCCGAGTGATGCGATCAGCCCGATGTTGGTGCCCTCGGGCGTTTCGATTGGACAGATGCGCCCATAGTGTGAGATGTGGACGTCGCGGACCTCGAAGCCGGCCCGCTTTCGGTTCAGCCCGCCCGGGCCTAACGCCGACAGGCGGCGCTCGTGCACCAACATCGAAAGCGGGTTCGTCTGATCGACCACCTGGGACAGCTCGCTGCGGCCGAAGAAGAACTCAATGGCACTACTAATGGATTTCGAGTTGACGAGGTCCGCGATCTTGCTCAGCTCATCCGGATCCTTGATGCTCATGCGTTCTTGAACGGTCCGCCGCAGCTTGAGGGAGCCCTTGCGCATCTCCTCAATAGCCAGTTCGTCGAGGGTGCGGAGCCGCCGGTTGCCAAGGTGATCGATGTCGTCCACGTGGGCCTTGTTGCGCTTCGCCCGCAAATCCATGATGTATCGGATCACCGCGAGGAAGTCCTCGGCACGGATGTGCATCACGTCCTCCGGGACGTCCATTTCGAATTTGCGGTTGATACGGAACCGGCCGACTTTGCCTAGCCGATAGCGATTCTCGTCGAAGAACTTTTCGTGGAACAAGGAACGTGCCTTCTCGACCTGAGGGGGGTTCCCAGGCCGCAGCCGACCGTAAATCTTCAACAGCGCCGCTTCGTGTTCCGTCACCTCCCCGAGGAAATCAAGCTTCTCCTCCGCGAGCGTATTGAGCAGCAGCGGATCGCCGGGGTCTTGGATGACGCGCACGGTGGTCCAGCTCTGGGCGAGGATCTTCTCAATCGCATCACCGATCTGTTCCCCCGCGCGGCGTACTTCAACCCCATCCTCATCGATGATCGGCTCGGCCGTGTAATGCTCAGGACGGAGCTTCTCGAGCTTGATCTCCTGAATGTCATAGAACAACCCGATCAACGCGTCCATGGTGCTGTATTGCTCGTCCAGAGCGCGCAGGAACGTGGTGGCGGCGATCTTCGTGGACTGATCGATCCGCATCGTCAGCACATCCTTCTTGGTGACCTCCAGCTCGATCCAGGAGCCGCGCTCAGGAATGATGCGGGCCGAGTGCAGCGGACGGTCACCAACGGCTGAACTGATGCCGAAGTCCACCCCCGGTGAGCGGTGAAGTTGGCTGACGATCACCCGCTCGGCGCCGTTGACGATGAACTCGCCACCGCCCATCATGATGGGGATCTCACCAAGATAGATCTCTTCCTCGGGAATCTCCGACACGCCTTCACGCACCAGGCGCACCCCGATTCGGAAGGGCATGCCGTAGGTCAGGCGAAGCTCTCGGCATTCATCCGGCGTGTAGCGGGCGTCGTCGAGCTTGTAATAGAGGTACTCCAGCCGCATCGTCCCGTCATAGGACTGGATCGGGAATACCTCGCGCAGCAACGCCTCCAACCCCGACTTGGGGTTGCGCTTGTCTACCGGCTGGTTGAGTTGAAGGAAGCGTTCGTACGAGTCGTGCTGCACCTGGGTGAGCGTGGGTACGGCGATCGCATCGCCGCGCTTGGCAAAATCGCGCACGTTCTTTGCAACCATCAAGTCACCTCGAAGGCCGACACGCCAAGCATGCCGCAGACCGCAGTCCCGGTGAGGGAGTCAGTTGGTTTAGATACAGTTACAGTTGCTGCCGCCGATTGCCCTACTCTAGCTGCCCCCTAGCACAAAAACAATGCCGACGCAAGTGAATCTTGAGAATTTCATGGAAAAAGATCGCCGACCGGCCGGTGCGGGCGAAGGGCCGCGGCGCGCCCGGGCCTACCTGGATCGGGCCGGCTGCTGTCAGAGACCGCCTTGGAGGTGCCGGTCCCTATCGAAAGCCCCGGCGGCCTGCGTTCCAGCCGCCGAGCCGGCTCGAAGCGGTCGAGCCGATCCCCCGTGACGGCTCGGCGACCCCGGCCGTGCGACACCTCTACTCCCCTGCCCCAAGCTCTTGCCTACTTGATGGTGACCGTCGCGCCGACGTCCTGGAGCTTGCTCTTGAGAGCCTCGGCGTCGTCCTTTGAGATCTTCTCCTTCACCGGCTTCGGGGCGCTATCCACCAGCGCCTTGGCTTCCTTCAGGCCGAGGCTAGTGGCCTCGCGCACGGCCTTGATCACCTGGATCTTCTTTTCGCCAAACGACTCGAGGATGACATCGAACTCAATTTGCTCCTCAACAGCGGCTTGATCCCCCGCATCGCCTGGCGCGGCCATCATCACCGCCGCCCCGGCCGCGGCCGGTTCGATGTTGTACGTTTCCTTCATGTAATCAGCGAGGTCCACCGCTTCCTTGAGCGACAGGGAGGAGATGTCGTCGCCGAGCTTCGAGATCTTCTTTTCGAATGTCTTGGTTGCTTCGTCTGTCATTGATTTGAAACTCCACCGCAAAGGTTCGTCGCCCGAGAGGTGCCGCCCACGCGGCATTTAACCCCGATGCATTCGGGCCAGTCGGACGCGATGAACGAATGTACGCATCCGCCCGGGGAAACAACTCGCGTGGTCCCCGGCGGGTGTTGGTGCTAGCCGGCCTTGGAGATCGTTTGTTCGTCGGAGAACCTCCTTTCGATCTCCTTGACGATACTGAGGATGCCTGATGGCGGACCGAGCATTGCTGCGACGAGCGTTGCCGCCGGGGTCAGTACCAGTTGGACTACCCTCGCCTTGGCCTCAAGCCTGGTGGGGTATTGACTCAGGCGCGCGACGCCGGCCTTACCCTCGAAGAGCTCGCCATCCAACACCGCCGCTCGAAGCTCAAGGTGCTCGAGCTTTCGGGCCCACGCCACCAACTCGCGGGCCACGTCCACCACGGATTCCGCCCCGATTCCATCGGGGTAGGCCAGCGCCGATGGCCCTTGCAACGATCCAATGATCGGCTCCAGGCGGGTGCCCGCAAACGCCTTACGGGCCAGGGAGTTCTTGACGATCGTCACCCGGATGTCCTTGGAAGCAAGGTCCAGCCGAAGGGCGTTATTGTCGTTGGCGTCCATGCCGCGGATGTCGATCACCAGCGCCGCCTCGACGTCGTCAAAGCGCTTCTTATAGTCGGCCAGGAGGAGTTCCTTTACAGGCTTGCTCATTGGGGTGCTCCGGAACTCCTAGACCTCCACCAGCACGCTTGGTGTCATCGTTCCACTGACGACGCACTTCTTGATGTAGTGGCCTTTCGACGAGGCCGGTTTGGCCTTCTCAATCATGGACATGAAGTGCTCGTAATTCTCGATCAGGTCCTCATCGGAGAAGCTCATCTTTCCGAGCACACAGTGAACGTTCCCGCCGTCGTCATTGCGATACTCAAGCTTGCCCGCGGCATACTCCTTGACCGCAGTCGCCACGTCGGCAGTCACGGTTCCCGCTTTGGGCGAGGGCATCAAGCCCTTGGGGCCCAGCGTTCGGCCGAGTTTGCTGACCATCCGCATCATGTCCGGCGAAGCGATGGTGACGTCGAAGTCCATCCATCCGCCTTGGATCTTCTTGATAAGCTCCTCACCCCCGGCCTCGACGGCCCCGGCGGCCTTGGCTTCGTCGATCTTGTCGGATTGGCAAAAGCAAACCACCCGCGCGGTCTTGCCCACGCCTTTGGGCATCGAGATCGATCCCCGAATCTGCTGATCGGCTTGCCGCGGGTCGATGCCAAGGTGCACGCAGACCTCGACAGTCTGATCGAACCGAGGCCCCTTGAACGCCTTGACCGCTTGAATAGCCGCGGGGATCGGCTGACCGCCCTGGATCTTGGCCGCGATCTGGACATTGGCGGCGGACCGTTTGTTGGACATCCGCTCAACCCTCCTCAATCGTCACGCCCATTGACCGTGCGGTGCCTGCAATGACTCTCATCGCGGCCTCGATGCTGCCCGCGTTGAGGTCTTCAAACTTCTCCTGAGCGATCGCGCGAAGCTGGTCGGTGCTCAGTGCGCCGACCTTCTCAGCCCCCGGCGAGCCGGAGCCCTTCTCGATGCCCGACGCTTCCTTGATCAGCACCGAAGCCGGCGAAGACTTGATCTCGAAGTCGAACGTCCGGTCGTGATAGATCCTGATCAGGCAGCCGACGACCTTGCCGTTAAGGTTCTTGGTCCGCTCGTTGAATTGCTGGATGAACTGGCCGGGGTTGATCCCGGCTGCACCTAAGGCTGGACCGATCGGCGGGGCCGGGGTCGCCTGGCCGCCCGGAGCCGTAATCTTCAACTGCTTCTCGAGGCGCTTGGCCATCGGTCGATCCTACCTCCCACCACGCCCTGCATAAGCCGCTCGCGGCTTCGCGGGAAAGCCCTTCTCGTAGCCGCTCCAGGGGGCAGTGGATCCTGCGGTCTGGATTGCGAGGCGGGAGTATAGCATCCGCACGCGATCGTTCAACGTGGTTGAGCGACCCCACCGAGCAGGCTTCTATGAAATCGAGCGACCGGGCTCGTCCCCGAACTCCCAGGATGCCCGCGACCAGTTGTCGCGGTCCGACCGCGTGCTTGCGGTGAACCCGTCCCCATTTCAACGAGGTCGGCCGATCGACCCGAACCGAGCATTTCGGCTTTGGTCTTGCTGTGCGACCGGCCGGGGTGGTATGATGACCACGATCGTTGGCAGGGACGGAGTATGAAGATCACGCTCGCCGCCGCAGGGTGCACCCGGTCGTTTGCCGCGGCCGTGGCCATCGTCGTCCTGACTGCTTCAGCCGCATGGGCGATGGACCAGGTGCGAGCAGTCACTCGCACGGATGAAGCGGTCAAGGCCTTCTGCGTCTCTGGAGCGGGCGTCACGATTGCCATTCTCGACCGCGGACTCGACTGGCAACATCCCGACTTCATCAAGCCCGACGGCACGACACGAATCAAGTGGCTCCTGGATATGTCGGGCCAGAGCGAGTGTGCTGCAAACAACCCCCCGCCCGTGGAGTATTCTCACGCCGACATCAACGCTGCCCTTCAGGGCGGACCGCCGATCGAGTTTCGCGATGCGGTGGGTCACGGCACCGTCACCGCGGGCATTGCGGCCGGCAACGGTCGGGCCTTCGCCGATGCGAAGTACCGCGGCATCGCACCTGAGGCGGATTTGATTATCGTCAAGCTGGTGTCGGACGGCGCGCCCGCACACGACGGGGAGCCGGCCGAGACAGCCTTTGCAGGATGCATCGATGAGGCCCTTGAATGGCTCGATGAAAAGATAGATCTGCTGGGACAGCCCTGCGTGGCCTTGATCAACGCCGGAACGCAGTGGGGTCCCATTGACGGAACATCAGCCGTCAGCCACAAGATCGACGAGGTCTTCGGACAGGACCGGCCGGGACGCGTGTACGTCAGTCCGTCTGGTGACGAGGGCAACCTGCCCACCCACGCCGGCGGTGATTATGCCTCCGACGGCGAGACCGTTGTCCACATGACCAAGCTCAATACACAGACGGCCTGGATGTCGATCTGGTACACCGGCGCCCAGCCCGCGGAGGTGACCGTGACCTTCGATGACGGAACAAGCGTTGGGCCCGTCGGGCCTGGTGAGTGGGCGAACCAATTCGGCATTTACATCGTCCAGTATGAGCCTGGACAGGAGTTCTACCCCTGGACCTCCACCAGCGGTGATCGGGCAATCTGGATTCGCATCATGGGCCACAGCGGCGGCGGAAGCGTTCGTCTCCGAGGGACGGTCCCCGGTCCAGGGCACTTCGACTTGTACCACGGTCAAGTGCCCAACGTCGTTCAGTTTGTCGATCACCTCGTGCCGGGGCGGTTGACAGACTATTCGTCAACTTTCTCAGCGGTTGTCGCCGGGGCTCACGTGGTGCGAACGTCATACACCGATATCAATGGCATTCCGAGGTGCCTCGATAACGAGGGCGCGACCGGCGAACTTTGGCTCTACTCATCCGCCGGGCCAACACGCGATGGCCGCCTCCACGGCGTCGATCTGTCGGCGCCAGGTCACAATTGCTTTGCGTCCTACGCCCCGAACTCGTATTGGGCTACGTTTCAGTTCAATTTGATCCATGACGGTGGAGGCTGGTACGGGCGAGCAGGCGCCACCAGCGCCTCCGCGCCGATCGTTCTGGGCGCAGTTGCGTTGATGCTCGAGCTCAATCCGGGGCTGACAACACGACAAGTCAGGGCAATTCTTCGCGAGACTGGTGTCTCCGACGAGTTTACGGGCAACCTCCCCAACGCGGATTGGGGCTTCGGGAAGCTCGACGTCTTTGAGGCATTGGCGGCGGTTGAGGCGCTTTGCCCCTGGGACGTTGACGCGGACCACAGCGTTGGCATCCTCGATCTGCTTGCCCTGTTAGCTGCGTGGGGCAGCGACCCCGGCGGACCACCCGACTTCGACAACGACGGCACCGTCGGCATTCTCGACCTGCTGGCGCTGCTGGCGAACTGGGGACCGTGCCCATAGACACGCTGCACACGAGCCGCGCACGCGGCGGTCAGTCGTCCTGCTCTTTCGAGTCCTCCTCTTCGAGCAGCTTCGCTCGCCATTCGGCGGCGATCTCCGGCTGGCCGCAGGTGTCGTAGAGGTCAACGACCACGTTCATTTGGATTCATTCTTCATTGCCGCCTCGAACTTGGCGAGCGCCTCTTCCAGTGAGGTACGCAAAGAAGAGTCGCCGCGCGGCAGCAGCGCGATGGCCATTTTCTGGCTTTCGATGGCCTTCGCCGTATCTCCGGTCAAGTGGTAGGCGAGAGAGAGCGTATCGAGATAAGCCGGATTCTCGTGGTCGGTGATCTCGTTGGCTTCGATGGCCAGCAGCAACGCAGCCTCCGGATCGCGCAGATCGGGAGGCTTGCAGGTCACCAGGTTCCACGCGCAGCGGTTCTTGTCATTTGCCGACGCGCCGGGTCGGTCGGCCCGACGGCGCTCAATCTCCTGGAGCGCACGAACCAGTGGCCGGGCGTCGTTCATTCTCCCCTGGCTGCTGTATAGATTGGCGAGGCTGTTCATCGTGAGCAGCGTTTCCGGATGCTCGTCGCCCAGGACGCGTTTCTTGATCTCAAGGACCTCCAGATAAAGCGGCTCCGCCTCGGCGTACCGGCCCTGCAGCGTGTAGAGCCAGGCCAAGCCGTCCATGGTGTAAAGCGTCCACGAGTGCTCATCGCTGATAACGCGCTGAAGCCCCTCGAGGGCGGCCTGGTACAGCACCTCTGCCTGAGAGTAACGGTCGGTAGAGGTATACACGTTGGCCAGCTGGGTGAGCGTAACGAGCGTTTCCGCGTGATCCTCGCCCAGGATGCGGCGATTGATCTCCAACGCACGGTCGTACAGCGGTTCCGCGTTGTGAAGGCGTCCTTGATTGAGGTAGCTCCACGCTAGGCGCGACATGATTCTGCCGAGGGACGCCTCGTCGTCCACGGGCGGCTGCTGGATGCGTTCCAGCAATCGCTCATAGAGCTCCTGTGCCTCTCTGTGTCTTGCCTGATATACATAGAGCCCAGCCAGCTGTTCCATCGAAGCCAGGGTGGCGGGGTCCTGTTCTCCAAGCGTTTGGAGATGGAGTTCCAGCGCGCGCCGCAGATGTGGCTCCGCGGCGCCGTATTCGCCGAGCGTCTGGTAGGTCACGCCGATCGTTCCGTGCAAACGGGCCTCGACGATAGGATCGTCGGCAAACTCCACAGCAATCGACCTCGATGCCATATCAAGGATGTCTTTGAGGAGCACGTCTCGGCCCAGCTCTTCCGGTTTCACCGACGCCAGCACCCCCGCCAGGAAATCGGTCACGTCCTCCGAAACCCGGCGGGCCTGCTCCGCTTCGGCCTTTGACTGCCGCGCTAGGGTCAGACGCTCCTCGGCAAGCTGCTCCGCCGTGACGGTGCGCACGAGCAGCATGGAGAGGACGAGCGTGCTCGCAACCAAGACTACAAAGATGCCGGCTACGCCGGCCACGAGTGCCTTGTTACGGCGGACGAACTTGCTGAGCTTGTAGGCCGCGCTGGGCGGGCGAGCCAGGACCGGCTCGTAGGTCAGGTGCCGCTGGATGTCCATGGCGAGGCCGTTGGCCGTCTCGTAGCGGCGAGTGCGGTCCTTTTCCAGGGCCTTCATGGTGATCCAGTCGAGATCGCCACGCAGCTCGCGCAGCAGTGACCGGGGATCGGCGCGGCGTCGCTTCGCGCTCGTCGCCGATTCCTCGCCGAGGCTGCTCAGGCGCGTGCTCGGCTTGGGCGGCTCCTGCTCGCGGATGATCCGCTGGATCTCAGCGAACGCGGCTTTGCGCAGCGTCGTCGGATCAAAGGGCAGCGCGCCGGTGAGCAGTTCATAGAGCAGCACGCCCAGCGAGTAGATGTCGGAGCGGGTGTCGATGTCCTGGGCGGTCATCTCCGCCTGCTCGGGACTCATGTATTCCGGCGTGCCGATGAGCTGGCCCTGTTCGGTGTAGAGGGTCTTCTCAGTCAGCCGCTGATGGACTGCCTTGGCCACGCCGAAGTCGATGACCTTCGGCACACCCCCGCCCCCGGGGGCATGGCCGTCCTTCACCGTCACCAGAATGTTGGTCGGCTTGAGGTCACGGTGGATGATGCCCTTCTGATGGGCGTGCTGAACGGCATCGCAGACCTGCATGAAGAGGTCCAGGCGCTGGTCGATACTCAGGCGCTGCCGATCGCAATGCTCGGTGATGGGCACACCCGGAACATATTCCATCACGAAGTACGGCCGGCTCCCCGCTTCCGCGGGCATGACGCCAGCATCGAAGACCTTGGCCACATTGGGATGGTCCATCACCGCCAGGGCCTGGCGCTCGGCCTCGAAGCGGGCGATGACCTGCTGGGTGTCCATGCCCAACTTGATGATCTTCAGCGCGACCCTGCGTCGAACGGGCTCCATCTGCTCCGCGAGGTAGACGACGGCGAAGCCGCCTTCGCCGAGGCGGTCGAGGATGCGGTAGTTGCCGACACGCTCGCCGGCGCGGGGCTCACCGCTCAGGACGGTCGGCTCGGTCGAATCACCGGTTGGTGGATCAGCCGGCATGTTGAGATGATACCGCGCTTGCACTGGGGGCGGTCACGGTGGATAATGGGTAGACCGTTGTTGGAGCAGTTGTCATGCCGTCGATCATTATCGTGGCCGGGTCGAATGAGGGGGATTACTATCCGCTGGGGAAGCGCACCATGGTGGCGGGGCGCGATGAAGCGGTCCCGATCCAGATCGTGGATGAGCTTGTGTCACGCAAGCATCTTCAGATCCGCTTTGAAGAAAACGACGGACGGTACCGCGCGCTGGACATGAAAAGCGCCAACGGCGTGTTCGTCAACGGCCGACAGATCGGGAGCGAAACCGTGCTCGAAGACGGCGACATCATCCAGATCGGCAATTCCAAACTGATGTTCACGAACCAGGACTTCCCCGATCGCGAAAGCGCGATGGCTCACTACCACAAACAGGGTGAGCGCGGCAAGAGCACGTTGATAAGATAGGCATCGAGGCATCGAGGCATCGAGGCATCGAGGCATCGAGGCATCGAGGCAAGAGCTTCGGGCTGACAGCCCGCGGACTATCGAGAACTGCCGTGTGCCCTCGCCCTTCCGGGCGAGGCTATTCAACGAAATCCTCATTCGTCGCACAAGGCGAGGCTATTCAACGAAATCCTCACTCGTCGCGCAAGGCGAGGCGGCAGAAGATCTCCACGCCCGTGGCGACGGCGTCATCGTTGAAGTTGAACGTCGGCTGGTGCAGCTCGGGCATCGACTCGGCGCCGTCGGGCACCAGCCCCAGGACGAAGAAGCACGCGGGCACAACCTGGCCGTAATACGCAAAGTCCTCGCCGCCCATGACCGGGTGCTCGATTTGGAGCACGCGCTGCGGGCCGAAGGCGTGCCTGGCGACGGCGTTGAAGATCTCGACCGCTTCGGGATGGTTGACGGTGGGGGGATACCCCAGTTGATACTCAACCTCGGCCTGACACCCGTGAGCGGCCGCGACGCCGTCGGCGATCTCCCGCAGCCGCTGCTCGGCCAGTTGTTGAACTTCGGGCGCAAGCGTCCGCACTGTCCCGGCCAGTTGTGCCCGGCCGGTGATGATGTTGTAGGTGTTGCCCGCATGGAATTGGGTCACCGAAACCACGATTGATTCCAAGGCGGCGATATTGCGCGAGGTGATCGTTTGTATGGCGGTGACGATAGCGGCGGCGGCCACGACCGGATCGCGTCCGATGTGAGGCCAGGCCGCGTGGCATCCGACGCCGTTGACTGTGATGTCGAACGTGTCCGCAGCGGCCATGATCGCTCCCTGGCGAGTTCCCACCGCACCCAGCGGCACCCTAGGCCAACCGTGCAGGCCGAACATGTGTTGGACCGGCGAGCCCAGCACCGAGCCGTCTAGACATCCATCTTGCATCATTCTCTTGGCCCCGGCACCGCCTTCCTCGGCCGGTTGAAACACGAAGGTGACCGGGCGCGGAAGAGCCGCTTCCCGGGCGAACCGTCCAAGCACGCGGGCGGCGCCGATGAGGATGGTCGTGTGGCCGTCGTGCCCGCAGGCGTGCATCACGCCGTCGTGCTTCGACCGGTATTGCACATCGTTTGCCTCCTCAATGGGCAAGGCATCCATGTCGGCACGCAGCCCGATGGCACGGTCGCTCCTGCCGGGCAGATGAGCGAGCACGCCGGTGCCTCCCGCCAGGCCTGCTTTGAACTCGATACCCGCGCTGTCCAGCTCGCCTTGCACGACCTTGCTGGTGCGCTGCTCGGCGTAGGCCAACTCCGGGTGCGCGTGCAGGTCGTGACGAATCGCAACGAGATCGGCGAGTTCATCTTGAATAACGTCACGTAGTTGGTCGGTGTCGAGAGTCATGCCCTGATCGTAGCGAGCTGCGTAGACCGCGGGTTTCCGCCCGCGGCTATTGGCAAGCCTCCATCGCTACAGCCTCACTTTAGCGCGGGCAGTCCGCGGGCGGTGCGGCCGTCGTTGACCATCGCGAAGGCCTGGCGGTCGTGGCGGATCAGTCGAGCGAGTTGAGACATGGTGATCCCCCCAATACCAGCCGCCCCGCCGACATCGAATCCCTTGGCGACGATGACGTCCAGCGCCTCGGCCAGCAGCGCCGGATAGTCGCGGTTCTTCGGGTTGACCGGCATCTTCGGTCCCTGGCGGCGCCGCTGCCATCGTTCGCTCGGCTGGTAGCTTCGTGGATCGACTGCGGTGCGGACTTGCCGGGCGAGCTTGAGTCGCAGACGGCGCTCGGCCGTGTGTTGATTCTGTAGCTGGCTGCGTCGCTCGCTGGCGCCGGCAATGATCCCGGTCGGCAGATGAGTGATACGCACCGCTGTTTCGACCTTGTTGCGGCGCTGACCGCCGGGGCCGGTGGCACGGCCGAAGGTGATTCGACACTGTTTGTGCAATTCGGCGCTGGAAATGGATGCCGGGTGACGGCCGGCCACCGTGGTCATCGTGAGATTCATACGATTACACGCCCGTCGGCGATCTCGCTTTGCGTCGATGCGGACAGTGACCAGTCATCGAAATCGCCAGCGGCAAATTTGGCGGCGGCGAGTCCTGCAATCATCGCCGCATTGTCCAGGCAATACTCCGTCTTTGGCAATCGAAGGTCGAGCCCGCGTCGCTGCGCCAGCTCACCCAGTTCGGCGCGGAGGCGGCTGTTGGCGCTGACTCCGCCGCCGACGAGCAGTGTGCGGACATCGAAACGCTCCAGCGCGCGCATGAGCTTGCGCATGATCGCGGTTACCGCTGCTCGTTGAAACGAGGCCGCAAAGTTGGCTTTCTGCTGCTGCGTGAGTTGTGAGGCGTCGCGCGGGAAGGCGTGACCGCGGCCACGGCGCTGCGGCTGGCCGCACACGGCATAGAGCAGTGCGGTCTTCAGACCGCTGAATGAAAAGTCCAGGCTGTCACGGCCGAGCATGGCGACGGGAAGGTCGCAAGCGCGGTCGCTTCCGGTTTGCGCCAACCCATCGAGAGCGGGCCCGCCGGGATAGCCCAGGCCCAGGATGACCGCGGCCTTGTCAAACGCCTCGCCGGCCGCGTCGTCGATCGTCTTGCCCAGCAGGTCGACCTCGAGTGGGCGGTGCACGAGAAACAGGCTGGTATGGCCGCCGGAGACGACCAGCCCGATGGCGGGAAACTCTACCGGCTCGGCGTCGAGCAGCCCCGCGTGGAGGTGAGCGACAATGTGGTCGATCCCCACCAGCGGAACGCCCAGCGACCAGGCCAGGGCCTTGGCCGCGGACGTGGCCACCAGCAGCGAACCGATCAGCCCCGGGCGATGTCCCACCGCCACCGCATCAAGGTTGTCGTAGCCGATGCCGGCCATGCTCAGCGCTTCGCGAATGACCGGGACGATGCGCTGGAGGTGCGCCCGGCTGGCGATCTCCGGCACGACGCCCGTATATCGCCGATGCAATTCATGCTGGGTGGCGATCACGTTACTGCGAACCCGTGTCCCGCACTGCACCACGGCCGCGGCGGTCTCATCGCAACTCGTTTCGATCCCCAGGATAATCGGTTCGCTTACGATGACGCTTGCCTCCGGTTGGAGTCGATGGGGGAGTTGCGACGCCGGCCGGGGTCGAAGGCCGGCCCGCCGCCTCGAATGCGATCGTCCCGAACAAGTGCCCGTGGGGAAGATCGCATGCGTTCGCGCGGGCGAACTCTTCAATGCCATTGTAGGGTTCGGAATTGACGATCAAGGCGAGCGTCAACCTTGAGCCTCGACCAACCGTGCGGCACGTGAGCCCCAGGCCGGTGGCCGACCGCTGTGGGTACAATGGAGAGCCGGCCCGGCCCAGGCGGCGCGCTCGGCGGGGACGCATGTCAGAGATTCAACGCGAACAAATCAGCGTCGCAGCGGAGCGGGCGGTGCTTGTCGCCGTTCACCTGCCGGGTCGCTACGTCGATGCGAGCGATCCATTCAGCGAGCTGCGGGCTCTGGCGGAGACCGCTGGGGCGGAGGTGGTGGGCGAGCTGGTCCAGAATCGCCGACTGCCCAGCGGCAAGACGTATCTGGGCAAGGGCAAGACCCAAGAGCTGGCCGGGCTGGTCGGCACGACCGCCGCGTCGCTGGTCATCTTTGACAATGATCTATCGCCGGCTCAGATCAGAGCCGTTGAGGAAGCGACCCAGTGCAAGGTCGTGGATCGAAGCGAGCTGATTCTCGACATCTTCGCCAATCGTGCCGCCACCCATGCAGCCAAGATCCAGGTCGAGATCGCTCAGCTCGAATACACCTATCCACGGTTGCGGGCGATGTGGAGCCATCTGGAACAGGTTGCCGGCGGCGCTCCGGTCGGCATCGGCACGCGCGGCCCGGGTGAGAAACAGTTGGAGATCGACCGCCGGCTGGTTCAGCAGCGGCTCCGCCAGCTCAAGCGGGAGCTGGGCAGAATCCAGGGGCGAAAGGCACGCGAGGTCCAGCGCCGCAACATCGACTATTTCACCGTTGGCCTGGTTGGATACACCAACGCCGGTAAGTCCACGCTGTTCAACCGCCTCACGGCCGGCGGGGCGTTCACGCACCGCAGATTGTTCGCAACACTTTCCACGCGGGTCGAGCGATGGGATCTCGACGGGGCCAATGCCGTGATGCTCTCCGACACCGTCGGTTTCATTCACGATCTGCCCCACCATCTCGTCGCGTCGTTTCGGTCGACGTTGGAGGAGACGGTATTCGCGCAATTGCTGATCATCGTGCTCGATGTGGCCGATCCCAACGCCCCCATGCAGTTGGAGACGGTGTATCGAACCCTCGATGAAATCGGCGCCGCTGACCAGCCCCGCGTTCTTGGGCTCAACAAGATCGATCGGCTGGACGATGACCGCGAGCTCCTGGTATGGCTGAACCGCTATCCCGACGCGGTGCCGATCAGCGCCGCCGCCGGCGACGGACTCGATGCTCTTGCAGAGGTCGTGCGCACAGAAGTGCGCGGTGAGGTACGGCAGGTGAAAGTCACGACGCCGATGTCCGACGGCAAGACGATCGCGTTCCTGGAGAAGCGGGCCGAGGTGCTCGATCGTCGCTACGGCGACGGCAAGGCGGAGCTGACGGTGCGGATCGGTCGCCGTCAGGTGGATGAGCTACTCGCTCAGGGGGCGAGGATTCGGATCAACGGCCTCGACCCGCGCGAAGCGGTGAAACGAGAATGGGACGCTCCGGAGTCAAGTCCTCAAGGGGCGGGAGCAACATAGCATCGCACCTTCTATCCGAGCCGGGAGACGGTCGCCGCTACGCGCTCTTGCGCCAGCTTGTCGATGTTTGCTGCCAGTGGCGGGTTGTTCCCAGCCGGGCGGCCCGCAGCGTTTGGCCGCGAGGTTCGGCTACGGCCTGGGCCACCGCCCGCGTCCGCCAGCGCAAAGCAGCGGGCAACACGGTGTAGCAGGCCAGCAAGGTCACGCCCAGACCCATGACCATCACGAAGCCCAGCGATCGGATGCCGCGGTGCTGGGCGAGCAGCAGGCAACCGAAGCCGATCATGGTGGTGAGCATGGTGAGGCTGATCCCGCGCCCAGTGGCCCCGCTGAGCCCGGCCGGCCGGCCGAACGGTTCCGCCCGCCAACGGTGCACCATATGGACTCCGGCATTGACCCCGATCCCGAAGAGGATGGGAAGGATGATCATGTTCGCGAAGTTCAACGGCACGCCGAACAAGCCCATCAGCCCGAAGGCGCCGACGAACCCGAATGCGACCGGCATCATCGCGCACAACGCGTCCGCCAACCGGCGGAAGTCAAGCAACAGAAGCACGAGGATCGCGGCGATCGCGTAACACGCCGCCTGGATGTACGCCTTCTTGATCAGCTCGCTGGACTCATAGATTTGCACGGGCGGCCCGATCACTTCAACGCCGGTGCCGGCCAGCGCGGCCCGCATTGATTCAACAAACGGACCCAGCCGGTCCGGAGCCAGTATTGAGCGCTGCTGCTCATCGGCATCGGGGTAGACCAGCAGCAACCAGGAGCCGTCCTTGCCGACCCACGGATCACGCAGCACGGCCGGCAGGTCCCAGGGCCCCGGCGCCCGATCCGCCAGCGCTGCATCCAGCCAGTCTGCAAGTTGATCTCGGGCATGGAGAAACTCGTCGTTGAGCCGGCCCCACGCTCGGCTTTGGGCGGTCGCCGTGAGTTGTTGCGCGGCGTTGACGGATTCGGCGATGCGCACGGCCGTCGCGGTGAGCCTGGCTTTGACGTCGGGGGGCACCGAGCGGGCCCGAAGCAACAGCCCGACTCGTGCCACGGTTAGTTGCCCCAGCACACCTGTCAGGCTCCCCTCGGCGCGCGGCTGGTCGATGGTTTTCGTGCGAAGCTCGGCGATCAACTGCCTGCGTTCGGCCCGATCCGGTGGAAAGAGCATGCCCATCGCGCCGATATCGGAAACACCCGGCGCCTGGCGAAGCCGGTCGGCCAACTGCGGGGCCTGTTCCGGCGAGGCCACCACGACCGCGCTCCACACGCTGCGGGCATCTTCATCCGCGATGCGCTTCTCCCATTTGACGGACTCGACGTTGGCGGATTGGAGGTTCAGCACGTTGGGGTCGTAGGAGACGCTTCGAGCCATCCAGACCAGGCTGATCACGACCGCCCCGGCCAGAAGCAGCGTCGCCAACGGGTAGCGGTCCACGAGATTGAGCCGACCGCGGGCAAAGTGAGCGGTCTCGCCGCCGGGTCGGTGGCGGATGATGCGCTTCCAGCGGCCCGTGAGGGCCAGCAAGGCGGGAAACGCGCTGAGCACCGCAATGAGACACAGCAGGATCCCGCCCGCCGCGATGATGCCCATCTCGGCCATGCCCCGAAAGCTGGTCAGGGCGATGGCCGCGAACGCAGCGGCCGTGGTCACCGCCCCCGTCACCATGCCCGGACCCATCCCCCGAAAGACTCGCGCGGTGGCCGAGGCCAGGTCCGCATGTTCATCCTGCACCAGTTCCAGCCGCGATACGAACAGCAGGGCGAAGTCGATCCCCAGGCCCAGCAGGATGACGGAGAACACCACGGAAAGAAGCTGCAGATGGCCGACGGAGATGATCAGCCAGCCGAAGCTCCAGGTCATGCCGATGAGCAGTGCCCCGGCCGCCAGCAGAGGAACGGTCAGCCCGCGAAAGGCCACAAACATCACCAGCGTGATCAGAGCGATCGCCAGCACTGATGCGATCGTCGTATCCTCAATCGCCTGCGTGGTCTCGTCGGATTCGATGGCCGGGATGCCGGTGATGCCCCAGTCGGTCCGAGGCTGTGGGCTCCGGGCGACGATCGAGGCGACGGATTGCCGTAGCCGGGTCAGTGTTGAGCCGAGCCCGGTCACGCCGTTGCTGTGTTCGTCTAGGCGCACGCGGACAAATCGCAAGCGGCCCGCGCCGTCGGAGCTGGCAAGCGGCTGCCAATTCGAATGAGTCGGCAGAAGGAAATCGAAGTCCGCCGGCGTATCGTGAGCCGCGGCCAGATAGGGTGCAAGGAATTGGTCCAACCGGTCCAGGGCGCTTGGGTCGCCCTGCTGCCGACTCAAGTCGGCCAGAAGCACGCCCAGGGCGGCGTTGGCGTTGGGGGCCGCAACGATTCGGCGTGCGGTTGCGAGGTCATCGAGCGTCCGGTCAAACTGCTCACGCCCAGCTAGCGCGAAGAACTTTGCGCCGGCGGAGCCGAGATCAAAGCCGGCATCGGCGGCGGCGACTCGGCTGTCGGCTCTCAGGCCATGGGCGATCGTCCGGGCAAGGTCATCAATCGCCGCATCGTCCCGTGCGCCATCGAGAACCACGTACACGTCGTTGGCGTGCGGGAAGTTCTCCTTGTACTGGATGTATTGTTTGTTCCAGGTCGCTTGCGGATCAATCAGTTCGCTGCGGTCGGCGTGAAACTCCAGACCGGTCGCGGTCAGCACAACGCTTCCCGCCGCCAGCAGCGCGCATAGCGACAAAGTGAGCTTCGGATGCGAGGCCACGAAATGCCCCCAGCGGCCCAGGAGGATGTCGCGGATGCGTTCGTGCATGGAGAGGGTATACGGGCGCAATCAGCCCGGGTTCCGGACCGGAGTCCATCAACATCGGCAGTTCGGGGGGGTGCCGGCCAGTACCCACCGGTGCCGCAACCATGCGGCCTGCGCCGTCTGTGCGAAGCGGGCGAACCCTAGCGACATGCAGTGCAACTTACCAGCACCGGCCAGCCGCTACAGGCCAGTTCTTCAAGCGCCATACCGTGGGTCAAATGACTCTAACTCAATGGCATTACGTATCTTGCAGCCGATACCTGGAGCGGACAGGCCGGTTGTGACCGAGGCCGACCCAGCTGTGGGAGGGGTGATGGAGACCCGACTTGGACAACTCTTAGTCGAACGCGGCGTGCTGGACACCCAGCAGGTCGACCGCATTGTCGCCCAGCAGCAGACGACCGGCGAGCCGTTCGGGCTGCTCGCGGAGCGGCTCTTTGGCGTCGATCCTCAGCGGATCGAGGAGGCGTGGGCCCGACAGTACGCCGGCCTGACGCGGACGGTCGATCCTGCCGTCGAGGTCTTCGACGAGCAGGCAGCCGGCCTGATCACCCGCCGCCAAGCCTGGCAGTTTCGGATTCTGCCGATTCGTTTTGATGGCCGGGAAATGATCGTCGCCACGACGCAGCGCCACCTGCGCCGGGCCCTGCGGTTCGCCACGAACGTCGTCGGCGTGCCCGTCTTCTTCGTGATGGCCGAACCGTCAGCATTGGGTCGGGCCTTGTCCAAGCGCTATCCGCTACCCGGCATGACGCCGGAGTCCGTGGATGATGAGACGCTGGATCGCCGGCTGGAGTCGGGCAGTCGCGACCTCCCGGCATGATGCGACCGCTGGACATCGCAAGACAGCCAACGCGTCATTCCCCCCGCCGGTGCGGGCCTTACAATGCAATGGCGAGGGGCGGACTTGAACCGCCGACACCCGCATTTTCAGTGCGGTGCTCTACCATGCTGAGCTACCTCGCCGCGTTGCTCAGCTCTCAACCGAGCCACGCTCAAGGCTAAGGCGCGACATGCGGATGTCAAGCGGGCCCAGGACGCTGGTCAAGGAAGATTCACGATAGAGACGCAAAGGGGAAGAAGGCACGAAGGCGCCGAAGCATCAAGGCATCGTGCGAAGCCGGGTCTGACGAGTCCGCCGTGGCGGACGAGGAAGACCCGGGTCGGCATCAACGCACATAGTCATCGAGGCAGCAAGGCACAAAGGCATCGACGAATCAAGGTGGCGACGCATCGACTGGGATCGCTCCCAGAAGCTCGCGGTGGAGGTCGCGTAGCGCTGGAAACTGGCCGCGCCACCGACGCAGCGCGTCGAGATCGAGCTGGGCGGTCAGCACGATCGGCTCACAGCCGGCTTCAGCAACCACATCACCTTTCGGCGAGACGATGATCGATCCGCCGACGTAGTGCAAATGAGGGTCCGACCCAACGCGGTTGACGCCTACAACGAACGCCTGGTTTTCGATCGCGCGCGCGATGAGCAGGGCCCGCCAATGTGATTGTCTGGCGTCCGGCCAATTGGCGGCCGTGGTGTACAGCTCGGCCCCGGCCGTAGCGGCGATCCGCCACAGCTCCGGGAACCGCAGGTCGTAGCAGATCATCGGGCACACCGCTGTGCCGCCGCAGGATCGAATCAACAGCTCGTCGCCACCGGTGTAATGCTCAGCCTCCTTGCCATAGCTGAATGGATGGACCTTGCGGTAGATACCGAGCACTTCGCCCGTTGGCGAGATGATCGCAGCGCAATTCCTGCCCTTGCCGTCATCTGATCGCTCCGCGAACCCGGGTTGCAGCCAGATGCGTTTGCGTTCGGCCAGTTCGGTGGCCCAAGTGAGCGTTTGCTCATCAATGATCGCGTCGAGGTTGAAGCTGAACCCGGTGTCGCCGAGCTCCGGCAGAAGCACGTAGGCGCCCGGTTCAACGCCGGCCTCGATGAGCATCCGCTCGATCGTGGCGTGGTTGGCCGGCTTGTCCTCCCAGGCGATATCAAACTGGACGAGGGCGACCCACATGCTCTAAGTGTATCGTGATGGGAATGCGACGACGCTGGGCACTGCTGGTCATAGGGATTCCGATCTACACCGTGGCGCTAATGGTGCTGATGACCATCGCGGTTGAGGCCCTCGAACAAACCGAGTGGGCGGACCTGGCCCCACATCAGTTTGTTCTCCACATCGTGGAGATCATTGGGGACGGGGACTGGTGGGTTACGGCCGGAGTTCCTGCGGCGATCATCGTTGGCTCGCAGATCGTGTTTCTGATACCGGTGTTCAGCAAGCGGCCGCCGCGTGACGAACGGTCGAGGCCATTGCTCCTGAGCCTTGTGATTGGTGCAGCAATTGCGGCCATGTTGACCTTTGCGCTCCTACTGGGGGTTGGCGAGTTCATTGAAACGGTATTGGAAGCAAGCCTTGATCTGGACGATGCCCTTGCCACGACCCTGCTTGTAGCCACCGTGTTGGGTAGCTGGGTGTTTTGGTCCGCGATCCTGCTGATTTTCAGTCGCAGTATCTGGGCGGATCGCGCGCTCGGCCGGCTCGTCGGCTTGCTGTTGGGCGGAACGCTGCTTGAAGTTCTCGTCGTGCTGCCGCTGGACATCATGGTTCGGCGGCGGACGGACTGCTACTGCTTCGCGGGGACGTTCTTTGCCCTGTGTTTGGCAGTCATCGCCACGCTGTGGCTCGCCGGGCCCGGGGTCGTGATCGCCCTGATGTCCAAGAAGCATCGGCTGTGGCGGGAGACGCACTGTGAGCGCTGCGGCTACGCCAAAGGTCCCTCGCCGGGGCCGGTCTGTCCCGAGTGCAGCTACGCGTGGGTTGGTTGATAGGCAATAGCCTCGCCCGGAAGGGCGGGGTTGCAGAATTGCGAGGATCGTTGATGTGCTGCCTGCATACCCCGCGAAGCCGCAAGCGGCCTCAGGCCTCTCTTGGAAAGGGCGACGGAAGGGACTCGAACCCTCGACCCCCTGGACCACAACCAGGTGCTCTAACCAACTGAGCTACCGCCGCCATCGCCGGTCCCGCTTTGATCGGGATCGCAGCAGTATAGATCGACCGGCCCAGCCGTGGTCACCACTCTGCGCCTGGGTCGTGTGGAGCAGATGTGCTAGGATGCATCTTTGCCGTCGTGAGTCGTATGCCCGGCGACGGCTCGATAGCTCGTTTGGTTGATGAGCTCCGCCATGACCACCGCATCCGTATCCAGGGCGCTGGACTTCGGCAAGGCCGCGATTCACCGCAATCTGACCAGCGCCCGTTTGATTGAGATGGCGATTGGGCGCGGAGAAGGAGTGCTCGCGGCCAACGGGGCACTCAATGTGGATACCGGCGATCGTACCGGCCGCAGCCCCAAGGACAAGTTCCTCGAAGATACGCCGGCCGTCCACGATTCGATCGACTGGGGCAAAGTCAATCAGCCGATCGCGCCGGACACATTCGCCGCGCTCGAGGATCTCGCCGTCGAGCATCTTGCCCACAAGAGCGAGCTATTTCGCTTTGACGGTTACGCCGGCGCCGATCCGGAGTATCGCCTCAAGGTCTCGGTCATCACCGAGGAAGCCTGGCATTGCCTGTTCGCCAAGACGCTGTTCATCAATGTGCCCCCTGATGAGCTGGGCAGCTTCGAGCCGGATTGGATGGTGATCAACGCCTGCAATCTTCGGCTGACCGACTACGCGCGGTACGGGCTGAATTCGCCGGTGGCGATCCTCCAGTCCCTTCAACAGCGCAAGGTGGTCATCCTCGGCACCCGGTACGCCGGCGAGATCAAGAAGTCGATCTTCTTTGCGATGAACTACGACCTGCCGGCGATCGGCGTGTTCCCGATGCACTGCTCGGCCAACGTGGATCAAGCCGATCCGAGCAACGTCGCCCTGTTCTTCGGCCTCTCGGGCACGGGCAAGACCACGCTTTCGGCCGATGAGAACCGTCCGCTGATCGGCGACGATGAGCACGGGTGGTCCGACCGGGGGGTTTTCAACATTGAAGGCGGCTGTTACGCCAAGTGCATTCGCCTTTCCAGGGAAGGCGAGCCGCAGATCTGGGATGCAATCCGATTCGGGTCGGTCCTGGAGAACGTGGTGCTCGACCCGGTGACCCGCCAGCCGGACTATGACTCGGACGAGAAGACCGAAAACACGCGCGTGACCTACCCGGTCAGCTACATCCCCGGGGCGGTGATCCCGTCGGTGGGCGCTCACCCCCGGAACGTGATCTTCCTCGCTGCGGATGCTTTTGGCGTGCTGCCGCCGGTGAGCAGGCTGAGCCGCGAGCAGGCGATGTACTATTTCATCAACGGCTACACGAGCAAGCTGGCGGGCACCGAGGCGGGCATCACCGAGCCGCAACCGAGCTTCAGTCCGTGCTTCGGCGGGCCGTTCCTGCCCCGGCCGCCCATGGTCTACGCTCAATGGCTGGCAAAGCGCATCGAGCAACACGATACCGATGTGTGGCTGCTGAATACCGGATGGACCGGCGGGCCATATGGCGTCGGCGAGCGATTCAAGCTCGCGTTCACGAGGGCCTTTGTCACCGGCATCCTCGACGGCTCACTGCGCGACATAAAGTACGAAACGCATCCGATCTTTGGCCTGCACATGCCACAAAGCGTCCCGAACGTGCCGGTCGAGGTGCTCAATCCACGCTCCACCTGGGCGGACAAGGATGGGTACGACGTCAAGGCGAAGGAGCTCGCAACGCTGTTCCGCGAGAACGACGTGAAGTACGACATCGCCTCGGACGTTCGCGCCGCCGGCCCGAAGGTGTGATGGTATCTGCGAGCCGGATCCGCCCGCGGCCTGGCCGGCGGATATGCACTACCCGCCGACAGGTTCGAGATCGCGGCGGAGTTGATCGATCTCGGCCTGGAGTCCCGGGCTCAGCTGGACGCGGTAGGGGGGATCGGCCGGCTTCAAGTCCAGCAGCCGTTGGGGCAGCTTCGCCAGCTCTGTGTGGGCGTGTTCGCGTATCTGCGGCAGGCTGCGGCGGCTCGTCGGCAATCGTTTGCCGGCCTGCATGACCTTGGACAGTAGCGGCCGGCCCTCAAGGTGCTCATCGTGCAGCGCGATGATGTCGTGTGACGCCTGCAAGCCGGACTCGACACGAAGCACTTGTTTGCGGCTTGGCAAACTGGACTTGTTCATTGACAGCTTCATTCGCGCCCGGCCGGCATATCCGACGAGCTTATAGGCGCTGTCCAGGAATGGCGCATCGGCGGAGACCCCCATGCGGGTGCCGACACCGAAGCCGCTTATCGGCGCCTCCTTGGCCACCAAATCGGCCACGGCATACTCATCCAATGATCCGCTGGCAAAGATTCCCACGTTGTGCAGCCCGGCTTCATCCAGTGTGCGGCGCGACGCCTTGGCCAGTTGGACCAGGTCGCCGGAGTCGAGGCGAACGCCACGAATCTGAAAGTCATCGCCCAGCTCTTCGGCGAGCCGCACCACGTTGCCAACGCCGCCAAGGGTGTCGTAGGTATCCACCAACAGGATCGCCTGGGGGAACACCGATGCGAACGCCCGGAACGCATCAAGCTCCGCATCGTGGGCTTCGATGTAGCTGTGCGCCATGGTGCCGGTCACGGGGATGCCGTAGACCTGGCCGGCCAGGACATTGGAGGTGGAGGTAGCGCCGGCCACAAAGCACGCCCGGGCCGCCTTCATGCCTGCGTCCGTCCCGTGGAGGCGCCGCAAACCGAACTCGACAATATCACGCCCGGCGGCAGCCGTCACCACCCGGGCCGCCTTCGACGCGATCATGGTTTGGAAGCTGATCTGATTGAGGAGAAACGTCTCGACCAACTGGGCTTGCGGCAGCGGCGCGACGACCTCCAGGATCGGTTCATCGGCGAAGATCGGTGTGCCTTCCGCCACTGCGTAGACGTCGCCCCCAAAACGCAAGGCCCCCAACCAGTCGAGGAACTCCTTGGAGAACTGGCCGAGTGAAGCCAGATACTCCAACGCTTCGGCCGTGAAGTGCAACGTCTCCAGATACCGCAGCACGTCGTCGAGACCACAGGCGATCAGGTAGTTGCGGTTGGCCGGCAGTCGCCGCACGAACAGGTCGAAGACGGCTTGCTGGTCCAGGTCCTCTTCGAGATAGGCCTGGAGCATGGTCAGCTCATAAAGATCCGTGAGCAGGGTGGCATTGGCGTCGTTGACCCAGGCGCTCGGGGCAGTCACGGCGAGTTCCTTTCGATCGTGGCGCCGGCCTGCTGCATCTCGTCCAGGGCTTTGTGGCCATCCTCCGGATGGACGTTGACCGGCCGGGTGGCCGGCAGAATCAGGCGGACTTCAAAGCCTTCGGCCAGGGCATCGAGAACGGTGGCCTTGACGCAGTAGTCCAGGGCCAGGCCGCCGACCCACAGCCGCTCGACCTCCGCCAGGCGCAGCCGCTGGGCCAGCCCGGTGCCGTCGAAGCCGGAATACGACTCGCGGTCGGGGTCCCTGGCCTTATCCATATAAATGGCCCGTCGCGGGATGCGGAGGTCAGAGTGGTAGGCCGCACCGGGGGTGCCCGCAACGCAATGCACCGGCCAGGGTCCGCCCTGGTCGGTGAAGCTGCAGTGGTTCGGCGGGTGCCAGTCGCGCGTCATCACGATCGTTGCTCCGGTTCGCTCGGCCTGCTCGATCCAGCGGTTGAGCACCGCCACCACCTGGTCGCCCTCGGCCACCGGCAACGCCCCTCCCGGGCAGAAGTCGTTCTGCACATCCACGATCAGCAGGGCGTCCGCGGATTCAAGCTGCTCGATCATCGCTGGTTCCTGCGCGGCCATTGCAGACGCCCTACAGCGTAGACGCAAATGGGTGAATCAGCAGCCAGCAACGGTGAGTTTCTGCAACGTGGCATGGCAGCAGCCGGCGAGTGAACCCCTCGCCCTTCCGGGCGAGGCTATCGGGCGAGGCTCTGTTCTGATGACACCGCCGATACACTCTCTGCGTGGCGAGCTTTCGTAGCGACAACAATGCCGGGCTGTGCCCCGAGGCGTTGGGGGCGATCATCCAGGCCAACGACGGCCACTGCATCGCCTACGGGGATGATGAGCACACCGCCGCGGCCGTGGCCGAGTTCCGAAGAATCTTTGGTTCCCGGACCGGTGTGTGGTTTGTGGCGACCGGCACCGCCGCCAACACGCTGGCCATTGCGTCGCTGACCGAGCCCTGGCAGCAGGTGCTCTGTCACGTCCACAGCCATTACAACGATGATGAGTCAACCGCCCCGGAGCGGATCACCCACTGCCGAACCGTCCAGGTCCGAACCGAGTCCAGCAAGCTTCAACCGTCGGACATCGCCGCCATCGGCCTCCACACGCGGGGCGACGTCCATCAGCCCCAGCCGGGTGTGGTCACCGTCTCCAATCCGACGGAGTTCGGCACCGTGTACACCCCGGCCGAGCTCGCTGCGTTGTGCGAGGCGGCCCACGATGCGGGATATCGGATGCACGTGGATGGAGCTCGGTTCGCCAACGCGGTGGCGGCCCTTGGCTGCCATCCGCGCGAGCTGAGCGTCGAGGCCGGCGTTGATGCCCTGAGCTTCGGCGGAACCAAGAATGGACTGGCCTTCGGTGAAGCGGTGCTGTTGTTTGCCCAGGGCGATGGGCGAGCGTTCGAGGCGGCGACCGCAGCGTTTCCATTTCACCGCAAGAGTACCGGGCACCTGCTCAGCAAGCACCGTTTCGTGAGCGCCCCCTTTGCGGCCACCCTGCGGGACGATACTTGGCTGAGGCATGCCGGGCATGCCAACCGCATGGCTTCGAGGCTCGCCGAGGGCTTGCGCCGATTGGGCTACCACCTGCGGTTTCCCGCCGAGGCGAACGCGGTGTTCGTGACGTTGCCGCCGCAGACCGATGCGGCTCTGCGGGACCATGGGCATGCCTACTACCCCTTTGGGGATCCGGCCTGGAAGCTGTTTCGACTGATGTGCAGTTTCGATACGCCGCCTGAGCAGATTGAGGCGTTCCTGGCCGATGCCCAAGCCCTCGCCGCCCGATAAGCGCTTCCGACGTGACCGTTGAATCGGCTGACTCAAGAGCTTGGCCGGATGTGATGGGTCGCCAACGCACTGCTTATGTGACCGCTGTTGCGCTTCGACCCGCCAATCTTTTGCAGCTTGGGGTGGATTTCCAACTGGGTCGGTCAACTTGGGTTGTGATCGAACCGATCGAAATGCAGAGGGTCGGCCGATGTGGTTGCTTCCGACCGCCCGGCTTCTTCAGTTGCGAGGTCCGGTATGAATCCCTTCGAGAAGGATGTATTGACCACCGGAGAAGTCGCCAAGGTCTGCAACGTGGCGTCGCGCACCGTAAGCAAGTGGTTCGATTCCGGCCAGCTGCGCGGATACCGCATTCCCGGCTCCAAAGATCGTCGCATCCCCGTGGGCAGCTTGTTGAAGTTCATGAAGAGCCATGGCATTCCCATGGATGGTCTCATGAGCGGCAGCACTCGGGTCCTGATCGTGGACGACGAGGATGAGGTCGTCGAAACCCTCCAGAGAATTCTCAGCGAGCAGACCAGCTACGAGGTCCGTACAGCCCGCACCGCGTTCGCCGCAGGCCTGGAATGCGAGCGGTTCCGCCCGCATGTGATGCTGCTGGACATCCACCTGGCCGATGGGGACGGTCGGGAGATCCATTCGGTGATGACTGAGAACGAGGACCTGCAAGTGACGAAGCTCATCGCGATGAGCAGCAAGCTCACCGACGGCCAAACCGCGCAGCTGCTTCACCAGGGCTTCGACAGTGCCCTTCGCAAGCCGTTCAGCGTTCGCCAGGTGATCGAGGCGATCGAAGGCGCCAGCGCCATCGTGTATTAGGGTCTAGCCGGCGGGTTACGCCCGCCGGTGCCGCGACGCGTAGCGTCCCGGCTACCCCTACAATCTGCCGGTGATGCGCCTGGCCTTAGCTCAGCTCAACCCGACCGTTGGCGACGTGGCTGGCAATACTCGCCTCGTGCTTCATGCGATTGACCAGGCGCGCAGCGACGGGGCGGAAGTGCTTGTGGCCGGCGAGCTTGGCCTAATCGGCTATCCGCCCAGGGATTTGCTCTTTCGAGCGGGTGTGGTCGAGGCATGTGAACAGGCCGTGGGCGAGATCGCCCGTCACGCCGGCGATCTGCTCGTGATTGTCGGCCATCCCCGCCGATGCCCCGGTGGAACCCGCCCACTTCGCAACAGTGTTTCCGTCTGTCGGGCGGGGAAAGTGGTCGCCGTGTACGACAAGCGGCTGCTGCCCGGCTACGACGTCTTCGACGAGGACCGATACTTCGATCCCGGCGACCAGCCCTGCGTGGTTGAAGCGGCTGGTCGGCGCCTCGGACTTCTGATCTGCGAGGATCTCTGGCGGGCGGAGGATGTGCGAACCGAGCGAAGCTACCCGATTGATCCGGTGCAGGAGACGGCGGCGCTGGGGTGCGATGTGCTTCTGAGTCTCCACGCCAACCCATTTGTCCTGGGCAAGTGGCAGCGCCATCTGGAGCAGCTGCGTGCTGCTGCGACCAGGCACAAAGTTCCGATTGTCGCGGTTCAGCAGGTCGGGGCCAACGATGATCTGATCTTTGACGGCCGGTCGGTGGTAGTGGCCGCGGACGGATCAATCATCGCAGTGCTAGGGGGGTGGACCCAGCAGGTGCAGACAATTGAGATTCCGATGGAAGCCCACGGACTGGAATCCGTGGGCTTCGCTGTCGAACCGATTTCTGAGCTATTCCACGCTCTGGTCCTCGGCGTCGACGACTATTGTCGCAAGACCTCCAACGACAAGGTGATCATCGGACTCTCAGGCGGCATCGACTCGGCGGTGACCGCCTGCATCGCCGCCGCCGCCGTGGGCCCGAACGGCGTCCTGGGGGTGATGATGCCATCGCGCCATTCGTCCGCGGCGTCGTTGGAAGACGCGATGGAGCTGGCCGCCAACCTTGCCTTGCCCCGTTGCCAGACGGTTCCCATCGAGTCGACACACCTGGCGGTGCAGGACGCGTTGGCGGCTTCCTTGCGCGAGCAGGCT
>JADFFQ010000010.1:56683-75880 GCA_022568135.1 Planctomycetota bacterium | reverse complement strand
AACCACGCGCAGTTCGTGATCGCGCACACGCTGGCCGCGTCCCACGGCAACATCTGCGTGGTGGGCGATCCGGATCAGTCGATCTATGGCTGGCGCGGCGCTGACATCAGCAACATCCTGGAGTTCGAGCAACAGTATTCGATGGCGAAAGTTGTGCCGTTGGGCCAGAACTTCCGCAGCACCGGCCATATTGTGGACGCTGCCGCAGGATTGATCGAACACAACAAACGGCGAAAGAGCAAGCGCCTCTACACCGAGCTCGGCCCCGGCGAGCGCCCGGCGGTCGTGATCTGCCGCGACGAGCAACATGAAGCGGTATTGGTGGCGGACTTCCTGCGAGGTCAATCCGAGCAGAACGGTGTGGTCTGGAAGGAGATGGCGGTGCTCTATCGCGTCAATGCGCTGAGCCGTGTGCTCGAAGAGGCGTTGCGCTCAGCCGAGATTCCCTACGTGATCGCGCGGGGCACGGCCTTTTACGACCGCAAAGAGATCAAGGACGCCCTGGCGTACTTGCGCGTGATAGCCAACCCGAACGACGAGGTGTCGTTGCGGCGAATCATCAACACGCCGAGCCGCGGCATCGGCAAGACCACGCTCAAGAAGGTCGAGCTGTTCGCTATCGACGGCCAGCTTCGGTTGCTCGAAGCGCTGCGGCGGGCGGGTGACATGACCGGTCTGACCTCGCGGGCGGTCCATGCGATCACAAAGTTCGTGCAGATGCTCGAAGGTTGCTACAAAGCTGCGGCCGGCAAGGCACCGAGGACGTTGGCCGGTTCACAGCATCTGGCGAGGCTCGTGGAGCAGGTGATCCGTGAATCCGGCCTGGAGTCGGCCTATCAGCGGTCACCAACGGAGGAGGACCAGCAGCGCCTGGCCAACCTCGAAGAGCTGATCAGCGCCGCGGCGCAGTTCGTCGCGCCGCCGGCTGATGAGCAACGGCCCCAGCTGCGCCTGTTGGACCTGCTTACGGCCTTTCTGGAATCGGTCGCCCTGGTCAGCGATGCGGACCTGGTTGATCCGCAGCGGGGAACGGTGACGTTGATGACGCTGCACACCGCCAAGGGGTTGGAGTTCTCGGCGGTGGCGATGATCGGCTTGGAGGAGGGCCTGCTGCCGCACGTCCGGGCGGCCGACAGCGACAGTGAGCTTGAGGAGGAGCGGCGGTTGTGCTTTGTGGGCATCACCCGGGCCAAGCGCCGCTTGCAGTTGAGTCGGGCCGCAGTCCGAACGCACCGGGGCATTCGTGAGGGCACCATACCCAGTTGCTTCCTCAGCGAGTTACCCGTCGAATCGATTGTCTTGTCGGACCAGGCAGGCGAGGGTGCGCGGCTTGATGACGAACGCGATGGTGCGATGGAGTTTCCGGTCGGTTCCATTGTGCGTCATCCGAAGTTCGGCCTGGGGCGGGTGGAGTCGATCATGCCGCGTGCAGCGGGGGCCAGCGCTCGCGTGGCGTTTCCCGCCGCCGGCACAAAGACGCTGATCCTCGACTTCGCGCCCTTGGAGCGGGTGGAATAGGAACATCAGATCGTCGCGGCGCTCAAACGCCAAGACGAGCGGCTCGGCCGGGCGGTGAACACAATGCAGCAGGCAACACGTGCAGTGCTTGAGCGGTGCTATGAGCTGGGCTTCGCCCTGGCCGGCATTACGGCGGCTGAGCCGACGCGGTATGAGCCGCAGTTACGGCAGTGGCTTGCGCAAGCCAAGCACGGTGAGATGCACTATCTCGCCCAACACACCCAACAGCGGATCGATCCGCGGAACATGGTGCCGGGGGCGAAGTCGATCATCTGTGTCGCGGACCGCTATCACAACGGCAGACCTGACCTGCCGCAGGTCGGCCCGCGCGGCCGCATTGCCCGCTACGCGCGCGGTGAGGACTATCACGCGGTGATGAGCAAGCGACTTCGCCGGCTCGCTGATGAGCTGGCCAAGCAGTTTCCAGGCGAGACGTTTCGCGTTTGTGTGGACACCGCTCCCGTGCTGGAGCGCGAGCACGCCCAACGGGCTGGCCTCGGGGCCGTCGGCAAGCACACGCTGTTGATTGAACCGGGCGTGGGGAGTTACCTGCTGCTGGCCCAGATCATTACCACGGTTCAGTTGGCGCCTTCCCAACCGTGCGATATTGACCCGTGCGGAGAATGCACGCGTTGCATTGATGCGTGCCCGACGGATGCGATCACCCCGTTCTCGGTCGATGCGACCAGATGCATCAGCTACCTGACCATCGAGCACCGCAGCGCCATCGACCAGCAGTATCACGAACCGATGGGCGATTGGATCTTCGGCTGCGACATCTGCCAGGAAGTGTGCCCGCACAATCAGCCGACGCAGCGCAGCCGCAGCGCCCCGGTGCAGCCGGCGTATGCCCCGCGGCGCGACGGGTTCGACTTGCTGGAGGTGCTGGGCTGGGATGAGCAGGCTAGGCGCGAGGCGTTTGTTCGCTCAGCGATGAAGCGGGCGAAGCTCTCAATGATGAAGCGCAACGCGCTCATCGCAGCCGGCAATTGGTTAGCCAAAGCCAATCATCCGGCGTTGGCCCGACGAGTCAAAGCCATCGCGGCTGATCCTGCCGAGGATGATCTGGTGCGTCGGACCGCCCAGGCGGTGCTGCGAAAGCCCATCGAGCGACGGGCCGGCTCGGCGTCCGAGGATTGATGATCCGCTCGTTTTGCGCCGCCGGCCGATTAGAGCGGACGGTATTGGTAGAGCGGTGCGATCAGCGCCACGAAGGCGTAGACCAACAGCATCGCGGGCAGAAGAAGTGACAGCACACCGAGCAGCATCCAAAGCCAGCGGTATCGCACTTTCAGCATCAGCAACCAGCCGAGAACAAACCCTGGCAGGGCCCACAACGGAAGCCACGCGCGATTCGCCAGGAGTCGCTGGACCGCCGGCGGCACGTCTGCGGGATCGAGCAGCGCCGAAGAAGCGATCTTCTCAAGCAGGCCGGGCAGCAGCCAGCTCAACCCGGCCAGGGCGATCGCGGCAATGATCTGATAGACCCCGTGGGCCGCAAACAGCCAGCCCCAAACCAGGGTAAACGGTCGCTCGGAGGAGGGGTCCGTCATCGCTCGGTTGTGTTCGTTGAGCCCGCGGAGCAATGAATGGTCAGTCGATCGGTTCACCCGAAAGGGCGGCGAGCGCCTGATTGATGCTGTTGGTCAGTGATTCTACGTCGCGGCGGGCGGTTCGGCCGGAAGCCTGGCCAAGGATATCCAGCGCGTCGGTATACGCGGCCTCGGCTTGCTCGCTTGCGGCTTCGCGGGCCGCATCAAGTTCCGCGATCGATTCGGCGCCTCCGGAGTCTGCACCGAAGACGGTGGGGGCCGCGGCCAGCCGCTGTCGCAGAGCGATGTGGTCGTCCAGTCCCTGGGCAACCGACCAGTGCATGCGGCCCAAGTTCTGGCGAGCGCGTGCCGCTTCAATGCGTGCGGCGTCGGCACGGTCGCCTTTCACTGATTTTGCCGCTGCGTTGGCTTTGGCCACAGCCGATTCGAGTTGCGTGGCTGCCCGGTCGTATAACTGTTTCAACGGCCCCGAGGCGGTCTGGTTGAGCTCGCGAATCGCGGCGCCGATCGCGTTACGGAACTCGGTGAGCATGGCGCGGGTCGTCTCCGCCTGCTGGGCGGAAGTTTGCACCAGGTCGCCAAGTGACGATAGTGCATCATCGATCGCGTCGATTTGTGCCTGGGCATGCTCAGCTCTGGCCTGGGCAATGTTGTGCTGCGGCTGCTGCTCGTAGCGCAGCTCGATCTCGCGCAGGGCGATCTCGTACTCGATTCGGTCGGCTTGCCGGCCGAGTTGCACAGCCTGCTCATACATCGTGAAACCGGCGGCCCGCCCGCGGTCGGCCGCTTCGCGCCGCAGCCCATTGGCCTCGGTACGCAGCCGTTCGACCTCAGCCTGGTCATCGCGGTTCTTCTTGGTCAGCTCGCCGATGGGGCCGTCGAGGTCCGCCATCTGTTGGCCGTTCTCGTGAAGCTGCTCTTGTGCCTCATCACGGTCGCGTGTGAGCTGTGCCTGCTCCGTGTCGGTGTTGATCGCCTCCAAGCCCTGTACAAGAGCGTCCAGCCTAGATGCCGTGTTGATCATGCCATGCACGCTGGTTCGGATCATGCGATGATCCGCCTCGATCCACTCGGCCTGGGCCAGGGCGATTGCCGCAAGGCTGCGGTGGGCGCCGGCGGCCAGCAGCGACGCAGCGGCCTTCTGCCCGGGCTCGGACCCACTGGTATCAGAAAGACTTGCCACGAGGGCGGTCAGCTTTTGCCGTGCTTGTGCCGCCTGCTCTTGGTTGGGGTCGAGCGGTATCGGGGTCGCCTCCCGGAGCTCCCGGCTGGCCGAAGTGATCACGGCCTGGACTTCATCCCGCCGCCTGGCGTCAGCATCTTCGCATTGGGCGGGGATGATCGTTGTGGCTATGCAGCAAAGCGGCAGGACAAGGCATTGGTGCGCTACGTTCATCGAGTTTCTCACCGTCCGAAAAACAAGGGCTGCAACCCCAGCTTAGCAGCATCGCCGCTGCTGGGCCGCTGCATACGGTTCGACGCCGGGCCGATCGCGGTTGCAGCGGTGTCTGACGTTGCCCGTCCGGCCCGCGAGGCTCAACCTGAGCCGCGATCAGGTGCCGGGGCGGGGTCCTGGTCCTCTACGGGCCCCTGGCCGGGGGGATCATAGGCGATGCGATATTCCGGCCGTGGCTGCATCATCGCTTCAATCCACCTGATCGTGTCTTGTAACAACCGCTGGTTTGGGCGGCTGAACACCGGCTTCCAGCCGCGGACGTCCGGATGGGGCTTTCTGGCCAGGTGGCGCGGCAGCCCGTACTGGATGACCAACGACATCGCCGGTTGGTCGTAGTTGATCAGCGGCCATTCGCCGTCAAGCTCCAGGCGGTCCAGGATCAGCAGGTTCGTGTATCGGACGCGTTCATCCTTGTATCGCCGGCGGTGAAGAAAGAACCGTCCGCCATCGGCGCCGCCATGACACCGGCTGGTTGCACAGGTGTTGATCAGCCAGGTGTTGTGCACGCGCCGGCGGAAATGGTTGAGCCCCCACGGTTCGTTGAGCACCTTCACTTCCGGGTACAGATCAACTGCCCCCAGCTCGAACATGAGCTGCACGATCTCCATCGGCTCGGCCTGGAACAACGCCGTCCGTTGCGCCGGCGATTCGGGGATCAGCTTGCTTGTGGAGTAGTTCTCGATCAGCTTGCGGATCGTCGCCCGGCTGACGGCGACCTTCGGGGGACGCTGCAAGTCGATCTCGTACAGGCGGATGAGGTTGACGTCGGCGGTGCTGATGAGCTGCGTCGGCAGCGCGTCGCCGGGGGCTGCACCGCCTTGCTCAGGGTCATCGGCGCTGCCATCCGCCCCATCTGCATCCTTCGCCGGCTCGCTCCGGCCGGGGGGCTGGCCAAGTGCGAGCTGAGCGTTGACGATCGTCAGCAGACGATGACCCTCAGGCAGCTGCGCGTACTGGAGCAATTCAAGAAGCTCTGTGCGGGCTAACTCGTACTTGCGCTGCTTGATCAGCCAGGCGCACAGGTCGAGGTGTTGTTCGGGCATCTGCGGTCGCAGCGCTGCTTTGAACTGGGCGTAGCGCTGGGCGAAGGTCGGTTCAAGAATCACATGGTCCACGGCCTCGCGGACAAGCTTGGTCCGAAAGCCCTTGATCTCAATGAGCACATAGTCGAAGGCGTCCTCAATGATCACGCCTTTCCGCTGCTGACCGTCGCTGAGGATGACCACGCCGCTCTGGCCGGGCTCCGGCTCCACCAGACGAACAATCTTGAGCAGCCGGGACTTCGGGAAGCTCTCAACCTCGTTGGCCAGCGTACGGACGACGATAACGTCATCGTCTTCGAGTTCGAGGTACCCCCTGACTTCGAGGCTTCGGCTGACCTGGACGATGACACGTTGCGGCGGATCATCGGGCGTCGGGGCCATGCGAGGGGTGCCTGTGCCCGGCAACAGGCCGATGGCAATGATGATCGTGGCGGTGTGGCGGATGATGGCCATAGGCGGGATTGTCCTCAGGCACCCGGGGGCAGGTCAATGCCGGGGCTTGCTGCCGGGGGCCTGCTCGGCGAAGCTGCATCACTGCACCCGATGCACCAAGAGAACATTCGCTCTGTCCGGCTCGGAGGTTTCGTATGAAGCTCGGCGTAATGGCGGCGTTATTTGCGGACGTGGGTTTTGACCAGGCGTTGGCGTACTGTGCGCAGCTCGGCCTCGAGGCGATCGAGCTGCCGGTCGGCGGCTATCCGGGCCGGCCGTTTTTCGACCCCGACAAGGTACTCGCCTCGGGCAAGGCCCAGACTGAGATCAAGGCCGCCCTGGACGAACATCGCCTCGAACTGTCCGCTCTGGCCGTGCACGGAAACCCCGTCCATCCAAATCCAGCGCGAGCCAAGCACGATCACGACGCGTTCGTGACCGCGGTGAAGCTTGCGCCCAAGCTCGGCACGGACACCATCGTCACATTCTCCGGCTGTCCCGGCGGCTCGAAGACTGATAAGACACCCAACTGGGTGACCTGCGCTTGGCCGGGCGACTATCAGGAGATTCTTCGATATCAATGGGACGAAGTGCTTGTGCCGTATTGGGCCCAACAAGCGAAGTTGTGCAAGAACTCCGGCTTGCGGGTGGCGTGGGAGGCCCACCCGGGGTTCTGCGTCTACAACCCCGATACGCTCATTCGACTCTCACAGCGCGCCACGAAGATGGCCGGCATCCGAGGAAAGACGCCCCTGGGCGCCAACCTCGATCCGTCACATCTCTTCTGGCAGGGGATCGACCCGGTCCGCGCCGCCCGGCGGCTGGGTGAGGCGGGGCTGCTGTACTACGTGCACGCGAAGGATACCGAGCTTGACCCGGTTGAAGGTCCGGTCAACGGCTACCTCGACACCCGCGACTACGGCGACGTCAAGCATCGCTCGTGGACGTTTCGCACCTGCGGCTACGGCCACGGCGATGAGTTCTGGAAGCCGTTCGTGTCTATGCTGCGACGATATGGATACGACGGCGTGCTGAGCATTGAGCATGAAGATCCGCTGATGTCGCCCCAAGAGGGTCTGGAGAGGGCCGTGGCCTACCTCAGCGAGGTCATCATCGAGGACCAGCCCGACGAGCCGTGGTGGTTGTGAATCCCTTTGCGCCGGTACCCGTCTCGCCGCGGCGCGGTCACACCTTGTAAAGCCGCGACCGGTGGTCGCGGTCTTCTCTCACCCCATGGTGTTGCCGTGACCGTCGCGCACCCAGCCGGGCCGTCGTTTGCCAATCCAGCCGCGCCAACGCCCGTACATGATATTCGATATTCGGGACAGTCACCTATTTACATGCCCGCTGAGTAGTCCATTCATCAAGGTGTGCTCGCCTTCGTGCGTTTGCGCTTGGTTCGGACGACGGTAGGCTTTGGCGGTCGACCCACCGGCGCCGCGCGGAGCCGTCGCCCCAATCGGCGCGCTTCATGCCATAGCCCCCGGCTCGGCCGCGGGGCAATGGTGCAATCGCATCCACTGTCGTTCGACCCCCGGGCAGAGCCCGGGGCTATCGGTGGGGTTGCGGCCGATGACCAACGCCTGTCGGCCGCGATCATCGCATCGCATGGAAAGGTCGGGGCAGGTCGGGACAGTGGGCCTGTTGAGAAACTCCTCCGAACCGTTAATTCTGTTCAATTGATCCGCGTTATCGTTGGTATGAACATGGGTTGGCCTTTGGGATACGCCCTTTTTCAACAGGCCCACAGTTACCACTTCTTTTCGCGCAACAGCAATGAACGGAAGAAGGGGAACGGAAGAAGGGGGTCGGGAGTCGTTTCTTTCTTATCGCTGTGGCGCTCGCTGCTGCGCGTTCGGCGCGCCGCTACGCCAGGGCGTCGAACAACACGCCGAGTTGATCAACTTGCAGCCTGGCCACGCCGGCCTCGCGAACGGCCCGTGATTGGTCTTCGAGGGCCTGGAGGGCCTTGGCCAACGAATCATCGAGCAGGCCGAAGGTAGCGAGGGCCTGGCTGAACTGTTTCGCCTTCATCTCGCCGCGCAGCCCGGCGGCGATGGCTGCGAACCCCGAGCTTGAGACCGCCGAAACGCTCATCCCCCCTGGGTCGGCTCATCGGTGATGTCACTTGACTTGAGCGGCCACGGGGACCGTCTGGGGGGGCAGGCCCGGCCGAGGTTACCGGCCGTACGCCGCCAAGCCGCCCACAGCGTTCACTCCGGCAGGGGTGTGATCGCGAGGTCCTTCGGCCGGTTGATCTGGACGCCATAGGTCACCACGAACGCGGACTTGCCGCTGGCCGCGGCCGGCACGCTCAGCACCCACTTCAGCAGCCCCTGCGGCTTGTGCTCCTCGACATAGTCCGCGTCCGTCGCCAGCGGGCGGCTCACATCCACCAACTCGATCTTGACCTGGTCCGTGCGCGAGATCGGGTAGCGATCCCACAGCTCGACGGTAATCGGCTTGCCGGCACCGTTGTCGATCTCCAGGCGGTAGTCATAGCTGGTCTGTCGGCCGCCACGGAACACGCCCTTACGCGACGTCTGCTTGGCCACGAGTTGCCGCGTCGCTTTGATCGCCTGGTCAATGCCGAAGTAGAGCTCGAACTCGCCGTTGGGGGATACGAAGCCCAGATGCGTCGGGCCGACATAGTCCTGGCCGACGAAGATCGACGCCTTACCCGGTAGAAGCTGATAGGAGCTTGCGTTGGTGAGCTCGCCGCGGATGTAGACGGCCTGGGTAAGCAGGGGGGAAGCCACGTGTACGAACTCGGGCTCGGTATCGACGGTGGCGATTCGTGTGCGCTGCTGCTTTTGGGCGTTGGTCTTGACCGTGACGAGGCGCGGCAGGTGAAACGTGACCGACGGTCCGACCCCGCCGACCGCCGCATCGGCGGCGAGCTGCTCAAGCGGTGGCGGCGTGCCCGCTATGTACTTGTCCATAGCGGGATCCGTCGCCGCCGGCACCCTTGCGTACCTCTCAGAACGCAAGCGACCACGTGCGGCAGCGGCAGGTGGCTGCACATCCACATACCACGGCGTCAGGGTCGGCGGGTTGGCGGCCAGTGTTGGTTGGGCCGTGGATAGTGTCAGCTCCACATCATCCCAATCCTCACCGCTGCGCTGCGACAGCAGGGCGTCGTACTCGACGGTGACCGAGGAGCCGTCGGCTGCGGCCCGAATGTTGTACGTCGGGGCCCACGTGGCGTTGGAGACCAGGTAGACCAGATCGATGGTCGTCTGGCTGGCTGCGGTGACAACGACGGAAACGATCGCGGTGCGGTTGACCGTCGCGCGGCCGGCCATGGCGCTGCGCTGCGATTGAAGGATTCGCAGTTGCTTGTTGAGTTCTCGTTGACGGGCGTCAAGTTCTCGGCTTGCCGCCGATAGCTTCGCCCGTTGCTCAGTCACGAACGCCAGTTGTTGCCGGACCACCTCAAGATCGAGATCCTTCGTGCCGCCCTTTTCGGTGGCGTCGCGGGTTGATCGCACACTGACCGCCGCGATGAATTGCTCCTGAGCATCGAGTAGCTCGCGCTCATCTTCGATTTCCTTCAGGGACCGCTGCACCTGTTCAATCTGAGCGTCAAGTTGGGCGATTTGCTGCGATGGTGCGGTGGCGACGGCTTTCCGTTCATAGTCCACGCCCAGGACCTTCATCGGGCCGCTGACCCTGGCCTGGATGGTGTCCGGCTGAATCGACTCGGGCAGGGCCGTAAACTGCACGTCGTAGAGGCCCGGCTCCAAGGTGAGCGTGGCGGTGCGGGTGACCGAAGCGCGACCCCGGTAGACCGTCACGGCGTCGATCACGGCGTCAACCGCCACGGATGTGGCGTCCATCGCGGCAGGGGCGTCCTGGGCCAGGGTCACCGGGGTGACACTCAGTACAATGACGCATGAGAACAAAAAGCGGATCATGGTGGGTGCTCCTGGGAGAAGTTCGAGGCGATGGCCGACGCAGCCAGGGGCCGCCGATCCGCCCAATCGCCTGTCGGCGCGCCCCATGATACCAATGGCCGACCGTGATGATGCGCCTCCCGCGTTTGGCTGGGGCGTTGGCCCGATCGCCGCCGCCGCCGTCTTGGGTGGTTCGGTAGGCCGGCCGGGGGGATCATCGCTTCGCGCATCAAGGTTGGGTCGACGATGACGGTCGTATTACTGATTCTGGCCGCGCTGCTGCTGAGCTATGCCAACGGCGCCAACGACAATTTCAAGGCGGTGGCGACGGTCTATGGCTCTTCCACGCTGAGTTACCGGGCGGCGCTGCGGCTGGCGACGGCGGCTCAACTCGCCGGCTCGATCGCGTCGGTGTTCCTGGCCGGGGCGCTCCTGAAGGCCTTCAGCGGCAAGGGGCTGGTCCCGGATGCGACGGTGGCGGACCCGCGATTCCTACTGGCGGTGGGGCTGGCTGCCGCGGCGACGGTGCTGTTGGCCACGCGATTGGGTATGCCCGTGTCCACCACCCACGCGATGATCGGCGGGCTGGTCGGGGCGGGTTTGGCGGTCGCTCCGACCCAACTGCTGTGGTCGGGTCTGGCCGGAAAGTTCTTCCTGCCGCTGCTGATCAGTCCCGTGCTCGCCACCGCAGGGGCGGCCATCATCTATCCCATCGCCCGCAGCGGTCGCAAGCGCCTGGGTATCAATGAGGGGAGTTGCGTGTGCATCGGTGAACGGGTTGAGCCGGTGGCGATCACTCCCGCCGGCGCGATGGTCCTGGCGCGCACGGGGATTGGTCTGACCGCGGATCAAGCTGGACAATGCCAACGGCGGTACGAGGGCTCGGTGGTGGGCATCTCGGCGCAGCGGATCCTCGACAGCCTGCACCTGACCTCGGCGGCGGCGCTGGGGTTTGCCCGGGGGCTCAACGACACGCCGAAGATCATGGCGATTCTGGTGGGCGCGGCTTGGTCGGGGCTCGGGGCGACGAGCTCACTGTTGCTCATCGCTGTCGTCATGGCCGCCGGCGGGCTGCTTCATTCGGGCAGGATCGCCGCCACGCTGGGCACGCGCATCACTCAGATGAATCACGGTCAGGGCTTTGTGGCCAACATCGTCGCCAGCTCACTGGTCATCGGGGCGTCGGTGATCGGATCGCCGGTTTCGACCACCCACATCTCCACCGGGGCGATCTTCGGCATCGGCTTGTGGACGGGCAAGGCGCATTGGAACGTCGTCGGGCAGATCGTCGGGGCGTGGGTGGCGACACTGCCGCTGGCCCTGCTGCTGGGATACGTGGTCGCATTGGCCTGTGTAGGCATTTGACGCGCCGATCCACGGCGGAGCGCTCAATGGAGCAGACGCGGCTGTACACCGAAGGCCCAGGAAAGCCCAGGGAAAGCTTTCCCTGGGCTTTAGGGTTTCAAGGACGGTTGCCCGCGCCGCACCGCTGCGCCGCGCCTTCCGTGTCCCAGGACATACTTCACCGCCGCACGGAAATACGCCTCATCGGTGATCGGTTTGCATTGCCCGCGCACTGCCCAGATTCCGCCCTGCCCGGTCAAGCCCGCCGATCGCACGGCCCAGGCGCTGTTCTTCTTCGCCAGGCCGATCCAATGTCGCGGCCGGCGATCATCGAATCGGCCGATCACATGGAAGTGATGGTCATCGACCGCACACGCCGCAATCTCGATATCCTTTTCGAGCAGCTTGTCAACGATTGCGTCGCAGGCGATACATTGGGCTGGGGGATCAAGATACAGCGGATTCCTCTTCATGCTTCGCTTGGATTGTTCGTGAAGCTTGTCATGTTCGCCCGTCGGCGGGGGGCTCTTGTAATCGCCTTGCACATGAACGCGATGTCTGCGTGATCGCCAGCCACGGTGATCCCCCGGAAGCCAAGTCCCGTAGGTGTTCCCGGTGCAGTGGTACCAGTTGTTCCAGGGCAGCACAGGGGGAGTATCCGCCAGCGCGATGTTCATCGCAAGAAAGCCCAGGGAAAGCTTTCCCTGGGCTTTATGGGTAGCGGGTCAGCGGAACCGGATGACGCTGATCGAGAGGTTTTTTCCGTAGGCGTAGGCATGATCGCCCCTTGGCCTGGGCGGGTGGCGTGCCTATGGTGAACGCTTATGTCGGGGTCCAGAGCGATTACGATCGGCTCGTTCGATGGCGTGCATCTTGGTCACGCCGAACTGATCAAGGCGGCGCGTTTGGCTGTCGGGCAGCAAGGCACTGTGATTGCGCTGTCATTCGATCCGCACCCGTTGTGCGTGCTTCGGCCGAACGCCGCCCCGAAACGATTGTCCAGCTTCCAACAGCGCCGCGAATGGTTGACACAGGCGGGCGCAGATGAGGTGGCGGTGCTGCGGCCGACCAATGAGTTTCTCAACCAATCGCCGGAGACGTTCGTGACCTGGGTTGTGAAGCAGTACACGCCCGGCGTGATCGTGGAAGGGGCTGACTTCCGCTTCGGACGGGGTCGAGCCGGATCGACCGCGACGCTCCAGGAGCTTCAGAAGCCGCACGGATACCGAGCCGTCATCATCGATGCAGTGCAGGCGGCGCTGTCGGATCACACCATGGCCGAGGTAAGCAGCTCACTGGTTCGCTGGCTGCTGTCGCACGGCCGGGTCCGCGATGCGGCCCTGATGCTCGGCCGGCCGTATGAGTTGTGCGGTGAGGTTGTCGGGGGCGATCGGCGTGGTGGTGGTACACTGGGCGTGCCTACCGCCAACATCGACCACGGGGAGTATCTTTTGCCGGCTGAGGGGATTTATTCGGGTAGTGCGATCGGCCCCGACGGTCGAGCGTATCGGGCCGCCATCAGCGTGGGGACCAAACCAACCTTTGGCGAGAACCCCTGCGTGTGCGAAGCCCATTTGATCGGCTACCAGGGGAAGCTCGATGACTATGGCTGGACGATTCGCCTGCAATTCCACGATTGGATACGCGATCAGATCGCTTACCGGCGAGTTGAGTCATTGGTCGATCAGCTTCATCGCGATATTGAGAGCATTCAGGAAGCAGGGGTCTGGAGTCAGGGGCTAGGCGTTAGGAGTTAGTGATGGGCGGGAGTGAACGTGTTGAGGTCGAAGTTGAGCGGAATATGAGCGAGTACAGCTCCAATGCCAGCGTTGAGCAGATTGCCGGGCGCCTCGAAGCCGCCCGCCGAATCCTGCTGACGACTCACATCAAGCCCGATGGCGATGGGCTGGGCGCGGCTTTGGCGATTGCGCGGGCAGTGCAGTCCCGGGGGCGCTGCGCCGACATCTTTCTAATGGGGCCCGTGGAGCCGAGGCTCCGCGATATTATCGCCGACACTCCGATCCATTTGGTTGAGGATCAACCGCCCGGTGATGAGTACGACCTGGTGGTGGTGCTGGACACCGGGTCGTGGTCGCAGCTGGGGCCGCTGGCGGGGTGGCTGCGCCCTCGCCGGGAGATCATCGTTGGTATTGACCACCACGCCAAGGGCGATGACCTCGCGGCAATGCGGCTCGTCGATCCCCAAGCGGCATCAACGACCCAACTATTGGTGCCCCTGCTTGAAGCAATGGGGTGCGAAATCACCCCAGGCGTCGGCGGCGTCGCCGAGGCTCTGTTCGTCGGGCTCGCGACCGACACCGGCTGGTTTCGCTTCTCCAGCGCCGATGGGCAAGCCCTGCGATTGGCGGCACGGCTCCTGGAGCTGGGTGTGGACAAGACACGGCTTTACCAAATCATCGAGGAGACGTTTCGACCGCAGCGCCTGGCGTTGCAGGCCCGCGCTCTGGCATCCGTGCAGTATGTACGAAATGGCGCCGTCGCCATCATGACGCTCGGTCGGGAAGATTTCCAGGCGACGGGGGGGGATGTGGAGGATATTCCCGAGCTGGTCAACACACCGATGTCGGTGAGAGCCGTGCGGGTGTCAGTCCTGTTGGTTGAAACCGAGCGGAACCAGACAAAGATGAGCTTTCGTTCCAAGCCGCCGGCGAAGGGCGCCGATCACGATGCGGACGTGGATATGAACGTGCTCGCCCAACGGTTCGGCGGCGGCGGACACAGCCATGCGGCCGGGGCCCGCGTCACGATGGGCATCGACGAGGCGCGGGCCGCGGTCGTCGCAGCACTGGGCTGAGCAGCCGCCAGTGCGATAATCCCCCGGCCACGAGGCCCGAACATCTTGAATCTTTCCCTAACCGGCAAATCATCTTTACCGCCGAGGCCGTAGAGGTAAGGATAGGATCAGTGGCCTGTGACGGTTGATTGGACCTTCGGGTTCCACCGCTTGATCGGCGGCATATGATGCGAACCTCACCAGCCCTGCGGCGTCAAACCGATGATAGGGAGGCCTTGGAAACCCGAATCGGGACATGGGGGCGCAGCACTTGGCACCTTGGTGAGCGGATGTGAGATGAACGAGATCAGGTCAGTATTGAGGATCGCCTCCCGCCGGCTCGAGCTGAGCTCACTGCTGGGCAGGGCCCACCTCGTGATCGTCGTGTTGGGGTTCGCGGTGGTGGTGCTGCTGTCGGTCGAACGCCTCGGCGAGGCGACGTTCGTGCCGTGGCGATGGGTGATGCCCGCCGTGACCGCGGCGGGGTTGATCGTCGCCGGCCGGTGGTGGTTCACTTCTCGGCGCAGCGCCATCCAGGTGGCCGTCGAGGTGGATCATCGGCTGGATCTGCGCGAGAAGCTGTCCACCGCCTTGCACTGTCGGGATCGTCAGGATGCGTTTGCCCGGGCCGCGATCCAAGACGCGGTTCACGCCGCCCGCGAGCCCAGGGTTCACGAGGAGGTTCGCCGGCGCTTCGCCGTCACGTCGCCTCGGCGGTGGTGGCTCAGTCCGCTGGCGATCTTGCTAGCGATCGTGGTGTCGTTGGTTGAGCCGCTTGACCTCTTTGCGGCTGAGGATCCCGCGCAGGACCCGGCCGTCGCGCAGACGTGGCAAGAGCGCGACGAGGCGATCGAGGCCGTGATCAAGCCCATCGAGGAGAGTCCCCAGCTGCGCGACGAGCTCTCGGATCTGCTCGGCGAGCTGACCAAGGAGGGCACCGATCCTGACGCGCTCAAGAGCCGCCAGGACGTCAAACGTGATGCAATCAAGAAGCTGACCGACCTCAACAAGCGCCTCGATGAGATCATCAACGGCCCCAAGGGCATGACCGCTGAGGCGATCCGACAGGCGCTCAAGCAACTGCGATCGCCCCAGGACGGACCGGCCAAGGATCTTGCCGACGCCTTGGCCGCAGGCGACTTCCAGGCGGCTCAGAACGCCCTGGCGAAGCTCCTGGCCGAGGTTCGTAACGGCGAGTTGAACGACCAGCAAAAGCGCCAGCTCGCCCAGCAACTCAATGATCTCGCCGAGCAGCTCCAGCAGCTTGCCCAGCAGCAGCAGGAGCTGGAGGAGCTGCTGAAGCAGGCGGGGCTCGACCCGCAACTCGCCCAGAATCCGCAGCTTCTTCAGCAGGCGATCCAGAACAATCCGAACCTCAACGAACAGCAGAAGCAGCGGCTTCAACAGATGGCTCAGGCGCAGCAGGCGGCGGCCGGCATGTGCCGAGGCCTCGGCGGGGGGCTGGGGCAGATGGCGCAGGGAGTCATGGCCGGGCAGATCGGGCCGGCCGGCCAACTCGTGGGCGACCAACTCAGCCAGCTCGAAGCGATGCGGCTCATGCTTCAGCAGGCACAGGCAGCGGCCAACGCCTGCCAGGGTCAGGCCCAGGGGCTCGGGCAAGGACTGGGCATGCAAATGGCGCTGCAACAGTGGATGCAGAGCCGCGGCGGGGCCTTTGGCAATCGAGGCCAAGGCGCCGGCGGCCAGGCCCCCATCTCCCCCACGCCCTTCGGGACGAAGATCGTCCAGTCACCCACCAAGACCACCCCGGGTGACATCATCGCCCGGCAGTTCATCGACGGGCCGCAGATTGTCGGCCAGTCCCGCGCCCAACTGCGCCAGGTCGCCGCCGCCGTGGACCGGGGCTTTGATGAAGCGCTCAACGATGAACAGTTGCCGCGCAAGTACCACGAAGCACACATGCACTACTTCGGTGAGCTGAAGAAGCTGGTCGAAGTCGTCCAAGACAGCCGCGACGAGTCTGCTGAGCCCGCACCCGTAGATGAACCCGAGTCCGGCGACTGATTCAACGTTGCTCCAACGTGCGTGGCAGGTCGCTATCCGGCGCCGGGAAGTGAAGCTGTGCCTGTGGTCGGGAGCGTTGGCGGCTGCGGTTGCACTACTGACCACGGGCTGCGAGCACTCGTCGGACACTCAGCGCGTCGTTCTCTATGTCTCGGCCGACGATTACCTCGTCCGCCAGGTGATCGCCGAGTTCGAGCAACAGACCGGCATTCGCGTCGATTTCGTCGGCGACATTGAGCAGAACAAGACCACCGGGCTCGTCGGGCGTCTTCGCGCCGAAGCCGACAACCCCCAAGCCGATGTGTTCTGGTCCTCGGAAGTGTTCATGACGATCAAGTTGGCTGAGGAAGGGGTGCTCGAACCATATGAATCACCGGCCACGGCCGATTGGCCCCGCGAGTTCCGTGACCCTCAGGGCCGGTGGTACGGGTTTGCCGCCAGAGCGAGGGTGATCGTCTATGCCCCGGATCGCGTGGCTGAAGATGAGCTTCCCAAGACGTGGATGGACCTGACCGACCCGCCGTTCAAAGGCCGCATCGTGATGGCCGATCCGCGGTTCGGCACGACCGGCGGCCATCTTGGGGCGATGAAGGCGTATTGGTCTCGCCTGGTCGCACCCGCGTACTACGAAGCGTTTCTGATGGGGCTGGCCGACAACGAGGTCCGCATGCTGCCCAGTGGCAATGCCGGTGTGGTGGCGGCGGTGGCGACCGGCGAGGCCGATCTGGGCCTCACCGACACCGATGACGTCTGGGCCGCACAGGCCCGAGGGTTTGACGTCAAGCTTATCTACCCTCGACACGGCATCGTCGGCGCAGCCGGCGCCGGAACGCTGCTCATTCCCAACACCGTCGCTCGCGTCAAAGCGGGACCGAATCCGCACACCGCCGGCCGGCTCATCGACTTCCTCCTCTCCGAGTCCGTCGAGCGGATGCTCGCCGAGTCGGTGTCGCACAACGTCCCGGTCCGCGACGAGCTGGCCGAAGACTATCCGCAGTATGCTGTCCCTGATCCGTTGAAGATCGACTATCGACGAGCCGCGAATGTGATGAGCGGGGCCGTCGAGCAGGCGATGCGCTATCTCAATCCAAGAGCCCATGAGCATGCGCGGTAGGGGACCCCAATCGCGTTTGCTTGCGATTGGGGATGCCGGTACCGGGTGGGCGCTGCCGGCGGTTGCGGCGGTGCTGTGGATCGGCGCGGTTGCCTGGCCGGCGATTGCACTGATCAGCGCCCTGCTCACCGAGCCCCGAAGCGATGTTGAGGTTCTTCGGCCCAGCGATCTGCTGTTGACCACCACCGCCTGGGCCGCCGCTGTTGCCGCCGGCGCCGTCGTGTTGGGCTGGGGGCCGGGGCGCGTCCTCGGCCGGGCGCTTCACGGCCGCGGGTATCTGCCGATCGCGGTGCTCATGCTCGCCCCGATCTGTCTGCCGGCCTACGTTGTCTTCTATGCGTGGTATCAAGGGTGGCCGCCGACATCTGATTTGTACCGCTGGGCGGTCGCGTCGGGGCACATTCAATTCCTCAAGAACGCGACGCTCTTTGTGGGATTGACATGCTGGTCCTGGCCGTTGGTGGCGTGGTGCGTCGCCGGTTGGGCCGCCTCGACCCCGGCCCAGCACGCAGAAATGGTGCAGCTCGACGGAGCCGGAGTCTTTCGGCGCATGCTCGATCGGTTGCGTTGCGATGCGCCGGGGCTCGGCCTCGGGGCGCTGATCGTGTTTCTGATGGCCTTCGACAATACAACCTGCTTCGACCTGGCGGGGATCTGGACGTTCGGCAACGAGCTGCGGGCCATCGGCTCCCGTGGAGCCAATGCGACGGACATGCTGCTTGCGGCGTTGCCGGCAATGCTTCTCTCCGCGGTCGGCGCAACGGCGATCTGGCTGGTCCTGGCGCGTCGGCCGCAACGGCCCGCGATGCGTCTGGGGCGCGGCGCGGCCGCAACGTCGATCCTCACTGCGCTCATCTGGGCGTGGACGGTGGTGGTACCCCTGGCCCTCTTTGCCAGCCGTGTCGAGGATTGGTGGTACGTCGAGAGGTTCTTTCGTCTCTACGGCCGGGCGCTCGGCGGGACGCTGACCCTGGCGCTGGTCAGTGGCGGGCTTGGGGCGTTGACCGCCGCTGGACTCGCAATGGCTTGGCAGGATCAACGCCGATGGCTGCGGAACCTCGCCCACCTCCAGGCGATCGGATGGCTCTTCACTGCAATTGTCCCCGGTACGATCGTCGGTGTAGCCTTTGAAGCGGCGTATAACCGGCCGGGGCTTGACGACCTGGTCTACTCGAATCCGATCGTCTTGATCGGCGGATATCTGGCTCGGTTTGCCTTCATCGGGGCGCTGCTGGGACGTTGGATCGCGTTGAGCGAACCGCGCACGTTGCGCGATCTGCGGCTCATCGACGGCGGCGCATCGATAAGGGCGCTGCTTGGATCGTCGTGGCCGAGGTATCTCGCTGCGGCGGGGGCGACCGCGGGGATCGTGACCGTGCTTTGCGTGAGCGAGATTCCGGTGACGGCAAGCCTGCACCCGCCGGGGTCCGACCCGCTGGCCACCGCCGTGCTGGACGCAATGCACTATCAGCGGCCTGATGTTGTATTCATCGCCAGTATCACCACCATGCTGCTTGCGCTGGCGGCGGCGGGCCTCACAGTGGCGGTTTGGGGGTTGCGCCGCCGATGGTTTCGCCTGGCGAGCCTGGCGGCGGTCGGCGTGCTCTTGTTCACTAGCGCGAGCGGTTGTGGGGCGAGTGATGATGATCAACCTGCGCCGCTGAAGACGCGATCGACGTTCGGACGGCCCGGCCTTTCGCTGGGTCAATTCAACTATCCGCGCGGCATTGCCGTCGATCCGCAGCGCCAGCTCATCTATATCGTGGACAAGACCGCGCGGGTGCAGCGATTCGATTTTCACGGCGAGCCGCAACTTCAGTGGCGCATGCCGCAGTGGCAAAACGGCAAACCCACCGGGCTCAACGTCGCTCCCGACGGGCGGGTCTTTGTAGCCGACACCCATTACCACCGGGTGATCGCGTACGACCCCGACGGCCGGGAACTGATGCGGTTCGGCCGATACGGCCAGGGACCGGGCGAGTTCATCTATCCCACCGACGTTGCCTTCGGACCCCAGGGGCG
>JADFFQ010000010.1:0-56585 GCA_022568135.1 Planctomycetota bacterium | reverse complement strand
CCAAGGCGAATATCACGTTCGCGGTGCGGGCCGTGGTGATCCTGCTGCTGACGGCGGCGCTGGCCCGCCCGGTGTGGGAGAAGCGCGGCGAAGGGCTCACCGTCACCGTCATTCTCGATCGCAGCCAGTCGATACCGTTGCCGCTCAAGAGGAGTTCCCTTGAATTTCTGCGGCGAGCAACGGAGGCCAAGAGACATCGTGAAGATCGCCTGGCGGTGATCACGGTGGCGAAGGATGCCACGATTGTGGCCATGCCCGATAAGTTCTCAGCGCTGGGGGAGGTGCAGGAGCCGGCTGATCTTGATGCGACGAATCTTGCCGCCGCGATACGCCTGGCCCTGGCCATCATGCCCGATGACACCGCCAACCGCATTGTGCTGGCCTCGGACGGCAACGAAACCGAGGACTCGGTGCTGGCCGCCGCCGAGCTTGCCAAAGCCAACGATGTGCGCATCGATGTGCTGGTGCTTCAGTACGAGCACGCCAACGAGGTGATCTTCGAGCGCATCGCCGCTCCGGCACGCGCGCGGCTCGGCCAGTCGGCGAACATCAAGCTGGTGTTGCGCAGCCAGGGCAGCGCTACCGGGCGGATCACCCTGCGGATGAACGAGCAATACCTGGACCTCAACGGCGCCGAAGAAGGGAATGCGTTGTCGGTCGCCCTGGAGCCGGGGTTGACGGTCATCCCGGTGACGATCAGCCTGGAATCGTCCGGGCCGGTGCAGTTTGATGCGGTTTTCGAAGCGGATCGCGCTTCCGACGACGACATCAGCATGAACAACCGGGCGGTGGCCGTGACGTTCGTCGGCGGCGAGGGCAAGGTTCTCATCATCGACGACGGGGCCGTTGAGTCTCAGTACCTGGTTGCGGCGCTCACCGAAAGCGATATCGCCGTCGATATACAAGGCACGGCAGCGCTCGCTCGCGGGGCCGTGTACCTCAGCGGCTACGATGCGGTGGTCCTTGCCAACATTCCCAGATACGCCATCACCGACGAAGACGATCGCACACTGCACGCGTATGTGCATGATCTGGGCGGCGGGCTGGTAATGCTCGGCGGGCCGCAATCCTTCGGTGCCGGGGGGTGGATCGACTCGGAGGTCGCAAAGGTTTTGCCGGTGAAGCTTGACCCGCCGCAGACCCGCCAGATGCCGCGCGGGGCGCTGGCCCTGATCATGCACTCCACCGAGATGCCGCAAGGCAACTTCTGGGGGCAGAAGGTGGCCATTGCGGCCATCGAAGCCCTCAGCCGGCTCGATTACGTCGGCATCATCGACTTCAACTGGCAGGCCGGCGGCAGCGCCTGGGAGTTCGGCCCGGAGTTAGCCGGCGACAAGTCCGCCCCGATCGCCGCCGCAAAGAAGATGGTCATGGGCGACATGCCCGATTTCGGTAGCTCGATGCAAATGGCCCTGGACGGCCTGGTGCCGCTTCCCGCGGGGCAGAAGCACGTGATCATCATTTCCGACGGTGATCCCGCCGGGCCTTCCCAGAAGCTGCTCGACGGTTTTCTCGCGGCCAAGATAACCATCAGCACTGTGCTGATCGCCGGACACGGCAGCCCGGCCGACGTGACCAAAATGAGGACGATCGCCAACTACACCGGCGGGACCGCGTACGGCCCGATTCGGAACCCGACCAAGCTTCCGCAGATTTTCATCAAGGAGGCGCAGCTGGTCTCGCGATCGTTGATCGTCGAAGGCGACACCTATCAGCCGCAGATCATCAGTCGGCTGCCGGGTCCGATCGAAGGCTTTGTGTCGGTCCCGAGCATCGACGGTTATGTGCTTACTGCGCCGCGCGCGGGGTTGAGCCAGATCCCCATGGTCAATTCGACCACCGAGGGCGCCGACCCGATCTACGCCCATTGGAATTACGGGCTTGGCAAGGCGATCGCCTACACCTCCGACCTGACCGGCCGATGGGGCAGCCGCTGGGCCGGTTGGGAGGAGCTTCGATCCTTCTGGGAGCAGTCGATTCGCTGGGTCATGCGCCCCAGCGCCCCGGCCAACATGATCGTCAACACCACTCTCCAAGGCGACCGAGCCGTCGTCGAAGTCGAGGCGCTGGACGTTGACGCGTCGTTCCTAAACTTTCTTCGGACCAGCGCTGTTGTGCTGCGCCCCGACAGTACCGCCCAGCCGTTGGTTCTGCAGCAGATCGGGCCGGGTCGGTACCGCGGCGAGTTTCGCACCGACACGGATGGGGCGTACCTGGTGAACATCAACTTTGTGGGCGGGTCACCGGAGACTCCTATTGCGGGCAACATCCAGGCGGCCGTTTCCGTGCCTTATCCGCGCGAGTATCGGGCGGTCCAGCACAACGCGGCATTGCTGGGCGAGCTGGCCGAGCGGACCGGCGGGCGCGTGCTCAGCGGGATCGACCCCTCCCTGGTGGATCTCTTCGACCGCGAAGGCCTCGAGGTCCCCAAGAGCCCCAAGAGTATCTGGGACCTGCTGGCGATCATCGCCGCAGCACTCTTTCTGCTCGATGTCGCCGGGCGGCGACTCGCGGTTGACCGCAGAGCGTTGGCGGCGTCGGCGGCCAGAGCGATCGGGCGCCGGGCGGAAGTCGGCACCGACACAGTCGCGGCGTGGAAGCGGGTGGCCCGACGTCGAGCCGCGGCCAAGCCCGCCCATCCGATCGCTCAACCTGCCTCCCGCTTTGAGGCGGATGTATCTGACGCTCAACTTGCCATTGACGTTCAGAAGGAGGCTTCGCAGGCGCCCGGGCGGAGCCCAGCTGAGCCCGCAGCGCCTCCCCATGCCGCTGAGCCGTCGGCATCGCCGGATGAGGGCGACTACACCTCCAGGCTGCTGGCCGCAAAGCGTCGAGCCCGAGATCAGGCCGATCGCCGAACCGAGGATCAAGGCGATGGCTGACGTCGCAGCGGTGCCCCAACTGGATATGGCCTTCGACGATGTGCAGGCTGTCAAGAAGGCCTGTGCCGCCTTCCGCGAGATGTTTGGTCGGCTGCGGGCCCAGATCAGCAAGGCGATCGTCGGGCAGGACGAGGTCGTCGAGCAGATGCTGATCGCGCTCTTTTGCGATGGACATGTGCTGCTGGAAGGTGTGCCGGGGCTGGGCAAGACGTTGCTCGTGCGAACCCTGGCCCGGACGCTGAGTCTGCCCTTTGCCCGCATTCAGTTTACGCCGGACCTGATGCCGGCGGACATCACTGGCACAAACGTTGTCGTCGATGATCCCGTCACCGGCCGGCGGTCGTTCACCTTCCGCCCGGGCCCGGTCTTCAGTCAGTTTCTGCTGGCCGACGAGATCAATCGGGCCACGCCCAAGAGCCAATCGGCGCTGCTGGAAGCGATGCAGGAGCGAAGCGTCACGGTCGGGGGGCGGACGCGCCGGCTCAACCAGCCGTTCCTGGTCCTGGCGACGCAGAACCCCATCGAGCAGGAGGGGACGTATCCGCTTCCCGAAGCCCAGCTCGATCGGTTCTTCTTCAAGATTATCGTGCCGTACGCCACTCAACGCGAGATGAACAGAATCGTGGCCCGCACCACGAGCGACCTGGAATCGCTGGTTGATCCCGTCATGGATGGGCCGTACATCATCAAGGCGCAGCGGCTGGCCAGGCGGATCGTGGTCGCCCCTCATGTGCAGGACTACGCGATTCGCCTGGTGCTGGCCACCCACCCCGGCGGACCAAGCAGCGGAGACGATTCGTTTCTTGAGCGCTACGTTCGAGTCGGTGTAAGCCCGCGCGGGGCGCAGGCGCTGACGAGTGCCGCGAAGGTTCGAGCACTGTTGGCCGGGCGATACGCCGCCGCGTTCAAGGATGTCGAGTCCGTGGCTCACCCGGCCCTACGTCACCGGCTGATCCGAACCTTCGAGGCCCAGGCCGACGGCGTAAGCAACGACGCGATCATTGATCGGCTGGTCGAGACCGTTGCGCATGAGATGAATTGAATTGAACGTGATAGCCGCGGATGCATATCCGCGGGCTTGAGTCCTGACGCGGGCTCATCCCCCGCATATGCATGCGGGGCTATGATCCACCCATGCCTGAATTCGGCGTCTCAACCGAGCCTCGACCGAAGCGCGTCGATGAGCTGATCGACAGCGAGCTGATGGCCAAGCTCGATCAGGTTGACGTGTTGTCGCGCAAGATATTTGCGGGCAAACTTCAGGGTGAGCGGCGGTCCAAGAGGCGCGGCGTGAGCGTGGAGTTCGCCGACTACCGCCACTACGTCCACGGCGACGACCTGCGGTTCGTTGATTGGAACGTCTACGCTCGGCTCGACCGGCTCTTCCTCAAGATGTTCCTCGAAGAGGAGGACCTGTCGCTGTTGATCGCCATCGACGCCAGCGCATCAATGGATTGGGGCAACCCCAACAAGTTCGTCTTTGCCCGGCGACTCGCCATGGCTCTGGGCTACATCGGGCTGGTCAACCACAACCGTGTCACGCTCTACGCGTTTAGCCGCGAGGGTGTGCAGCCGCTACCGAACCTCAGGGGCCGGCGGCGCACGCGGGAGATGGGCACGTGGCTACTGGACCTGGAGCCCGGAGACGCGAGCGCCTTCAACGACGCGATGCGCCACATTGCCCTTTCCCGACAGGGTAAAGGGGTGATGATCATCCTCTCCGATTTTATGTTCAAGGAGAGCTATGAGAAGGGACTGCGATACCTGGCCGGCGGAGGCTACGACACCTTCTGCCTGCAGATTCTTAGCCCCGAAGAAATCGATCCCGGCAAGCACGGTCTGGCGGGTGATCTTCGCCTGACCGACATCGAGGACGAAGATACGGCGGAAGTCACCATCAGCGCCGCCCTGCTGAAGCGATACAAGGAGAATCTGGACGCCTATTGCGGGCGCTTGCGCGATTTTTGCGTGCGGCGGGCGATCTCGCACCTGACCATCGACACCGCCACCGACCTCACCACACTGCTGCTTGATTACCTGCGCAAGCGGGGGCTGTTGAAGTGAGTTGGCTTTCGGTCCCAGCCGGCCTGATCCTCGCGGCGGTCGTGATCCCGCCCCTGATCTTGTTGTACTTCCTCAAGCTGCGGCGGCGCACCCAACCGATCGCTTGCACCTTGTTGTGGCAGCGCTCGATCGAGGACCTGCGGGCCAACGCCCCGTTTCAGCGGCTTCGGCGCAGCATCCTGCTGTTGTTGCAACTCCTGGTACTCGTACTGCTGGCGCTGGCCATCATGCAGCCGCAGGTGCAGGCCGGCCAACGAACCACCGGCAAGACGGTCATCCTGATTGACAACTCCGCCTCGATGACCGCGACTGACGTTGACCTCCAGGGCGCCGCCACCCGCCTCGATGAAGCGAAACGGCGGGCCCGGGACCGCATCGAAACGCTCTACGACCGAGGGCTGTTCAGCTCTTCGGCCGGTCAGACGATGGTGATCGCCTTCTCCGATCGGGCCGAGGTCTATTGCCGGTTCACCGACTCCAAGGCGCAGTTGCTTGGGGCCATCGACCGCATCCAACCCACGCACGGCGAGAGCCGCATCACCGAAGCGTTGACTTTGGCGCGGGCCTACACCACGAATCCCGATCCTGAGTCGGACCGTCCGGTGGGGGATCCGGCCACGCTGGAACTGTTCAGCGACGGTCGGATCGCCGACCTGGACGAGCAGGTGCTTCGCGGCGAGACGATGCTGTATCACCCGGTCGGCTCGCCGGAGCCGGACAACGTGGCGGTTACGGTCATTTCCATTGAGCGGCCCTACGATCGTCCCACTGCGGTTGAGGTCTTCGCTTCGCTGGCGAACTTCAACACCAAGCCCGTCACCAGCGACATACAACTTTCGGTCGATGGCGTGGTCCGGGCAATCGAAGAGGTCACGATCGGCCCGGCCCAGATCGATGCTTCGACCGGTGCGCTGGTTGCGCAGCGCCGCAATGTGGTTTTCACGCCCTTCGAGCAGCCGCGCGGGGTGGTGATCGAGGTCGCCAGCCTTCGCGACGATGATCTGGCAGCTGATAATGCGGCCCGGCTTGTGGTGCCGCCGGCCAAACGCCTGACCGTCGCGTTGGTCGCCCCCAAGAGCTTCCTGCTTCGGACCGCGTTGGAGGGGATTGGATCAATCCAGCAGATGGAGGTCCTCACAGCGTCTCGCTATGAGACGCTCGCTGAGCAGGGGGCCATCGATCAATACGACGTGGTGGTGTTTGACGATTATGCCCCGCAATCGCAATTGATGCCGCCGGGACGATACCTCACCCTCGGCTCGACGCCGCCGTTGGAGGGGCTCAACGAGTTCGGCCGGGGTGAGGGTCAGTTGATCCTCGATGTGGCTGACAACCACCCCGTGTTTCGGTTCGTGAACCTGGACCAGCTGTACATTTCCAGGTTTCATCTCCTTCAACCGGCTGACGACGTGCAGGTGTTAGCCGAAGGCAGCCGGGGCCCGGCGATCGTTGCGGTCTCTCGCGGGCAGATGCAGGCGATCTGTGTCACGTTCGATCCGCTGGACAGCAACTGGCCGTTCCTCCGCTCGTTCGTCACGTTCATCGTCAATGCGGTGGAATACCTCGGCCACGCAGGCGAAGCGATCAGCGCCACCAGCTTTGTCCCCGGCGAGGCGCTGACAACTCGGCTGCCGGTGGCCGCAGACCGGATCGACCTTCATCTGCCTGACGGCGGTACCCAACGGCTCGACCCGCTCGATCCGGCGTTGTTCAGTTGGGGGCCGATCCGATTGTCCGGGATCTATGCTTTGACCTGGTCGATGCCCGGGAGCGATGAGAAGCACAGCCGGGCGTTCGCCGTCAACCTGCTCAGCGACCGCGAGGGTGACATTCGCCCCGTTGAGCGAATACTGGCCAAAGAGGAAGATGTCTATGTCGCCGGCGCCGGCGCCACCCAATACACGCCGCTGTGGCCGTGGGCGATCGGGCTCTGCCTCGCCGTGATTATGCTTGAGTGGTGGATCTACCACCGCAAGGCGTACATTTGAAAAGAAGGCATCAAGGCATCAAGGCACCAAGGCATCGGGGCAGAAGGGTAAGAAGCCGGTCCTGACGAGTCCCGACTTGTCGGGACGAGGAAGGTCCGGGTCAAAGCACGAGCAAGATACGGATCGAAGCACGCGCGTGGCTTCACGGCGGGGCAAGCCCGCCCGCGAAACATGGCAAGCCTCAAGCCTTCTGCGTCAACTGCCCGTACAGCGCGTCGTCGATCCCCAGGAACTCGCACATGTGTTCATCGAAAACTCGCTGGTCCTGTTCGCGGGAAAAATCCAGGCGAAGCTCGTTGATGACCTTCGTGCCCTGGCCGATCCACTCGCCCCAGGTTTCCGAGGAGATGTGTTCGTAGATCCACTGACCGAGCGCGCCCCGCATCGGCGGCTCGGGCAACTGCGTCCCCGGCCGGCCGGTGTGCTGGCAGGTAAACACGTCGCTTCGCTCGATCTGGTCAGCCTTGGCCTGGTCGGAGTCGGAAAGTTCCGGCGGCTCACGGCCGATTCGCTTCAACAGCTCGGCGATGGCGTTCTTCGGCATCATGTCGCCCCGGCGGGCAGCCACCTCGTAGCCGGTGATGAGGATCTCAGCGGCACGGTCCTCGTGACCGGAATCGATGAGGGCCGCTGCGGCCAACTGATAAGCCTTGCTCATCTCGCTGTTCAGCTCGATGCATCGCTGGAAGCTTGCGGCCGCATCGGCGTGGCGCTGGGCACCAAGGTAGGCACTGCCCAGACTGAAATGAGCCATTGCATTGTCCGGGTCCTCAGCGGCCATGTGCTCGAACTGGGCGATTCGCTCGTCAGGATTGCTCATAGCGGGATGGTTCCTTCACGTGTGCTTTCCTTGGGCTGACGCATCATAGCTCCGACCGCGTCTGGGTAGATGTGATACAACCCGCATCATGGTGGACATGTCCGTGAGCCTGGCGGGCGTTGTGCTGCGCAACCCGATTGTGGCCGCGGCGGGGACCTGCGGCTACGTGGACGAGTTCGCCGACGTGCTGGACCCGAGCCGGCTTGGCGCGATGGTCACCAAGTCGATCACCTCCCAACCGCGCGAGGGCCATCCGCCCTGGCGGCTGGTCGAGGTTCCCCTGGGCATGCTCAACGCTGTGGGGTTGGCCAACGTCGGGTTGCAGCGGTTTTTGACCCAGAAGCTGCCCGCGGCGGCTGGACTGGACACGGTTCTCATTGGATCAATTGCCGGCAACAGCATCGAGGACTATGTCGCGGTCGCGGCGGCATTCGATGCCGAGGATTGTCTGCCCTTGGTCGAGTTGAACGTGTCGTGCCCCAACACCCAAGACGGGCTGGTCTTCGGTGAGGACCCCGATCAGCTGCGCGAACTGCTGGGCGAGGTTCGACCCGCCCTCAAGAGAACCAAGATGTTGGTCAAATTGTCGCCTAACGTCGGCGACATCGTGGCTATGGCCGGGGCCGCGATCGAAGCGGGAGCAGACGGCTTGACCTTGATCAACACGATGTCGGCGATGGCGATCGACGTGGAGGCCGGGACACCCCGCCTTAGCCGGGGGTCTGGCGGTCTCAGCGGACCGGCGATCCATCCCATTGCTCTGCGGATGGTCCATGAGGTCTACCACGCGGCGGCGGGGCCGGCCGGGGTGCCGCTGATCGGGCTGGGCGGCGTGATGAGGTGGCCTGACGCCGCCGAGTTCATCCTGGCCGGGGCCACCGCGGTGGGCATGGGCACCGCCCTGTTTGTCGATCCTCGCTCACCCAAGGCCGTGCTGAAGGGTCTTGCCCGGTGGGTGCAGCGACAGGGATGTTCATCCGTACGCGAACTCGTCGGTCAGGTGAAGCCGCGATGATCGAAGCCCAGCGCATGATGTTCGATGCGCTGCTTGAGCAGGTCCTGGCGTCATTGCCGCCGCGCCTCCACGAGCTACTTGAAGAGGCTCCGCTGGTGGTCGAGGATCGGCCGTCGCGACAACTGCTGCACGAGTTCGGGCTGGATCACGACGACCAGTCGCTGTGCGGGCTGTACACCGGCGTGCCGCTGACTGAACGATCGGTGACCGAGGGTGTGAATCCGCCGGAGTCGATTCAGATCTTCCGGGAGGGGGTTGTCATGCAGGCGGGGGGCTGGGAGCGATCAGAGGACGAGCACGGCCGGCCGCAGGGGGGTGCCGACGCGGTGGCCGGCGAAATTCGTATCACGTTGCTCCACGAAATGGGCCACCACTTCGGCCTGGAGGAGGACGAGCTGGCCGAGCTGGGTTACGAGTGATCGACGGCGCATCTTTCAGTAGCCGGGACGCTACGCGTCCCGGTACCGGCGGGCGTAGCCCGCCGGCTATCTCTCACGAAACGGAACGAGCCGTCGAGGCAATCTGGGCGGCAACGTGGCGACAAAACGCTTCGCCGCGCTGTTCGTAGTTGTCGAATTGGTCCCAACTTGCGCATCCGGGACTCAGCAATAGCACGTCGCCTGCTCGCATCCGTGCCACGGCGGTTTCGACGGCGCGGTGCAGCGTGGTGCAATACGCGCCGCCGCGCTGCGCCAGCCCCGGCCCCGTGTCGCCAATCGTGTACAGGCCGGCGAGCTGCGACGCAAGCTTCTCGATCGGTGACAGATCGATCCCTTTGTCGTAGCCGCCTGCGATCAGGTGAACTCTTGCGGGATCGCCCAATGCCGCAACGGCAAGGCAGGTTGCCTGCGGCGTGGTGGATTTGGAATCGTCGTAGAACCGCAGGCCATCGTGCTCGGCGATGAGTTGGAGGCGATGAGGCAGGCCCGCAAAATCAGACAGCAGATTGGCAGCCTCGGTGGGGCGCAGGCCGGTGGCCGTCGAGGCCGCGGCCATCGCAAACTGCGCGTTGAGCTGGTTGTGCCGGCCAGGAATCCGCAGTCCAACGTGTGCTGCGGCCGGGTCGATGTCATCGAGCTTGATGGACCGGTCAGTACGCCGTTGATACCCGAAGATGTTCTGCTTGCACTGTTGATAGTGTTCGAGCGTCCCATGCCAGTCGAGGTGGTTGGGTTGGAGATTCGTGAGGATGGCGATGCGCGGGGAGAAGCCGGCTGCCCCGCGGTACCCCACCCCTTCGCCCAGCCAATGGAGCATGGCACTGGAAAGCTCCAGCACAATCCAGTCGTTGGCTTCGATCGTGTCGAGCCGGTCGAGCAGCGACCCGCCGATGTTCCCGCCGAGATGTGCGGGCACACCTCCACGAGTGAGGATGTGGTGGATCATTGCAGCGGTGGTGGATTTTCCCGCGGTCCCCGTCACGCCGATCATCCGATCGCGGTTGAGCCGGTCGGTCAGCAGTCGGATCTCAGTGGTGATCGGGACACCGGCGGCCTCGGCGGCCCGCAGAAAATGGTTCTCCCAGGGCTTGGGCACGGCCGGGTTGGCGACGACCAGGTCGCGGGTTGTGAAATCCCGCTCATCGTGCTCGCCGAGCCGCAAGACAACCGCATCTCGGTCAACGAGATCCGCAAGTTGATGTACGGACGCGGCAAGCTTCTCGGCCGACAGGAGATCGGTCACGAGGACGTGCGCGCCTTGTTCGGCCAGCCAACGAGCCACTCCAACCCCGCCGCCGAAGCGGCCGAGTCCCATCAGGGTGACGCGTTTCCCGACCAGGTCCCCAAGCATCGCACCAGTTTAGCCGCCGCTCCAAGAGCGGCCCGGTGACCTCACCTTGCGCCCCCGGCACGCCGGTCGGCGAGCCGCGGCGAAACGCCACGGCGACGGCGTGGCGAGAGAGGCGCGTTGACGCTAGGATGTCCGCCAACTCAAGTGTGGAGCACCATTGATGAGCCGGATCGAAAGCACGTTTGGCGTCCCGGACGCCGTAGCGCAAAAGACCAGCGGCTTGGCGATCGGATCGCTCGTGTGCAGTTTGATCGTCTGCTGCCCGATCGCGACGATTGTCGGCCCGTTGCTCGGGATCGTGGCCCTGGTGAAGATCGGCGGCAATCCCGCGCTGAAAGGCCGTGGGATCGCGCTGGCGGCAATCCTGATGGGAGTCGTGTTTACAGGTGCGATGACCTTGGGCGGCTACCGATTCTGGGAGACCTTCGGCGTGCCGGTGATGAAAGGGCCGCGCGATGCGCTGACCGCGGGGTTTGTTGGAGACCTAGCCGGTTTCAAGGATGCGTTTCACGGTGCCGGCGCGAACGCCACGGACGCTGAAGCGCAAGCGTTCATCGACGAGCTTCGGGACCGCTACGGCGAGTTCACGGGCAGCCGATTGGACCAGCGACGCGGCGCCGCTCAGCCGGCCTTTGGGCAACCAAGCGCACCGTTTCCGTACGTCCTGAGCTTCGACCGTGACACCGTCGCCGCCGAGGCTGAAATCATCTTCTTTGACGAGGGTACGGACAGGATGGTGATGAAGCCGGCCTCGCTCACTGTCTTCGACCCCGACCTCGGCGATCTCACCTACCCGCCATCGGAAGGCGAATCCGACGAGACTGAAGTGAACGGCAACGGCGATCCGGAAACCGGCGATGGCGGATGAACCGCTGATCGAGGTCCGGGACTTGGTCAAGCGCTTCGGCGACCAGACCGTGCTCGACGGGGTGAACCTGGAGGTGTTTCCCGGCGAGACGGTGGTGGTCATGGGCGGCTCCGGGTCGGGCAAATCAACGTTGCTGCGCCTCATGATCGGGTCGCTCGTCCCCGACGGTGGCCATGTTCAGCTCTTCGGCAGCACGCTCGGTGAGCTTGACGAGGACGGACTCAATGAGCTGCGCAAGAAGATCGGCATCCTCTTTCAGTCCGGGGCGTTGTTCAATTCGATGACCGTGGCCGAGAATGTCGCCTTGCCCCTGCAGGAGCACACCATGCTCGACCACAACATCATCGAGATTCAGGTCAAGATCAAACTCGAGCTGGTCGGCTTGCGGGAGCACGCGGCGAAATACCCCGCCCAGATATCCGGCGGAATGAAGAAGCGAGCCGGCCTGGCCAGGGCCCTGTCGCTGGACCCAAAGATTCTCTTTTACGACGAGCCGTCGGCCGGGCTCGATCCGGTGACCTCCGCCGAGATTGATCGGCTGATCATTGACCTGTCCAAGAAGCTGGGGGTGACCAGCGTGGTGGTTACCCACGAGATGAACTCGGCCTTTGCGGTCGCCGATCGCATGGCGATGCTGGAGCAGGGTAGGATGCTGATGGTTGATCGCAAAGCGGCCTTTGAGCGGCTGCGCGATCATCCAACCGAGCGACTGGATCAGCTCGATGAGCGTCAACAGACGATCCGGCAATTCCTGCGGGGCGATGCCGAGGGCCCAATCACCCGCCGCAAGGCATCGACCAACTATGCAGAGGATCTGCTGGGCGAGATCCAGCCGGTATTGGGAGGGGGGCCGTCGGTTGAGCCGACCCGCATGGTCTAGCGGGCGTTCCGGACGGGGCATTGGCGTTTGCGCGTCGTTTCGGGGCGTCTTGGCAGCGGACCGGCGGCTGGTCATTACGGCAACGGCGTGGTATGAAATTGCTTTGAAGCAGGTGGAGTGATCAGCGATGCCGAGTCTTCATGAACGCAGCCGCAACAACATCCGGGCCGGAATCTTTGTCACGGTGACTCTGGTGCTTGCCGTCGCCGTAGTGATCGTGCTTTCCGACGCCTGGCAGACTTTCTTGAAGCGAACCAACCAGTATATGGTCACCTTCGACATCGCCTCGGGTGTGAAGAACCTCAAGGATGGGGCCGAGGTCCGCGTCGGGGGGGTGGAAATGGGCGAGGTTACTGATGTCCGCGCGAAGATCAAAGACCACGTGTTTCAAGAAGTGATCGAGATCGACTTCACGCTCGACCGGTCCGTCGTACTGTACAGCAACGCCACGGTACTGATCACTTCGCCCCTGATCGGCGCTGACGCGTGGATCGACATCATCAACCTCGGCGGGCCGGTTGATGAGCAGGTTGTGGAACCGGAGACAGCGATGCCAACGCCGGCGCCCAACCTCCTGGCCGATGGCGGCGAGCTTGAGGGCACACCGACCATTGGCATGCTCACCGCCTTGCTGGGGCCGGACAACCAGACCAAGACCGATCAGATTCTCGATAATGTCATGGCAACCAGCGGCGCCGTCCGGGAGATCACCACCCGCGTCAATGAGCAGACCATCGACAAGGTCGAGGAGTTGCTCGGCACGGGGAAGCAAGCAATGCAAGAGGCATTGGCGGTCATCGAGAACATTGGCCTGGATTTCGACCGGTGGGCTCCCGACGTACGCGAGGCGCTTGCGGATGCTCGGCTGGCCGCTCAATCGCTCAAGTTCGCCGGCATCGAGTTGCGGCGCAGCCCTTGGAAGATTTTGTACAAGCCAAGCAAGTCCGAGCTAGAGCATGAACTGCTGTATGAGGCCGCCCGCTCCTTCGCTATGGCCGCCAGCGATCTGAAGACCGCTTCGGAGTCCGTGCAGCGGGTCATGGACCGTCACGCCGATCGACTCAACGAGGATCCGCAGATCGTCGGGCGCCTGAACGCCTTCCTGCTCGATTACCTGGATGGCTACGAGAAAGCACAGCAGCGCCTTATCGACGTCCTGCTCACCGACGAGCAGTGAGCGGAATCCCGAAACTTCCGACCCGCGCCGATGACCTGTGGATTCATAGCCGCGCATGAATACGCGGGGACCGGCTCAGCCAGGTTGGCCAACGAGTTCCATGGGGACCGCGGCGGCCAGATCATCGGCGTGGGCATCGAACCGTTCGATCCGGGCGCCCAGGGCGTTGAGGGATTCCTCCATCCTGCTATAGCCGCGGTCGAGGTGATAGACCCGAGAGACGGTCGTGGTGCCTTGAGCCGCCAAGCCTGCGAGCACGACACAGGCCGAACCACGAAGATCGCTGGCCATCACCGGTGCAGCGATGAACCGCGATATGCCCTGGACCATGACGGTGGGGCCCTGGCGATACAGTTGCGCGCCCATGCGAGTCAGCTCGGCCACATGCATGAACCGCTCCGGGTAGATCTTCTCGGTGATAATGCTGTTGCCATCAGCCAGGCATAACAGCGCCATCATCTGGGCCTGGAGGTCCGTGGGAAACCCTGGATAGGGTTGGGTGGTGATCATCACCGGATTGAAAAGGCGTTCGGAGGTCACCTGCACGGCGCAGCACTTTGGATTGCCGGCAGGGTCGAGGCGGTCCAGGTGCACGCCGATCTGGTCCAGGCGATCGACGACCGCGAGCAGGCTGTCGTACGGGAAGTCATCAATCGTGACGTCGCCGTTGGTGATTGCAGCGGCGATGGCATAGGTGCTGGCGACGATGCGGTCCGGCACGACGCGGTGGTCCGCCGGGCCCAGTTCGTCCACGCCGTCAACGATGATCCGGGGCGTGCCCGCGCCGGCGATCCGGGCGCCCATGGCGATGAGCATTTCGGCCAGATCGACGATCTCCGGCTCGCAGGCCGCCGACTCGATGATGGTGCGGCCGTCGGCTAACGTGGCCGCGGACATGATGTTGGCGGTCCCCAGCACGGTGGAGCCGAACGGCCCGCCGAGGAAGACCGTGGCCCCCTTGAGCCTCTCGGCGGTGGCGATGATGTCGCCGCTTTGAAGTTCGATTTTGGCGCCCATCGCCTGCAAGCCGCGCAGATGCAGGTCAACCGGCCGGGCCCCAAACACACACCCGCCGGGCATCGCCACCGACGCACGCCGGCGCCTGGCCAGCAGCGGGCCCAATACGCAGATGCTCGCCCGCATGGTGCGGACAATGTCGTAGCGGGCGTGGGTCAGGCTGGGATCGACGCTTGTGAGTGTGATGGTGCCGTGGCGGCCTTGGACGTGGCATCCGAGCTCGCCCAGAAGGCGCGCCATGTTGGAGATATCGGACAACGCGGGCACCCGGCGCAGGGTCACCGGCTCGTCGGTGAGCAGCGCCGCCGCCATCAGTGGAAGAGAGGCGTTCTTTGAGCCGTCGATCGCGATTCGACCGGATAACCGCGCGCCGCCCTGGATTCGAAATGCATCCATCGCAGGATCCCCGCTGGCGCAGCGCACCACCCCAAATGATCATCGGCGATCCAGGCCCCGCCCGGCCAGATACCGCTCCAGCATGTCACATCCTGCCGTCATTCACGGCCACGCCCAGGCAACGACAGGTTACCCACGACGTGCCTGCAGCCGGCACAGCGGCCCGACACCCGCCTTGGGATCCGCCGCGGTGTCGCTGATTCCCCGACGGCCATGTACGCTTAGCCCAGGTCCCACAAGCCGCACAGTTTCACCAGCGCGGGCGGATTTCTTGGCATAGCAGCTTGGAGATGGCGAGGCGAATCGTAAGCTCAACTCTTTGGAGAAGTTGGCGTCTTGGCTGAAGGAGGCTACCTGTGACAACCAATCGAATTGCTACTGCCTGTTGTGCTCTGGGCATGCTGACCTATGTAGGTCTGACTAGCGTCCTGTCAGGGCCGGATGTCGCGGTGACGCCCGGTGGGGACCCGCTGGAAGTCATCGAGCTCACCGGACACGTGCGCGACTCCCACGATCGCACTCATCCCGACGGACACCCCGATCTTGAGCAGCGACCTGAGCATGGCTTTGCTTGGTCTTCGGCCAACACTGCCACAACGATCAGCGAAGACGACAAACACGTCTTCACAGGTGATGATGCAACGGTCGCGACTCAATGACGGGACTCCGACCGCCGGTAAATCTGCTTCTGCCTTTACGATCCGGCGCTGGGCGACATCGAAGGATCATTTTCCCAGCGAAGCACGGGCGGCAATCCCGATCACACCTTTCACTTGAGGTTTGAGCTGGCCGTTTTCTTTTCCCACCGGTTCAACTACAGTGTGCCGGCGGTGAGCGAGCAAACCACCACAACCGAACCGATCCTTCCGCAAGCAAAGATGAACCTGGTGCCGGCGAAGGTGCCGGTCACCGGCCGCGTCGTGTCCAACGACCGTTGTCTGAAGGGCAAGTCCGCCAGCTTTGTGCGCCATCTGGTGGTGGACGTCTCGGGCACGCCGCTGGTGGGGAACTTCCTCGTCGGGCAGTCGTTCGGGGTGATTCCGCCCGGCGTCGATGAGAAGGGCAAGCCGCAGAAGGTTCGCCTGTTCTCCATCGCCTGCCCCAGCTCGGGCGAGGACGGCCAGCCGCACATTCTCTCCACCACCCCCAAGCGCGTGATCGACGAGTTCCACGCCCAGAAGCCCGCCCACGATCCCCAGGACCACAGCCTGTTCCTCGGCGTGTGCAGCAACTACCTCTGCGATCGGAGGCCTGGCGATGAGCTGCAGATCACCGGGCCTGCCGGCAAGCGCTTCCTATTGCCGGTCAACCCTGCCGATCATGACTACCTGTTCATCGCCACCGGCACCGGCATCGCGCCGTACCGTGGCATGCTGATGGAACTGTTGGAGGGGTCCGGCGAGCCGTGTCCCAGCCAGATGCATCTGGTGATGGGATCTCCCTATACGACCGATCTGCTCTACGACGATCTGTTCTGCCGGCTGCAAGCCGAGCACGACAACTTCCACTATCACACCGCGATCAGCCGCGAGCCCCGGCCGGGTAGCAGCCGAGGGATCTACACCCATCAACTCATTGACGAGCAGATTGATCGGTTCGGGCCGCTGCTGCAAAGCCCGCGCACGCTCATCTATATCTGCGGGCTCCTGGGCATGCAGATCGACCTGTACCGGGTGCTGGCGAGGCATGGCTTGGGTGAGGGATTCCTGAGGATTGGCGAGGAACTCCGGGAGACCAACCCCCGCGACTGGACCGCCGAACAGATCAAACGCCACATCCGAGCCACACCCAGGTGCATGGTCGAGGTGTATTGAAATGTTTAGCCGCCGCGCCCACGCGGCGTGGAGCGCTGTATAGCCGCCGCGCCCACGCGGCGTAGAGCACTGTTTCGCCGCCGATCTACGAGCGGCGCGCCGCCCGCAAACGCCCAGCCGTTATCGGACGCCGAGCAGGACTCCGCACAAATTGGAAGTGATCGATCCGTTCGGACCGAATGGCCTTGGTTGCTGAAACTTGTTGCGGACACAACGCCATGACCGGCGAACCTGATGAGGGCTGAGCCATGACCATGCTCAAGCGTTCCTGCCTGGTGGGAGTCTCGATGTTTATGCTGAGCGCCTGCACCGCCGCCGGCGGGCAGCCACATCTTCTGGCGGTCGGCAGCGCTGAAGAAGCCGTCGGTGTCGCACATCCAGATCACCTGTGGGGGCCGTGGTTGGACGCCGGGCCATTATGGGCATGGGGCCCCGTCAGCATGATGCCCGACCCGCCGTGGCAGGCGGATCGATGGTTGCGGGGAGTCGCGCCCAACGGCGCGAGCCGCATGACGGCCACTCCCGCCATCGCCCCAGGCCTCGCTCATCCTCGCGCCGCCGGATCGCTGAGGGATTCAGCCGACATGACGATCAACCTGATCAGCCGCGCCGCCGAAACGCTGCGTCGATTGCTCGAGGACATCGATCAGCGCCTCCACGCTGTGCTCATAGTGCTGGAGGCCCTTGAACAACGCCCGGTGCTTGCCCAGAGCGAGGTGGCAGTATCGCCGTGGATGCCGGTGCTCGACGCGCCCCTTGCGCTGGATCTGTTCCCGCCCCTGCCGCTCCAACCGGAGCCCCTGGCGAGCTTCGGCGACCTCGATCTTCTGACCAGCCCCTTGCTGATTGACATCGATGCTGCACTCTTTGACAAGCCAGGTGACATGATGACGACGAATCTCGCACGCCCAGCCATCCCGACGACCTCCACCACGAGTCTCATCGAGGTTTTCATGCGATCCACCGCGATCGCGTTCCTGGCCGCGGTCCTTCTCGTGCCGGTCGCATGTTCGTTCGCAGCCGGAACCTTGTACGGTTGGCCGCGCGACGGCCCGCAGCCGACGGCCGGTACCGGCCACGTCCTTGACGACTTGAGCCGGCTGTTGGCCAATGTGCCGTCGTACTGATCGCGCTTGGGACCATTGTGCCTTGGTGCTACCCTGTTTCCCCGGTGCGTCTGGGCGGTGAGCCTGCCGGCGCGTCAAGTTTCCCGGCCGCCCCGATCGTCTCGGGAGCGGCCTTCCTGTTTTTGAAGTAGCCGCCACACCAGCGCCGCCACGGCCAGCATCCCCGCCGTGGCCAGGATCATCTTGAGAACCGTCGCCATGCGCCGCCGCTCCCGATCATCTTGATCGTCTCCGACCCTGCGCTGCGACGCAAGTCCGGTCAGCCGTCAGCAATCAGCATTCAGTATTCACCTTTGAGCGAGCCGGGTCCGCCGCGGCGGACCACCCCGGTGGACAGCCGCATACGCTGCGCGTTCGCAAGCGGCGCAAATACAACCATAAAGCCCAGGGAAAGCTTTCCCTGGGCTTTCACTCATCACTCATCGCTGCTGGCTTGCTCTCACCCCCAATGAGCAAGCAAAGTGAGCAGATCGAAGATGCCCACCGCGCCATCGATGTCGAGGTCGGCCAGGCAGTTGTTTCTCGCATCGCCCCACGCCGCCAGGACGGCCAGCAGATCGAGGATGCCGACAGCGCCGTCGCCGTCGAGGTCCGCGAAGATCACATCTTCGACGGGATCGAACTGGTATTCGTAGGCACTCATGTCCACGACGACGGGCACGCCGCAGCCGGGGTCGAAGTCAGCCTTATCGGCGTTGAAGCGGGGATTGCCATCCAGATCGACCGGGAAGAGCTCGGCCGTGTTGCCGTCCTGGTCGTAGTCATCTGCGTCGATGGGCACGCCCCAGTTGTTCCCGGCGTCGATAGACGGCGAGCCGGACAAGAGCCGGAAGTCGCCGTTGACCGGATCGACGAACATCGGATCGGCGTCGATGTTGCCGGTGCCACGCCAGCCGCCCTGGATGTCGGTGTATCTCACCGTCGTTATGGAGATGTCCGCATCGACGATCTCGTTCGGACTGTCGTTCCACAGGATGCAGTTGGTCACCGTCGGGCTGCTGCCGCAGCAGTTCGACATCCCCCCGCCGTCGTAGGCGGCCATGTTCCCGCTGAACGTGCAGTTGGTCAGCATCGGGCTGCTGGCGTAGCTGCGCATCCCGGCGCCGCCGGAGGGGGAGCCGGCCGTGTTGCCGGTGAACGTGCAGTTGGTCACCGTCGGGCTACTGTTTTGGTTGTACATCCCGCCGCCGGTGGCGGCCGTATTGCCGGTGAACGTGCAGTTGGTCACCGTCGGGTGGCTGCTGCTGTAGTTGACCATCCCGCCCCCGAAGGCGGCCGTATTGCCGCTGAAGGTGCAGTTGGTCACTGTCGGACTGCTGTTGCCGTTGAACATCCCCCCGCCGAAGCCGCCGAAGCGGCCGAAGGCATAGTTCCCGCTGAACGTGCAGTTGGTCACCGTGGGGCTGCTGTCGAGGTTGTACATCCCGGCGCCGGCGCCGCCCAAGAAGGCCGTGTTCCCGCTGAAGGTACAGTTGGTCACCGTCGGGCTGCTACCGACGTTACGCATTCCGCTCGGCTCCCCGCCGGTGACCGTGAAACCGTCAAGGACCGTATCCGGCCCCTCGCCATTGGTGCAGGTCACCACCGTACCCGTTTGTTGAGCGTCAATGATCGTCACCTCCGGCCCGTCCGAACTGCGCACCGTGATCGCCTTGCCGAGGAAGTTGATGGTCTCGAAGTAGGTGCCCGGGTGGACCTCCACCTCGTCACCATCCATGGCAGCATCAATGGCCTCCTGAATGGTTGGGAAGTCGCCGGGGACGTGGAGGATGTCGGCGACAGCGGAAGAGGAGACCACCAAGACGGCGACGCCCGCAAGCACACGATTCAGGACCTGGTGGTTGAACCGCATCGCTGAGCCTCCTTTGTGCTGGGAGGCCGCAGGGTAGTGCTCATCCGCCTGAGGTGGATGGTCGGCCGAGTCCCTGGCCGCGGCGAGCTGCCCTGCGACCACCTCCCAACGATAGCGGCCATCATACCACGCCGGGTGGGTGCTCTACAAGAAAGAATCGAAATGCTCGGTCCGGCTTGATCCGGGGGATGTCAGCCCGCGGCTGTTGGCTGAGCCCGCTTTGTACGCACATCTTTGCAGGGTCCCCACCGAGCACATGTGGTTATCCGGACCGCGATGACAGTCTCATCCTAGTCAGGCCGTTTTCTTTATCAGCCTCCCGAGGCTGAGGGCCACGGCTGGTTAAGGCGGCAGATAGTCCAGCCGATACCCAGCGGTCGTCTCCACGTCTGCCGCACCCGATCGGGGCGGGCAGGGCAAGAGGAAGTCGTCCTTAGTCTGGGAGAGCGACGAATACAGCAACGCCGAGAGGTCTCCCGCACGTCGAAAACTGCCGCTTGCAGGAGCCCGCAAGAGAGACCGATGAACACGAAGCAAGCAATCTGTGCCCTCGCAGTCGGCCTCGTCGTGATTGGAGGCATCGGCTGCCAGAGCATCTCGCACACGCCGCGGGTGGAAAGCGCACGATCGTCGTCGTTGCTGTGGCCCGCCGGCCGGCTTGCAGCGGTGCCCATCGTCACCTCCGCCCTGGCCACCACTTCTTCGGTCAGGCTGGCCGCCTTTGCGGGCTCCTCAGTACCTGCCCCGGCGCCGAAACATATTTCCGCCCAGGGAGCAGGCTACCTCAGTGTGCTCAGCTTCAATATGCAACATAGAGACAAGCCGGCCCAACTTGCGATCATGGCTGAGCACCTTGAATCCGACCTCGCACAAGTGCCCGACTTCATTCTTTGCCAGGAGGTTCTCTTTGGGCGTTCCAAGCGCAAAGGGCCCGACAATACCGCAGCCGTCCTCGCCGACTCGCTGGGTTACTATTGCAGAGGAACGAAGCGAACCAGCGACCGCGAAGGCGTGGCCATCATCAGCCGTTACCCGTTTGACTATTACGCTCATAAGCATCTGAGCGCTCGGACCGCTTCCTTTCTACTGGGCTTTCGGCGCGTGAGCGTCATGGGCGAGTTCTTCCTGCCCGCAATTGGGAGAGTTCGCGTCGTCAATGTGCACTTCGCGCATTGGCCGGTTGAACACCACATTCGACACAGACAACTCCAGGAGACGCTGGACTGGATCGCCGCCCGAGAGCGTGATGTGCCCGCCGACATCACCATTCTCGGCGGAGACTTCAACATCAAACCCCATTGGGACGAGATGTCGTTGATCACGGGGCCCAATGCGTCGCAAGAGCTGTACTTTGATGACTTCAACACGTCGGCGCCCACCAGGGGGCCGCACGGACGTCCCAACGCACGCATCGACTACATCTTCGTCGCCGCGGCCCCGCACCGCGATGTTCGGATGCTGGCCGAAGAGCTTCTCTGGCTCGATGGGATTCGAACAGGACCCAGGCGGTCGCGGTTGTGGCTGTCGGACCACGTGCCGCTGCTGCACGAGTACGCGATCGGCCCGGCGTCGTCGGCGACCTTCGCGCAGTCACCCGAACGCCTGCCGGTGAACGCCTTCGGGCTATCGCGATAAGGTGGCCCCTACCTAGCCGTCAGCGGGTTGGGCTGACGATAGTCTGCCCGGTTCCTCGCCTGCCAATGCGGCGCTGCTAGGCGGATACGGCGGTTGGGGTAGCACAGGTTGGTCGTTCACGCGCTCCCCGGCGGCCACAACAGCGGGTGATCGGATTTGAACCGACGACATTCACGTTGGCAACCGCCGCCAGCCGTCGCCCGGGACTCGCAAGCGACGTTTCCAGCGCGGCTTGTGGATTGCAGGCTATGTATCGATTGCGGCGGATTCAGGCGGATTTCGGCCGTTTGTGCGGTGTACACCGCGCACAAGGCATGCTGTGTTGGGGGTGATGTTGGGTCCCGGTACGATTCACTGATGCAGCATCACGGATCGCCGCCGGCCAAAGAGCAGGCACTGTCCTACCTTCGCGATGCACTAGCCGACCCAGCAGCGCAGTTCCGACCAGGGCAGTGGGAGGCGATCCGATCGCTCATTGAGGAGCGGGGCCGGCAGCTTGTAGTTCAGCGCACCGGATGGGGCAAAAGTCTCATCTACTTCCTTGCCACTCGGCTGCTTCGGGATCAGCGATCTGGCTTCACGCTGTTGATCTCGCCGCTGCTGGCCTTGATGCGGAACCAGATTGAGATGGCCGACCGCTTAGGGTTGGAGGCGGCGTCCGTGAACTCGACGAACCAGGAAGACTGGGCATCAATCCAAGAGGCAGTCCTGTCGGACGAGGTGGATGTTCTTCTCGTCTCGCCGGAGAGGTTGGCGAACGAGCTGTTCATGAAGAACACGCTCCTCCCGGTCGCCGATCGAATCGGCCTGTTTGTGATTGACGAAGCTCACTGCATCTCAGATTGGGGTCACGACTTCCGACCGGATTACCAACGCATTCGTCGGGTTCTTCAGGCTCTACCGAAGAACATCCCCGTCCTGGCAACAACCGCGACGGCCAATGACCGAGTTGTGGAGGACGTGCGCCAACAGCTTGGAGATGGTGTCGGCGTTCAGCGCGGATCATTGGCCAGAGACAGCCTGTTCCTGCAGAACATCTGGTTGCCTAGTCAGGTCGCACGCTACGGCTGGTTGGCAGAGCACCTGCCAACACTGCCAGGAAGCGGGATCATCTACACTCTGACGAGGCGCGACGCACATCGTGTTGCGGGATGGTTGCAGGAGTGTGGCATCGAGGCGCACGCCTACATGGGAGGTGGGGAAGACAATCCTGATCTCGAGCAGCGATTGCTGCGAAACGACATCAAGGCACTTGTTGCGACCTCCGCATTGGGCATGGGTTTCGACAAACCGGATCTTACCTTCGTCATTCATTTTCAACGGCCACCATCGGTTGTGCACTACTACCAACAGGTTGGCCGAGCCGGCCGGGCGCTTGACCGCGCATTCGGCATCATGCTGAGCGGCGCGGAAGACAGGGAGATTGGAGACTACTTCATCAATACGGCATTTCCGCCCGAGCCGGAGGTCGAGGCAGTCCTGAAGGCACTCCGCGATGCGAGAGATGGCGGCATCACGCTCCGCGGGATCGAGACCGCAGTCAACATCGGACGTGGTCAGGTCGAGAAGGTCCTCAAGCTGCTGGCGGTGGAGGCGCCAGCGCCTGTTGTGCGCGAAGGTGCGCGCTGGTATGCGACCCCCGTCTTCTACGAGGTGAATCACGAGCGTATCAGCCGACTCACGCAGCTTCGAGTGGCCGAACAGCGTCGGATGGAAGATTATCTGAAGTGCGACGGATGTCTCATGACCTTCCTCCAAGCAGAACTCAACGACGTGTCCAGCGAGTTGTCTGCGTGTGGACACTGTGCCTCGTGCGACCCAGAAGGCGCGCTGCCGGACGATGTAAGTGATCATTTCATCCAACGGGCCGCGGCCTTCCTTCGACGTAGCGAACAGCCGATCGAACCGAGACGCACCTGGGCACCGGCAGGTGATGCGCTGGAATGCTACGGGTGGCACGGAACGATTCCCGCGGAACTGCGGGCTGAAGAAGGCCGCGTGCTAGGTCACTGGAGCGATGCCGGCTGGGGCGAGCTTGTCCGGCGCGGCAAAGAGACCGATGGGCGATTCGCAGATGAGCTGGTGACGGCGGCTCGGGCGCTGGTTGCAGACAGATGGGCTCCCGATCCGTTCCCAACATGGGTCTGTGCAGTTCCGTCGCTTCGACACCCAGGGCTGGTGACTGATTTCGCAGGCCGACTTGCCGAGGCGCTTGGGTTGCCCTACGTCGCCTGTTTGAAGAAGGTGCGTGAAACGGAACCACAGAAGGGCATGGTGAACAGCTACCATCAAGTCCGGAACATCGCCGGTGCTTTCGAGGTCGAGGAACCGCTTGTGCGGCCTGCTCCCGTTCTGTTGGTTGATGACGTAGTCGATTCGCGTTGGACATTCACTGTGATATCTGCCCTACTCCGTGGGGCAGGCGCAGGCCAGGTCTATCCTTTCGCATTGGCATCAACGGCGAGGATGTAATGCCCGATTCGTCTTTCCAAGTCAGCCCCGATACTGAGGTTGTGCTCCTGCTCTGTGCCCGCTTTGGCGCTGAGGCGGATTCGGGACTTCTGCCGCTCACTGACGCCGAATACGCGCAGTTCGCGAAATGGCTACGGCAGGAGGATCTGCGGCCCGCCGAATTGGTAGTTGCGTCGTCGCGAGCGCATCTGAGCGACTACCGTGAGTTGGAGCGGGATCGGATCGAGGCTCTTCTGGATCGAGGCGGTCGGTTGGCGTTTGAACTCGAACGTTGGACAAGCCGGGGTCTGTGGATCCTAGGCCGCGGTGATCCCGGTTATCCCATGCGATGGAAGGTGAAGCTGGGCGAGGGGGCACCGCCGCTCGCGTACGGAGTTGGCAAGAGGGAGATTCTCGAACGAGGCGGCCTTGGTATAGTCGGGTCGCGCGATGCGGACGACGCGACAGCATCCTTTACGGAGAGGGCCGCGACCGCAGCAGCCGCGTCGGAAATGACCGTCGTCTCCGGGGGTGCCCAAGGAGTAGACCAGATTGCAATGGCCGCTTCGCTGAGAGCCGGTGGCGAAGTCGTGGGCGTGACCGCGGAGGGCGTGGCGCGGTTGTCGGTCAAGTCGGACGTCCGCGATCACATTGTCGCTGGCAACTTGGTGCTCGTCAGTGCGGTGAGCCCAGGCCTCCGATTCACAACTTGGAACGCCATGGCGCGGAATCGGCTGATCTACACCTTGTGCGACTACGTTCTCGCCGTGAGTACCTCGGAAGGTAAGGGCGGCACGTGGTCTGGTGCTGTTGAGGATTTGAAGAAGCGCTGGGTGCCGTTGTTCGTTCGGTCAGGTCCCTCCGTCCCACCGGGGAACGAAGCGCTGCTGCGAAAGGGAGCGATTGCTTTGACGGAAGCCGAGCTATCTCCCTGCGATCGCCTGCGTCTCTCACTGGAAGAGCGCGCGGGCACATGGACTTCAGAGCCAGCTCGTGGCAACAGTGCCCAAGCAGATCTGCCCTTTCCGGGCGCATCGGCCGGATGAGTGCCCAGGGTCGGAGGCTGTCGGGATTACCGTTCGGCTTTCGCTAAGTCCTTGTCGCGCTGCTCGCACCGCCAGGTATTGAAGCTGTCCCTGTCCAGCCGGCGGGCCGCACGCGTCTTCCCGTTTGTCTTGAACTTCGCCTCGCCCGCAGCCCTTGAGACGCGTGCCTTCGCCTTCTCCAGCGTGATGCCGGACACTACATCGCGCTGCAGGACGGCCGCTTGGGTTACCCGACTCCGGCTTACGGCGGGGTTTGCGTTGAAAGCGGGTGATCGGATTTGAACCGACGACATTCACGTTGGCAACGTGACGCTCTACCACTGAGCTACACCCGCCTGATCCGTTGAGAATAGCGGGGCGACGGCGAGAGGCAAGCGGCTCAGCGGAGGGGACAGGCATCGAGGCATCAAGGGATCGAGGCACCAAGGCATCGAGGCACCGAGGCATCGAGGATTCGCGCGACGAATGTGGTACCCTTGCGGTACTCTGGTGGTCGAGGATAGGGAATCGGCCGTGAAGGAACAACGATCGGTGCTCATTGCGGAGTTGTGCTCGTGGTTTGCGCGCGAAGCGCGCGATTTGCCCTGGCGTCGGCGGCGCAGTGGCTATCACGCACTCGTCGCCGAGGCCATGCTCCAGCAGACACAAGTGTCACGGGTGGTTGAGCGATACACGGCGTTCATCAAGCGCTTCCCGACGATCCGCCAACTCGCCGACGCTGATGAGCAGGAGGTGCTGGCGATGTGGCAGGGGTTGGGCTACTACCGCCGGGCCCGCCACCTTCATGCGGCGGCGAACGTGATTGTCAGCGACCATGGCGGACGAGTCCCGCGCCTGACGCGCACCCTTCGCCAACTTCCGGGCGTGGGGCGGTATACCGCGGCGGCGATCGCCTCGATCGTCTATGGCCATCGCGAACCGGTCGTGGACGGCAATGTGCAGCGGGTGTTGGCCCGATGGCACGCCCGGGACGATCCGCCGCAGGATTCGGCGATGATCGCGTGGGCCTGGTCGCGCGCTGGAGAACTTGTAGCTGCGGCGCCTGAGCCGGGCGCGTTCAATGAGGCGCTGATGGAATTGGGGGCGGTGGTCTGTACGCCGAAGCGGCCGCGGTGCAGCGAATGTCCCGTGGCACGACACTGCAATGCGTTGCGCCAGGGGTGCGAGACCCGGATCCCCCAGCCCAAGCCGACCGCCAAGCAGAGGAAGGTTCATCACCATGCGGTGGTGATCATGCGGGCCGGCAAGGTGTTGCTCGAGCGCCGATCGGATCGCGGAATGTGGTCACGCATGTGGCAGGTGCCGACGATCGAGGCGCGAACGCCCTTGCGTTTGACCGCTGTCAAGCGGGCGTTACCCGCGCCGGTGTGCGATCTGGTCCGTAACAATGCGTTTGATCACCAGACCACGCATCGGCGGATTACCTTTCATGTGTATACGGCTACGAGTCGCAGCCGCAGGGGACTCTGGCGTCGCGCCGACGACATCGCCGACTTGCCGATGAGCAATCCCCAGCGGCGAATCCTGGCGATGGTCGCGCTGTCGGCCCCGCGGTCCGACCACTCGGCATCCGACGATCAATAGCCGGGACGATACGCGTCCCGGCACCGGCGGGTGTAGCCCACCGGCTACGCCGAGACCGGCTTGGCGGACAATGTCCGGGCGGTCTCGGACGGCTTGGTTGAGGGGTAGCTGATTCGGCCGTGGTAGATCGCGCACACGGACTTGACGACCGACTCTTCAATGAGTCCCAATTCGCGGAAGGTCAGATCGCAATGATCGTATTGGCCGTCGGCGAGGCGCTTGCGCGAGAGCTGGCGGACCAGGCTCTCAATTCGGGCGGGGTTCGGTTCGGCCAGCGACCGCGTGGCGGACTCGACGGTGTCGGCCAACATGAGGATCGCCGCCTCTTTGGTCCGCGGCTTCGGGCCGGGGTAGCGGAACTCGATCTCCTCGACGGTGGATCGATCGTCGTTTTCGGCCTGGGTCTTGGCGGCGTGGTAGAAGTATTCCACCAGCGTCGTGCCGTGATGCGACTCGATGAAATGCTGCAACAGCCGAGGTAGGCCGTACTCCCGGGCCAGCTCGATGCCGTCCTTCACGTGGCCGACGATCACCAGCAGACTCATCGCCGGGCTGAGCTTGTCGTGCTTGCTGGCTCCGTCGGTCTTGTTTTCGATGAAGTAGTCGGGTTTGTGGAGCTTGCCGATGTCGTGGTACAGGGCTCCGACGTAGACCAGCAGCCCGTTGGCGCCGACGGTTTCAGCGGCGGCCTCAGCGATGTTGGCTACCTGCAGCGAATGGTTGTACGTGCCGGGCGCTTTCTGCTGAAGCTGCTTGAGCAACGGCTGCTTCGGATCGCGCAGCTCCGCCAGCGTCATGCCGGTGGTGATGTCGAAGAAACGCTCGAAGCTGGGAAGCAGACCCAGGATCAGGAATCCGACTGCGAACCCACCGAAGCCGGCCAGAAATGCGTAGAAGATAATCTGCCGCCACGCGCCGGGGACCAGCGGGGTCTCGATCAGGCCCAGTAGGATCGCTCCGCCGGCCAGCACCACACCGGTAACGGCCGAAGCCTGGATGAGGCTGTTGCGGTGCCGCATTTCGCGCAGCTGCGCCACCATGATGCCGCAGCCGGCAAACAGCACCAAGTACATGGCGATGCTTTGTTCCAGAGCCATCGTCGCCAGCGCGCACTGCGTCGCGCTCAGGAACAGGGCGATCCGCTGGTCGTAGGCGAGCAGAGCCACGATGGCGACCATCACGGTGGGCGCGACGGCCCCGAGGTATATCAGCGACGGCGCGCGCACGCCGACGGTGCACGTCAGAGCAAGCATTCCCCCCAGCAGGGCGCAGATCCCCAAGAGCCGCAGCGGGTTGCGAGCAATTTGCGGATAGAACAGGACAATGTAACCCACGAGGAACGTGGCCAAGACCGTCATCAGGCCGATGATTCCCAGTCGCGGCAGCCAACGCTGCGCCGCCGGTGCCGTAGCGGCAAATGCGTCTGCCTCGGTCTGCAGCTCCTCGAATTGCTTGTGCGAGAGGGTGTCGCCCCGATGGTAGATCACGTCGCCCTTACCGTGCTCGTCGTAACTGATCTCGACCTCCTCGGCTGCGCCGCGGGCAAGGGCCTCGGTGGCTTCGGCGTCGATAGAGATCGTCGGCTTTGCATCGAAGGCGAGCTTCGCCGCGATGAAGGGCCCAAGGTCGGCCGGGAATCCTGCCGCCAGCACAAGCTGCCCAAGGCGAGACTCCTCCTGTACCGCCATCTCGGCTCGCAATTCAATGGCGTCCGCGTTCCGGGGAATCTCCTGCGGCGAGTTCGACGCCCCGCGCAGTAAGCGCTTCAGCGTGGTGGAGTACTCCCGTGCAACCCAATACGTCTGGTACTCGTCGCTGGCGATCAGCGGGTTGGCTGGCAGTTGCCGTTGGACCAGGTTGTCGACCCAAGCTCTCCACTGAGGCGTGGTCTCGCCTTGGACGGCGAACGGCGCCAGCTCCGCCAGGCCGGCATCGGAAAGCTGAAACTCCTCTCGTAGCTCGGGGCTGATCTCCTCGATGGTGCTCTTGCCTGCCACAGCCTTGGGTAGGCCGTTGAGAGCCGCCGCGAGGCGGTCCAGATACGAGCTGTTCAGCGCGTAGACGTGCGGGGCGGAATCCCGGGCCTCCTGGCGGTTCGCATCGGTCAGCTCGATGTTGGCGACGCGGTAGTCGAGCCGGTTCACCCGCGTCTGGGTCATCACCTGGTCGGGATGAACCATGATCTGCTCTCGGGCCCAGATCACGAGGATGCTGGTCACCACCAGAAATGCCAGGGTGACGAGCGTGGTGCTGACGAAGCCCGGCTGCTGGACCATCGCCCTGAGATCGAACGTCCGCCTGGGCAGGCTGCGGCGCAGCTCTTCCCGCCGCCTGGCGGTCTTGGAGGAGCCTGATTTCGACCTTATCAACTTGGGCATCGTGCCCACACTCCGGTCAGGTCCCGCTCGGCGGCCGAGGCTGGCATCTACACGTTATCGGCTTGACGGGTTTCGACATCTAGGGTCGCCCAGGCGAATGTGTCATGCCGAGCACCGGCGGGGGGTCATCGGCTGGCTCCTGGTTGACATCCAGGCCGCATGGGACCATTCTTTGGCACGATTCCTGTTAGAGCGGTTATCGCAGTGCAATGCCAGGCAAGGAAAACGGGGTGTTCCCGGCCGTGGGGGCGCCGGGGCGTGAACGCTCATTGTACAAGGCCCCTGGCCGGCCGCGGGCGATTCCTGCCCATGGTCGCCCTGGCCCTGGTTGGGGGTTGTAGCCAGCCCCCGGTGGTGCTGTCCAAAGAGCGCTGGGACCCGCAGGAGCAGCGCCAAAAGCTGCTGCTCAGCAAAGCGGATCAGGTCGAGGCGCTGGCCGCAATGCGGTCGATCGCCGTCGGCCGGACCGTGGTCAACCCGCCCGCCCCCGCGCCGCTGGGGATGCGGTGGTCTGATGTGCCCCGAGCCGTCGCCGCCGCTTGCGGCGAGCAGGGAATCGAGATGGCCGTCGTCCAGACCGAGGTTCTGATGGCCGTCGTGCACTCCAAGGAAGCGCCCTACGTATATCGCTTTCATCTTCGCACGGTCGAAGACCGGCCGGGCGAGCTCATCGTCTGTCGGGTGGGGGGCGCTACCGTGTATGTGGCCGACGGCTGGATCGGGCGCTTCCCGGAGAATCCGAATCGCATCGAGCAGAAAAACAATCTGCTGGCGGCGCTAAGGCGGCAGATGAAGGCGTTCGGCCGCAAGCGCGGATTCAATGATCAGGATGAATGACCGGCGGCGCGGACCTGAGTCCCCTCACTTCGCTTTGCTGGCGATCGCGTCTCGGGCGAGCAGCGCGGCCCCCAGTAGACCGGCGTCGTCGGCAAGCCTGGTCATCACCAGCTGACACGCTCGGCACCGCTGGGGGAACACGTGCTTCGCGAAACTCTCTCGGATTCGGTCCATGTAGGGCTCACCCAGCGCTTCCGTGACGCCGCCGCCCATGATGACGGTGTCGAGACTGAGAACCGTTACCCAGTTGGCGATGGCGATGCCCAGCAGATTGGCGGCCTGGTTGACCACACGACACGTAAGCGCATCGCCCTGGCGATAGGCTTGCGCCAAGATTTCCGAGCCGATGGTCTCCTGGGGCTCCGGGATCAGCCGATGCAGAATCGAATCAGGATATTGCGGCATCAGCCGGCGCAGCGCGCGCGACATCCCCGTGCGGCTGCAGCGATCTTCAAGCTTCTGCTCGCCGTTGCCTTGGTCGGGAGTGATGATGGTGTTTCCGATCTCGCCGGCGGTGAAGAAGCGGCCGTGATAGATCCGGCCGTCGAGCACCAGTCCGCCGCCGATGCCGGTGCCGATCCAGACGGCCAACATGTCGCCCCGGCCCCGCCCGGCTCCGAGACGGTGCTCGCCCCACGCGGCGCCGTTGACGTCGTTGTCCAGCACGATTGGCTGGCCAAGCTCTCGCAGCAGAATGTCACGCAGCGGTACATCGGTCCAGTTCAGGTTGGGCGCATCGAGAATCACACCGCGCGGGATGTCGATGGCTCCCGCGGCGGCAACGCCGATCGCCGCGAGATCATTCGGCGGGATCCCCGCCTGATCACATGCCTCGTGGATGCCCCTGACGATGTTATTGATGACGCGGTCTTGGCCCCGATCCGCTTCGGTCTTGCCCCGGGCTCGGCCAATGATGGTGTTGCCGGCATCGACGACGCCGAACTGCATGTTTGTCCCGCCCATGTCGATGCCGACGACCACGGCGCCGGTGGAGGCTTCGCTCATGATGCGCGTCAATATACCCGGCCCAGCGAGCAGGGCTGTCGCCAGCCTGAGTGATCTTCGACCAGCGCAACCCATCCGCGATTCGGGAGTCACCCGGCTTGAGGACAAGCCGGCTCGCTGGGCCGGCACGCCCGGATCAATCGGATCACGAGGAGCACACTTGTTTCGAGCTACGCGCTGTGGGACACTGAAAGGCCGGCGGTTTGCCGGTTCGAGCTGCGGCCGCCGTTTGCGCAAGTTCATCACGGACCCATGACTGATGTCACCCGCATCCTGGCCGCTATCGAAGGCGGCGACACTCGCGCCGTTGATGAGCTACTGCCGATCGTCTACAACGAGCTGCGCGCGCTAGCGGAATATCGAATGGCCAGGGAGTCGCCGGGCCAGACGCTCCAGGCGACGGCACTGGTTCACGAGGCGTACCTGCGACTGATCGGCGGCGAACATTGCGATTGGGACGGCCGAGGTCACTTCTTCGCGGCCGCAGCCGAGGCGATGCGGCGCATTCTCATCGACCGTGCCCGGGCCAAGGGAGCTGTCAAGCGCGGCGGCGGGCGAGCCAGGGTTTCGCTGACGGGAGACCAGGTCACGCTCGACGCGGTGCCGCAGGAGATCCTCGACCTGGACGAGGCCCTCGGACGCCTGGCCGAAGAGGACCCGGCCAAGGCCGACCTGGTCAAGCTCCGCTTCTTCGCCGGGCTGAGCCTGCCGCAGGCGGCCACAGTGCTGGGCATCTCGACCACGACCGCGGACCGCCACTGGGCCTACGCTCGCGCCTGGCTCTACAACGAGCTCCGGCGGGAGGAATAATGCGAGCTTCGGATTCTTTGCACCGGGGTGGGGTGATCCAGCCGCTATTCTCGCATTAGTGTTCGGAGCCTAACCATGACCAGCGGTCACACCAGCCCCGAGCAGGTATTCCACGAAGCTCGCGCGATTGAGTCACCCAGCGAGCGTGATGGATATCTTCGGGGCGCCTGCGGCAACGATGCCGCGCTGCGCGCGAAGGTCGAGGCGCTGCTCCAGGCGGACGCCGAGGCAGGGTCGTTTCTTGCGTCGGCCGGTGACGAAGGCAATGCGACGATCGTGGCTGCGCCGCACGAGCAGGCGGGCGCCATGATCGGCCGCTACAAGCTCCTGCAGCCCATCGGCGAAGGCGGCTTCGGCGCCGTCTGGATGGCTGAGCAGAAGAAGCCGGTCAAACGCCGCGTCGCCCTGAAGATCATCAAGCTCGGCATGGACACCAAGCAGGTCATCGCCCGCTTCGAAGCCGAGCGGCAAGCCCTGGCCATGATGGCTCATCCCAACATCGCCACGGTGCTCGATGCCGGCGCCACCGAGACCGGCCGACCCTACTTCGTCATGGAGCTGGTCAAGGGCATTCCGATCACGGAATACTGCGACCAGAACCACCTGACCGTCCACCAGCGGCTCGACCTGTTCAAGCTCGTCTGCGCCGCGGTGCAGCACGCCCACCAGAAGGGCATCATCCACCGCGACATCAAGCCGTCCAACGTCCTGGTGACCCTGCACGATGGCCAGCCGGTTCCCAAGGTGATCGACTTCGGGATCGCCAAGGCGACCAACGCGGAGCTGACGGAGAAGACGCTGTTCACCGAGCACCGCCAGATGGTGGGCACGCCCCAGTACATGTCGCCGGAGCAGGCGGAGATGAGCGGGCTGGATATCGATACGCGAAGCGACATCTACGCGCTGGGCGTGCTGCTGTACGAACTGCTCACCGGGACGACGCCGTTTGACCCCAAGCGGCTGCGCGAAGCGGGGCTCAACGAGATTCAGCGGATCATTCGTGAAGAAGAACCGCACAAGCCGAGCACCCGTCTCTCCTCCCTCTCCCTTGAGGGAGAGGGCCGGGGTGAGGGTGACCTCCCCTCTCCCCCCGGGAGAGGGGCCGGGGGTGAGGGCGATCGTGAATCATCCGTCGCAGCAATCGCCCAGCACCGCCGCGCTGATCCCCGCACGCTCATCCGCGACCTCCGCGGCGACCTGGACTGGATCATCATGAAGGCCCTGGAGAAGGACCGCACGCGGCGCTACGACACGGCCGCGGGGTTCGCCGCCGATGTGCAACGTCACCTCGACGACGAACCCGTGGTAGCGGGTCCGCCCAGCGCCACGTATCGCTTGAGTAAGTTCGTGCGAAGAAATCGCACGGGTGTGATGACGGCGTGTGCGGTCCTGGCGCTGTTGCTGGCGGGAATTGCGGGCACGACATGGGGCTTGTTCCGTGAACAAGCAGCCAAACAAGCCGAGTCGCAGCAGCGTCAACTCGCGGAACAGGCGCGCGATGCCGAGGTAAAGCATCGTCAGATCGCGGAAGAGAAAACGACCGAGGCACAGGACAATCTGAAACTGGCTCAAGCGCAGGAGCAGAAGGCCAACGCTTCACGCGATGAAGCGGAGAAACAGAAGCAGCAAGCGGAACAGGCATCCCACGAGGCCCGGCAGCAATCCTATCTCGCCAGCATCAGAGGTGCCCAGGCAAGTATTCAGGCCAACGATGTCCGTTACGCCGGAGCTTTGCTCGATCAGGCGCCCGCCGAGCTGCGGCGCTGGGAGTGGAAGTACCTTCACGCGCAACTCGACCAAAGCCTCGCCGTTCTCCGCGGGCACGAGAGCCAGGTCTGGTCAGTCGCGTTCAGCCCGGACGGGACGCGGATCGCCTCGGGCTCGGGGGACAAAACGGTGCGCCTGTGGGACACCGCCAGCGGGAAGGAACTCGCCGTTTTCCGCGGGCACGAGGGATATGTCCGGTCGGTCGTGTTCAGCCCGGATGGGTCGCGGATCGCCTCGGGCTCGCAGGACAAAACGGTGCGGCTGTGGGACACCGCCAGCGGGAAGGAGCTCGCCGTCCTCCGGGGGCACGAGGAATATGTCAAGTCGGTCGCGTTCAGCCCGGACGGGTCGCGGATCGCGTCGGGGTCGGGGGATAAGACGGTGCGGCTGTGGGACGCCGCCAGCGGGGAGGAGCTCGCGGTTCTCCGGCACGAGCGATATATCTACTTGGTCGCGTTCAGCCCGGACGGGTCGCGCATCGCCTCGGGGTCGGGGGGTGCGACGCTGCGGCTGTGGGACGCCAGCAGCGGCGAGGAGCTCGCCGTCCTCCGCGGGCACTCCCCGGAGGCGTTCAGCCCGGATGGGTCGCGCAGTGCCTCGACGTTGAGGAACAAGACTGTGCGGCTGTGGGACACCAGCAGCGGGGAGGAGCTCGCGGTTCTCTCCGGCCACGACCACTTCGTCTGGTCGGTCGCGTTCAGCCCGGACGGGTCGCGGATCGCGTCGGGGTCGGGCGACAAGACGGTGCGGCTGTGGGACGCCGCCAGCGGGGAGGAGCTCGCGGTTCTCCGTGGGCACGAGAGCGGCGTCTTGTCGGTCGCGTTCAGCCCGGACGGGTCGCGCATCGCGTCGGGGTCGTGGGACCACACGGTGCGGCTGTGGGACGCCTCGAGCCGCGAGGAAGTCGCCGACCTCGGCGCCTGGGCCTTGTCGTTCGCGTTCAGCCCGGACGGGTCGCAGATCGCCTCGGCCGGAAAAAACGGGGCGGTGCGGTTGTGGGACGCCAGCAGCGGGGAGGAGCTCGCGGATCTCCGCGGGCACAGCGGCGATGTCCACTCGGTCGCGTTCAGCCCGGACGGGTCGCGGATCGCGTCGGGGGGGTGGGACGCGACGGTGCGGCTGTGGGACACGACAAGCTGCGAGCAGCTCGCCGTCCTCCGCCACGAAAAGTTTATAGTGAATTCGATCGCGTTCAGCCCGGACGGGTCACGGATCGTCTCCGGGACGGAAACGCTGCGGCTGTGGGACGCATCGACCGGCGACGAGCTTCTCGTCCTCCGCGGGCACGAAGACGAGGTTAAATCGGTCGCATTCAGCCCGGACGGATCGCGCATCGCCTCCGGGGGCGGGGCGTACTCGGCGGGGGGCGCGGAGTCGAAGGACAATACCGTCCGGCTGTGGGACGCCTCGACAGGAGACGAGCTCCGTGTCCTCCGTGGGCACGAGGACAGCGTTACCTCGGTCGCGTTCAGCCCGGACGGGTCGCGCATCGCGTCGGGGTCGTGGGACAAGACCGTGCGGCTGTGGGACGCCGCCAGCGGGGAGGAATTCGCCGTCCTCCGCGGACACGAGGACTTGATTCTCTCGGTCGCGTTCAGCCCGGACGGGTCGCGGATCGCCTCGGGGTCGCTGGACAGGACGGTGCGGCTGTGGGATGCCGCCAGCGGGGAGGAGCTTCTCGTCCTCCGCGGGCACGAGTACAGCGTCACCTCGGTCGCGTTCAGCCCGGATGGGTCGCGCATCGCCTCGCTGGGGTATTTTCGCAGCAAGCTGCGGCTGTGGGATACCGTTGCGTACCGTGACCGCATAGCCGAGCGCGACGAGGCACGTCGTGACAGGGAGACGATTCGCTCCCTTGTCGAGAAACTGTTCCGCAAGGGACTGGACTGCTCGGCCGTTGCCGATCGGGTGAGAACAGACGCGTCACTGAGCGAGCCGCACCGCCGTGCGGCGATCAACCTCGTCCTCAAGCGATGCTCGGCGATCCGCAAGCAGGCACGCGACACTGGCCGCTCTGGCAGTGATTAGACTCTCACACCGGCTGGATCAGATTCCCGGTAGCAGGCCCAGCGCCGCGCCGGTATCCCCAGCCCGGGTGATCTTGGGCATACGGAGGCCATCCGCAATTCGGAAGTCCACCGGCTTGGCACAAGCCGGCTCGCTGGGGTTGAGGACAAGCCGGCTCGCTGGGCCGGCTCGCCCGATGCGCTGCGTCACACCGTTGCCAAATCCGGCGGGCGCTTGGTGTGGAAATCGGTGCGGGCTTCGAACATCCGGGCGATGCGGAACATCGTCTCCTCGTCAAAGGCCTTGCATTGAATCTGCAACCCGATGGGCAGGTGTTTCCCATCAACTTCCCCAAAGCCCGCGGGGATGGAGATTCCGCAGATCCCCGCGATATTCGTGTTGGCGGTGTACACGTCGCACAGATACATCGATAATGGATCGGCCTTGGCCCCGATTTCAAACGCAGGCGTGGGCGACGTCGGCCCCAGCAGCGCGTGGCACTTCTCGAATGCCGCGTCGAACTCCTGCTTGATGAGCCGGCGCACTTGGAGTGCGCGCTTGTAATAAGCGTCGTAGTAGCCGGCGCTGAGCACGTAGGTGCCCAACATGATGCGCCGCTTCACCTCCGGGCCGAATCCTTCGGCGCGGCTCTTGGCGTAGAGATCGTAGAGGTCTTCGCCGGGCTCAAGATGGGCTCGCCGGCCGTAGCGAATGCCGTCATAGCGGGCCAGGTTGCTCGACGCCTCGGCTGGGGCGATGACGTAGTAGGTCGCAATGCCGTACTCGGTAAGCGGCAGATCAATGTCGACAATCTCGGCCCCGAGATCGCGATACAGCTCGATCGCGCTCTGAACCACTTCGTTCACCGCCGGCTCGTTCTTTTCGCTGAGGTACTGCTTGGGCACGCCGATGCGCAAGTTCTCCGGCGGCTGATCGATTCCGTTGAGATAATCGGGTACGGCCAGGTCGGCACAGGTGGAGTCGCGGCGATCAGGCCCGGCGATGATGCGCAACAACCAGGCGGCGTCCTTGACGCAACGCGTCAACGGCCCGATCTGATCGAGGCTGGAGCCGAACGCGACCAGGCCGAACCGGCTGACCCGGCCGTAGGTCGGCTTGACGCCGACGACCCCGCACAGCGACGCCGGCTGGCGGATGGACCCGCCGGTGTCTGAGCCCAGGGCCCCAGGGCACATTCGCGCCGCGACCGCCGCAGCACTGCCTCCGGACGATCCCCCGGGCACTCGCGTGAGGTCCCACGGGTTGCACACCACCCCGAAGGCGCAATGCTCCGACGACGAGCCCATCGCGAACTCATCGCAGTTGGTCTTGCCGATGACGATCGCGCCCGCATCAATCAATCGCTGTGCGGCGGTACTGGTGTATGGGCTGCTGAAGTCTTCAAGGATGCGCGAGCTGCACGTGGTGTGGCCGAAGCTGGTGACGATATTGTCCTTCAACGCGATCGGCACACCGGCCAGCGGGCCCAGTTCGTCGCCGGCCTCTAGTGCGCCGTCGATCGACTCCGCCGCCTGAAGCGCACGTTGGGGGTATGTTTCGTGGAAGCAATGCAACTTCTCATCGAGTTGTTCGATACGTTCAAAGCAGTCCTGCACGAGTTGTACGGCCGAAATCTCGCGGTGCTTCAGCGCTTCGACAAGACTCAGGATGGTCGCGTCATCGTCCATGGCGGCGAGCGCGTACCAGGGTGGTCATGGTCCGGTTTCCTCGCCGAGCACTTTGGGGACCGCCAGGAATTGGCCTTCCACGGCCGGGGCAATGGCCAGCAGTTGCTCCACGGGCATCGACTCGCCGACGACGTCTTCGTCAAGGCGGTTGGTGACATCTCTGGGATGGGCCAGCGGCTCTACGCCCGCAACGTCCAGCTCGTTGAGCTTGGCGATGTGCTCGAGCACCGCCGACAGTTGGCTGCGGTATTGCTCAAGCTCTTGGTTGGTTAGCCGCAGCCGCGCCAGCTTCGCGACGTGGCGAACTTCGTCGAGACTTAGCTGCTCGGCCATGATCGCTAGGGTATCACATCGGAAGGCTTGAAGGCTTGAAGGCTTGAAGGCTTGAAGGGTTGAGCGTGCGCGGACCTCACTCGATTCACCGCGTGTGCCGACATAGGGTATACGGCTTGGGCGTTGGCGAGGCCGAGAATGCCGCTGCATGGCTGATAAGCGCAACATCTTGGTGTCCGTCATCACGCAGGTGGTGGTGTCCATGGCTTTGCTGGCGGTCGCCGTCGGAATCTATGTCGTATTGCTGAAGACCAAACCCCGGCCGCAGGCGTCTGATGAGCCACCGGCGATGCGACGGGTCGAGGTCATGCACGTCATCGAGGTTCCCGTGCGCAGGCAATGGACCGGGTTCGGGACCGCTGCCGCGATGGACTCGGCCGACGTGCCCGTGCAGGTTTCGGCCATCGTGGTCGAAGTACCTCGCCATATTGTCGCCGGCGCCGAGATCAAGGATGGCGACGTTCTGGCTGTATTCGACAAGAGCGATTTTGTCCAGCAGGTGAACATTCTTTCCCAAAGGATCGCCGAGATTGATGCGCAGCATGATCAACTGCGCGTGGAAGAGGCAAGCTTGGGGCAGAGAGCTGGTCTGGCGGGCAAGGAAACCGAGCTGGCCGAGCGAGAACTCGAGCGTGTCTTGGACGCATTTGAGCGCAAGGGCGCGAATCAGCGGGAGATCGATCGCGCTGAAGAAGCGCTTACGGTGAAGCAGCGCCTCGAAACGATTGCGAAAGAGGAGCGGGACAAGATTGCCCCCCGCCGGGCACAACTTGCAGCCAAGCGTCTTGGCCTTGATGCCCAACTGGCGCTGGCGAACAAGGATGTCGAACGCTGTACCGTCCGCAGCCCGCTTGGGGGGGTGATCCAGGCGGTGGATGTCGAGGTTGGGGAGCGGCTTGCGGTTGGTGAACGGGTGGCGCGCGTGGTGAGCCTGCAACGGATCGAGGTGGCGCTGCGGTTGCCCGGCGGCGCCCGCGCGGCGATTGCGGTCGGCGACGAGGTGATCCTGACCTCCCGGAGTGCGACCACCCAAAGTTGGCCGGGGCAGGTGGCCCGCATCGGGCCGCAAGATGATGAGACCACCCGCACCATGGCCGTCTACGTCGAAGTGGAGCAGGACCCGCACGACTCCGCCGCCGGCGGGCTCGCTCCGGGTCTGTTCGTCCAGGGTACGGTCGTTTCCAGTGAAGTTGAGCTTCGTTCGGTCGTACCGCGCCGCTCGCTCCTGGGCGATCGCCTGCTTCTGATCCAAGACAACGTTGTGCGGAGCTACCCGGTGCAAGTGGTGTTTCACGTGCAGGATGAGTTTCCGCAGATCGGCGTCGCGGCAGAGCAGTGGGCGGTACTGGCTGAGCCTCTTCCCGCCGGAGCCTTGGTCGTGGTCAACGCGGCGCGCTCATTGCCCGAAGGTCTTGAGGTGGAGGCGATTCCGCTCAACGGCCCGCCGCGACGTGCCCGGGTCCGCTCGGGCGAACCCGATGTAATGGGATCGGGGACCCCCGATACACGGTCGGGCCCGGGGGTCGGGCGGTGAGCATTCCCCGCTTCGGTGTCACCAGGCCGGTGCCTGTGAACCTGCTGATGGTCGGCGCGTTCGTCGGCGGCGCGGCGGCGGCGCTGAGCCTCACTCGCGAGTTCTTCCCGCAAATGACGCCGGAGTCCGCCGTCGTCACCTTGCCCTACCCCGGGGCCACTCCGCAGGAGGTCGAGGAAGGTCTGGCCATGAAGGTCGAGGATGCCCTGGCGGACCTGGATGAAGTTGAACGAATGACCACCACCCTGGCTGAAAGCGGCGGTGGCATCATCGTCGAGTTTCGCTGGGGCATTGACAGCGTGGACAAGGCCGTAGACGAAGTCGAACGCGCGGTCGACGCCCTTACCGACCTGCCGCAAGAAGCTGAGCGCATTCGCGTGACCGAACTGGAGGCGCGCATGCCCGTGATCATGGTCAGCCTCTACGGGCCCGCGGATGAAGAAGCCATGAAGCGGGGCATCCGGCGGATCCGCGACGATCTCAAAAGCCTGCCCGGCATGGGCGAGGTCCTGACCTCGGGCGTGCGGGATTATGAGATTCGCGTCGATGTCTCAGCTGCGGCGCTGCTGGAGCATCGCATCAGCTTGCCGCAGCTCTCCGCTTCCATTGGCAACTGGATGGCTGACGTGCCCGGCGGGTCGATTCGCAGCGGCGTCGGAGACATCAGCGTCAGGACGACCGGCGTGCCGGAGCGGGCCGAGGCCATTCGCCAGATTGTCGTCAAGGCTACCCCCCAAGGCCAGGCCTTGCGCGTCGGCGACCTCGCCAGGGTCCGCGAGGATTACGTCGATCAGCAGCTCATCACCCGATTCGGCCGGTTCGACGAGCGATCAACCGAGCGCCGGCCCCTGGAGCCGTCGGTGAGCCTGACGGTGTTCAAGACCGGCAATCAGGATGCGGTGGAGATCGCCGAGATGGTGCGCGCGTACGCAGCCGGCCGTCGTGGCGACCCATTCGAGGGTAGCGCCTTGGAGTCGATCTTCGGCTCCAAACGCAAGAGTGCTTATGAGCTTGGCGTGACCTGTCCTGATCCGTTGCCGGGCGAGCTTGCCACGCATTCGGACCTGGCTCGCTTCATCGAGGGCCGCCTTGACCTGCTGATCCGCAATGCGCGGTGGGGGGCGCTGCTGGTCTTTGGCACCCTGCTTGTGTTTCTGAATTGGCGGGTCGCCGTGTGGGTCGGTATCGGGCTGGTCATCTCCCTTTGCGGCACGCTGGTCATGATGAACAGCTTCGGCATCACGCTGAACCTGATCACCATGTTCGGGATGATCGTTGTGCTGGGACTTCTGGTGGATGATGCGATCGTCGTGGCGGAGAACATTCAGGCGCGGCACGATCGCCAGGAGCCGGCGCTGGTGGCGGCGATCAAGGGAACCGAGCAGGTGTTCTGGCCGGTGGTGGCCACCGTCCTCACGAGCATCGTTGCGTTCATGCCGTTGCGGTTCATCCAAGGTCAGATCGGTGATCTGATCGGCGCGCTACCGGTCATTGTCAGCTTTGCTTTGATGTTTAGCCTGATCGAGGCCGTGTTGATCCTGCCCAGCCACCTGGGCCACAGTCTGCTCCACCGCGATCGGCGCCGCCCCGGCCGGGTCGCCGTTTGGCTGAGACGATACGAAGCGTCGCGCGACCGGCTGATTCTGGGTCGGATCGTGCCCGGCTACGGGCGGCTGCTCGCCTGGCTCCTTCGATACCGCTATGCGACCCTGGCGGCCGGCCTGTCGGTGCTGATTGCCTCGATGGGAATCGTGGTCGGCGGTCGCATCGGGTTTACATTCTTCCCCGCCACCGACTCCGAGACGATCATCGTTGATCTGCGCATGCCCATCGGCACGCCCATCGAGCGGACCGCCTCGATCGTGAGGCGAATCGAAACGGCTGCGGCCGACCAGCCTGAGACCAAGTCCGTCGCGACGATCGTCGGCTACCAGGCCAATCTCGACACCGGACAGGCGGAGGGCGTCGGCGGGCACCTGGCGCAGATGTTCATTGAGCTCAAGCCTGTGGAGCAGCGCGAGCGTGAGTCCTCGCAGGTCATCGCCTCCATCCGCCAAGAGCTGGGTGTGATCAGCGACGTCGAGCGGCTGAGGTATTCCGAGATCGCGGCCGGCCCGGGCGGGCCGGACATTACGATCGTAGTCACCGGCAACGACGAAACGCAGAGGGACGCGGTGGTCGGCCGGATCAGGGGCATGCTCGCGGACTCCGAGGGTGTCTACGACATCGCCGACGACGCTTCCCAAGCCCAGCGGGAGGTGCAAGTGCAGCTCAAGCCGGGCGCGGCCGGCCTGGGTTTGAACGTCGCTGATGTGGCCACGCAGGTTCGCGGGGCATTGTTTGGGCTGGAGCCGCACGTCTTCTCCGCCAAGCGCGAGGATATCAAGGTTCGGGTGCGGCTGGACGAGCGCTCCCGGCGCAGCCTCTACGCGATCGAGCACATGTACCTGATCACGCCCCAAGGCCGACGGGTTCCGCTGGGCGAAGTGGCCAAGGTCACGGAAGGATCCAGCTACTCCGTGATCCGCCGCGTGGATCGACGACGGGCCGTGACCGTCACCGCCGACACCGCGCCGTCGGCCAATCCCGAGCAGATCATGGCCCAACTGCAGCCGCGGTTGGACGAGCTGCGGCGGGAGCACCCGGACGTCGGAATTGAGCTGGGCGGCCGGCAACGCGAGCTGCGCAGAGCATTCGAAACACTTCCGCTGGGGTTCATGGCCGCGTGCGTGTTGATTTACATCATCCTGGCCTGGCTGTTCGGCAGCTACACTCAGCCGATCGCGGTCATGTTGGCGATCCCCTTTAGTCTGATCGGCGTGATCTGGGGCCACCTCCTCATGGGCTACCAGATAACATTCCTGAGCCTGATCGGGTTCGTGGCGCTGAGCGGTATTGTGGTCAATGACTCGCTCATCCTCGTGGAGTTCTTCAACGCCAAGCGCAAGGAGGGCATGGGATTGACCGAGGCGTTGATCGAAGCCGGAGGGCAACGCCTTCGGCCGATCTTCCTCACCACGATCACCACCGTCCTCGCACTCTCGCCGCTGATGCTGGAACAGTCGTTTCAGGCGAAGTTCCTCATCCCGATGGCGATCAGCATCTCGTTCGGGCTCATCAGCGCGACCGGGCTGATCCTCATCGTGCTGCCGTGCATCATCGTCATCATCGATGACGTCAAGGCCGCGGCCTATTATCTCTGGACCGGTCGGTCACGCACGAGTGCGGCCGGCCAGCCGCAGCCCAGCCTTGACGCCCTGATCGAGTGAGCTGGCAGGCCGGGCTGACCGCGCTAAGAATCGGCTCTGCGCCGGCTGGCGAACCTGCTTTTTGGGGGGCGCAGGGTTGGCCAGTTCCCCAAGCTTGCCCCTCTTAGCGTGGTTCTCGTAGGGCCCTTAGTATACTTGGCCCTCGCGCCCGGGACTGCGGTGAAGGCAGGCAATCCGGTGTTCGGTGCACAGAAAGGACCGCAGCCGCTCGATGGAGGTCATCAAAGGCATTCCCGTTTCGCATGGCGTAGTTATCGGCCGTGCTTTTGTACTCGACGACGCGGTCCTTCACGTTCCCTATCGTACGGTCCCACAAGAGGGTGTCCCCCATCAGCAGCAGCGGCTCGACGAGGCCGTCACCCAGGCGATCCAGGAGCTTCAGAAGGACCGTGACCGGGCGGCCGCACAGCTGGGGCCGGAGCCCGCCAAGATCTTCGAGTTCCACCTTGGCCTGCTCCATGACGCGTCGCTCATTGACCCCATTCGCCAGCACATCCAGCGGGACCGGGTGACGGCGGAGTACGCCGTCTCCGAAGCGTTTCGGGCGCTGACACGCCGGTTTCGCGAGATGGACAGCGAGGTCTTCCGCCAGAAGACCAGTGATGTGTTGGATCTCGATCGGCGGGTGCTCAGCAAGCTCATCGGGGAGTCTGAGGACCGCCTGGCCCGGCTGACCGAGCCGGTGGTCCTGGTGGCCCACGAGCTGACCCCGGCCCGGGCTGCCTCACTCGACCCCAAGAAGGTGATCGGATTCACCACCGATGCCGGCGGGCGAACGGACCACGCTTCAATCGTCGCCGCCGCACTGGGCATTCCCGTGGTCGTCGGGTCTCAGCGCGTCACCCAGTACGTCGAAGAGGGCGATCAGATCATCGTCGATGGCGAGACCGGCCGGGTCATCATCCGCCCCGACCGCGAGACGCTTGAGCACTATGAGCAAGACATCGAGCGCATCGGGACCGATCAGCTGGCCCTGCGGGAGCTTGCCTCCCTGGAGCCGGTTACGCTCGACGGCACGCGCATCAGTTTGATGGGCAATATCGAGTTCCCCCATGAGATCGAAGCGGTGCTGGCCAACGGCGGGGACGGGGTAGGACTCTATCGCACGGAGTTTCTATACCTCACCAGTCAGACCGAGCCCACCGAGGAGGACCATTTCCAGGCCCACAAGCGTTCGATCGAGCTTCTGGACGGCAAACCGCTGACGATCAGAACGCTTGATCTGGGGGCCGACAAGTACACTCAATCGCGAGCGGAAGAGCCGGAGCGCAATCCGTTTCTCGGCCTGCGCAGCATCCGTTACTGCCTCCAGAATCTCCCGTTGTTCAAGACGCAACTGCGAGCGATCCTGCGGGCCTCAGCTCTGGGGCCGATCAAGATCATGTTTCCTTTGATCTCCACCGCGATGGAATTGCGGCAGGCCAAGATGATCCTCTCCGACGTGATGGAGGAGTGCCAGGAGCAGGGCATCGAGTTCGATCAGAGCATGCCCGTGGGCATCATGATCGAAGTCCCCAGCGCCGCGTTGATGGCTTCGACCCTGGCCCGCGAGGTGTCGTTCTTCTCGATCGGCACCAACGATCTGATCCAGTACACCATGGCCGTGGATCGAGCAAACGAGCGGGTGGCGAACCTCTATAGCGGCGCCCACCCCCCCGTGCTGCAACTGATCAAGGCGGTTGTCCGCGTGGCCAGGCGGTTCAAGGTCGACATCAGCCTTTGCGGGGAGATCGCCGGTGAAGTGGAGTATACGATGTTGCTCATCGGCATGGGCCTGCGTACCCTCTCATTGGTGCCGTCGCAGATCCCGCATGTGAAGCGGGTCATCCGATCGGTCGATATTAGTACCTGTGAACGGCTCGCCCGAAAGGTAGGTTCGTTTGATTCTGAGCGGAAGGTCCTGAATTGCCTCCGCGACGCGGTTCAAAAAGTCATTCCCGAAATGGACTGCGGTTGGTCCGCTGGATAACCATCTCGGGTTGAAACAAACAAGCACCGGCCAAGGTTGTGCCGGATGAGCCTCGCCCCTCGCGGGCGGTGCGCAGTCCTGGGCCCAATGCGTTGGCCGCCGACGAGCCCCCCGAAGCATGCGCTGGCAGCATCCAGGCACCGCGCCACAACCGACGCCTCTGGTGACGGACACCCAAGCGGCTGTCGCATTATTCTGCCTCATGCGGCTGGGTCGGCTTGCCGGGAGCGATTCCCCGGAGATTTGTATTCGTGGTCAGTACAAAGAAGAGCGACGCGACCGAGTTGATGGTCGTCAACGTCACGCCCGGCGAGGAATGCCGGATCGCGATCCTGCAGGACAATCATCTGGAAGAGCTGTACACCGAACGCGTGGCTACCGCCACCAACGTCGGCAACATCTATAAGGGCCGCGTGACCAACGTTGAGTCGGCCATACAGGCCGCGTTCATCGACTACGGCCAGGGCCGAGCCGGCTTCCTGCACATTTCCGACCTTCATCCGCGGTACTTCCCCGGCGCCAAGCGCACCGAGCGGGTCGGCATGAAGATCCCTCGGCATGCTCGTCCGCCCATCCAGGACGCGCTGAAACGTGGCGACGAAGTGCTGGTGCAGGTGCTCAAGGAGGGCCTGGGCACCAAGGGACCCACCCTGACCAGCTACCTGTCCATCCCCGGGCGGCTGCTGGTCATGATGCCCGAGATGGATCGCGTCGGCGTGTCCCGCAAGGTCGAGGATCCCGACCAGCGCCGCCAGATGCGCCAGATCCTCGACTCGCTGAAGCTGCCCCAGGGGTTCGGGTTCATTCTCCGCACCGCCGGCTTTGGAAAGACCCGCACCGACTTGACGCGCGACGTGGCCTACTTGGTGCGGTTGTGGAAGGTCATGGACCGGCGCATCAAGGACGTCGGCGCGCCGTGTGAGCTTTACACCGAATCCGACCTGTTCATCCGCACCATCCGTGATGTGCTGCGGCCGTCGATCTTGGCCGTCATCGTTGATTGCGAGTCCGCGCACGAACGGGCGGCGGCGTTCCTCAGCGTCGTGGCGCCACGCTCCGCCCCCAAGCTCATACGCTATCGAAGTCCCGTGCCGATCTTCCACGCCTTTGACATCGAGCGGCAGATCGATCTGATTCACAGCCGCGAAGTTCCGCTGCCCTCAGGCGGCAAGCTCGTCATCGACCAAACCGAAGCGCTGGTGGCAATCGATGTCAACTCCGGCCGCAGTCGCCGCGCAACCGACAGCGAGACGAACGCCTTTGGAACGAACTGCGAGGCGGTGGATGAGATCTGCCGCCAGCTTCGCCTGCGCGATCTGGGTGGTTTGGTCATCAACGACTTGATCGACATGCACCGTCTCCAGCACCGCCGCGAGGTCGAAGAACGGTTTCGCCAAGCGCTGAAGCGCGATCGGGCTCGGACCACGATGCTGCGCATTAGCGAGTTCGGCATTGTTGAATTGACCCGGCAGCGCATGCGCCCGAGCCTGCGCATGAGTCACTTCATGGCGTGCGGGTATTGCGACGGGCAAGGCGAGATCAAGACGCCACAGTCCCTCGGCGCCGATGCCATGCGGCAGGTCGGTTATGTATTGCAATTCGATCGCGTCAGACGGGTGGAGGTGGTGTGCTCGCCTCGGGTGGCCTCGGTATTGCTCAGCAGCAAAAGGCGGGAGCTGGTCGCCCTGGAGGACGCCTCGGGCAAGACGATCGACGTGCGGGTCAGCGATGCCATCGCCGTCGATCGCGTTGATTTCTATGCCTACGACGACCGTGGCGCCGAGGTGGACGTGGCCAAGCTGCCGCCGCTGCAAGTTCCAACGATCGGGCAGCTTGAAGCAGCCCAGAGCAAGGAGCGAGAAGGGAAGCCTGCACCGGCCGGGAAATCCCCAACCAAGAAACGACGGCGTCGCCGCCGAGGCGCGCCGGTCGATGCCACCACCCTCGCGCTCGCAAATGGGGCCGATACGACGCCTGATCGAGCGGGCGAGGGTACTGATGCCGCGTCCGATGAAGCCGGGGCTGCCCGACCTGCCGAGACGCCATCCGATGGCGGCCAGGTGACCAAGAAGCCCCGTCGTCGCCGGTCCCGACGAGGCGGGGGTCGCCCGCGTGAGGACGGATCCATTCCTGTTCACCAGCTCGCCCAGGACCTTGGCGTCGCGTCACGTGAGATTCTCAGCCGATGCGAGGCCCAGGATGACCTTGATTTGAACAACCACATGTCATTGGTGACGCCGCCGATGGCCCAGCGGATTCGGACCCTGCTGGGTGCCGAAGGGCGAGCCGCTGACGCCAAGAGTCCGCCCGCGGAATCCGCCGGCCACGACGGCCGTCAGGCCCCAACTGGCAGAAGAAGGACCTCCCGCCGTCGCAAGACTGTTCCCAAAGCAGCCGATGCGCCTGTGGCCCGGTCGCTCACCGACTCGGCCGACCCACGCTCGGACGCAGACGGCTCCGGCCGTTCCCCCGAATCATTCACCACTGCAGGGCGTGACGATCGCGGCGCTGAGGAATCCTCCAGACGCACCGGCAGCAGGTCCGGCGTGAGAAAGAAGCGCCGATCCAAGGTTGCGGGTTCCAGATCAGCCGGGCCAACCAGCGGTTCCATCGCCGCCGGCCAGCCTACAACGACCAAGAAAACAGACCGTGGAAGTTCTGCGGAAGCCGACGAGTCCTCCAAGCGCGACTCCGCGGCCGCCGGCGTCGAGACCGCTCCGCGCGCGGCGCGGACAATGAAGCGACTTTATCGAAGTCGCCGGGTCCTTTCACGCACCGCGCTAGCTGATGTAAAGGATAATCTGGAAGAGTGACTCGACAGCCTCAACCAGCCTGCCGCCGCCTGATCGTTCTCGGCTCCACCGGATCGATCGGGAGCAATGCCCTGGAAGTGGTCGCGCATCTGTGCCGTTGCGCAGGGGCCGCCGCAGGCGGGTTCGACGTTGTCGGCCTGGCCGGCGGCTCCAATGCCGCACTCTTGGGGCAGCAGGCTCGGCGGTTTGACGTCAAGCACGTGGCGATCGCAGACGCAGACCAGGCACCGGCGCTCGCCTCAATCCCCCACGTTTATGCCGGCGAAGAGGCAGCGGTACAGCTCATCGACGCAGTGGCCCAACCAGGAGACCTGGTGTTGGGGGCGATGGTCGGCTCCGCCGGGCTGCCCGCCACGTTGTCGGCCATTGACCGCGGTTGCGACCTCGCGCTGGCAAATAAGGAGACGTTGGTCGCGGCGGGAGCGCTGGTGATGCCCAGGGTGCGTCGCAAAGGGATCAACCTTCTGCCGATCGATTCTGAGCACAGTGCAATATTCCAATGTCTTGCGGCTGGGCGATCCGTCCAGGAAGTCGCCCGCCTTGTGCTCACGGCTTCCGGCGGTCCGTTGCGTACCTGGACCCGCGAACGACTCTACCACGCCACCGTCGAGCAGGCACTCGATCATCCGACCTGGGACATGGGGCCGAAGGTCACCGTTGACTCCGCCTCACTGATGAACAAGGCCCTGGAGGTAATCGAAGCTCACTGGCTGTTTGACATCCCTGTAGAGAGGATCGAGGTGATCGTCCATCCCCAGTCGATCATCCATAGCTTTGTCGAGTTCGTGGACGGCTCGGTTATCGCCCAGCTTGGACCACCCGACATGAGAACCCCAATTCAATATGCTCTGACCTGGCCGCATCGCCTGGAAGGCTGCGCGGCGACGATGGATTGGGCTAACGCTTGCCGCCTGGATTTTGAGCCGGTGGATCACGAGCGTTTCCCGGCGCTGGGTCTGGCGTATCAGGTGATCGAGGCGGGTGGCACTGCGGGGGCCGTCCTCAACGCCGCCAACGAAGCAGCCGTCGCCGCCTTCCTGGATCGCAGGATTCCGTTTGGGATGATCGCCGAGTTGGTCCGCGAGACGCTGGCTGCGATTGAACCAAGGCCGCTGGAGGGCCTCGACGACGTGCGGCGCGCCGATCGAGCCGCCCGAGATGAAGTCAACCGCCGCGTTGCGCGGACCTCGAACATGGTGCCCGATCAGGTCGGTCCGCCCGCTTCGGCGGCCCCGAGCAATCTTGGCGGTGTCAACGTTTAGCCGTCGCCGCTAGGCGACGGGCGGACGCAACGGGTATTGGCAAGCGCGCTTCTTTTCGATCGAGCAGGTATCACATGAATCTACTTAACACCACCACCAACCTGCTGCTGATCATCTTCGGATTCGGGGTCTTGATCTTCGTGCACGAGCTCGGCCATTTCCTGGCGGCCAAGTGGGCGGGGATTCGCACCGAGGTCTTCGCAATCGGAATGGGCCGGGCGATCATCTCCTGGCGAAGGGGCATTGGTCTGGTATGGGGCTCGACGCGCGGCCGCGTCGTGGCCAAGACGGGTAAAGCGCCCGATGATCTAGGCGGAGAGGAACTGGCCCGCTACGGGCTCGGCGAAACCGAATACTCGTTGCGCTGGCTGCCGATCGGCGGCTTCGTGAAGATGCTCGGCCAGGAAGACATCAACCCCAATGCCGTCTCGGCCGACCCCCGCAGCTACAACGTCTGCCCGATAGGCAAGCGCATGGTGGTCGTCTCCGCCGGCGTGGTGGCCAACGTCCTGCTGGCGGTTGGCCTGTTCATCGTGGCGTTCATGATCGGTGTACGGTCCGAGGCGCCCGTGGTTGGCGAGGTTGCAAGGTCGATGCCCGCGGGCACCACCGCCGCCATCGACGCCACGGACCCGGGCGCTGAGAGCATCGGCTTGCAGCCTGGTGACCGCATCACCTACATCGAGGGCAGGCCCGTCGAAACGTTCGCCGACATCCGCATCGCCGCTGCTATGGCGAAGCCCGGGCAGTCACTGAAGTTCACGGTGCAGCGCGCCGGCGCGAGCGCGCCGCTGGAGTTCCTGCTGACCCCAGAGAAGGACCCGGGCACCGGGCTTCTGGGCATCGGCGTTTATCCTGCGCGATCGACTACGTTGTTGGCAGACGACGACGGACGGCTGACTGAAATGCTGGCCGAGCTCGGACTGATCGACGCCGGCGTTCGCCCGGGGATGCGCCTCGTCTCGGCCGGCGGGCAACGAATCGAAACTTACGAACAGTTTCAGGAAGTCGTTCGGCAGTCCGGCGGCCGGCCGGTGCCGACGGCGTGGACCGCCTCGGGCGATGGCCACGAATTTGTTGATCAAGCCCTGGTCCGCACCGATGTTGACGTGACCCCCATTTTCCAGATCCTTCGCTACGCCACGGCGATACCCGGCGTCGAGCAGAATATCGAAACCGGCCTTTTCGGCCTGACCCCGTTGGTGAAGATCGTTGCAGTCGTCGGTGGTCGCAACAAACCCAACCAGAAGGTTCTTGAGCCGGGCGATGTCATCCTGCGCGCCGGGGCGGTGGACGGGCCTCGCATGGCCGGCCTCAAGGCCGAGCTCGCCACCCACAAGAGCGGCAAGATTGACCTGCTGCTCCTGCGCGACGGTGCCCGGCTGCCCGTGCGGGCCCGCGTTGACCGTAAGGGTAAACTCAACATCGTCATCGACTGGGCATGGGAGCTTCCGCTGATTGCCCAGCCGATCGATCGGCTGCGCACCGCGCCCGGGCCTGACGGCCAAACGACCGTCCAGCCCACGCCCGTGGCCGACTGGTTCTTGTTCGGCCGCACCCGTATCGATGCTGTCAATGACACGCCCGTCTCGGATTGGGCGTCGTTTCGTCAGGCGCTGCGTACTGAAACCCGATCGGCATTGGACAGCGGGGCCACAGCAACCGTGACCTTGACGATTACGCATCCGACGCCCAACGCCGAGCGCGAGACCATTGACCTGGTGCTCGCCGCCAAGCAGGTCGCGGCGCTGCACGACCTTTCGTGGCGAAGCGAGCTGCCGGGCTCTGCCTTCGAGCCGATCTATACCACGCTCAGTGCCGGCAGCAATCCTGTGCGGGCCGTCATCATGGGCTTTACGCAGACCCACAAGTTCATCGTGATGACCTACCTGACCCTTGACCGGCTGCTGCGCGGCAGCATTGGCGTGGAGCAGCTTCACGGGCCCGTGGGTATCGTCCACATCGGCGCGCGGATCGCCGATCGCGGTTTCACCTACCTGATCTTCTTCCTGGCCATCATCAGTGTAAATCTGGCCGTGATCAACTTTCTGCCGATCCCGATTGTTGACGGCGGGCTCTTCCTGTTTCTGGTCTACGAGAAGCTGAAAGGGCGCGCGCCGTCACCGGCTTTCCAGAATGCGGCCACCATCGTCGGGCTGGCCTTCATCGCGACAGTGCTGTTGGTCGTGACCTGGAATGATCTGACGAGACTGCTGAGCTGACACGCCCGACCGCCTCAAGCCTCAAGCCTCTGAGCATCGCAGTGAACGACCGAACGATTGTCAAGGCGACGGTCGGCGCGTTGTCGCGGCCGTCGCCAGAGCAGGCAACTTCCCGGGCCGAGCGTCATTCGGAGATGATTCCGGCGAGGCCCGATTATCGGCAGTGTGGATGGGCGGGTTATTCCGGCTGGGCAAGCAAAACCGGGCGATCTTGCGGGTTGGGACTTGTCGGAGACGGAGTCCTAATCGATGCTAAAGCAGGTTCCCGACCGATAGTCCCGCACGCCTGACCCGGGAGCCGGACGGTCCAACGTTGAAGCAGAGACGATTCAGCTCTTTCCGTGGAGGCAATTAGATTCGATCCTCGACCCGAAAGTACGTTTGGCCGCAGCGCCCCGATCGCGATCTGCGCCGATGCCTGGCTGAGCTGGAGGTGAAGAACCGGCACCTGGAAGCGCTGATCCATCGGCTCGAAACGTTGGTCCGCACCGACGATTTGACCGGGCTGGGCAACCGGCGCTGGCTCAACGAAATGCTCCAACGCGCCTGGGCCGAAGCCGTGCGCAACGATCGACCGCTGGCCTTCATGATGATCGACCTTGACGGCTTCAAGGCAACCAACGACACGATCGGCCATCTGGGCGGCGACGAGGTCCTCCGCCGGACCGGCAGGCTCATCCAGGCGAATTGTCGCCAGGTGGATGTGCCTGCTCGGTATGGCGGTGATGAGTTCTGCGTGCTCATGCCCGAGACGAACGCTCACGAAGCGGTCCGCGTGGCCGAGCGTATCCTCCGCGAACATGACTGCGCCAACCGCGCCGCGCCCCCAGGCGAGCCTCGACTCGGAATCTCAATCGGGATCTCGCACATCGATCTGAGCCGGCCGGTCAACGCCGAGCAACTGATCCGCCACGCCGATCAAGCCATGTACGCGGCCAAGTCGGCGCCGAACCAGCGGATCATGCTTCGCGGGACTGCCGGCGTCTTCGCCTCGCTGTCAGCGGATCGGTGCCCGACCCCGCATTGCACTGCATCCGGCTGAATACTCCAGTGAGTCCTTCTACTCGGCCCGGTGCTGTTGAGTGCCGCGGTCGTCATCGGATCATTGAGGTCCGCCGACGACACCGGCCCCAGGACAGGCCGGCTCTGAGTCTCATCGCCGAAGTTATCCGGAGGGGCGGGCCCTGCACAGTCTGCCTATTCTCGCCATTTATCCCTTGCAATACCAGCTTCTTGAGGTAGGTTACGCACGTCGGCGGGGCCCATTGCTGACCGCCGGGGCCTTGGCCCAGGAGTGACCAGAAGAAGAGAGAAGAGCCATGCGCTTGCCACATACGGCTGTATTCCTCCTCGCCAGCATGGTTGGGTGGGCGGTCAACGCCACCGAAGCAGGGGTGGTTGAATTTTTCGAGAAATCGGCCTGGGTAGAGGCTGTAGGTTCCTTCGAGACGATTCCGTTTACCGGCTTTCCGGACGGGACATTCATCACCGACCAGTACGCTGACCTCGGCATCCTGTTCACCGACGGCAACGACAGCATTGCCTTCGCCGGTTCCTTCATAAACGACGGCGTTGGGCTGGATGGCAACGGTGACATCAGCGTCGCGTTCGACACGCCCCAGGCCTGGATCGGTGTGGACTTCCCCGGGTTGCTGAGCATTGAGCTGTTCAGCGGCGGCCGCCTTTTCTACACGAGCAGCATCGCCGGAGGCGGCGGCACAGGTTTCTTCTTCGGGCTGATTTCGAGCGACTTGTTCAACGCGGCGGTGGTAGCAGAGCCTGCCCCTGGCTTGGAAGCGGAGATCGACGACTTGCACTTTGGCGTCCCGGCGCCGGGCGCAATTTGGCTGCTTGCCTTGGCCGGGCTCTTGCCACGACGCAGACGCCGATGAAGATTTGCCATGTTCTTGGAGGGGGAAAGTTGCAGGGAACGGTTTCCCTGGGCTTTCTCTTCGTTTTCGTTGGGAGGCGAGAGCGTGGGGTATGCGGGGGTCGGCCGGGTTCACAGAACCCGGTTCGCTGTGAGCTTGCTCATGCACGTCCGGGCGAGCCGGCCCGTGTCGGGCCGGTGGTTCGATGCGCAACACTGCGAATCATTCCCCTGACCGCGAGTCCTTCTTTTGCTGCCGGGTGTAGCCGTATTTGCGTTTCAGCGGCTTGACCACGAGCCCCTGGCGCAGGACGCGTGTCGAGACGGTGATCCTCTTTGGTGTGCCGTCAACCAGGGCATTGACCCTCTGGAGATTCGGCTTGAACGAACGTCGGGTGCAGGAGGTGATCTTGGTGCCGACGCCGCCGAGGTACTTGGCCCGTCCGCGATGACGAACCTTGTTGCCTTTGGCGGTTCGGACGCCTGTGATTGAGCAGACGCGAGGCATGGCGAGTCGGTCCGAATACGAGAATCAATTCGAGCCCAGCAGTATAGGAATGGCGGGTCCAAAGGCAAGGCGAGCCGACAAAGCGGAAGCACCTCAGACCGCAGCAACCCCTGGATTGGAACTGTGGGCGTTGGCAGATAGCCCCACACGCGCGGCGGCGGCCCGCTACGCCGACTCCTTGGCCTTGCGCTGGGGCAGCTCGGTGATGGAGAGACTGCTTTGGATCGCGTCGGTGTCGATGACGTACGTCACTCCGGTACTCTCGACTTCGGGCAGCTCGTACATCGTGTCGAGCATGAACTCATCGAGCACCGCTCGCAGCGCCCTCGCCCCGGTGTCTCGCTTCATTGCCCGACTGGCCAGCAGTTGCAGCGCCTCTTCAGTGAATTCCAGCGAGGCATCTTCCAGGCTGAACATGTGCTGGTACTGCTTGATCAGCGCGTTCTTCGGCTCGGTGAGAATCTGCACCAATGCGTCGAGATCCAGCGGCATCAGCGGGCAGATAATGGGCAAGCGGCCGACCAGCTCCGGAATCAGGCCAAACTCCAGCACATCCTCGGGCGTCACCTGAGCGAGGATTTCGCCAACTTGCTGTTGCTTGGTCTTATCGTCGGCGGTCTCCACACTAAAGCCGATGCGTAGCCGGCCGATGCGCTTGCGAATGATGTCGTCAAGGCCGACGAACGTACCGCCACATATGAAGAGAATATGGGTGGTGTCCATCTGAATGTATTGCTGCTCGGGATGCTTGCGCCCGCCCTGTGGCGGGACGTTGGCGATGGTGCCCTCGAGCATCTTCAGCAGCGACTGCTGCACGCCCTCGCCGGAGACGTCGCGGGTGATCGAGACGTTGTATGATGTCTTGCCGATCTTATCGATCTCGTCGATGTAGATGATGCCGCGCTGAGCGGCTTCGCGGTCATAGTCGGCGGCCTGAAGGAGCTTCAGCAGCAAGTTCTCGACGTCTTCACCGACGTAGCCGGCCTCGGTGAGGGTGGTGGCGTCGCCGATGGCGAAGGGCACGTTGAGCACCCGAGCCAGCGTCTTGGCCAGCAGCGTCTTTCCGGTGCCGGTGGGCCCGATGAGCAGGACATTGGATTTGTCAAGCTCGACCGGAGACTCCTCGTTCTCAATCTGGGTCAGCCGCTTGTAATGGTTATGCACCGCCACCGCCAGCGCCTTTTTCGCGTATTCCTGCCCGATGACGTACTGATCGAGGAACTCCTTGATCTGGCGCGGGGCGGGAATGGCCGTAAACAACGGCTGAGCGCTGGTGACCCGCCGTCGTTCCTGGCGGAAAATGTTCTGGCAAAGGTCAGTGCAGTTGGAGCAGATGTAAATATCGTTGGGCCCTTCGACCATGGGCCCGACCTCGCGAGAGGTCTTGCCGCAGAAGGAGCAGGTGGTGACTTTTCGGCCGCGGAACCCACTATCTCCGCCGCCGCTGCCGCCGCCGAAACCACGGGGCGGACCGCCGCCTCCGCTCTTGAACCCGCCGGTTGAGAGGGTCGAGCTCTTGGTTGGTCCCCGTCGGCTTCCCCCGGAACCGGCCGCGTCGAGCGGCGTCAGCGTCGAGGGCGGGTCAGACTGCTGCGAGCTGCTCATATCTTCCTCAAGATGTGACGGAACAATCGCACATCGCACCCGGCCGGGGTGTGCTGGTCTCCAGCATAGTGTATCGGGCTTCATCCACAACGTCTAAAGGTTCCACTGTGAATCACCATTCGATGCACAGATAACCCATTCTCGATAGAATGCCTCGGGCTCGCCGGCCCTCTTAGTGTGCCGAATCGGCGTCTCGGTGGTCAGGTCCGATCTGCTCCTCGCCGGTGTTCGGCTCCACGAAACGTCCGATTATCGCGGCCTTGGCGCGCTCGAACTCCTGGTCCGTCAGTTGGCCGGCCGCGTGGAGGTCGCGAAGCTGCTGGAGCGTGAATCCATCCGCAGACTGCGGCCCCCGGCGGTGCAGGGATCGCCGCACCGCGTAGATTGCTACCGCGCCGAGACACACCAACACCAGCAGCGCAACCAGCCATGGAAAGATCTCTGACAGGAGGTTGGCATGGCGCGGATCGCCGGTGCTGCTGAGGGAAAGGCCCACGCGCATAGGGACACTGTAACGGCTGCGGGCACCCTGCTGCGCGGCGGTCGCGGCTACTTTTTTGCGCGGGTTGTCTTCTTGCGGGGCGCGGTCCCTGACTCCGCAGGCTTTCTAGCGGTCTTCGTGGTCTTCTGCTTCTTTTCCGCAGCAGGTTTGGCCGGCGTGGCCTTTCCAGGGCGCGATTCAGCCCACTCGTCAGCGGAGATCTCCTTCACGGTGGCCTGTGCGATCACACGGTCAGCGGCCTTGTGTTCGCGTAGCACGCGGGCTACTTCGCCCAAACGACCGGTTCGCGCCAGCTCGGATCGAAGCTGGTCCGGCCGCTGGCCGCGATGGATGGCGATTGCGGCGAGGCGTCCGTTGATTTCCTGCTGCGATACCTCGATGTTGAACTGACCAGCTAACCGGCGAAGAAGGAAGGCAAGCTTGAGGCGATCACGAGCTTGAGCCTCGGATTCGGCACGAATTTCGGCGAGGCGGCCTTCGACCTCATCGGGGGTCAGGCCGCGGTACAACAGCTCAATGCGGTGGCCCTCAAGGCTGCGGGCGACTTGAGCGGCCGAAAGCTTCTCGGGAAGCTCAAAGTCCACGCCGCCCAGCAGATAGTCGTAGACCTGCTCACGCATGATGGTGACTTGTTCCTGATCACGTCGCTGTTGCAACGTCAGCCTGATCTGCTCGCGCAGATTCTCTTCGCTGCCAAGGCCGTACACCTCAATCAACCGCTGGGCAGTTGCCGGCTCTGTGCGTTCGGCAGCGGTCAGCCGCAGCGTCATCGTCAGCTTTGCGCCACGGAGGTCGTCTCGCTCGTGAGCCTCGGGACCGATCGTCTCGATGATGATCGTATCGCCGACCCGTTTGTCCTTGAGCAGGCCTTGGAGCTTCTCGACCATGAGGCCGAGCACCGGGCCGCGACCACCCTCTCCCGTCCCCGGGAAGATGATAACCGCCTGGTCCTCCTGGAAGAATGGTTCCTTCTCGTCGTTCTTGGTGACCACCACGTGCGCGAAGAGCCGATCGCCCGGCTGGAAATCGCCTTCAATCCGCTTGGGCGTACCGAGCTGCTGCAACTGCCGCGTGAGCTCGGTTTCGATGTGCTCCTCGGTGATCTCCAGTATGGGTTTGGCGATCTCGATCCCATCGAGCGGCGGCAGGTCGAATTCCGGAACGACCTCGACATCAAACACGAAGGTAAGCGGCTTGCCCTCTTCGATTTGCAGTTTGTCTGGGGGTTCGGCCGGTTCGGGCTCGCCGACGGGCTCAACATGGTGTTCTTCGATTGCCTTGGCGTAGGCGTCCGCGATGAGTTTGTTCTTCGTTTCATTGCGCATCGCTGTGCCGAATCGCTTCTCCAGCAACCGCCGAGGGACCTTGCCGCGGCGAAAGCCGGGAATGGAGGTCTCGGTAGCCATAGTGCCAAGCGACTCTTCGAGCTTCTGGGCGATGGCCTCGCTGGGGATGGTGATCGTCAACCGCTTCGTTGCTGGACCGACATTCTCGATCTCGACCTTGTTGGTGGTCTTACCAGCGGGTTGGGGAGTGGTTGAGGTGGCGTCCGCCATCGAGCAGTTCTCCGCATTCAATGCCGTCGGGGCGCAGTACGATACCACAGCGACGCGGCCCAACAAAGCACGGGTAGCCCCCGGATACTCATCCGGGGCCGGGATATCAGTTGATGGCCCCGCATGCATCTACGGGGGCGGTGGTGATCCAGAAGTCGCCCTACCTGAGAAACAACATCTCACCGTAGGTCGGCAGGGTCCACAGATCGGCGGGGATCACGGATTCCAGCGCATCAGATGCCG
>JADFFQ010000082.1 GCA_022568135.1 Planctomycetota bacterium | reverse complement strand
ATCTCCTCGAAGCCGGTGATCTCTTCAGTTCGGCGCACCTTGATTCCCGCCTCGGCCAGGATGGCTGCGGTTCCCGCGGTGCAGACGATCTGCACGCCCAGATCAGCCAGTGCGCCGGCAAAGGCGGGCAGGCCCGTCTTGTCGCTGACGCAAATCAATGCTTGACGAATGGGGACGAGATCGGACATGGGGGGGAGGAGTCAGGAATCATGAGTCGGGGGTTCGGTGGTAGCCGCGGATGCATATCCGCGGGCTGTGTATATCTTCAATTCATCGACAGGTCGAGGGTAGCTTCCCCAAGGCTCGCCGCCCAACGCCCAAAGGCCTTCCATCCTCTCAATGCCGATCGGCGCCGCTGCAACGGAGAGAATCGAGGGGCGGATGTTGCGCGGCAGCGATGCGTTGCTCAATCGACTCAGTTGCGCGGCACCAGGCGGATCACTCGGCCGTCGTCGCCGGCGGCATACAGGTCCCCGGCTTGCATCCTACTGGCCAGCAGGTGCCGAACCTGCGGCAGATCGATGGACTTGATCACATTGCCCTGGCCGGCATCAACGAGGGTCAACTGTCGTGATGCCTTGTCCCACACCATGACGCGATTGCGATACCGGCCGATGACATTGCCCGCGACGTTCGGCGCGGTCCAGATCACCTCACCACCCGGTGCGTCGATGGGCCTGGCGTCGAAGCACACCAGCCCCTCGCTGGGGATTTGCTGGTACAAACGATCTGCGATGAGGATGGGCGAGTCGGTGAGTGGGCTTTCAGTCAGGTATCGCCAGACGTTGCGCCCGGTCGCCAGATCGAAGGCCCACACGTGCTGATCGAGCCCAGCCACGTACACCATGCCGCCCCCGGCAACCGGGGCCGCGGCCACGGTGTTCAGCAACTGCTTATCCCACCGCCCCGTGGCCGACGACGCGTCCAGCGCCACGATCCGACCGTCCGTGCCGATGGTGATGACCGACCCGTCGATAAGCAGCGGCTGAATGCGGATGGACGAAGCGATCTGGTAGCCTCGCCATTGATAGCCGACCTCATATGAATGCCAGACGAGCTGGCCGTTGCGAGCGCCGTATATGAAGAATGGGGCGAAGACCACAGGCGCGGTGTTGGCGATCTGCCCGAGCCGCTGCTTGGCGATCTGAGACCCCGTATCGGCGTCGAGCACGAGCACGTTGGCGCCGACGGTCAGAAACACCCGCTCGACTTGGCCAAGCAACGTAATGCCGTGGATCTCATCGAGCGGATCGGCCACAGGGATTCGCCACAGTCGCTGGCCGTCCTCGCGATGCAATCGGGTCAGGAAGTTTCTTCCGTCGAGAGTGAACACCGAGTCCTGCTGTATCGCGAACTGTCTGAGGCCGGAGTTGTCTTGGGGAAACGTTTGCGTCTGAAAGTGGATGCGATAGCCCAGTTCACGGGCCGCGGTGGGGCCGATGATGTACTGCTGGTCGAGATCGGGCGCCGCGGGCGGCTCGGCCATCGTGGTCTGGGCAATGGGGTGGGGGCGGTCGCGATCAGCGAGCGGCCGGCCGGGGGTCTGGCAGCCGACGCCGGCCGCCACCGCCGCCACCGTCGCCCACACCAAGCCCCCCTGCCGCCGGCGATGACACCAAAGGCAGTGGCCCTGCCATGTGCGTGCGGGGCGGTTCATCATCAATCAGCTCCCCAGTCCATCGTGGCCTCTGTGTCCAGCCGGCCCAGCAAGCCGACAAGTATCCGAGACGCTTCCTGCCTCGTCAAGGATGGATACACCGGACCGATACGGCCAACCTGCCTACGCTGATGCATGTTCAGCGGCATCGTTGAGCACCGTGGCGTTGTGGGGGCGGTTGAGCCGTGTGACTCTGGGCGGACCCTCGCCATCGATCCGTGCGGCTGGGGTCGCAACCCGGCTCCCGGAGACTCGATCGCGGTCAATGGCTGCTGCCTGACAGTAACCGCCCCATGCACCGCGGCGCGCCTCAATGCGGCAACGCAGGGCGCGGGTTGGCTACGTTTCGATGTGATCCGCCAGACGCTGGAGACGACCACGCTGGGCGATCTTGGCGTCGGTGATCTGGTCAACCTCGAATCGGCGATCACCCCGACCACCCTGCTCAGCGGGCATCTGGTCCAAGGGCACATTGACGGAATCGGCGCCGTGTGCCGGGTCTGGAACGAGGCCACGCAGCAGCGGTTGCGCATTGAACCGCCTTCGGAGCTGCTCGACTTCATTGTCGATCGGGGTTCGATCGCCGTGGACGGCGTGTCGCTGACCGTGGCCACACTCGGCGAAAGTTGGTTTGAGATTGCCCTGATCCCCGCCACCACCAGGACGACGGTCCTCGGCGGGCTGCAGCCGGGCGATTCGGTCAACCTGGAGGCTGACTACTTTGTCAAGACGATCGTCCACTGGCTGCGCCGACGACAGGCAACGAGCGCCTGATCGGCATTCGGACTGATCTGCGGGCACGGCAACAAGTTTCCCCGCACGGCAGTGCGCAACTGCGCATCAAACAACGCGGGCGAGTCATGCCTTGACCGTAGTTTCAGCGGTCCGCCGCAGCTCGGTGGGGACCAGTGCACCGGCGTGCAGGCTGATGAGTGTCAGATCATCGACCTGGTGCAGTGAGCCTTGCTGGACATCGAGTTGGCGATCGATCGTCTCGATCATCTCCTGCGGGCTGCTGAGCCCGACGAGCTTCTCGAACTCCCGGCGATACCGGGTTGTGGGGAGCCGCTGCTGGTAGGCGTGGCCGTGAGTATGGGGAAAGGCCAGTTCAAAGCCGTCGGTGTACAGCAGCAGGTGGTCGCCGACCTCCAGCTCCAGCTCAAGCTGAGGGTAGGTCTCGTCGCTGAACACGCCCAACAGTCCGCCGGGCGTCTCCAGCTCTTCGCATCGGCCATCTGCGCGAACTAACAGCGGTGGGGGGTGGCCTGCCCCGGCCAGCGCCATCACACGAGATCGGCAGTTGATCACGCCGTACACCGCAGTCGCGAAGCGTGTGGATTTGCCCTGGCGGCGGATCATTTCCGCATTCAAACGCGAAAGGACATCGGCCGGCGAAAGGATCCGCCACGTCGAGCCTTCGAGGACTCGCGTGGTGAGCGATTGGCAGACCACCATCGCCATCAGCGCTGCCGAGGCGCCATGCCCGACGGCGTCGGCGATAAAGATCCCCAGGTGATCCTCATCGAGAAGCAGAACGTCGTAAATGTCGCCGGAGACGTGGTGTGCCGGGCGCCACAAGGCCGCCAACGTCACGCCGTGCAGCGATGGAAGCTCCCGGGGCAGGAAATCTCGCTGGACGATCGCGGCCAGATGCAGATCCTCGTGAATCTTTGTGATCTCATCCCGCAGCCTGCCTTGAGATCGCTCGGCGGGGGCAATATCCCGGCACAGGTGATTCACCTCCCGCTGCCGGTGCAGCAACCCGGATAGTCGTGAACACACCGTGGCGCCGGCCGTGCAGCGGTCCATGACCATCGCGCCGCCATGCTCAAAGATGTTGCTCGGCTTGAGACTTCCGTGAACGAACGCCAACACCGGCACATGCATTTCCTCCAGCGCTGCCAACGGACGCAGGAAATGGGAATGCTTGGTCGCTGAATCAACAACCATGACCACGCCGTCGAGCTCTTGGATGTGGTCGGGGGTGAGTTCGCCGAGGCGAACGGTCCTCAAGTTCGCCCCGGGGGTGTCCGTCCACGCTTCGGCCAACTTCATGCGGATCGCTTCCGCCTCGGATTCTTGGCCGGGACCCCAAGCTATAGCGAGGTTCCAAGGATTCATTTGCTTCAGCCCGCTTCGACAATACCGACCCAACGCACCGGGACGCTGTCGGTTGGTCATCGGCCTAGCGGGCCATTGCCTTGAGGCGGGCCAGGTCGAGCTCGATGCGGTCGTCCACCTGGATGTCCAAACGATCCAGCGCCCCTTCTCGCAGTTCGATGGCGAATTGTGCCGGGTAGATGCTCCCATAGCCCCCCAGGCGACCCCGATAATCCGCCTCCGACTCATCCGATCGACGGGGCGCCTCCACCTTCATGCGGTGCGTCGCCGTCACTCGCCCCTGGGGGTCGAGGAAGATGAGGTCGATGTTGATCAGACAATAGCCCATCCAGAACTGACGAACTTGGGCCGTGCGGAAGATGAAGAGCATGCCGCCATCGGGTGAGATCTCCTCGCGACCCATCAGGCCGTTGGTGCGTGACGAATCGTCGGCGGCAATCTCCAGTGTGTATCGCTCGCCGGCGATCTCGACCGTTTCTCCAGCCGGGGCGGGTCTGAGATTCGCACAGCCGCCGGCGACCGCGGTCGCATACCACAGCGTGGCCAGGGTGATTGTGGGTATTGGCAGCATCCGTTCGTTCCCCGGCCGGGACGACCCAACCGAGTTCGAGGGTATCGTAGGTGAACGCATCGGCGTGAGGCTTCGGCCGGCATTCTCTTTCATCCTCTTCGTGCTGCAATCGGCCCGGCCGGGGAGCAGCGTCATGGCGGTACGACCCCGTTTTTCGGCCGAATCTTCCGTGGGGGCCCAAGGAGCCGCCGGGCAATGCAGCCGTTGCCGGGGCCCCGAACACGCCGGCGAGGCCCGCATCGGCGGTTGGCCATCGTGAAATCTGTCGATATAGTGCGCAGGCGACGATCCCCGCCCACCCAATCAACGGAGTGCCCGTCATGCAAAAGCTGGAAGCTCAGCAGATCGACGCAAACCTGGCCGAGCTGACAGAGTGGTCGCTCAACGGCGATGCCTTGCAGCGGACGTTTCGATTTGATGATTTCATCGGGGCTATGGCCTTCGTCAGCCGCATCGCCGATCTGGCCGAGGAGATGCAGCACCATCCCGACATCATGATCCGCTACAACAAGGTGACGCTGACGCTGACCACCCACGATGCCGCCGGGTTGACCGAAAACGACTT
>JADFFQ010000052.1 GCA_022568135.1 Planctomycetota bacterium | reverse complement strand
CAGCAGCGCGAGGATGAAGAACAACCTGCCGAATAAATTGCCCAGCACGATCTGAAGGTTGTTCAGCGGGGTGGTGAGCAGGATGTCCCAGGTGCGCGGGTTGGCCTCCTGAGCAATCGCGCCGGCCTTCCCACCGTCCTTCTGGAAGCGATGGCTCTGGGCACGCCATGCATCTCCACCTCCGTGACGGGCATCCCTGAACTCGTCCGGGACGGCGAGACCGGATTGATCGCCGACCAGGCAAGCCCTCAGTCCTTGGCCGACACGATCGAGCGCCTGTTGAATGATCAGGACTTGAGTCTTCGGCTGACGGCGAACGCTCGGCGCCTGATCGAAGCGGAGTTCGACATCCACCGGAACACGGCCGCTGTGCGAGCAATCTTTGATTCGGTCCACCCAGTCGAACCTCCTGTGCCGCTGGAGGTGAGATGATGCGAGTTGCCTACGTCTGTGCCGACCCCGGTGTCCCCGTCTTCGGTCGCAAGGGCTGCTCGGTTCACGTGCAGGAGGTAATCCGAAGCCTGCTGGACCACGGCGCGAGCATCGAGCTGTTCGCCACTCGCCTTGGTGGCGATCCGCCACCCGGACTTGATGCCGTGCCGATACACCAGCTCCCGCAGGTCCCCAAGGGCCAAGCGGCAGTCAGAGAGCGACTCGCCCTTAGCGCGAATCACGGTCTCCGCACTGCACTGACCAACACCAGGGCCTTCGATCTCATCTATGGACGGCACTCCCTGTGGAGCTTTGCCGGCATGGAGTACGCTGGGGAATATGGCATACCCGGCCTCTTAGAAACTATCTCAAAAGGCCTTCTGAAGCCAATATTCCTTATTGTGGATTTACACAAGGAGAGCCAGGATGGCGAAACGCCAAGGCAGGATGCCGACAATCTGGAACGTGGATGACGAGTTGTGGAAACTCATCAAACCCATCATCGAGACCGACATGCCGCGCAAGTGGACCGGACGACCCCCGGCAGATCGGCGCCAGGTGCTCAACTGCATCATCCACCGCATGCGCAGTCCGCCACGGGCGGATCAATGGAACCAACTGCCCAAGGAACTCGATTCCGATCGCACCGCCCACCGGTATTTCCAACGATGGGTCCGCAACGGCGTGCTGTTGAAGGTCTGGAGGAAGCTGACCCGGGCTTGCGATGAACTGGGGGGCGTGGACTGGCGCTGGCAGTCGGCGGACGCCGCGATGGGCAAGGCGCGTTTTGGGGGGATCAAGTGGGCAAGAACCCAACGGATCGAGGCAAAAACGGGGTGAAGCGAAGTCTGGTGGTCGAAGCCCACGGCGGACCGCTAGGCGTCGTGATCGCCGGAGCCAATGTCCATGACGCGACACTGTTGAAGCGCACACTGCAGGCCATCGTCGTACCGCAACCCAGATCGACGTCGCGCAACACACAACATCTGTGTCTGGATAAGGGGTATGATAACCCCACCGGCCGTGCGGCGGCGACGTGCCGGGGTCACACACCGCATATTCGTTGGATCGGCCAAGAGAAACTGGACCGCCGCGGCCGCAAGCGACATCCGGCCCGCCGCTGGGTTGTGGAACGAACGCTGGGGTGGCTGAGCAAGTGCCGCGCGATCTTGATTCGGTACGACAAGAATCCATCGAATTACCTTGGGCTGATTCAGTTGGCGTGCGCATTACTCTGGTACAGGCGATTGTGTGTTTTGAGATAGTTTCTAAGCAGCGAGGCAATCTGGATCTGGATACCCTGGGCCGGGATTGCGGCGGCAACCTACCTGGGTCTTCGCTGGTCGGAGAGGCGAGCATCGTTTTCTAGTGCGGCCTAACCACCCGCTGCAGGTGCCGGGCCGCCCATCGCCCCGCATTCCGGGTAGGCGTTGTGGTCAGCGTGGCGCAGGTCGTATCCTCAGGCCACACACAACCCACGCTTGTGGCGGATGAGGCGGCGCAGCACGAATGGGACGGGGATGAGCAGCCAGAGGATCGCGGCGTAGAAGAGTGTGTTGACGGCGAAGCCGGGCCAGATCGGGCGCAGGGGCAAGTATTCAAGATCTCCCAATAGCACTGCTGGGTTAACTGGAATGACAGTCTTGTGAAACGTTGCAACGAACTTGTGCCTACCTTTCGATTCGTTGAATTCGAGCGTGCTCCAGCGCCCTCCATCCAACGAGAGCAGAGGCCAGCCGCATCGAGTCCGCCAGGCAAACGAAAACCAGCCGCTGCTTCTTTCCCTCGACTCATCCAGCTTAGCCACGTACTCTGAATCGAAGACTCCGAATTGGCGAAGCTGCTCGTCTTCGAGTGTGTCGTAGACTCTAATGTGATTGTCTTGCAACGATTGAACATTTGGATCCTTCAAGAACTCGACATCATCCCAGGGAGTCGCTTGGAAATAGACACACCCCCACGCCACGGCGACGTTGACCACCGCGCCGAGCAGCAGGAACAGCACGAGCGTGAACAGGCGGCGTTTCACGACACAACGATAGTCGGGCGACGGCCTACCCGTCCTCCCACTCCACGCCCAGCATCTCACCCAGCAGGACAACCGCCTTCAGAAGATTGTCGTGATGAACCAGCCAGCGCTGGCCGAAGTCGTGCCAGGCATCGACCGTCCAATATCCGTCCCCGCCGCCATCCTCGGTCCGCCAAGTGGCGCAGTGCACCTTGCAGACCGAGCACATGCCGTCCAGGGTTTCACAGGCAACGCGGTTGGATATCCCTATGGGCACGGCCCCTGGTCGGCGCAGAGTGCTACGATGCTGGCTACTGATCCCTGTAATTATAATGCACGATTGAAGGTAAACGAATCGGCAGCGGAGTTCCGGACACGAAGCCACGGAGCAGATCGGGGCGCGAGGCAATGACGTGTGCTTCCTGCTCGGTGCGATCATGGAGTTCAGCCAGATCGTGGATGCCGTGATTCGGCATGCGGTGATACTTCAGATTGCTCCAGACGCCTTCGACGGGATTCAACTCGGGCGCATAGGGCGGCAGAAGCTCCAGCGTGACGCGCGTGCGGCTCGGGGCGTACGCCTTGACTCGGCGACTGCGGTGAGCGTTCAGGCGATCCCACACGATGATGACGCGGCCCCGCAAGTGCCGCAGAAGCTCGCGAAGGAAGTCAATCACCTCAACTTCGCCGACATTGGCGTCCGGATGCCAGTGCAGGAACAAACGCAGTTGCTTCTTCCGCGGCGAGATCGTGAGGCCGCCGATGACCGAGACCTTCTGGTGTCTGCGACCGCGATGATGCAGGATGGGCGTCTGGCCCCGCGGGGCCCAGGTTCGCCGCACCGTCGGCAGCATCAGCATGCCGGATTCATCGATGAACACGATGTGGGCCCGCTCACGGGCGGCTTTTTTTTATGCGCGCCCAGTCACGCTGCACCCAACGGACAATCGCCTCCTCGTCGCGCTCGATCGCCCGTCTCTGGGGCTTCTGGCATGACCATCCCAGTCCGCCCAGCAGACGCGGGATGTGGTCAACATGGTACCGAACGCCGTAGTGTCGCTCGATCACTTCGGCGATGGCGGACACGTCCACAGATCGGTCGAGAACCCGTTCGCCTTCGCCCCCTTGAGCAGTCGCTTCCTGAGACGCGTTTTCTGGCTCGTGCTCAGGAGGCAGGGCCGACCGGGATGGGGCGTGCAGTCGAGCCCCCGATCACCCTTGCGTAGGTGGGCCTGCCGCCATCGCCGCACGCTACTGGAGTCAGCGCCGACTCGATCCGCGACCTCGGAGGTGAAGAAGCCCCTCTTCAGCAATTCGATCGCCTGCCGCCGACGCCGCTCCAACTCTGCTGCACTGCCGTTGGGTCTCATGAATCAATGCATCGGCATTTGCAGTATCCGTGCATTGACTATACAGGGATCAGTAAGCCAGGCGAGACTGGGGGCGAGGGTTTCACGCGGACCGAGGGGCTGTGGTCATGGACACGTCCCCCAATTGGCCAACAGCGCCGCGAGGTCGAATGGATCCACGATGCAGTCGCCGTTGAGGTCTCCGGTACAACTCGGCGGGCAGGGAGCGGGGCACGGCCGCCAGTTGGCGAGCCCGCCGCGGCGGGCCAGGAGGTCGAGGATGCCGATCTCGGCGCGCCGGGACCGTCGCCGTCGAAGTCAGTACCTCCAAGAAGAAAGCGGAAGCCAGGACCTCGTGTGTCCTGACTTCCGCAACGCTTCAGAAGGGCAGCGGGGTGGTTCCATCCCGCCTCCACCCTATGTCTCAGGAGTCAGTGCTCCTCCAGAGTGTCCAGAATGACTGGCCGATAGATCGCCTCTATTTGCTGCAGGTGATCTTGGATGGTCAGCTCGATGGACGAACCTGAGTGCAGTCCGCCACCGTGACCTGGTTCCAGTGCGCCATCCTGGTTAGAGCCCGCGAGCCCGACGCTCCAGCCGACGAACCTCCAGCCGAGGTACATCCGAGGGGCGGTGAGGGTCACGACCGTGGTCTGCGGGAATGTGCGCTCGAAGTTCGCGAACCCACCGCCATCGAGCGTGAGATCCAGCGGACTTACGTCGAGCCACGCACCTGGCGCATTCGACCCAACGGCAAGCAATCCGCCCCCTGTGCCCGGTGGAACGAGCCGGACGCAGTCGTCGGCTTCAAACGGCGTCCCATCGAGGAGAGTGCCGATGAGGGTAAGCGAGACCAACGCCCCAGGCGAGAACGCGTCCAAGCCCAGCGCATCGACAACCTGCTGCGACCTGAAGTGCATCATCAGGTCCTGGATGCCGTCGCCTTCAAGATCGTGGCAGTCGCACTGCGGATCGCCCGCAAACGGCGTGGCCACATCCTCGAACTCCGAGTGCGGTCCAGGCGGACCCTCATTCGGGGCAACGCTGCCTCCCAAAGGATCATCCTTGCGCACCAGCAGGAGGCTATCAAGGTCAACGTCCTTGACGTCGAAGTCGGCCGAGCCGACCAGCGCCACCGGCAACACGCCGTTGCTGTTGCGGTTGAACGAGTTCGGGCACGAGCCGGGCTTGATGTCGAGGGACGCGCCCGGCTGAACCTTCTTGAAGATGTTCAGCACCCCGGTGCCGCTGGCGCCGCCAGAGAAGCCGCCGAGGCGGATCTTGTAGCAGTTGCCAGCCACGACGGGAACCACGACCGTGCTGTGGAAACCACCTGCCCCAGAGCCGCAGAAGTTGTTCGGGTCGTCATCGTTGCAACCCAGCAGCGGCGACAGCGGGTCGCAAACGCAGCCATCGTAGACCACAAGAACAGTGTCGAAGTTGGCGGAACCGCCCAGCTCCTCACACGTCGTGACGTTGAGATCACCGGTGAAGTCCGCGTTGTAGTTGTACCAGATGTCGTTGACCGGACCGATTGGCGTGCACGGCACACCCGGGCCGTCCGTCGAGGCGCCGACGGTGTCGAACGGCGTCGCGCCGTTAAAGATCGGCAAGCGGTTGTCGCAGTTGTCGTTGGCCGGCGGGCAGATGACATCCGCGCAATCGGTCCCACCACCCTGGAACGTGCCGCCCTGGGCATCGCAGTCGGCTTCAGCGGCAGCAGCCACACACGTGCCATCCTTCAAGCAGCAGGCGCCTCCCGCAGCCTGTTTGGTGATCGTGAGAATGCCCGCGCCCTGAGTGCCGTTGAAGCCGCCGACCTGGATCTTGTAGCAGTTGCCTGCGACGACCGGGATTTTCACCGTGGATGCGAACGTGGTGGGCGACGCGCAACCGTCATCGTCACTGGCCAGCTCGGTGGTGCAGTCAACCGGGCAGGGGTCGCAGCCGTCGTAGACCGTCAGCACCGTGTCGCCAAGGCTGGGGAAGTCGATGCTTTGGCAGGTGTCGATGTCCACGGTGCCGGTTTCGGTGGCGATGTAGTTGAACCACACGTCACCCGTCATGTTGCCATCACATTGCGGGCCGTCAGTGCTCGCACCGGTGTTGTCGAACGGCGTCTTGCCCTGGAAGGCCGGCCTGCGATCCGCGCAGTTGTCGTTGTTCGGCCCCACCGGCTTGGTGATTTCAAGGATGTAATCACCGCACTGCGCGCTGCCGAAGGCCTCGATCGTCACCCAATAGAGGCCGGCCGTGAGGTCGGCCGAGACCTGCGACTGGAGGCCGCAGAAGTCATCGTTGGATGCGATGTCACCCAGGCCGCACTCGGTCCCCAGGAAGATGTAGGTGTCGAAATCCGAGCCGCACAGCGAGAAGGTCCAATTCCCATCGTTGGGGATGGTGACCGTGTAGCTGTGGTCCTCGCTGGCACGCAAGTCGATGTCATTGCCGGCGCCGCAGGTGGTCCCGTTAAAGACACCCGGCGCGAGGACCTCGAAGTCCTTGGGGCACGGGCCGGGGCAGTTGGCGTCCACGCAATTCGACCCACCACCCTGGAAGGCACCGCCCAGTACGATGCAGTCGGCTTCAATGAGACCATCCACACACGAGCCATCCGGGAAGCAGCAGGCGCCTTCGGATGGTGGCGGCACCCGCTTGGAGATCAGCAGCGTGCCGGGGCCGCCGGCGGAGCCGGAGAACCCGCCCACCTGGATCTTGTAGCAGTTGCCGGCCACGACCGGGACATTCACCGTGCTGTGGAAGCCGCCGCCTCCCGTCCCGCACGCATTGGCCTGGTCGTCATCGTTGCAACCCAGCACCGGCGGCAGTGGGCCGCAGCTGCAACCATCGTAAACCACAATAACAGTGTCGAAGGTGGCAGAGCCGCCCAGCTCCTCGCAGACGGTGACGTCAACTTCGCCGGTGAAGCCGGAGTCCCAATTGAACCAGATGTCGTTGACCGGACCCGTACCGCCCGTGCACGGCAACCCCGCCGGCGGGCCGTCCGTCGTGGCGAACGTCGTGTCGAAATCGGTCGGGACATCCTGCTCGATAAATACGCGGTCCACGCAATTATCGTTGTCGGGCCCCGGCGGCGGGTTCCCGGCCGTGAACGTGAGGGTGTACGGACCGATAGCGTTGTTCAGCGCGTCAAGCAGGACCGGGTAGTAGTAGGTATTACCCGGAGTCAGCCCGGTCCACGTCATCTCGACGTTGCCATCGTTACAACTGAAGGAAAACGAGGCACCTGCGGTGAAGCTGGTGCACGGGCAGCCGTTGGCCAGGTTCAGCCAGGCGTTGCCGAAGAAGCCGCCGTTGTTGGAGTTGGCGCTGCCGCAATACTGCAGGTTCAGAATGCTCGAACCCGCGGGCAGGATGACGGCCTCCCAGACATGCCCACCCGGGAAACTCGGACAGTCATTGGTCGCGCCGGTGTTGTTACCGTTGAAGACGGCCGGCACATCACGCACGAGCGGGAACGGCACCACGTTGACGCAGTTGTCGTTGGGCGGCCCCAGCTGTCCCATCGCCGATGACGTAGCGGCGAGGATCGTACACAGAAACATAACACACGGTATTGCTGACTTAGCCAAATAGGGTCGCATTGTCCTGTTTCTCCTATAAACCTTACTTGTGTTTCGATTGGTTATCGAACTTCATTCTTTGGGTTGACCTTCTCGACACCTTCTGGCACATAGGCGGCCCGTTCAAACAGCCACCCATGCGTCATGGGGTTCCCCCGAACCACAACCGTTATCGAACTTCATTCTTTGGGTTGACCTTCTCGACACCTTCCTGCACATAGGCGGTCCCACCAAACAGCCACCCACGCCTCAAGCGGTTCCCCCGAACCACCACCATGACTCCGCTTATGGGACGAATGTAACGGTTGGCGGGCGATGTTGCAAGAACATTCTCAGGAAATGTGGCGATAATATTGGTCGAGCCCAGCTTACCTAAATCAACACCGCGGCCGATGGTGCAACTGCACGGGTGCTGGCCGGCTCCGTGGCCGCCAGCACCCCCTGATGCGGCGGGAACAGAGGTCAGGTGCCAGTATGCCACTCCTAGCGGCCCGGCTGCACTGTCTAGCCAAGATGAATGCGGCGGCTCAGAACACCTCGACCGCAGCGTTCCAGGACACGGGCCCCAGTTGGCCGACCCGCCGCGGCGGGTCAGCGGGTCGAGGATGCGATGACCAGATCACGGCGCGATCGACGTTGGCCCAGCCGAAGCTCTGCTGCTCAAGCGGATTCCGACACGCGGGTAATCATTCTCTTTCTTCGCTGTGCTCCCCAATCTCAGATCCCGTGTCCGACTCAGCACTTTGCACGGCTCGTTGGGTGGCCTTGACGACCTCTGCGGCTGGCAGGATCAGCCCGGCCATCATGTCTTGCATCGAAGAGATGTTCCCCATCATGCCGAACATGCCCATGGGATTGCCTCCCCCGTCCTCCGCATCAGGCATCTGCAGGATAGTTACGCCCACGACTTGGCCGCTCTGCGTGTACACAGGCAGTCCCAAGACCCCCCGCAGATCACCGGTGGGTACATAGAGGTTGCGGGGTTTGTTGGTCTTGCCGCCCATCCGCCCTTCGGCAATCACCGCACTGCGGGCGAAATATTTGCCCATCCGGCGAATGGCCACCAATCGCTGGCCAATGCTCGGCTCGGCTGCGTCAGAGAAATTGACGTAGGTAAAGGTCTTGTCGCCCGGGTCGGTGATCCTGACCCAGGCCAAGTCCAGTTCGGTGTCGCGGGCAATCACCTCGGCGTCCACCCCCTCGGTGTCATCGCCAATGAGCACCTTGATGTCCGTCGGGGTGGCGGAGATCTCACCACCTCTCGAGCCCATCATCTGCCGCATCATCCCGGTAAAGCCAACGAGCTGTGTGTTGGAACACAGAACGAGCCCCTGGGGGCTGATCATGATGCCGGTGATTTCGTTTTCGCTTTCCTGGTCGCCCATGCCGCGCATGAACCCACCCATCTTGATCTTCAAGACGAATTTGACGGTCACCAGGGCCGGGGCCCTTTCGGCGAGGAGTTTTTGGTAATCATCACTCTCGCCAGCCGCAGCAGCCGGGGCGAAAGCGGCTACGGTCACAGCCAGAACCGCAGCCGCAGACCAACCAATTCGATTGCGAATCCATGTCATGGTGTTACTCCTCGTTGGGGTCCAATTCCTCTCGGTCACCGGAAACCGGGCTCCAGTCCGGTTCAACGAACTGGAAGCGTGTCCGCACGCCGCGCAGGATCACGAAGACGACACGTTCCGGCTGCCGTTCGGTGATCTGCTCTAATGCGGTTCGATAGTCGACGCGATTGCGTATCTGGTAGGTGTCGATACGCTGGATGAGGTCACGCGGTCGAATGCCCGCCAAGCCGGCCCACCCTGCCGACTCAACCTCGACGACGATGACGCCTTGGACATCATCGTCCCATCGGTTGTCGTCACGATCGAAAAACGTGACTTCACGGACAGTCAGCTCGAAATCGCGGTTTCGATCGCGCCGGGCCTCTTGCGACCTGATGCGGGTTCGCTCCAGCATCACGGCCACATCGCTTGTGGCGCCATTCCGCAGGATCGTCAACGTCGCGGTGTCATCAATGTCGAGCCGGCGGACCCGGCGGTGGAACAGACCAGCGTCGTGCATGCCCCGAGGTCGGAGGGTCTCATCATTGAGCGCCAGGATGACATCGCCGATTTTCAAATCACTTTCCGCAGCAAGCGTGCGGGGGTAGACGCGGGTGATGCGAAATCCCAGCGAATCTGGATGACCAAGATGCTTGGCCAGCTTGGCGACAACCGGCTGGACCGCGACGCCAATCCACGCTTTGGCCACTTCCCGCGGCGGCTCCACATCTTTGTCGGGCTTGGGCTTGAGCAGCGTCAGATGGTTCTTGCCCCGTCGGTCGAATTCGATTAGCAGATATTCCGACAACTCCTGGGCATCCATGATCTTCTCATACCGCTCAATGAACACCTCCAGATCCTTGATTGGTTCACCGTCAATGGCGCGAATCACATCGCCCCCGGCAAGCGCAGGCTCGGCAAGTTGGGCTGGGCTGCCATTACGCACACTGCCGATCAAGACGCCTTGGGTACTGTCAAGGCGCCGATGGCGGGCCATGCGCTGGGTAATGTCCATCGCAGCAAGACCCCACCCTCGGAACGCAGCCTCATCACCACGATCCTTCCTGAGCTTCTCAGTGGTCACTTGCGCCGTGCCCGTCTGGTCGCCGCGCTGGTACGTGATCGACACCGCCGAGCCGATCGGGTAGTCAGCCAGCCGCTTGAGCAGGGGCGGAACCTCTTCAACGAACCAGACGGTCACCGGTTCGCCGTCGATCCGCAGGATCATGTCGCCGGCCTGAATCCCCGCCTGGTCGGCGGGGCCGTCTTTGACGACCGAGTTGACCAAGACGCCTTCTTGGAGCCCGGTCTTCTTGATGGGCTTCAAGCTCAGACCGAGCCAACTGCGCTGCACCTCACCGCGCTCAATGAGCTCAGTGGCAACACGGCGGGCCACGTTGCCGGGGATCGCGAATCCCATATCGCCGCCAAAGAACGTGCCGCGCGTGTTGACACCCACCAGCTCACCCTTGAGGTTGACCAGCGGGCCGCCACTGTTACCAGGGTTTATGGAGGCATCATGCTGGATCCAGCGGTTGAAGATCCCGGTCCGCTGGTCACGATTGAAATACAGCTCGCCCGCATCGTCATCGGTGCCGGCAAGGATTCGCTCGGTGTTCGAGACGATCCCCAGCGTGACCGATCGGGATAGAGCAAACGGGCTGCCCATCGCCATCACGGTGTCTCCGATCTCCAGCTCATCGGAGTTGCCAAAGCTCGCCACAGCTAGGGACATGCTGGGATCCTTCAACTCGGAGAGGTCAAGCTTGATCACCGCGAGGTCTGTCAGCGGATCTTCCCCGACCAGCTCGGCCGTGATCTCCTGCTTATCCGAGAGTGTGCAGATGAACTTCTTGCCATTGCGAACAACGTGATAATTGGTCAGGACATGGCCTTGCGAGGATATAATTGTGCCGCTTCCAACGGCGGCGCCTTTCTGCTCCTTACCGCCCCAATAGTTGACGGTAATGACTTTGATGTTGACCAGTCCCGGGAAGACCCGATCGCGGGCCAAGCTGATGAGCCGGCGAAGGTCTTCGCGTAGCTGGTCCGCCGTTGCAACATCGGCCGGCGATAGCGCTGGCGCTTGCTGGGAATAGACCGCTCGGATGACGGTCACGGCCAGAATGACGCCCAGCAACGTGGCAACCGCGGGTCGCGGCGAACGACGATGCCGCGGAACAAGTACCATGGCGACTCCTTTCAGAAACGTTGGCCGAGCGAGCGTGCCCATTTTCGACCAGATTATAGAGCTAGATTATAGAGCTCCGTGATCATGCTACCAGACTACAGCGCGGGCTCAAGACCAAGGGCGGTCAATCTCAGCCGTAGTGACCAGGTATCCAATGGAGTCGATCGACCTCAGCCCGCGACCTCAACCCCAGTTCGCCAGCCCGCCGCGGCGGGTCAGCAGGTCGAGGATGCCGATCCCGGCGCGCCGGGACCGTCGCCGTCGATATGGAGCAGGTCAACCGTACGCTACGGGCCAGACCTCGGTATCCTAAGTCTCGTCGGCAAGCGGGGAAAGCATCGCCATGCAGGAGGACGAGTCAACAACCCAGCGGCCGCCATCGGGCAGTGACCACCCGCCTGCGCGGCCCACTGAAATGAACGCGGCCGATCTGCGCGGCGGCGATCGAGTGGCCCATTACAAGATCCTCGAACCCCTTGGCGAAGGCGGCTTCGCCGTCGTCTATCTTGCCGACCAGGAGAAGCCCGTCCGCCGGCGGGTCGCATTGAAGATCATCAAGCTGGGCATGGACACCAAGCAGGTGATCGCCCGCTTCGAGGCTGAGCGCCAGGCCCTGGCCATGATGGATCACCCCAACGTGGCCAAGGTCTTCGACGCCGGCGTTTCCGAGACCGGCCGGCCGTACTTCGTGATGGAGCACGTGCCCGGCGAGCCCATCACCAACTACTGCGACCGCCACCGCCTCACCACCCGCGAGCGACTCGAACTGTTGATGCAGGCGTGCGAAGCGGTCCAGCACGCCCACCAGAAAGGCATCATCCACCGTGACCTCAAGCCGGCCAACGTTCTTGTGACCGCCAAGAACGGACAGGCCGTCCTCAAGGTCATCGACTTCGGCGTGGCCAAGGCGCTTCATCAAAAGCTCACCGAGAGGACACTGTTCACCGAACAGGGCCAGCTCATCGGGACGCCGGAGTACATGAGCCCCGAGCAGGCGGAGATGGGCAAGCTCGATATCGACACTCGCTCGGACATCTATTCACTCGGCGTCCTGCTTTACGAACTGCTCGTCGGCGCGCTGCCGTTCGATCCGACGACGCTGCGCAAAGCGGCGTTTGGCGAGATCCAGCGGATCATCCGTGAAGTGGAGCCGCCCAAACCCAGCACACGCCTGAGCAGTCTCGGTGACGAATCAACGATCTATGCCGAGAAGCGCCGTGCGGATCCAAGGTCACTGCTGCGCGAGCTGCGCGGCGACCTCGATTGGATCACGATGAAGGCTCTGGAAAAGGACCGCACCCGCCGCTACGCCACAGCCTCGGAACTCGCGGCTGATGTCGAGCGTTATCTAAGGCTGGACCCAGTGTTGGCGCGACCGCCGAGCGCGGTCTATCGCATAGCAAAGTTTGCCAAGCGGAACCGCACAGCGTTCCGCGCGATTGTAGTAGTGGCCGCTACGCTGATTCTCGCAACCGTCGTGAGCGTCATCTTCGCGGCGCAAGCTAACATTGCCAAGAGGAATGCAATAAGAGAGCGTGATCGGGCGGAGTGGCAGACATACGTGAGCCGAATCGCTGCCGCCGATGCAGCCAATCTGGCGGGCGACACTGCAGCAGCGCATCGCCACCTCTCGGCTGCTCCGGTGCGCTACCGTGGCTGGGAATGGAACCACTTGCAGTCTCTTACTGACGCAAGGTTGATGACGCTTCACGTACCGAGTGTTACCAGCGTCGTAAAGTTCAATTCAGATGGCACGCGCATTGTGACGGCGTCGAGATCTGGTTCGGTCATCAAAGTATGGGACACAGCGACAGGCGACGAGATTCTCACGGTTTACGGGCGCTCCGAGGGAGTGGCAAGCGTCGCCATCAGCTCAGACGGATCGCGAATCGCGGCAGGGGCAAATTACAGCACGATCCAGGTGTGGGACGGCACGACGGGCGAAGAGCTCCTCAAGTTCCTCGGCCACAAAGGCCGTGTCTCGACCGTCGCGTTCAGCCCGGATGGCACGCGTCTCGTCTCTGCATCCAATCATGACAAGACGATCAAGCTATGGGACGCCGCAAACGGCGAGGAGTTGGTGAGCTTGGATGGCTATCGCGTGGCTTTCAGCCCAGACGGAACGCGCTTGGCGTCACCTACGATCGACAAGACGATCAAGGTGTGGGACGCGGCGACGGGGCAGGAATTGTTCACTCTTCGGGGCCATAAGGGTGCGGTGAGGACCGTGGCGTTCAGTCCGGATGGCACGCGCATCGTCTCAGTGGGGGACGACAACATGAGATTCTGGGACGCCGCGACGGGGCAGGAATTGTTCACTCTTCTGGGCCATAAGGGTGCGGTAAGGACCGTGGCGTTCAGTCCGGATGGTACGCGCATCGTCTCGGTGGGGGACGACAACGTGAGGTTCTGGGACGCCGCGACAACCGATGAGCTTGCGGCGCTTCCTGTCCCCGACTTCAGTGTCTTTGGTGTTGCCTTTGCCGCTGACGGCACGTGCATGCTTCTTGGGGCGCGGGGGACGGATGTCATGATCTGGGACGTCGACGGGGGCGAAGAACCTACCAACCTGCGCGGCCACGAGTCATCGGTAACCCGCGTCGCATTGAGCCCGGACGGAAGGCACATCGCCTCGGGGTCGTGGGACAAAACCGTTGGAGTGTGGGACGTCGAAACAGTACACGGCCCGCTTACATTCGGAGGGGATAGCAGTGACCTGTTGATGACGATCGCGTTCGCCCCAGACAGCGGACGCATCGTGTCTGGCTCTCTGGCCGGCAAGGTCGAAGTTTGGGACGCTGCGACGGGCGAGAGACTTGCGAGCCTGCACAGGGATGAGACGGGGGTGACGAGCGTGACCTTCAGCCCCGACGGAACACGCATCGTTGCCTGGCGGGGCTACGAATTGTCCCGTAGCTCGATCAAGGTCTGGGACGGCACGACAGGCGAAGAGGTACCCGTCCTCCCGGAAGACGAGCGGCTCCTCACAAGCCGGTCGGAGACGCGGCAGGATGCCTTGGTAAGACTGCTCCACCTCAACATCCGGGACGAAGTGAGTCTCTCCCGCGCTACCTTCAGTCCCAACGGCAGGCGCTTCGCTTCTTTAGAGGGAGGAATTCCAAGAATACGGGATGCCGTGACCGGCAATGAACTCCTTACGCTCCACGGACACGAAGCAAGGGTCCGCCTCGTTGCCTTCAGCCCCGACGGAACACGCATCGCAGGGGCGAGTTATGACGGGACGATTCGAGTCTGGGACTCGGTTTCCCCTGGCCTTCGCGCCCAGCAACGTCGGGAAGCGCTCGCGGCCGAACCGGTCGTTGATCGCTTGCTCGCGCAGGGGCTTGCACCCGCCGAGGTCGGCACACTTCTGCGGGCGGACGAATCACTGACCACGGCGCAGCGACACGCAGCCTTGAACCTTTTGCTTAGGAAGTGTGTTGCCGCGCGGCAGGCGAAGATGGCCGAAGAAGGCATCGAGGCATCAAGGCAACAAGGCATCAAGGAGGAAGAGAGTGATGAGCGATGAGCGATGAGTGATGAGCGATGAGCGATGAGTGATGAGTGATGGGTGATGGGTGATGGGTGAAGAGTGATGAGTGATGAGCGATGAGTGATGAGTGATGGGTGATGAGAGCCGCGAATGCGAGAACTCTTAGGGCTCGGCGTAGGTTTTCGGCGAGCGAGCAGCACGACTGAGCGCACGGGCGTCCCTACGGGCACGGGCCCCAGTTGGCGAGCCCGCCGCGGCGGGTCAGCAGGTCGAGGATGCCGACGGGTGCCAACGCGAAGAGCGCGCTGGCCGCCCACGCGATTCCCGTGACGGCCCAATTCGACCCCTCTGAGCCACGCGGCCGAACCGCCCGCCCGAAAGCAAATCGCACAAGGATGGGCGGATGAAGAGTCCGTTTTGGGGTATATCAGGTTGAAATCGCCGCCTCGAATCGCTTGCGAGGCTCGGCCGGCCGACCGTGCGCTGGGAAACGTTTCCGCGGCGTCTTGATCGTGTCGATGCAGATGCTGAATCCAACAGCCCGGCACCGACCGGCTCCTGGCCGGCGCTGCTGCTGTCAAAGTGCTCTTTGGACGCCCGGAGGATGCAACCGGACCCGGGCGTCGGACGTTGTACTTCCCAAGCACCGAACAATCATCTCCATTGATCGAGGTTCCAGACATGCGTATCACAAGCCAGTTCGTTGCCGGCCTGATTGCCGGCAGCACAGCTCTCGCCGTGGGAATGTTTCTTGGCGCGGCCGGTCAGGGCGACAAGTCCGTCCCCGGGGTGATCCAGGCCAAGCGGTTCGAGGTGGTTGACGAGCTCGGGACGGTGGTGTTGGTTATCGGCGCCAACAAAGACGGCGGATCATTGAGCGTTCGCAATCGATACGGCAAGACGCTCGTCCTGGCCGGCGCCTCGGAGCACGGCGGAACACTGGTGTTGACCAACACGACCGCCCGCCAGCCGGCCTTTATCGCCACCGCGACCGAAGCCGGCGGCGGGATGCAACTGCTCAACGCCAAAGGAAAGCGAATCTTCGAAGCGCTTGCGGGCGAAGCGGGCGGGACGCTGCACATTGCCAACCAGGCCGGCCAGGTCACCGCAACCCTGGAATCGAGCCCAGCCGGCATCGGGACGATCGCCACCTTCGCCGAAGACGGCCGGGAGCTGGTCCGCCTGCTGTACAGCGCGTCCGGCGGTGTGATCGAGACGTACAACCGCGCCGGCCAGCGATTGGTTTCGTTGTCCGCAACGGTCGGCCACCACGGCCAGATTGCGACGTTTGGCGACAGCGGTCATCCGCTGGTGATGTTGACGGCCACCGGCACCGATGAGGGGCAGCTTTATACCTACAGCGGTGATGGCCGGATCCAGGTGGCGATCGCGTCGCGCGCCAGCGGGCCGTCGCTCCGGGTGTTTAACCAGCACGGCGAAGCAGTGGTGACGCTGGAGTCCGACGAACAGGGCCGGGGAGTCATTGGGGCGTGGGACCGGGAAGGTTCCGGGCGGACGCTGACGCCCGCACCTTGACCCCAACGTGCATAGAAAGGCGACGCGCCACCTTGATAGCGGCGCGCCGCCAAAGGAGCAACAGGTCCGCGGCGCGAGCTCACTGGATCGGCCCATGGTTATCCGCTGCGTCGTGCGCGAAGCGGGAGGCGAGTGCGCCGGAGCCTGCGATCCCCAGCGCCTGGTCAGCTATTCCGAGCCAAATATTTCACCCTCACCGAAACCATCGGGATCGCGACCGCGATCGGAGGCGTCGCCGCGATTCGCTTGCTCGACGAGCTTTCGCAGATAGACGTTCTCGCGCCGGGTCGCTTCCAGATCAAACACCAGGTACTTGATGCTCAGGCGAAGATAGTCCAGCGATTCCTGAAGCTCGGCGACCGAGGCTTGGATGCGCTCGCGGCGCTTCTGCGCATCCAGAGCAAGGCGCTCGATCTTGGCCCGCTCGTCCTTGGGCAACTGCTTGATCCGGCTCATCAACTCGGTCAACTTGATCTGAAAGGTCTGCTCTTCCATCTTGGCATTGTTCCTTCACCCTGGCCGGCCATTGCGGTGTGTGACAACCTCGCATGGGCGTGACGCCGATGAAGAACAAACAACCGCTGCGCCAGGACATGGGACCAGGCAGTTGGTCGTGGGGAATAGCCCCCAATGATGTGCCAGCAGGCTGACTCTCGGACCTTGGGGTGTAGGGCCCGGTGTCCGATCGCGCGGGATGTTGCTTCGAATCAACGCTCGTTGGTGAGCCGACGCACAGCCTCCCGAGCTGCGGGCGAGGCCGAGGCGACAACCGCTTTCGCCATGGCCGGGTCGCTTCGAGCTTCCTGGATCAGCCGATGCAGATGTTTGTCGCGATTCGCAGCCCATCGATCGAACAGCGCCTCGAGCTCGTGCCGCGTGAAGCGACTCAGCGGATCGCTGATCCTGGATTGAGCGATCGCCCAGTCGACCAAGCTGCGGCCGGTTCGTTCGAAGCGATACAGGTCGAGGAACAAGGCGAATCGCTTGGGCAAGGACTGGAATGGATCACGGACTTCCGAGGACAGCGCCACCATCGCCTCGTCGACTTTGCGCCGCACCACCGGGGCCAGCCAATCGGCCTCGTCCATCCTTTCCCACCCCGCCAGCAGTTCAGCATCATCCCCGGCTCCATTAGGGCTGGCTTGCTCGTTGATGAGCTGAAGCTCAGCGCGAGATGTGCTGAGGGTCTTGAGCCCGGCGTTTGGAAACCGCACCGAGACCCGCTGGGTTCGGTTGCCATCGACCGTGACCAGCTCGGCCTTGACGACCGACCCGATTCCCCACTCCGGTCTGCGGGCGTGACGAACCCGGTCACCGAATTCAAAGTTCCTGTCGGACATCATCTTCTCCGTGTGAGGATCAACCGCGTCGTTCCACGCGGGCCGCCGATTTGATTGTGCTTCACTCAGCCGATCGAAACGATCAGCTCTATATTGCGCCGATGCCTCGACCGTCGGCGACGGAAACCTACCCCGAAAAGGGCGTGTATTGGCGTCATTGCGCAGGTGCGAGAATCAAACTTCCCGGCATCCGCCAGCTCAGCATATCACAAATCCACCACCCAGGAGGCGGAGCGAGCCCAGGCCTTCGCCTGGTTGGGCTGAAAGTATAGCACAGTTTGATCGTCAACGATTTCCCTGATCCCCTCGCGATACCCCCGGGATGGCGGTCAACCCACCCTCTTTGCCACCCAAAGGGACCCCGCAAGCCAAGCGAGAATCATTTCGCAGCGCCGGCTCACGCACGGGCGAGCCGGGTCCGCCTTCGGCGGATCAACCCGGTGGACGACCGCATACCCGATGCTTCCGACACACACGCCAAATCGGGACAGTCACCTGGGCCAAATCGGGGGCCAAATCGGGACAGTCACCTATTTCCAAACGCTTCCGCTACCCCTATCGGGGCCAAATCAGGACAGTCACCTATTTCCAAACGCTTCCGCTACCCCTATCGGCTACGCTGTCTGCGATGCCGAGAGTCGCGCGAATCGTCGTACCCGGTCTGGCCCACCATATCACGCAGCGCGGCAACAACCGCCAGGATGTCTTCTTCATCAACGATGATCGACGGGCCTATCTGCGCATCCTCACACAGCAGGCGCAGCGCTACGGCCTTTCGGTTCTCTCGTATTGCCTCATGAAGAATCACGTGCATCTGATCGTCACCCCCGAGCGCTCCGATTCGCTTGCACTGGCCATCGGCCGCACGCATTGGCTCTACGCCAGATACATCAACCGATTGCATCGCCGAAGCGGGCACTTGTGGCAGAATCGCTTCTTCTCGTTCGCGATGGACGCCGACCATTTGCTTCGCGCGGCTCGCTATGTCGAACGCAATCCGGTGCGCGCTCGGCTTGTTCGTCTGCCCTGGCGGTATCAATGGTCCAGCGCGGCGGCACATTGTGGCCAGCCGGATAGATCCGGCGTGCTGGATCTTACCGCATGGCGAACGTTCGTTCGTCGGCGCGCCTGGCTGGGTATCCTCCAACAACCCGAGGATGACAGCCTGGTTCTGCGCATACGACGCCAAACAAAGACTGGCCGGCCACTCGCGAGCGACGCCTTCCTGGCGAAGTTGGAGCGCCGATTGGGGCGACGGCTCCGCGCGGAGCCGCTGGGTCGACCGCCAAAGCCTGCCGTCGTCCGACCCAAGCGCAAACGCACGAAGGTGAGCACACCTTGATGAATGGACTACTCAGCACGGATGTAAATAGGTGACTGTCCCGAATATCCCCAATAGGTGACTGTCCCGAATATCCCCCGAATATCCCCCGAATATCCCGAATATCCCGAATATCCGCCATAGGTGACTGTCCCGAATATCCTGTCCCGAATATCCGCCCCGAATATCCGCCGATCCCCCGGCGGAGCCGGGGGCTATGGGAGCGCTTGGGACGGATGACGCTGGGTGGTTGGTGGAACCTGCTCGCGAGGGCGCGGCGGCTGGCAAGATCAGGTTCGGCGGCGATCAGAGCTGACGCGGGCCTCTGGGCGGATCCTCGACGCCGGGGTTCGCCCGTAAAGTTGGGCAATTCGCTCCGATTCCCCGAGCCGCTCAAATGATTCCGGCTGGGGCATTTATGGACTATTTTCGGATTCTGCGAAGAAAAGGGTTGACGAAACCCCGATTGCGCTGTCGCATAGGAGAGAGAAAGTGCCGCGAGAACTGGGATGTGCGGGGGTCGGCGCATGAGGAGGCCCCAGCGCGACCGGCAGAGGTGTACGAAGAGAGAAGAACATGTTGCGGTATTGCGGTTCGAATCAGGCTTTGGGGCGGGGCTGCCGTCTTAGACGAACGCTGCCGGGCCGCACTGCGACTGGAATCAAGACCTGGAGCAATAACCCGCCTGAGCAACATCGCTAGCGGCTTCCATATCTATTCGCTCGCCACAGCGGAAGCCGCAGACAGTCGATCCGGGGCGCTTCAATCGTGATGCACGAACGAAGGAGGGTACTGCGCGGACGACTCGTGACAGCGGGGCCGGAGAGAAGAGAGAGGGCAAGGAATGGCCAGCGGGTCGAAAGTTCTGGATCGTCTGGACACGTTTGCTTTAGAGGGCATCGAGTCGGAGGGACGATCCGGATCGACAATCGAAGGTTGGATCCAGCTCGTGAAGCGTGCTGCGCGATCCAACTGCACCATTCTGATTGCGGGCGAGACCGGCGTCGGCAAGGAGCATCTTGCCAAGTGGGTGCATAGGAACAGCCTTCGCCGCGATCACCCGTTCCTGCCGGTCAACTGTGGGGCCATCCCTGAGAGCCTCACGGATAGCCAATTGTTCGGCCATGTCCGCGGGTCGTTCAGCGGCGCGACCTCCGATCACCTTGGCCTGGTCCGGGCTGCCGAGGGAGGCACGTTGTTCCTCGACGAGATCGGCGAGCTTCCCGCGTCGGCCCAGACCAGGCTGCTGCGCCTGCTGCAGGAGCACGAAGTGCAGCCGGTGGGCCGGTCACGCCCGATCGTGGTCGATGTGCGGATCATCGCCGCGGCCAACGTCGACTTGAGGCAGGCCGTCGCCGACTCGAAGTTCCGCGAGGATCTGCTGTTTCGATTGGATGTGATTCAGCTGCGGGTCAAGCCTCTGCGGGAACGGCCAACGGAGATGCCCATTCTGCTTGAGGCCTTCAATGGCGAGTTTGCGGCCCTGTACAAACAGTCGAAGCTCGTGTTTGACCGGTCGGCGATGAACCTGCTGAGATGCTATCCCTGGCCGGGCAACATCCGCCAGCTTCGCAGTGTCGTTGAACGGCTCCACGTGCTTTGCCCCGGGCAGCCGGTGACAGCCCAACGCCTCCAGGAAATCTGTCGACTCCACGAGTCGAATGAGGCCACGCAACGAGTCCGGTCGCTGAAGCAGGTCAAGCTCGAAGCCGTCCAACGAGTGCTGGCCGACTCTCGCGGTTCGATCAGCCGGGCCGCGGCAATCTTCGGCGTACACCGCAGCACAATCTATCGCTGGCTTCAAGAGCGATGATCCGAGCTCACCTGCGACCGCCGGCGTCGCCGCAGGGGTTCCGGGGCGGATAATTTCTCCAATTTCTTTGGCCGGCCAGGCGCGCGCCGGACCGCCGCGCCGCAGATCTGCGACAGATTGTCGCGTGAATGCGAATCGATGCGGCTAAGGCCGGTGCAAGGCCATCGGCGCGTCGCAATTCTGCGTCACCCGGCGTCGCCACATGCGGCGATCCCGCCCGGCCATGCCCCGCAAAGCCATGCAAACCACAGTTTGCAGCCCCCAGACCACAGCCGGCCTGGCACGGCGTTTGTGTAGGTGGCAAGATGTATGAGAAGCCTGAGAGCTCATGTAACAGTTGTAGTGGGCGAGCCATCCATGGCCGAAGAGTTGCGCCGCGCGCTGACGGAACATGGCGTGGACCACGCGGCCGTCGTCGCCCATATCAGCTCGATTCGCCGAAGCCTGGTTTTGGGTGAAAACGATTTCGTCGTGGTGTGTATCGCCTTGGACCATCCGACGTTGAGCCGCCAAGGCCCGGCCCTGCGAAGCCTGCTGGCCGATCACCACTGCTTTCCCACAGCCGTCCGCACCGTCGGACTGCTCACCGACCTCGGCTTTACGCGCGAGGCGGCGGAACTTGGCTGTGACGTGTACGTGAAAGACTCGGTGCAGGCGGCGGAGGCGATTCGGCTGCTGGACGACGCCTGGACCGCTGGATCGTCACAACCGTCGCCATCGTCCGCCGAGGCCCAGCCATCGCGTCGTTGGCGTATCCACGGCGGCTGGATGCACGGCTCGCCCGACCTGCCGGTCGAGTTGACGTCGCTGATTCCCTCCTCCCGATCAGGTGGCGAGAAGGCCCACAGCGAGTCGAACCCGCCTGCGAGGCCTCTGCCACCGCTTGCTCCTCGCCGGATCGACAGGTCCGGTCGGGATTTTGGGGACCGCCGCGGTCCCTAAGAAGCTCTCTCTCTTCTCTCCGCGCCGTGCTGGCAAGCACGGCGTGGATTTCGCGGGGATCAGGTCGGTCCCCCCAGCGACTCTCCGCAGCGTCCCGCTGGAAGGCGAGGCGTGCAGTTGGGGGACCTCGAAGTCCCCACCGGACTCTCTCTCTTCTCTCCGCGCCGTGCTGGCAAGCACGGCGTGGATTTCGCGGGGATCAGGTCGGTCCCCGAGGGACTCTCTCTTCCGCGCCTCGCCGAAAGGCGAGGCGGGGAGTTGGGGCGGCAAGGCCCCGTTGACTCTCTCTCTTCTCTCCGCGCCGTGCTGGCAAGCACGGCGTGGATTTCGCGGGGATCAGGTCGGTCCCCGAGGGACTCTCTCTTCCGCGCCTCGTCGAAAGGCGAGGCGCGGAGTTGGGGCGCCAAGGCCCCACTGACTCTCTCTCTTCTCTCCGCGCCGTGCTGGCGAGCACGGCGTGGATCTTTTTTGCAGAGTCGGTCAACGACTCCCTTCTACATCGCACCTCTTTTGATCACATTCCAGGTTCCTGGCCCTTCTACCGCGTCGAAGGGCGAGGTACGGTTCTTGCCCCTCCGTGCCCGCACGTTGGATGCAATCGAGCGGGCCCTATCCATCGGGACCGGCGCTGCCCACCCGGATCGCGTCCAGCAACTGCCGCGCTTTGGCGTTATGAGGGTCCAGCTCGAGCAGGTCCGAGAGAAGGCGAAGCGCCTCGGCGGTGTCGCCGGTCTGTCGAAACATCTCCGCCAGCACCAGGCGCGGATTCCCGGCCGACGTATCCAGCGCCACCGCCCGCTGCATGGCCGTGATCGCCTCAGCCGGTCGTTGCTGCAGGAACAATGCACGGCCGCGCAGGTCGTAGATCCGAGCGAGTTGAGGATCGAGCGCCTCCGCAACCTCGAGCGCTTCGTGCACCGCGGAGAAGTCGCGCTGCTGGAAGGCGATCACCGCACGAACACAGTACAAGGCCGCTCCGTCCGGCTTGAGCTCGATCGCGCGATCAGCCAGGGCCTCTGCTTCGTCGAGCCGGCCGAGCTTGCGGTAGGCCTCCGCGAGGTTACCCAGCGTCGAGAAGTCCTGGGGGCGGCGCCGCAGCAGCAGCTCAGCGAGGTGCACGAAGGTCGCCCAGTCCTCGCCCGCCGCCGCTGCTCGCATCTGGTTGGTCAGGTAGCCTTGGGTATTGGCCAGCGCGTTTGACTCCTGCAAGCGAGGATCGAAGCTCAGCCACCCGGAGTACTGCGGAAGACGCTCAGCCAGATCCTGTTCACGCCGGGCGAGCTCGTGCCTACCGAGCGCCGCAAGCGCCCGGCCAAGCAGGCGATGGGCTAGAAAGTCGTTCGGCATCACCCGAACCGCCGTGCTCAACAACTCCTGGGCGCGAACTTCGTCGCCGCGAGCCAGTGCCACACGACCGAGCCCCACGTACCCCAAGGAGCGGTTCGGAAGCCGCGTTCGATACTCGTTGTATTGCGCTTCCGCCCGTTCGAAGTCTTTGCGATCCAAATACAAAGCGCCCAGACGCGCATAGGTTGTCGGATAGTCGGGGTCCATTCGGCGGGCTTGATCAAGCGCATCGATCGCCAGGTCAGTCAACGCCATGGCTTGACACTCGATGCCGAGGCCGTACCGCCAACGGACATCGGACGTATCAAGTTGGGCCGCGGCTGCAAAGCACGCCAGCGCGGCTTCGTGCTCCTCGAGTGCCTGGTAGATCTGACCCAGTTGGCCCAGGGCAGCAACGTTGCGAGTGTCACCCCACTCTCTCGCGAAGCGCAGCAGAATAGCCACGGGGACCGGGTCCGCGCCGTCGAGGTCCGGTGGATCGGGCAGGCCCGCGTGCTCAAACGCCGCCCGCAGCGCCGCTGCGTCTGTTTGCACGAACTGGCTACCGCTGGGGTCGGTCCTGATCTCCAGGCGCGGGAAGCTGATTTGTGCCCTGTTGCCGACCGCCAGGCTCGGGCCGAAGAGCAGATACGCCCAGCCGCCAATCACGACCAGCCCTGCGGGGACCTCCCACCAGCGCAGCCGCCGTGCGGTATTGGGGCGATTCGCCTTCCCTCGCCGGCCCCGGCGCTGTTGACGGTCTCTGCCTCCGGGCTTCATGGCAATCCCCTGGAAGCCTCGCCATTCGGCTCAATGCGCAGGAACTGATTGACCGGG